>NZ_JBDVJE010000014.1:0-39196 GCF_039939415.1 Polaribacter sp.
TACATCAATGAAAATTATTTTATTTATTTATTAGATACAGAAAATGATGTTACAATAGATTTAAGACAAATTAGCTACGATTTTTCCATTGAAACTATAGGAGAGAACAATTCTAGATTCAAAATTATTTATACTAAAGAAGAAATAGAGGTTTCTCAAAAATCTTTAGGAATAAATACTTTAGAAGATAATGATTCTAAAAATTTAAGAGTTTTTATAGATAACAAAAATGAATTAAACGTAGCCTTTAATTTTGATGAAAATGAGGTTAAAAAAATAACATTATTCAGTATTCAAGGAAAAAAAGTAGTTGTATTTAATGGGGATCAAAAGAAAAATGTTTCTAACATATCTAAAGGGGTTTATATAGTAAAAGTACAATTAGAAGATAACAAAATTTTTAATAAAAAAATAGTAATATCTAATTAATATAAAACCTGTTTTTAAAAATAAAAAAGCTCAGAATTTATTTAATTCTGAGCTTTTTTCATTTCTTTATTCAATTTTTTATTTTCTTACGTTTTCAGATGCTTTCATCACTTTAAGTTTCAATTCTTCTTTATAAGCGATAATTTTATTTAAAACTAGTTCATCAGAAGCTCCTATAATTTGAGCTGCTAAAATACCAGCATTTTTTGCGCCATCTAAAGCAACAGTAGCAACAGGCACACCACCTGGCATTTGTAAAATTGATAAAACAGAATCCCATCCATCAATAGAATTTCTACTTTTTACAGGAACTCCAATTACAGGTAAAGGACTCATAGAGGCTACCATTCCTGGTAAATGTGCTGCACCTCCAGCACCAGCAATAATTACTTGTACACCTCTTTTGTGAGCATTTTTAGAGTAATCTACCAATTTTTCTGGTGTTCTATGTGCAGAAACAATATCTACTTCAATTTTAATATCAAAATTTTCTAAAATATCTATTGCTTCTTGCATTATTGGAAGATCAGAATCGCTTCCCATTATTATTCCTACCATAATTATTTACTTATTACTCTAATTGTTTCTTTAACTTGTTGTGCTATTTCTCTTGCTTTATCAATATCAGAATTTACAATAGTAACATGCCCCATTTTTCTAAAAGGACGTGTTTCTTTTTTTCCATAAATATGAGGTGTAACTCCATCAATTTTTAAAATATTTTTTATGTTTTTATAAATTACATCACCAGAAAAACCTTCTTCACCAACTAAATTTACCATAATTCCGGCAACTTTACTCTCAGTGTTTCCTAAAGGAAGATTTAAAATAGAACGTACATGTTGTTCAAATTGATTGGTATAACTTGCTTCTATAGAATAATGACCAGAATTATGTGGTCTAGGTGCAACTTCATTTACTAAAATTTTATCATCTATAGTTTGAAACATTTCTACAGCCAATAAACCAACAAAATCTAAATCACTTACTACTTTTAATGCCAATTCTCTTGCTTTTTCTGCAACTTGAGAGTCTATTCTTGCAGGGCAAATAACATATTCTACTTGGTTAGCTTCAGGATGAAACTCCATTTCTACAACAGGATATGTTTTTGTTTCACCATCAGTATTTCTAGCAACAATTACTGCCAATTCATTTTTAAAAGGAATCAGTTTTTCTGTAATACACTCTACATTTGGTAAAGATTCTAAATCTTCTACGTTTCTAACAATTTTTACACCATTACCATCATAGCCAAAACGAGCAGCTTTCCAAACAAAAGGGAAATCTATAATACTGTTTTCAAAAGAATGTTTAAGTTCTTCTAAATATGCATAGTGAGAAAAAGGTGCAGTTGGTATTTGATGATCTACATAAAAATTTTTCTGTCTTGCTTTACTTTGTATAATTCGTAAATCTTTTGGTTTTGGATAAATGGTTAAACCTTCGTCTTCTAACTTATCAAGAGCATCAAGGTTTACATTTTCTATTTCAATTGTTAATACATCTACCGTTTTTCCGAAGTTATAAACAGCATCAAAATCTAATAAATCTCCAACAACAAAAGTGTTGCAAATTTCTGCACAAGGTGCATTTTTATTACTTTCTAAAATAGAAGTATGTATGTCTAACTTTTGCGTTTCTGCTAAAAGCATTCTCCCTAATTGCCCTCCACCAAGAACACCTAGTTTAAAATCTGAAGAAAAATAATTTTTCACGTTAAATATTGTTGTGTTTCAGCAAAAATAAGCAACTCAATTTAACTAATCTACTAAATTAATTTCTTATTTGAATAGCATCATTACCAATTAGGTTAACAGTATACATTAACATACCACAACCTTCTTCTCCTATGAGCCTTCCACCTTCTAAATAATTATAGCTTTTATTGTGGCAAGAGCAAGTAACGGTTGGTAAATTAGAAATATCTAAAGGTGTATTACAACTTCTGTCTGGGCATTCTAAATCGAAAGCTATAAAGTTAGAAGCATTGTTTCTTATAATAAAAATAGATCTGCCGTTAATTGAATAGGTTTTACTAGTACCATTTATAGTTAATGTTTGGTAACCAGGTAGTCTTGTATTTAAAACTTCATTTAGATTTACTCCTGTAAAGCAATCATTAATTTGTGTATTATCTTCACATGAAAATAAGACGAAGGCGAATAGCAAAACAGCAAACTTTTTTATCATAGTTATCTTTGTTATCTTCATAACGACCGCAATTTACAATTATTTTGTACATTTGTAAGACAATCTCATTCCTGTTTAGGTAATGAGATTTTTAAATTATATTACTATGAGCGACATATCTTATTATTCAGCAGAAGGATTAAAGAAATTGAAGGATGAATTGGTGCAACTAGAGCAAGTTGAGCGTCCAAGAGTAACACAAGAAATTGCAGATGCAAGAGATAAAGGAGATTTAAGTGAAAATGCAGAATATCATGCAGCAAAAGAAGAACAATCTCATTTAGAGTTTAAAATAGCCAAATTAAAAAACGTAGTTGCTAACGCAAGAATTATAGATGAATCTCAATTAGACACGTCTAAAATATTGATTCATTCTATTGTGAAAATTAAAAATACAGCTAACGGAATGGAATTTTCTTACACTTTAGTAGCAGATTCTGAAACAGATGTTAGAAATGGTAAATTATCTGTAAACTCGCCAATTGGTAAAGGTTTATTAGGTAAAGAAGTTGGTGATGTTGCAGAAATTAAAGTTCCTAATGGAATTATGAAGTTTGAAATTGTAGCTATTTCTAGATAATTTTTACTAGAAGCTTCTTCCTGCTTTTCACTATATCTTTTTTTCGTTCCTCAAAAAAGGATGCCGTTTCAATCAGGGCTAAACTAGTTTACAAACTTTAGTTTCTCTTATTACAAATACATTTTAAAAAAGAAATTAAAAATTATAAATTCGGGTTTTGGCATCGCCAAAATCCGAATTCTTTTTTACCTTTACTAACAACTAAACTCTAAAAACTTATAACTTTTTAAGATGAGCATATTCACAAAAATAATTGAAGGAGAAATACCTTGTTACAAAGTAGCAGAGGATAATAATTATATTGCTTTTTTAGATATTAATCCTAATGCAAAAGGCCATACTTTAGTTGTACCTAAAAAAGAAGAAAACAAATTATTCGATTTATCTAAAGATGAATATTTAAGCCTTATGGAGTTTTCATACAGAGTAGCAAAAGCATTAGAAAAAGCAGTAGATTGTAAAAGAGTTTGTATGAGTGTTATTGGTTTAGAAGTACCTCATGTACATGTTCATTTAGTACCAACTAATGCCATGGCCGATATGCAATTTGGTAAAAAAGAAAAACTAACAAATGAAGAGTTTGTTGTTTTGGCGCAAAGTATTTCAAGTAAATTTAAGTAAATGAAAAAATCTAATTTTAAATTCTATCTAATTGAATTTCAAAAGTAGTTCCCTTTCCAATTTCAGATTTTTGCACAAATATTTTACCTTTATGGTAATCTTTTACAATACGTTTAGAAAGCGATAAACCTAAACCCCAACCACGTTTTTTAGTTGTAAAACCAGGTTTAAATATTTGTTTATATAATTTTTTAGGTATTCCTTTTCCGGTATCAGAAATTGTAATTTTTACTTTTTTAGAATTGTTTTCTATATTTAATTTTAATTCTCCTTTACCTAACATTGCATCAATAGCATTTTTAATAAGGTTTTCTATAACCCAACCAAATAATTCAGTATTTAAGTTTGTGTAAATATCTTTATTAGTAGTTGAAAAAGAAAAAGAAATTTGCTTAGAACTACGAGATTCTAAATAATCGAAAGCCGCCTTTGTAATGGTTACAATGTTTTCTTTTTTTAATTCTGGTATAGAACCTATTTTAGAAAATCGATTAGCAATTGTGTTTAATCTATTTACATCTTTTTCTATTTCTTCAACATAATTATCATCTACTTTTTCCATTTTTAAAATGGCAATCCATCCTAATAAAGAAGACAAAGGCGTGCCAATTTGGTGTGCAGTTTCTTTTGCCATACCTGTCCAAAGTTTATTTTGTTCTGCAATTTTATTAGAATTGTAAAACAGATAAATAACACTTAAAAAAAGAAATAAAATTAGAATTAATGCTAAAGGATAATAGGTTAATTTATTTAATAAATCTGAATTCCTATAATAAATATATTGTTTATTATTTTCACCAAAACTTATTTCAATCGGCAAATTTTCAGATTTCATTTTTGCCAATTGTTCAATTAAATAATCTGAGTCTAGAGATTTAATTGAATCTAAATTTTGATTCGAGATAATATTACCTTTTGCATCAACTAGAATTAAAGGAATACTTGTATTTGTTGTAATAATTTTATCGGGCAAAACAATATCTGAGTTCAAATCTGAATTTGAAAATTCTTTGAAAGCAATTCCTAAAATTTCCATTTTAATACGTTCTTCATGTTTAAATTTTTGAAAGAAAGTATAGGTGTTCCATAATATTAATGAAACTATAATTAAAGAAATTAATATTGCTAAGCGTTTAAAAAGAAAGTTGTTTGTAAAAAAAGTCATTAAAAACAAATATAAAGGATTCTTGTATATAACTCATATAAAGGTTTTATAGTATAGAAGATTCCTTTAAAAAAGGTATACTTTAAAAGTAATAAATTACTCTTAACTAGGTGCACTGTTAATAACTTTGGTAAAGAACATATAGGTTTTATTTGATTAAAACCCACAAAAAAACATACATTTGTGCTTTAGCATTTTAAATGAATGATGAAAAAAGTGTATTAAAAGCACTTTTATTAAAATAGAAATTATGGAAGTTATTGGAAAAATAAAATTAATTGGAGATGTTCAAACTTTTGGAGCTAACGGATTTCAAAAAAGAGAAATGGTAGTTACCACTGATGATCAATATCCTCAAATGATTAATATTGAGTTTCATCAAGATAAAACAGATTTATTAAACAACTATAAAGTTGGTCAAGATGTAAAAGTTTCTATTAATTTAAGAGGTAGAGAGTGGATTAACCCACAAGGAGAAGCTAGGTATTTTAACTCTATTGTAGGTTGGAGAGTTGAGAACTTATCTCAAGCTGCAGCTTCAAATAATTTACCTCCAGTAGATCAATTTCAACCAGCATCTAAGGTTTCTGATGAAGAACCAGATGATTTACCTTTCTAGAAAATAAATTAGATTTTATATAAAAAAAGAGTGTAAATTTAAATTTACACTCTTTTTTATATAAAATTTTGTCTTGTTTTTTAATCTAAATATTTAAAACTACTTCTTTTCTCCTTTTTTAGGCATGGGTCCTCTCATATGAATGATCAACCCATTTAAAAAATTTCTTAAAAATTGATCACCACATTCCATATATTTTGGATGTTCTTCATTTCTAAAGATAGCACCAAGTTCTCCTTTTGTAACTTTAAAATCTACTAAAGCACAAATTTCTATAATATCAGTATCACGAAATTTATGTGCTACTCTTAATTTTTTAAAAACGTCGTTATTTGTTAATCCCATAAAACAAAAGTAATTATTTTTTAATCTACAACTTTAAAAATAGCCCAAGCATATATTGCAAATCTAGCAAAACGAAATAAACCAAATAAAACTACATTTTTAAACGGATATTTTATCATACCAGCAGCAGTACAAGAAATGGAAAATGGTACAGGTAACAATGCACCTACTAATATTAAAAAGCCTCCCCATTTTTTAGAGTTTTTAAGATGTTTAGCCATCTTTACTTCTAAATAATTTTTTACAGATTCTATTTTTAATGCTGTTTTTCCTATAAAATAAGATAGCAATCCTCCACAATAAGATAAAGTGGCAAGTATTATTAAATTTAAAATTGGTTCATTAGTTTTTTTTGTCCATGCAATAAATATCTCTGGAGGTATTAATCCTAAAAGTGTTTCTGATGTAAAGAAAAAAGAAAAAATACCTAGTCTAGAAAAAGTCTCTGTAATAGATTCTAAACCTTCATTTATATTATAAATATATCTATTTATTAAAAAAAGACCTACAACAACAGATACTATGGGTATAAAAGCTTTTTTTAAACTTTCCCATATAAACATGTAAAAACCTGTTCTTGAGTAGTAGCTATGCATTAGTTTAGCTCTCTCTTTTTTAGTTTTAATTCTTTTTCTTTTTGGTATTCTAGACATTTAAATTTCTTAAATAGTAAGCAAAAATAACTACTTAATTACATATAACCACAAAAATAAATATAGATTAATAAAACTTTATGTTGGTTAAAACAAAAAATAATTTGTATATTTGGTTAACCAATCTGGTAAACCAAATATTTTAACGTAATTTTTCCCTATGAAAGCTAATAAATTAAAATACATGTTGTCTTTAATTATACTACTTACAATTCAAGCTGAATTATTTATCTAACTGAAAATAAGTGTTGTAGTTAAAAATAACATTAAATAAAAAAATTCAACATTAAAATTTGTCTTCTAATTTTGGATATAAACCTCATCTATTTTTGATGAGGTTTTTTTGTTACTTATTTTTGTAATATGATTTGGCTTTCAGAAAATATAGAATTTCCACCTTATGAGTTAACTACAGATGATGGCATTATTGCTTTGGGAGGAGATTTATCTGAAAAAAGACTAATACATGCCTACAAAAAAGGGATTTTTCCTTGGTTTTCAGAAGGAGAACCAATTATTTGGTATTGTCCACATGAAAGAATGGTGCTTTTTCCAGAAGAAATAAGAGTATCTAAATCAATGCGAAAAATTATCAATAAAAATAATTATACAATTACAGAAAATACAGCTTTTAATCAAGTAATTTATAATTGCAAAAATATTGAAAGAAAAGATGGTTTTGGAACTTGGATTACTAATGATATGGAACAAGCCTATATTAATCTACACAAATTAGGAGTTGCCAAATCTATTGAAGTTTGGTTTAATAAAGAATTGGTGGGTGGCTTATATGGTTTAGAAATAAATAATGTTTTTTGTGGAGAGAGTATGTTTAGTAAAATGTCTAATACTTCTAAATTAGCCTTTATTTACTTAGCAAAAAGTAAAAAATATAAATTGATAGATTGTCAAATTTACAATGAACATTTAGCAACTTTAGGAGCAAGAGAAATAGAAAGAAAAACATTTTTGAAGTTTTTAAAAGCATAATTTTTTTTAGTTTTAATAATTGGAATAATTATTGTTTCAATTTTTTCAAACCAAAACTAAAAACATGAAACAATTACTATCTTCAATTTTATTTTTCTGTGTATTTTCATTGTCCTTTTCACAAGAAAGATTAGGAAAACCTTTTTTTACAGGGTCTGGAAATTTAACTTTTACAGTAAATGAGCATTATACTTTAGATCCAGATGATGGTGAGTCTTTTTTAGTACCTAATGCAATATTTTTAAGAATTGGGTTTGGTTATGAAATAAAAAGAAGAGTTGCTATTAGTGTAAATGGTGGTTTTGATTATCATTGGAACTATGCAGTTAGTGCATTTCCTACTTATTTTAGTCTCAAATATAATATCACAGAAGATGAGGGAGATAATTTTTTTACAGAAATAAGTTATGGTAAAATGTGGAGGCCAGCTAAAAATTACCCTGATGGAAATTACTATAGAATAGGATTAGGAACACAAGTAGCTGGAGCAGAAAGATGGAATACCATAATTCGATTAGATTTTCATAGAAAAGGGATTATAGGTTTTGAAAATAATAGATTAGATAGTGTTTCTTTAGGTATAGGATTCTCTTTTTTTTAAAAATTTGGAGCAACAGAAAAATTCATTTTCTCGTTTGTAATAGGATGTGAAAACTCAATAAATTCTGCATGTAAATGTAATCTGTTTTCTTTTTTACCATACAAATCATCACCAACAATAGGCATATTTAATCCATTTTTATGAGCAGCATGTACTCGTAATTGATGTGTTCTTCCAGTAATTGGATAGAAATAAACTTTAGTTCTGTTATTTTCTTTTTTGATAATTTCCCAATGTGTTTCTGCATTTTTACCATACTTAAAATCTACCAATTGTCTTGGTCTATCTTCTAAATCTACACGTAATGGGAGTTTTATTTTTCCATTATTTTTAGATAAATCTCCATTTAATAAAGCAACATAACGTTTTTTAACGGTTCTTTTTATAAACTGACTTTGTAAAATTTTATTAGCTTCTTTAGTTTTAGTTAATACTAAAATTCCAGAAGTAGACATGTCTAAACGATGAACAATTAACGGTCCTGTAGCGTTAGGATATTTTTCTTTAATTCTTGTATAAACAGAGTCTAAAATTTTTTTTCCTGGAACAGATAAAAATTCTGCAGGTTTGTTTATTACAATTAATGCATCATCTTCAAAAATAATTTCTAACTGTTGTTTTTCAGCTAAATTTTCTAACAATAAATTATCATCCATTTTTATGCCTTCTAACATATGAGACAAAATAGGTTTGCATCTTCCTTGGCAAGCAGGATAATAATTTTTATGTTTTCTAATTTCTGAATTTGGTGAAATTCCCCACCAAAATTCTGCCATACAAATGGGTGTAAAATCATTTAAAAAAGCATGTTGTAAAAGCTTTGGTGCAGAACATTCTCCAGAACCAGCAGGAGGTTTTATATCTGGGTTATTAAAAATATCTAATAAATTCTTTTGTTCTTTTTGATGATTTAAGAATGTATAACTTTTAAAAAGTGTTTGTTGTAAATAATTAGACTTTTTTTTTCTTCTTTTTTTTAGGCTTAAAATTTCTTCTTCATAAAATTCTAATTCAGCCTTTTTTTTAGCAATTTTATGTTTATAGTATTCTTGAAGTTCTTTAAAATAAAACTGATCGTTAAAACTTTCTTGAACCAATTTTTTATTTAACAAATTAAAATCATATTTATTTAAAGTTGAAATTCCAATTTGTTTTCTAGCTTTTCTCTCTTTTTTTCGATGCTTTAGTTTTTCTTTTTCTAAATTTAAATCATCATCAATATTTTTAAATAGCTTTTTTAAAAAATTCTTTAAATTTATATAAGTTTCATCTTTTTTTATTTGAGATATTCTTTTGTTTATTTTGTTAATTTCTTCTTCACCTTTTAAAAAGAAGCTTTCTTTAGTTCTCATGTTAAAAACAGGAGGAACAAATTTTTCTGGAAAACTATTATCCGCTAATTTTCCAGAAAAGGCAGCCAAGTAACCAATTTCATTTTGTTGATTTTTAACAACTAAAACTCCAAACATTTTACCAATTGCTAGTGAGGGTTTTTTATCCGAAAGGCCAAAATTATGTTTAAAATCTGTTTGATTTTCTAAATATTCTTGAAGTTCTTTTACAGCTATTTTAGCTAATTGATGAGGTTCATAATAAAAAGGGAAAGTAAACTTTTTTGGAAGCTCTATTTTAGAAAAATCTACATTAAAATGCTGAAAATATTTCAAAATTAAAGACTAAAAGTTGCGCGTTGTAAGCGATCATTAATAGATTTTCCTAAACCATTGTCTGGAAATCTTTCTGCAATAATGGCATCTAATTGTTGATGATCTAATTCATGTAAAGCATCGTATAAATTAGCAGCAGCTTCTTGTAAAGAACCATTTTCTGATAATATTATTTCTGTTAAAGAAGTATTATTTAAAGAGTCTTTAAAAACTAGAATTCCAATTTTTTTACCTTGATGTTTTTTAATTTCATGAGTAACATTATCAACCAAATAAGTACGAGTAGAAGGTGCATAATGTCTTGCTAACATTCCTGGTGCATCAGGGCTTTCTTCTTTCTTATTTTTAATAGAAATTTTACCAACAACAGCTTCTATATCTTCTAAAGCTAAAGCACCTAATCTATATATAATGGGCTCATCGTTTTCAAAACCAATAATGGTAGATTCTATTCCGTTTGTACAAGAACCTCCATCTAAAACCATTTGAATGTTATTTTTAAAATAACGCTCTACATGTTCTGGTTTTGTAGGACTGATACTTCCAAAAGGATTTGCACTTGGTGCAGCCAAAGGAAATGGTAGTTGTTTTAACAATTCTAAAGTTATAGGATGATTTGGTATGCGTACAGCAACAGTATCTTTACCAGCTGTTATTAAATCAGGAATTTTTGCATTCTTTTTTAAAACCAACGTCATAGATCCTGGCCAAAAAGCATCTGCTAATAATTTTGCCTTTTCAGGAATATTTAAAACAATGTTTTCTAACGATTCTATAGAAGGAATATGCACAATTAACGGATTAAAAAATGGTCTTTTTTTTGTAGAAAAAATACTTTTTATCGCTTTTTCACTTAAAATATTACCTGCTAAACCATAAACAGTTTCAGTGGGTATTGCAACCAACTGATCATTAGTTAAAAGTTTTATTGCCTTTTGTATGTCTTTAGAAATTATACTCATAATCAGTTTGCAAAATTACACATAAAAATGAAGTTTTTACTAAAGTAAAGATTCAATTTTATTTTGTAGGTAAAAGAAGTATGTGTTTTTATCATCTTTATTTATTACAAAACATACACTAAAGCTTCTAATTAAATCTATGAAAACAAGTATTTATATGTTTTTTGACACTTTTTTGACATTTCATTTACTAAATTAAATCTATTACCAATCTATATTCGTACTATTATTAATAACTAACATTATGAGAAAAATTAAATTCATTTTATCAACATTAACAGTTTTAACAAGTTTAATTATTTTTAGTGGTTACTCTAAAAGTAATACGACTTATAAATCTAATACAAAAACGATTGTTGAAAACAAACTTGGTCAATCAATTAATTTATTTGTAACGCATGGACATTGTAGCACTCCTTTTTCTGGAACTGTAAATAATTTAGATGTGAATGTTCCTTTAAGATTTGATGGTGGAAATCCTTTAGAAAAACTCAGTATTTCATTTGAAATAGATCCAGATTCTTTTATTGTAAATGCAGCAGAAGAATTAACAGCAAAAATTAAAACTCCTGGTTTATTTATTGGATCTAATGATGAGAAAATAATATTTAAGTCTACCAATATTTATACAATGGGTATAGATTGGTATCAAATTAATGGAGTATTATCTATAAAAGGAGTTGAAAAAGAAGTGAAATTATTTGCATCAGGAATAAGAGGAGCAGATCAAATATCTACAAGTATGCTTATCTTAGAAGGTAGAATGAATTTGTTTGATTGGGATATTGATTATGATAAGATTGTAAATGGTAAATCTGGATCTATTGCTACAAAATGGATGCATTTTAATATGAAAGTTAATTTGTTTGGTTGCTAGAATTGTTTAATAATACATTTTATATTATGTTGCAGAAGGACAAAAGAATAAGTCTGTAGGGTTGTCTATGTCATATAAATATTGATAACTTCTAGATTCTTTTAAACAAAAAGGTTCTATTAGTTTTATCATATTTTTAAACCCTTCTAGAGTTAATATGCAAAAAAAGGTTTTGTTGTCTTTGGTCAAAATTCCTTCATCAGTTTTAAATAAACCAAAAATTAAATTACAATTACAACCAGTTATAAAGTCTACTTTTTCTAAGTCTAACTTTTGTCTTTTATCAATAATTGTGTCTTGTAATAGGTCTCTAAACAGAATAGCTTCTGCTCTATTAAAATTAAATAGGCGCACAATATTATCATCATGTCCATTAACGTTTTCAATATAATCTAATTCCATTTCTTGTGCTGAATTTGTTTTAAATTTAATGAGCTTGCAGCCAGTTTTCTCCAATTCCCATTTCTACTTCTAACGGAACACTCATTTTAAAAGCGTTTTCCATTTCGTCTTTAATAATTGGTTTTATAATTTCTAACTCGTCTTTATATGCATCAAAAACCAACTCATCATGTACTTGTAATAACATTTTAGATTTAAAACCTTCTTTTTCAAAACGGTTATGAATGTTAATCATTGCTAACTTTATAATATCGGCAGCAGAACCTTGTATTGGCGCATTTACAGCGTTACGTTCTGCACCTGATCTTACCATGGCATTTCTAGAATCTATGTCTTTTAAATATCTACGTCTGTTTAAAACCGTTTCTACATAACCATGTTCTCTTGCAAAATCTACTTGTGCAGACATGTATGCTTTTAACTTCGGATAAGTTTCGTAATACGTATCAATTAGTTCTTTTGCCTCTCCTCTAGATAAATCTGTTTGATTACTTAAACCAAAAGCCGAAACTCCATAGATAATTCCGAAATTTACCGTTTTTGCATTACTTCTTTGTTCACGAGTAACTTCATCTAAAGGAACATCAAAAACTTTTGCAGCTGTAGAAGCATGAATATCTTCACCGTTTTTAAAAGCTTCAATCATGGTTTCTTCTTCACTCAAAGCAGCAATAATTCTTAATTCTATTTGAGAATAATCGGCTGCTAATAAAACATGATTTTCATCTTTTGGAATAAATGATTTACGAACTTCTTTACCTCTTTCTGTTCTAATTGGTATGTTTTGTAAATTAGGATTGTTAGAACTCAATCTTCCTGTTGCAGCAACAGCTTGCATATATTCTGTATGTATTCTTCCTGTTTTAGGATTTACCTCATTTGGCAAGGCATCAACATAAGTACTTTGTAATTTTTTATATTGACGATACGCTTTAATATCTCTAATAATTTGATGGTCTTTTTCTAAGAAAGATAAAATATCTTCTCCGGTTTTATACTGACCCGTTTTTGTCTTTTTAGGTTTGTCTACCAACTTCATATTTTCGAACAAAACAATTCCTAATTGTTTTGGTGAAGCAATGTTAAATTCTTCGCCAGCTTGTTCGTAAATACTTTTTTCTAGTTGATTGATGTCGTCCGTTAAGGCAACAGATAATTCTTTTAAGAAATCGATGTTTACGTTAATTCCTTCAATTTCCATAGCAGTTAAAACCGAAACCAAAGGCAATTCAATATCATTAAAAAGTTTGGTAACATTACCTGTTTCTAATTCTTTGGTAAAATGCTCTTTTAACTGAAACGTAATATCTGCATCTTCTACGGCATATTCTGTTTGGTCTGCAATTGGCACAACTCGCATAGAAAGTTGATTTTTCCCTTTTTTACCAATCAATTCTACAATAGAAACCGGTTGATAATTTAAATATGTTTCTGCCAAAACATCCATATTATGGCGCATGTCTGGATTGATTAAATAATGCGCAATCATGGTATCAAACAATTTCCCTTTTACAGGCATGTTATAGTTTGATAAAACTTTGATATCATATTTTAAATTATGACCAATTTTTTCGATTTCACTTTCAAAAAACGGTCTAAATTCTTCTAAAATTGATGCAGTTTCTTTTTGATTTTTTGGAAAAGAAACATAATATCCTTTTCCATTTTCCCAAGAAAAAGCAATTCCTATTAATTCTACTTCTAATGCTTTTAAACCTGTTGTTTCCGTATCAAAACAAACAGAAGTTTGTTGCATTAACTTCTTTAAAAATAATTTTCTCGATAAAGGAGAATCTATATGCTGATAAAAATGATTGGTATTTTTAATGGTTTTAAAACCAGATAAACTTTCTTCTTCAGAAACAGATCCTGTACCTGGAGCAGCAAATAAATCGAATTGACCTTCTGTATTTGAAGCTGCTTTTTTAGGTGTTGCTTTGGCCTTTTCTTCTGTTTTGTTTTCAGAAGTATTCGTTGTTGTTTCAGTATTAAAAGTGCGTAAAAAGTTGGTTAATAAATTTCTGAATTCTAAATCGTTAAAAATTTCTGTTACCTTTTCTTTATTTGGTTGATCTAACGTAAAATCTTCTGCATCAAAAGTAACAGGAACATTTAGCATAATTGTAGCTAATTGTTTAGAAAGTAAACCTAACTCTCCATTTGCTTCAATTTTTTCTTTCATTTTTCCTTTAAGCTCATGCGTATTTGCTAAAAGATTTTCCATAGAACCATAAGCAGCTAAAAACTTTTTGGCAGTTTTTTCGCCAACTCCAGGTAAACCTGGGATGTTATCTGCAGAATCTCCCATCATACCAAGAAAATCTATTACTTGTTCAGGGTTTTCTACACCAAATTTTTCTTGCACTTCTGGTACTCCCCAAATATCATATCCACCTCCAAAACGCGGTTTGTACATAAAGATATTTTTAGAAACTAATTGCGCAAAATCTTTATCTGGAGTTACCATAAAAGTCTTGTAACCTTCTTTTTCTGCTTGTTTAGAAAGTGTTCCTATAACATCATCTGCTTCAAAACCTTCTTTTACCATAATTGGTATGTGCATTGCTTTTAAAATCTCTTGAATGTAAGGAACAGCTAATTTAATTGCTTCTGGAGTTGCATCTCTATTGGCTTTGTAAGCTTCAAACATTTCTACTCTATCTACAGAGCCACCTTTGTCAAAACAAACAGCTAAATGATCTGGTCTTTCACGCTTTATAACATCTAATAAAGAATTCATAAAACCCATTATTGCAGAGGTATCTAAACCTTTACTATTTATTCTTGGGTTCTTTATAAATGCGTAATATCCTCGAAAAATTAATGCGTAAGCATCAACTAAAAAAAGTCTTTTTTGATCTGACATTCTATTGATTCTGTGATTAAATTGTTGAAAAATTGAAATCTAAAATAGGTTTTTTAGAGATTTGAGAAAGGTACAAAACTTTAACAAGACGTTAAAATTCATTCGTTATTTAACAAGTATCTTTGATAAATTATTTTAAAATAAAACATTCTTTATGAAAATAGCAATTAGGCTAATTATTTTGTTTGCCATTATTATTTTATTGGAAGTGTATGTTTTTCAGGCAATAAAGACAATTACTAAAAATAAAATCATTCGTTATTCTTGGTTAATTGTAAGTGTTTTGGTTTATGGAAACTTCTTATATGTTGCTTTAACGTATGATAGAACGCAAGGGCAAACACCACAATTTCAAATGGCAATGGGTTTATTACTTACCGTTTTAATTCCAAAGTTAATTGTATTAATTTTAATGTTTGGTGAAGATATTTGTAGAGGGTTTTTAAAACTGATTTCTACAATTTCATCAGAAAACACAAAACCATTAGCAGGTAGAAGAAAGTTTATTTCTCAAATAGCTTTAGGATTGGCAGCAATACCTTTTGCCTCTTTTATCTATGGAATCATCCAAGGAAAATACAATTATAAAGTTTTAAAATATCAGTTAAGTTTTAAAGATTTACCTGATGCTTTTGATGGGTATACAATTACGCAGATTTCAGACATTCATTCTGGGAGTTTTACCAACAAAGAAAAAATACAATATGGAGTTGATTTAATCAATGAACAAAAATCAGATTTAATGTTATTTACAGGAGATATTGTAAATAATAAAGCTGATGAAATGGATAATTGGATTGATGTTTTTGATAAATTAGAAGCAAAAGAAGGAAAATACTCTGTACTTGGCAATCATGATTATGGAGATTATATGGATTGGGAAAATCCGCAAGATAAAATAGATAATTTTAAGAAAGTAAAAGACATTCATAAAAAAATTGGTTTCGATTTATTACTAGATGAACATCGATATTTAGAAAAAGACGGACAGAAAATTGCACTTCTTGGAGTAGAGAATTGGGGTAAAGGATTTAACCAAACAGGAGACTTACAAAAAGCGTCTATAGGAATTAATAAAGAAGATTTTAAAATCTTAATGACACACGATCCAAGTCATTGGGAACATAAAGTAAAACAAGATGATTTTAATTATCATTTAACATTAAGTGGGCATACACATGGTTTGCAAATGGGTATCGAAATTCCTGGTTGGATCAAATGGAGTCCATCACAATTTGCTTACAAACAATGGGCTGGTTTGTACCAAGAATTTGGTAGATACATAAATGTAAATCGTGGTTTTGGGTATCATGCATTTCCTGGAAGAGTTGGTATTTGGCCAGAAATAACGGTGATAGAATTGAAAAAAGCCTGATAATCAGTACTTTTAAATACTTTTATCTATATTTGTTAATCAACAAAAAACAATTTAAACGTTTTTCCTCTTAAAAACTTTTATATAATGGCAAAATTTGGTGACTTAATTAGTGTTGAAAAACCTGTACTTATCGATTTTTATTTTGATTATAATGATTTAGAAAAAACGGTACATACTTTAAGAGATGTAGCTGCGGCTTTAGGAGATAATGCAAAAGTAATTAAGATAGAAATTCAAAAAAATGAAACTCTTGCAAATGCTTTAAACATAAAAGGAAATCCTACTTTTATGATTTATAAAAATGGTGTAATAAAATGGCGCCAAACAGGTTTTCAAGATGCTCGTACATTAATTAGTTTGGTACAACAATATATTTAGTTTTAGGAGCTATTTCCAGCTTTCACTACTCGCTTTTTTTCATGCTTCAAAAAGAGCTCAAACAAACCGTTTAATCAGGGCTAAACTTGTTTGCTGTTTTTTGTAATTGCTTTAAAAGTAAACCCTTTTTTAGAAAATTCTTTTAATACTTTAGGTAAAGTATATTTCATTCTTTCAGCAGCTTTTACACTATCATGAAAAACAATTATACTCCCTTCTTTTGTGTTTTTTAAAACGTTATTTAGACATTTTTCATTAGAAATAGAAGTATCAAAATCTGCAGATAAAACATCCCACATAATAATTTTATAACCTCTTTTTAGTAATTTTTTTGCTTGAGATTTTTTTATTTTTCCATAAGGTGGTCTAAATAAATGCTGTTGAACTTTTGAATTGTTGAATTGTGTAATTGTTTTGTTGCATTCTAAAACATTTTTTAAATAAGTACTATTATCACTTTTCCATCCTTTTAAATGATTTTGAGTATGGTTTCCAATAGAATGACCATCAGCAATTATTTTAGCAAAGATATCTGGATGATTATGTATGTTTTTACCAATACAAAAAAAAGTAGCTTTTGCGTTGTGTTTTTTTAATTCATTTAAAACAAATTCGGTAATTTCTGGAGTTGGTCCGTCATCAAAAGTTAAAAAAATTTCTTTCTTTTTAGAAGGAAAACGCCACGTATATTTTGAGAAAAATCTCATCATAAAACGTGGCGTTCTCGGTAAATAAGTTTTCATTAAAGTTTATTTTTCTTCATCAGGTAATAGATAATTAAATAACTTTACTGTGTTTACAAATTCTGTTTGTAGAACTTCTAAATATTTTTTATCAACTTCACCTTCTTCTGCTTGATTAATAATGTTTCTGTACATATATAAAGTAGTGTCAATTTCATCAAAAATTAAATCTACATCATCTTTAGAATAGGTACTTAACCACACTAGTTTTTCTGTAAATAATGTAATTAATGTTTTTGTAGTTTCTCTGGCTTTTAGGGTGTTATTTAATCTATAATATGCTTCTGGGTAGCCAATAGATAAGCTGTAATGATCGAAGTCTTTTATTGGCATTTTTTCTAAAGACAAATCTAAAACTTCTAAGGCTTTAAGTGTATCTCCTTTTTTAGCAAACGTTTCAGACAAACGTAATAATGCATTACGCATAGAAATGGTGTTTCTTTTAGTTTGTTCGTCTAAATAAATTTTACCATCATTTATGTTTCTCCAATTCCATTTTTTAATATTAGCATACATTTTTTCTGGGTCAATTCTTCCCATATCAAACAAGCTCTTTTTAGCCATTGGTGTTTTAATTGGCACTAATTTATAAGACAAACCATCTAATTGTAAATAATCTTTTAACCAAATGTATTCTTCATCAGCATTTGCCCCACCAGTAAAGTAAATTGGTCTTTCCCAATCATTATTGGCAAGAATATCTAACATTAAAATTCGATTTTTATATAAAGCTCCATCATCAATTGTAATGTCTATATAATCTAAAATTTTATCTGCATCTTTTTGAGCTACAATTCCGTTTGCTAAAACTTTTTCTTTATTAACAGGAATTCTAATTTTATTAGTTGGATAAAATTTTTCTTTTACACCAGCTTCTTTATCTATATAATATGTTGCATCGTTTTCAGAAGCAATCCACCTCATAAAATCTTTTATAGAAATTATAGAATCTTTAAATCTAGGGTGTTCTATATGATAAGCAACATCTAAACTACCATATTTATATTGATCGTGTTTTAATTGAGATGGAATAGGAGGTGCATCATAAGTAGCACGTTTCATTTGATCTATATACCAATCTGTTGCAAAAAGAGAGGTGTTTACTAATTTTACATCGGTTCTAATTTCTTCTACTTCTTGCATATACCAAAGAGGAAACGTATCATTATCTCCAATAGTAAACATAATTGCATTTTGGTCGCAACTTTCTAAATAGGCTTGTGCATTTAAATGAGTTGTGTATCTGTTAGAACGATCATGGTCATCCCAATTTTCTGAAGCCATTAAAGTTGGTACAGCTAAAAGAGAAACAACAGATACAACAATAGCTATTGTTTTTTTGTTAGCAAAATTCTTTAAGTATTCATACAAAGCAAGTACTCCAAAACCAATCCAGATAGCAAAAATATAAAAACTACCCACAACTGCATAGTCTCGTTCTCTAGGTTCAAAAGGTTTAGGGTTTGTGTAGAAAATAATTGCGGCTCCAGTAAATAAGAAAAATAATAAAAGAGTGTAAAAATTTTCTTTATCCCATTTAATTTGAAATAACAATCCAATAATACCTAAAATTAAAGGTAGAAAGTAATATTTATTTCTTCCTTTATTTTCTAAAACTTGTGAGGGCAAACTCTTTTGTGAACCTAATCTAAATTCATCTAGAGCATTAATTCCGCTAATCCAATTTCCGTTAAAAAGATCTAATTGTCCTTGTATATCATTTTGCCTTCCAACAAAATTCCACATAAAATAACGACCATACATATAACCAAACTGATAGCTCATCATAAATTTTAGATTCTCTGCAAAAGTTGGTCTACGTTTGCTGTTTTGTGGTATACCTGCTATTTGTTTGTACATTTTTTCTGAAGCAGGATTTACCATTCTTGGTATAAAACCTTTATGTTTATCAGACCAATTAGGCACAACATCTTTGTATTTATTTACAATTTCGTATTTACCATTTCTTTTTTCGTACTTAGGCTTATCATCTTTGTAAGGTTTGTTTTTATCTTGTTCTCTTTTGTAAGAGTTAGAGTAATAAGTATCATAAAAAACATTGGCATCTCCATATTGTTCACGTTCATAATATGCTAATAACTCACGTGCACTTGAAGGATCATTTTCATTAATTGTAGTGTTTGCATTTGCTCTAATTGGTAACATCATCCAAGATGAAAAACCAATCATTATAAACATAACAGAAAGAATTAACGTGTTAGTATGAACTTTATTTTTCTTACGTGTAAAGTTTAATCCGAAATGAAACAATGCAACTAAAATTAGTGCAGCAATAATACTTCCAGAATTAAAAGGCATTCCTATAGAATTGATAAAAAACAATTCTGATATACTAAAAAATTTGAGTGTAAAAGGGAATAAGAATTTAAATACAAACATTAAAACTACCACAGAAATAACAGATGCAATGGCAGTTGTTTTTAAATTGATGGTTTTATAAGTTCTAAAGAAGTATAACATTACAATTGCAGGAATTACCAATAATGATAAAATATGTACACCAAATGATAAACCAACTACAAAACTTATTAAAATTAACCATTTGTTACCTCTAGCTGTATGTATTTCACTTTCCCATTTTAAACCTAACCAGAATAATAATGCCATTAAAAAAGAAGACATTGCATATACTTCTCCTTCTACAGCACTAAACCAAAAACTATCTGAAAACGTGTATGCTAAAGAACCTACAATAGAGCTTCCTATAATAGCGATGTATTTTCCTTCTGAAATTTCACCTGTTTTTAAAGCTAATTTTTTAGCCAAATTAGTGATGGTCCAGAACATAAATAAGATTGTAAATGCACTTGCTAATGCAGACATAAAGTTTACCATTTTTGCTATCTGATCTAAATTAGATGTAAACATGGCAAAAAAGGCACCTAACATTTGAAATAATGGTGCTCCTGGAGGATGCCCAACTTCTAATTTTACAGAAGTAGAAATATATTCTCCACAATCCCAGGCGCTAACGGTTGGTTCTAATGTTAAAGAATATGTTATTAAAGCAATTGCAAATGTAATCCATCCTAAGATGATATTCCATTTATTAAAGTTTGCTGATGTCATAGTTGTTTAATAAGATGTGGCGAATTTACTAATAATTATGAATAAAAATAGTTGACATTTGTATTTATAAATGATTATTTCCTCATAAAAGTTTGTTAAAGATAAAATTTATTAAAAAATGTTTGCAAATTTAAAACTTTGCATTAAATTTGCATCCGCTAAGAAGCATTGGCCTATGGTGTAATTGGTAACACACCGGTTTTTGGTACCGTCATTCAAGGTTCGAGTCCTTGTAGGCCAACAAAAAAAGTCCTGATAAATATATTTTATCAGGACTTTTTACTTTTATAAATGTTTAAATCTATTGTTTTTTTATTAAAAAATCTTTTAAATCCTGATAAGTAGAAGCTTTGTAAGCAACTTTTGTATTATTAATTACCTTTTTAATTTGTTCAGGTATTTTAACTTTTACAGGCAAAGTTTCTTCTACAACATCTAAAAATTTTACTGGATGTGCAGTTTCTAAAAAAACACCAAATTCATTTTCTTTTAGTCCGTGTTTTTTTAACCCTAAATAGCCAACTGCACCATGTGGATCTGCAACATAACCAGAGTTTTTGTAGATTTCTTTCATAGTTTCTCTAGTTTCATTATCTGTAAAACTATAAGAAGAAAAGGCCTTTTTTAAAGTATCTAAATCATTATTAAACAATTCTTGAATTCTGATAAAATTACTTGGGTTACCAACATCCATTGCGTTTGAAATGGTTGCTTTAGATGGTTTTGGTTTGTAAACTCCATCTATTAAGTAATTAGGAACAGTATCATTTACATTTGTAGAAGCTACAAAGTGTTTAATTGGTAAACCTAATTTTTGTGCCATAATTCCCGCACAAATATTTCCAAAATTTCCACTAGGAACAGAAAATACTAAGTCTTTATTTTTTTTATGTAATCCTTTATAGGCAAAGAAAAAATAGAACATCTGAGGTAACCAACGTGCAACATTTATAGAATTTGCTGAGGTTAATGTTTTGGTTATTTCTTCATCTAAAAAAGCAGTTTTTACCATTTCTTGGCAATCGTCAAAAACACCATCTACTTCTAATGCTGTAATATTTTGACCTAACGTTGTTAATTGCTTTTCTTGAATGTCACTTACTTTTCCTGAAGGATATAAAATAACAACATTTACACCTTTTGCTCCTAAAAATCCGTTAGCAACAGCACCACCAGTATCTCCAGAAGTTGCAACTAAAACAGTAACTTCTTCTTTATTGCCTTGGTTAAAGTATTCTAAACACTTTGCCATAAACTTTGCACCAACATCTTTAAAAGCCATTGTTGGTCCGTGAAACAACTCTAAAGAACCAATATTGTCATTAATAGGAACAACAGGAAAATCAAAAGAAACAGTTTCTGCAATAATTTCTTTTAATTTATCTGTAGGAATTTCATCACCCACAAATTGTTTTATTACCTCAAAAGCAATTTCGTGATTAGAATAATTGTCAATATTTTCTATAAACTCTTTTGATAATGGTGTAATTGTATCAGGAAAATACAAACCTCTGTCTGGTGCAATTCCGTTTACAACTGCATTTTTAAAAGTTGATATTGGCGAGTTATGATTTAAACTATAATAGTTCATTGTAAATAATTTGTTTGTCATTGCTATTTGACGAAGCAATCTGCTTTTTAAAAAGAGATTACTTCAGTTATTCTACCTTAGTAATGACGATTAATTTAATATTTTCATTCCATTAGGATTTACTTTAGAAATAAACATTTCAAAGTCAATACCTGTATTTTTATAACTTTCTTGTATGCTTTTGTAAACTTCTTCTGCAATTTTATCACCTTTACAAAGCGCAAAAATGGTTGGCCCAGAACCACTAATTCCTGCACCTAAAGCTCCAGCTTTTAAAGCAGTATTTTTAACATCGTCAAAATGAGGAATTAACGTTTTACGAACAGGTTCTACAATAATATCTACTAAAGAGTTGCTAATTAATTCGTAATTATCAGCATATAAACCAGCAATTAATCCACCAACATTTGCCCATTGCGTAACTGCATCTTTTAAAGTAATTTCAGTTGGTAAAACATCTCTTGCATCTTTTGTTTTTACTTCAATTTGTGGATGAATTGCTACAACTCGTAATTCTTTAGGAACAGGTAGTTTTATAATTTCTAGAGGATTATAGCTTCTTACCAAAACAAAGCCTCCATATATGGCTGCAGAAACATTATCAGCAATTGGAGTCCCACAAGCAACTTCTTCTCCAAACATTGCAAATTTTGTCAATTCTAATTCAGAGTAGATATTACCTAAAAGTTGATTCGTACCAAAAGCAGCACCTCCAGCACTTGCTGCAGAACTGCCTAATCCACTTCCTGGAGAAAATCCTTTATGGATTGTTAATTCAATTCCAAAATCTGCTTTTGCTTCAATCAACATTTTTTTAACAACTGCACTTGCTGCATTTTTATCTACATCATAAGTTAAATTTGCACCTGTAATATTGGTAATTTTCACTCCTTTTTCAGTAGTTTTTGTAAATGTCATTTCATCTCCAATAGTATCAACAGCAAAACCTAATGAGTCAAATCCACAAGAAACATTGGCAACAGTTGCAGGAGCAAATATTTTAAGATATTCCATAGTTTTTATTGATTTGCAATTCTAATTACATCAGCAAAAATACCAGAAGCCGTAACATCTGCTCCAGCTCCAGCTCCTTTTATTAACAATGGGTTTTCTGGATATCTGTCTGTAAAAAATAATACAATGTTATCACTTCCTTCTAAATTGTAAAAAGGATGATCTGAAGGAATGTGTTGTAGACCAACATTTGCTTTTCCATCGATAAATTCTGCAACATATTTTAAACAACAATCTTTGTCATTTGCGTCTTTAAATATTTGTTGAAAATGAGCTTCGTTCTTTGTTAAAGAGGTGTAAAAGTCATCATTATTATCAGTATTTAAACTTTCTTCTGGTAAAAAGGCATTTTTAGCAATGTCTTCTAATTCCATTTGATAACCACTTTCTCTAGCTAGAATTAAAATTTTTCTAGCAACATCAACACCACTTAAATCAATTTTTGGATCTGGTTCTGTATAACCTTCTTTTTGTGCGGCTTCTACAACATCATGAAAAGTAGATTTTTCATTAAAATTATTAAAGACAAAATTTAAGCTTCCAGATAAAACGGCTTGAATTTTATGAACTCTATCTCCAGAATTAATTAAATTTTTAAGTGTATCTATAATTGGTAAACCAGCACCAACATTGGTTTCAAACAAGAAAGAAGCATTGTATTTTCTAGAAACTTCTTTTAAGGTTTTGTAGTTATTGAAGTTAGATGCGCATGCAATTTTATTACAAGTAACCACAGAAATACTTTCTCTTAAATAAGATTCATACACTTCAGATACTGCTTGATTTGCAGTGTTATCTACAAAAACACTATTAATTAAGTTGCTTTCTTTTACTTTATTGTGAAAACTTTTTAAAGTAGCTGGCTCTCCGTTTTCTAAACTTTCTTTCCAGTTTTCTAAATCGATTCCATTGGTATCAAAATGCATTTTTCTAGAATTTGCAATTCCAATAACTTTAATGTTTAGTTTTAAGTTCGTTTTTAAGAACTCTTTTTGTTGATTAATTTGAGCTAAAAAGCGTTCTCCTACATTACCAACTCCAGTTACAAATAAGTTTAACTGTTTTGTTTTTTCTTCAAAAAACTGCTCATGTAACGTGTTTAATGCTTTGTTTGCATCATATTTATTAATTACTGCAGAAATATTTTTTTCTGATGAACCTTGAGCAATTGCTCTAACATTTACATTGTTTCTACCTAAAGCGCTAAACATTTGACCGCTTAAACCTTGGTAGTTTTTCATGCTTTCACCAACAACAGCAATAATTGCTAAATCACTTTCAATAATTATTGGTTTAATTTTTTTCTTGTCTATTTCTATGCTAAAAACTTCATTTAGAAGTTCTTTAGCTTTTGCAGCATCATTATCAAACACACCAACACAGATAGAATGTTCTGAAGAGGCTTGCGTAATAAAAATTACATTTATTTTTGCTACAGAAAGTGTTTCAAACAAACGTTTAGAAAAACCTGGAATCCCTATCATTCCACCACCTTCTAAAGTTATTAAGCTAATATCTTCTATGTGCGAAATGCCTTTTACTTCGTTTCCATTATTTGGATTGTTAGAAATTAAAGTTCCAAAATTTTCTGGTTCGAAAGTGTTTTTTATTCTAATAGGAATTTCTTTTCTTAGAGAAGGTTGTATGGTTGGTGGGTATAATACTTTTGCTCCAAAATGAGATAATTCCATTGCTTCTTCATAAGAAATTTCTGAAATAGGAAAAGCTTGTTTTACTACTCTTGGGTTTGCTGTAAACATACCGCTAACATCTGTAAAAATAAGTAATTCTTTTGCATCTAATGCAGCAGCATAAATTGAAGCAGAAAAATCAGATCCACCTCTACCTAATGTTGTAGTTTCTCCGTTAACATTAGATGAAATAAATCCGCCAAGTAAAGTAACTTGATGTTTGTTTTCATTGAAAAAAGAAATGATGTTTTGGTTTGTAATTTTAAAGTTTACTTGCCCATTTAAGAAATTATTATTTGTAACAATTAATTCTCTACTTTCTTTATGTGTAGTGTCGAATAATTCTTTTGCGGCGTTAGCAATAATATAAGAAGAAAGTCTTTCTCCAAAACTAGAAACTTTTGCTAAAGTTTTATCAGATAACTCTTGTAATAAAAAGATCCCTTCATAAATAGAAGCCAATCTATTTAATAAAGAAGATACTTCTTTAGAAACTTCTTCTTTGTTTTTTATAACTAAATCATTAATAATACTAAAGTGTAATTCTTTAATGTTTGCTATAAATTCTTTTGCTACATTTATATCTTTTAGAGCTTCATTTGCACCTGCCAAAAGATTGTTAGTCGTTTTTCCAAAAGCAGAAACTATAACTGCAATTTTTTGATTTTTAGACTCTTTCTCAACAATTGCCAAGACTTTTTTTATGTTTTCTGTGTTTGCGACAGATGAACCGCCAAATTTTAATACTTTCATTTTTAATGAATAGTTTGTGTAATTTAATTTTTTATTGATTTTGTTTCGTTGTTGATTGAAACAATATATAACCTATGGTGATATGAATATAGCAGAACCCCTAAAGGGTAATAGTTGTAGCTGTGCGAATAATTGTGCGCATAGAAGTATAAACTACGTTTGTAGTTTTCGAAGAATTAATATGTGTATTAAATAAATTCACAAGGCAAAAATAATAGTATTATTTAATTCTAAGCCAATCTATAGAAATTATTTCGTGATTTTAACTGATTTATGCAGTATTGTTAAAATTTGTGTAATTGAAATAGTATATTCTTACTATTTAGCAAGTTGATTTGTTTTTTCTTTAATAATTAAAGCAATAGGTTTATTTTGAATTTTACTTTCTAACCAAGATAAAATATCTAAGTATAAGAAGGCTCGTTTTTCATAAGGATGGTTTTCGAAGACTTTTAATTTTGCATGAATTTTTTTGAATTCATTCTTAATTTCATGAGGAAAAACATCGCTCAAATCTCTTATAGAAGTTAAAAAAACCTTCTGTACTTCTTGTAAATTTTCCATTTTTAGTAAAAATTTATAAGTATCTACAAACTGTCTTTCAAGATCATAATCTAAACCACATTCGTAATGAGCAATTAAATTTAAAATACGGGCAAAGCATTGTAAGTCTTCTGCAGAACCAATGTTTTTAGAGCGAATTATTTTCTGTAAATAAACAATACATAATCTGTTTTTGCCCATTCCAAAATATAAACAAGCAATTTTGTAGTAAAGTAATACTATATAATGGTTGTCTAATCTGTTTTTATATTGATCAATTTTTGTGTTAATTATATCAACTAAATATTCTCCTTTTTCGAAAGAACCTTCTAAGAAATGTAAATGCAATTTATTAGAATAGTAGTACAAGAATATTAATAATTCTGTATTTGTATTCATTGGTATTTCTTTATTCTCAATTTCTTCTTCAAAAAATATGAGTTCTTTTTTAAAAGTAGAAACTTTTTTTACTAAAAAGGAAGCTTCTAGTAAATAGTTTTTAGATTTTAAATAAAATACTGGATGCAGGTTTATTAATTTTTGGTTATCGAATAAATCTACACATTTTTTAGCATATTTATAGCTTAACAAAAAATCTTGCACTAAAAAACTGTGCCATAAATGCGCTTTAAATAACCACAATTTTTCTCTAAACCCAAGAGTTTTATAGTCGTATTTAGGCATTCTGTCATTAAAATATTTATCAACAAATTTTAGTTCTTCAATATTTTTTACATAACCATTTTGTATTAAGTGGCTATATAATTGAAGAGATAAGTTAGAAAGTTTGCTAGCAATTACATTGTCTTGACTTAATTCTTTTGCTTGAATAGAAAGTTGGTTTGCTCTTGTGCTTAGACTTCTCGTTATATATTGAGTTTCAATTACTTTTTCTAGTTCAACAATTTCGTAAGCAATGTTTTTTTCTTCATTATCTAAAGCCATATTTTTGGCTTTTTCTAATAATTTTAAACTTTGTTTATATAATCCTTTTTGATATAAAACAGTTGCAAAATCTAATTGTTCTCTTATTTGAATTCTAACATTTTTATGTGCAGGATTCAATCGTAAACTAATTAAAATTTGTTTGTATAGGTGTGCTTTTAAGTTTGAGAGTTGTTGTTTAGAAACTATACCACTTCCAATAATTACTTTTTCATCATAAACTTTTAGTTTTTCTAAAAATTTAAATAAAGAAAAAAACTTAGCATCAATGTTTCCTCCTAATCTACCTACATATAAATTAAATTGTCTCTTTTCTGATTTAGTTAAAGACTTAATTAAAACAAAAAGAGCATCATTTTGTTGATTGGCTGATGTAACACTTTTACTCATAAAAAACTGATAGTTAGATATTTATGTTTTTGTAAATGATATTAGGAATCGTACTGTTTGGTAAAAATAACTATTTATTTTAAGTCCAATATATACATTTGAGATTAAATAAGATAATCTTAACAGAAATTATGCAAGATAATAAAGTTCAAATTTTTGACACAACATTAAGAGATGGAGAGCAAGTTCCTGGTTGTAAGTTAGATACAGTACAGAAACTAGTAATTGCTGAAAGGTTAGATTTATTGGGGGTAAATGTAATTGAAGCTGGTTTTCCGGTTTCTAGCCCAGGTGATTTTAATTCAGTAACACAAATTTCTAAAATTGTTAAAAACGCTACTGTATGTGGTTTAACTAGAGCTGTAGAAAATGATATAAAAGTAGCTGCAGAGGCTCTTAAATTTGCAAAACACCCAAGAATTCATACTGGTATTGGTACTAGTGATTCTCATATTCAATTTAAATTTAATTCATCTAGAGAAGCAGTAATAGAAAGAGCTGTAAAAGCAGTTTCTTATGCAAAATCGTTTGTAGAAGATGTAGAGTTTTATGCAGAAGATGCAGGTAGAACAGACAATGAATATTTAGCCAGAGTTTGTGAAGAAGTAATTAAAGCTGGTGCAACAGTTTTAAATATTCCTGACACAACTGGGTATTGTTTGCCAGAAGAATATGGTGCAAAAATGAAATATTTACGCGAAAACGTAAAAGGTATAGATAATGTTACCCTTTCTTGTCACTGTCATAACGATCTAGGTATGGCAACAGCAAATTCAATTGCAGGTGTTATTAATGGAGCTCGTCAAATAGAATGTACCATTAATGGAATAGGAGAAAGAGCAGGAAACACAGCTTTAGAAGAAGTTGTAATGGTTTTAAAACAACATCCATATTTAAATTTAGAAACAAGTATCAATACAAAACTATTGTATGATACTAGTATTATGGTTCGTGAAAGTATGGGAATGCCTGTGCAGCCAAACAAAGCAATTGTAGGAGCAAATGCTTTTGCTCATAGTTCAGGAATTCATCAAGATGGAGTAATAAAAAATAGAGAAACATACGAAATTATGGATCCTGAAGATGTAGGTGTTACAGAAAGTGCCATTGTATTAACAGCTAGAAGTGGTAGAGCAGCTTTGGCGTATAGAGCAAAAAAGATTGGTTACGAGCTTACAAAAATACAATTAGATGTAGCTTATGTAGCTTTCTTAGAAACTGCAGATAAGCAAAAAGAGGTTAAAGATGAAGATATTCACAATATTATGAAAGAAGTGAGTAAAACATCAAAAATAGCCACAAGTTAAAATATTTAAAGTTAACTTTGTCTTCAGAGGTAGTTGTGAATTTTAAGCCAACTATTTAAAGGAATCAACTGCCTTTGATAACAGATTAATTTTTAGATTATAGTAAAATGAAGTATACAATTGCGGTAATTCCTGGAGATGGTATAGGACCAGAAGTAACTACTCAAGCAAAAAAAGCGCTAGAAGCTGTTGCAGAAGTATATGATCATATTTTTTTGTTTAAAGAAGCAAAAATGGGAGCTTGCGCTATAGATCAAACAGGAGATCCATTGCCACAAGAAACCATAGAAATTTGTAAGAAGGCAGACGCAATTTTATTTGGAGCAATTGGAGACGTTAAGTATGATAATGATCCTAGCTTAAGAATAAGACCAGAACAAGGTCTATTGCGTTTAAGAAAAGAATTAGACTTATTCTGTAATGTAAGACCTGTAAAAGCATATCCTAAACTTTTAAAAAATTCTCCACTAAAAAAAGAAATTATAAAAGGAACAGATATAGCTATTTTTAGAGAATTAACTGGCGGAATCTATTTCGGAAAAAAAGAATTAAGTAAAGACGGTAAATCTGCATACGACAGTAGTATTTATACAATAGACGAAATTTCTAGAGTAACACACCTTGCATTTCAAACAGCACAAAACAGAAAGAAAAAATTAACTTTAGTAGATAAAGCAAATGTTTTAGAAACGTCTCGTTTATGGAGAAAAACGGTTATCGAAATTGCAAAGCAATATAAAGATGTAACCTTAGATTTTATGTTAATAGACAATGCAGCAATGCAAATTGTCTTAGATCCTAAACAGTTTGATGTTATCTTGTCAGAAAACCTTTTTGGAGACGTAATGTCAGATGTAGCTTGTGCAATTGGTGGTTCAATAGGTGTATTAGCTTCAAGCTCAATAGGAGAGAAAAATGCAATGTTTGAGCCTATTCATGGTTCATACCCCCAAGCAGCAGGAAAAGATATTGCAAATCCATTAGCATCCATATTATCAGCAGCAATGCTATTAGAACATTTAGGTTTATTAGATGAAGCAGATGTAATTCAAAGAGCAGTAGAAAAATCATTAGATTTAGGTTTAACAACACAAGATTTAAAAGGCAAGAACCAATATGCAGCGTCTACTTCAAAAGTAGGAGATTTTATTGCAGATTATATTGTAAATCAAGATGATAGTAGTATGAATTTTAAAAATATTCATATGGGTCAAAGTACAATAATTTAACTTTTTTAGCAGCAATCTCCAGCTTTCATTACTCGCTTTTTTTGCTCCAAAAAGCAAAAAAGAGCTCAAACAAACCATTCAATCTGGGCTAAACTTGTTTGCCATTTTATTTAATAAAAAAAATTATTTGTGTAATTAAATAAAAAATTGCAATATTTGAATCATGAAAAAACAAATTGTAAATATAATTTCTATTGTCATAATCAACGTAATAATTACGGTATGATAAGGAGGTGATGTTTACAATATTTTTTAAATAGAACCTTCCTGTAAAAATGGAAGGTTTTTTTTATCAATTTATTTTAGTAATTGAATGTCATAATTAAAAACAGTTAAATATTTAAAAAACAGCAAATTAGGTAGTTTTATTAAGACCTGAATTTAAAGAATAGTATTTAATTATATTCAATAAAAACAGAGAAACATAGTAATTTAGTCAACAAATTGAACAAAATAGTAGATGAAACTAAATAAACACAGTAGCAGATTAACACAAGATGAATCTCAGCCAGCATCACAAGCAATGTTATATGCAGTAGGTTTAACTGACGAAGATATGAGCAAAGCTCAAGTTGGTATTGCAAGTACTGGTTATGATGGTAACCCTTGTAATATGCATTTAAATAATTTGGCCGCAGAAGTCAAAATAGAAAGTAAAATTGCAGGTTTAGTCGGTTTAGGGTTTAATACAATTGGAGTTTCAGATGGTATATCTATGGGAACTTCTGGCATGAACTACTCATTAGCATCTAGAGATATTATTGCAGATTCTATAGAAACAGTTATGAATGCTCAAAGTTATGATGCATTAGTTTCTGTAGTTGGTTGCGATAAAAACATGCCAGGAGCAGTTATAGCAATGTTGCGTTTAAATAGACCATCTATTATGATGTATGGTGGTACAATTGCATCAGGAAATTATAAAGGAAAAAAACTAAATATAGTTTCAGCTTTCGAAGCTTTAGGGCAAAAAGTAGCAGGAGAAATTGAAGAGGACGAATATAGAGAAATTATAAAAAGAGCAATTCCAGGAGCAGGAGCTTGTGGAGGAATGTATACTGCAAATACAATGGCATCTGCCATAGAATGTATGGGTTTTGCATTGCCATATAACTCATCAATACCGGCAGAAAATCCAAATAAACTATCAGAAGCAGAAAGAACAGCTTTGGCTATTAAAAATTTATTAGAATTAGATTTAAAACCTTTAGATATCATTTCTAAAAAATCTTTAGAAAATGCTATTGCATTGGTAAATGCTTTAGGAGGTTCTACAAATGCAGTATTGCACTTTTTAGCAATTGCACACGCTGCAGATATAGAGTTTACATTAGAAGATTTTCAAAAAGTTTCAGACAGAACTCCATTAATTGCAGATTTAAAACCTTCTGGTAAATACTTAATGGAAGATGTTCATGGAGTTGGAGGTACACCTGCAATTATGAAATATTTATTAGAAAATGGATATTTACATGGAGATTGTATGACTGTTACAGGAAAAACATTAGCAGAAAATCTTGCAAATGTAGAAGCAATGGAATTTGAAGATCAAGATGTAATTTATCCAAAAGATAAAGCATTAAAATCATCAGGAAATATTCAAATAATTTACGGAAACCTTGCAACAGAAGGTGCTGTAGCAAAAATTTCTGGAAACGAAGGTTTGTTGTTCGAAGGAAAAGCAGTGGTTTACGATGGTGAGCAAGCAGCAAATACAGGTATTTCAAATGGAGAAGTAGAAAGAGGAGATGTAGTCGTCATTAGGTATGTTGGACCTAAAGGAGGACCAGGAATGCCAGAAATGTTAAAACCCACTTCATTAATTATGGGTGCAGGTTTAGGTAAATCTGTAGCTTTAATTACCGATGGACGTTTTTCTGGAGGAACTCATGGTTTTGTGGTCGGACATATTACACCAGAGGCACAATCTGGTGGTGCAATTGGTTTATTAGAAACGGGAGACAAAATTAGAATTAGTGCAGAAGACAATTCAATAAATGTTTTAATTTCTGATGAAGAATTAGCAGAAAGAAAATCTAAATGGGTTGCACCAGCATTAAAGCATAAAAAAGGAATCTTATACAAATACGCAAAATCAGTAGCATCTGCATCTAAAGGATGTATAACTGATGCTTAATAATATATAAATATGGAAACACAAACCATAAAAAATAAAAAAAAATCTATCAAAACTACAGAACGTATTTCTGGTAGTGAGGCAATTGTTAGATGCCTTATAGAAGAAGGAGTTAAGATTTTATACGGTTATCCTGGAGGGGCAATTATGCCTGTCTATGATGAGTTGTATAAATATCAAGATAAAATTCATCATGTACTAACACGTCATGAGCAAGGAGCAACACATTCTGCTCAAGGGTATGCACGTATTTCTGGAGATGTTGGGGTTGCAATGGCAACTTCAGGGCCTGGAGCTACGAACTTAATTACAGGTATTGCAGATGCACAGATAGATTCTACACCAATGGTTTGTATAACTGGTCAGGTTTTTTCTCATCTATTAGGTAGTGATGCTTTTCAAGAAACAGATATTGTTGGTATTTCTACACCAGTTACAAAATGGAACTCTCAAGTTACTAAAGCAAAAGATATTCCAGAAGCAATTGCAAAAGCATTTTACATTGCCAAAAGTGGAAGACCAGGACCTGTTTTAATTGATATTACGAAAGATGCACAAATAGAAAAATTTGATTTTTCGTATGAAAAGTGTACAGAAGTAAGAAGTTATGTTCCTGTTCCTGAAACAGATATTACATCTGTTGAAGCGGCAGCAAAATTAATAAATGAAGCAAAAAAACCATTAGTGGTTTGGGGTCAGGGTGTAATTTTAAGTGAAGCTGAAGAAGCATTTAAAGCAGTGATTGAAAAAGCAGGAATTCCTTCTGCTTGGACAATTTTAGGAGCTTCTGCAATTCCTACTAAACATTCATTAAATGTCGGTATGGTTGGTATGCACGGTAATTATGCACCAAATGTTTTAACCAATGAATGTGATGTTTTAATTGCAATTGGAATGCGTTTTGACGATAGAGTTACCGGGAGTTTATCTACGTATGCAAAACAAGCAAAAATAATTCATTTTGAAATAGATCCTGCAGAAATAGATAAAAATGTTAAAACAGATGTTGCAGTTTTAGGCGATGCAAAAGCTAGTTTAGAAGCAATTCTTCCTCTAATAAATGAAAACTCTCATACTGAATGGCATCAGAAATTTAAAGATTTATATGCTATTGAATATGATAAAGTAATAAAAGACGATATACATCCAACCAAAGAAGGTTTAACAATGGGTGAAGTTTTAAATCAGATTAATATACAAAGTAAAGGAAATGCTGCAATAGTTTCAGATGTAGGTCAACATCAAATGATTGCTTGTAGATATGCCGAGTTTAATAAAACGAAAAGTAATATTACTTCTGGTGGTTTGGGTACGATGGGCTTTGGTTTACCAGCAGCAATTGGAGCAAAAATGGCTGCGCCAGATCGTGAAGTAGTTTCTATTTCTGGAGATGGAGGTTACCAAATGACAATTCAAGAACTAGGTACTATTTTTCAGCAAAAAGCAGCTGTAAAAGTAGTGGTTTTAAATAATGATTTCTTAGGAATGGTACGTCAATGGCAACAATTGTTTTTTGATAAACGTTATGCTTCTACAGAAATGGTAAATCCAAATTTTGTTGCCATTGCAGAAGGGTATTATATAAAAGCAAGAAAAGTTACCAAACGAGAAGATTTAGCAGATGCTGTTAAAGAAATGATGGAAAGTAAAGAAGCTTATTTTTTAGAAGTTTGTGTAGAAAAGGAAGATAATGTATTTCCTATGATTCCTACAGGAGCAAGTGTTTCAGATATAAGATTAGAATAATTATGAATATAGAAAAACAATTATTTACCATATCAGTTTATACTGAGAATAATGTTGGATTGTTGAATAGAATTTCAGCAATATTTCAAAGAAGACACATTAATATAGAGAGTTTAAATATTTCTCCATCAGAAATTGAAGGTGTTGCTAAGTTTACAATTGTTGTAAATATGGCTGAGGAAAATGTAAAGAAAATTATCGGTCAAATAGAAAAGCAAGTAGAGGTAATAAAGGCTTACTATCATGATTTAGATAATATCATCTATCAAATTTCTGGTTTGTTTAAAATTAAATCAGAATTACTGTTTGAAGAACGTCAAATTCAAAATATAATTAAAGAAAGTAATGCTAGAATTGTAACTGTGAATAAAGATTTTTTTGTGCTCGAAAAATCTGGAAAAAAAGAAGAAATAGTAGCATTATACAATCAGTTAAGCGTATTTGGTATTATGCAATATACTCGTTCTGGTTTAATTGCAGTTACTAAAGAAGAAATGAAAATATCAACATTATTAGAAACATACAACAACTAAATAACATAAAAATGTCAAATTATTTTAACACATTAACATTAAGAGAAAAATTAGAGCAATTAGGAAAATGTCGTTTTATGGACGCTTCAGAATTTCAAGACGGTGTAGAAGCATTAAAAGGAAAGAAAATTGTTATTGTAGGTTGTGGAGCCCAAGGTTTAAACCAAGGTTTAAATATGAGAGATTCTGGTTTAGATATTTCTTATACGTTAAGAAAAGCTGCTATAGAACAAAAAAGACAATCTTTTATTAATGCTTCATCTAACGGGTTTACTGTTGGAACTTATGAAGAGTTATTACCAACTGCAGATTTAGTTATTAATTTAACTCCAGATAAGCAACATACAAATGTTGTAAATGCAGTAATGCCTTTAATGAAAAAAGGTGCTACATTATCTTATTCTCATGGTTTTAATATTGTAGAAGAAGGTATGCAGGTTCGTGAAGATTTAACGGTAATCATGGTAGCTCCTAAGTCTCCAGGATCTGAAGTTAGAGAAGAATATAAAAGAGGGTTTGGAGTACCAACTTTAACGGCAGTTCACCCAGAAAATGATCCACAAGGAAAAGGATGGGCACAAGCAAAAGCATATGCAGTTGCAACAGGTGGTCATAGAGCAGGTGTTTTAGAATCTTCGTTTGTTGCAGAAGTAAAGTCTGATTTAATGGGAGAGCAAACTATTTTATGTGGTTTGTTGCAAACAGGAGCAATTTTATCTTTTGATAAAATGGTAGAAGAAGGAATTGAACCAGGATATGCTGGTAAATTAATTCAATACGGTTGGGAAACTGTAACAGAAGCTTTAAAGCATGGAGGTATTACGAATATGATGGATCGTTTATCTAATCCTGCAAAAGTTGAAGCTTTTAGACTTTCTGAAGAATTAAAAGATATTATGCGTCCATTGTTTCAAAAACATATGGATGATATTATGACAGGTCATTTTTCAAAAACAATGATGGAAGATTGGGCTAATGATGATAAGAACTTATTAACTTGGAGAGCAGCTACAGGAGAAACTGCTTTCGAAAAACAAGTAATTACAGATCAAGAAATTCCAGAACAAGAATATTTTGATCACGGAACTTTATTAGTTGCTTTTGTAAGAGCAGGTGTAGAATTAGCTTTTGAAGCTATGACAGAGTCTGGAATTATAGATGCCTCTGCTTACTATGAGTCTTTACATGAAACACCATTAATTGCAAATACAATTGCAAGAATGAAGTTAGCAGAAATGAACCGTGTAATTTCTGATACTGCAGAATATGGTTGTTATTTATTCGATCATGCTTGTAAACCTTTATTAACAGATTTCATGAAGAATGTAAAAACTGATATTATTGGTAAACCATTCAGTTCAGATAATGGAGTTGATAATCAGGAATTAATTAGAATTAACGCTATTATTAGAAATCACCCAGTAGAAATTGTAGGCGCAAAATTAAGAGCTTCTATGACAGCAATGAAAGTTGTAAAAACTGCATAAAAAAGTAAGTTTTTTAAATTTTATAAAAAAACCTGTCAGATGTTAAATCTGACAGGTTTTCTTTTTACATTTGATTAATGCAAACAGAACCAATTTATTTTCCAAGCTTAAAAAGCGTAAAAGAAGCTGCTAAAAACTTAGAGGGAGTTGCAATAGAGACTCCATTAAGTAAAAATATAAATCTTTCTAAACAGTTTAAAGCAAATATTTTATTTAAAAGAGAAGATTTACAAGTTGTTCGTTCTTATAAAATAAGAGGAGCCTATAATAAAATGTCTTTTTTAAGTAATGATGAAAAGCAAAGAGGAGTTGTCTGTGCAAGTGCAGGTAATCATGCACAAGGTGTAGCTTTGTCTTGTAAGTTATTACAAGTTAAAGGAACTATTTTTATGCCATCTCCAACACCAAATCAAAAAATTAGTCAAGTAAAAATGTTTGGAGAAGATTTTATTAAAGTGGTCATTGGTGGAGATACTTTTGATGATGCTTCAGATGCTGCCAAATTAGAATGCGCTTCAAAAAATAAAACATTTATTCATCCTTTTGATGATGAAAAAGTAATAGAGGGGCAAGCAACTGTAGGTTTAGAAATTCTAAATCAAACAAAAGAAAAAATAGATTATGTTTTTGTTCCTATAGGAGGTGGAGGTTTATCATCTGGTTTATCATCCGTTTTTAAATACTTATCACCAGAAACAAAAATTATTGGTGTAGAACCAGAAGGGGCGCCTTCAATGCAGGTATCATTTAAAAATAATAAAAATACACTTTTAAAAAAAATTGACGCATTTGTAGATGGGGCAGCAGTTAAAAAAGTGGGTGATTTAAATTTTAATATATGTAAACAAAATTTATCAAAAATTGTTTCTGTTCCAGAAGGTAAAATTTGCCAAACAATTTTAGATTTATATAATAAAGATGCAATTGTAGTTGAACCTGCTGGAGCTTTAAGTGTTGCTGTGCTAGATTTTTTTGCAGATGAAATTAAAGAAAAAAATGTAGTTTGTTTAATTAGTGGAAGTAATAATGACATTACTAGAACAGAAGAAATAAAAGAACGTGCATTAATGTATGCAGATTTAAAACATTATTTTATTATTAAATTTCCTCAAAGAGCAGGAGCATTAAAAGAGTTTGTAGCTGAAATTTTAGGGCCAAATGACGATATTACTCATTTTGAATACACAAAAAAGAATAATAGAGCAAATGGTTCTGCAGTTGTTGGTTTAGAACTAAAATCTTCTCAAGATTTAGAACCACTTATCAAAAGAATGAAAGAAAGTAATTTCTTTGGCGACTACTTAAATGATAAGCAAGATTTATTTCAATTTTTAGTCTAATAATCTATCTTTTTTTTAAGTTAAAAGAATAAAAATTTCGAAATCCTTTTCGTGATTAGATTTTAAAAATTAGATATAATAGTCTTAAATTTTGTTAATTTGAACTTACTAATATTTAAAAATAAATAAATATTACATACTAGTTTTAGTGTCTAATACTATACTATAATTTATGAAAAAACAATTTACAGAAATTCCAGAAGTATATAAAATTAAAACACTTTTACATCAAAAAACATATTTAATTGGTGGAGAGTTGAAAGAATGGAAAGGTGATGTTGCAGAGGTTTATTCTACAATTTCATCAACAAAAGAATACAAACCAACTTTATTGGGGACCGTGCCAAATTTAGGAGAAAAAGAAGCTTTAGCTGCTTTAAATTCTGCATATAGGGCTTATGATAAAGGTCAAGGTTTGTGGCCAACAATGAGAGTTGTTGATAGAATTGAATGTATGGAAGAGTTTGCAGAGCAAATGAAAACCAAACGAGATGAGGTTGTAAAACTGTTAATGTGGGAAATTGGAAAATCTTTACTAGATTCTGAAAAAGAATTCGACAGAACTGTAGAGTATATATACGACACTATTGAAGATTACAAACAAATGGATAGAGATTCTGCTAAGTTTGAAAAAAATAGTGGAGTTCATGCGCATATTAGACGTGGACCTTTAGGTGTTGTTTTGTGTTTAGGACCATATAACTATCCTTTAAATGAAACATTTGCATTATTGATTCCTGCTTTAATTATGGGGAATACAGCAGTTTTTAAACCAGCAAAACATGGAGTTTTATTATTATCTCCATTAATGGAAGCGTTTCAAAATAGTTTTCCAGAAGGTGTAGTTAATGTAATTTATGGTAGAGGTAGAGTTTTGGCAACTCCTATTATGAAAACAGGTAAGGTAGATGTGTTAGCATTAATTGGTAATAGTAAATCTGCAAATGCTATTCAGGCAAATCATCCTTTTAAAAATAGATTACGTTTAGTATTAGGTTTAGAGGCAAAAAATCCTGGAATTGTATTGCCAGATGCAGATTTAGATTTAGCAATAGATGAATGTATCTCTGGAGCTACTTCTTTTAACGGGCAACGTTGTACTGCTTTAAAAATATTGTATGTACATGAACATATTGTAGATAAATTTAACAAACGATTTGCAGAAAGAATTGATGCATTAAAGTTTGGAAATCCATGGGAAAAAGATGTGAAATTAACACCGCTTCCAGAACCAGGAAAACCTGCATATATTCAAGAATTAATTGATGATGCTGCTTCTAAAGGTGCAAAAATTATAAATAAAAAAGGAGGAAATATTACAGAAAACTATATTTTTCCTGCAGTTTTATATCCTGTTTCTAAAGACATGAGAGTGTTTCAGGAAGAACAATTTGGACCAGTAACACCAATAGTTTCGTTTAAAAACATCCAAGAACCTTTAGATGATATGGCAGAATCTAATTATGGCCAACAAGTGAGTGTATTTGGTAGTGAAATAAAAACCTTAGCACCTTTAATAGATACTTTAGTTAATTTAGTTTGTAGGGTAAATTTAAATAGTGCAGCTCAACGTGGACCAGATGTATATCCGTTTACAGGAAGAAAAGATTCTGCAGTAGCTACTTTAAGTGTACATGATGCTTTACGTTCTTTTTCTATTAGAACTTTTGTGGCATCAAAAGACACTGCTTATAATAATGCTATTTTAGAAGAATTATTAGATAAAAAAGCTTCTAATTTTATTAGTACAGATTATCTTTTATAAAAGAAAATTTATTTTTTTTACACATAAACCTCCTTTTTAAAGGAGGTTTTTATATTATTAATTATTCAAATTAAACTTTAATTGTCATCATTGGTTTTAATGCGTTTTTAGAAAGATTTTTAGTAACGCTACCTGTAAATAAATGAGCTAAACCACTTCTACCATG
>NZ_JBDVJE010000015.1:0-14309 GCF_039939415.1 Polaribacter sp.
TATTGGCCACCAATAATTTCTATCGTTAAATGTTTTTCTTAAGTTATTTTGTTCTACGTTTTCGTAACTAAAACCTGAAGGATAAAGTTCAGATGCACCTCCTTGCCAACGCATTTCTAAAAATTCTACTTTTTTGTTTTCATCTAAATGTGCTGTTTTCCATCTTCTCATATCATCATACCTAAAACCTTCAAAACATAATTCTATAGCACGTTCATTTCTTATACGAGCTCTTAAACCATCTTGAGACCCAGAATATGCAGCATTTACATTTGGCATTCCTACTCTATTTCTAATTTTGTTTACAGCGTCAAGAGCAGTTAAACTTGCTCCAGAAGCTATACCATTTGGGCCATATGCTTCATTGGCTGCTTCTGCATAATTAAGATAAATTTCGGACATTCTAAAAATCATATTATTTGCATAAAAATCTAGCTCACCAACCCATCCTTTATCTAAGTAAAATCCGTTAGGAATCCATTTTCTAATACGATAACCTGTTGTGTTTCTAACTTGCCACAATCTATTTGCTGCTGTTGCAGGATCATGTAAATCTAAACCATAGTTACCTTCTTCATTTACTACTGCCAAATCACTTTTACCAGATCCATTTGTTGGGTTAGCTCCTGTAACCTTCCAAGGAATTCCATCATACAAAATAGCATTATAAAAACGAGGATCTCTATTAATAAATGGTTCTTGTGGATTATAAGAAGGGTCATCTTCTATTGCTAAACCATTTTTAGTTTCAAATTTTGCTACAAAGTTGGCTGTTGCACCAATATTTAGTGGTCCATTATTACCTTTTACGATATCAAAGCCAACAGTTAAATAAGTTCTAGGTAGAGGAACCAATGTACCACCACCACCAGCAGTATTGTCATTCACCTCCATAAAAATAGCTTCTTGAGGAAGTGCTTTTGATTTTCCTTCTCCTACAAAAATACTTCTATAGTTTTTTAAAGCTTCTGGTTCTGCCACAAAAAGATCAGCACCATTATGACCTACATCCATCGTAATTGCATCCGAAGCATCTATAAGAGTATATAAACCGTTAGAATTTGCAAAATTAATCATATCAGAAGCTGCCTTTGCTGCATCAATCCATGGTTGTTGATCATTAGTTGTATTAACTAGTGGGCTGGCTGCAAATAAAGTTACTCTAGATTTTAAAGCTAAAGCTGCTCCTCTTGTTGGTCTACCAGTATTTGCAGAATTCCATGTTACTGGTAATAAATTGATAGCAGATTCTAAATCAGCCAATATACCTTCTAAATTTTTTTCGTAAGTCTCTCTTTCTACACCTAATGGGTCATTAAGATTTAGATTCTTCTCTATGTAGAATAGACCTCCATGACGTTTTGTTATTAAATGGTAAAAGAATGCTTTTAAGAAATATGCTTGTCCTTTTAAACCATTAATTGTTTCTTCATCTGTATCTTTTAATAAATCTATATTAGCTAAAAATGTATTTACAGTTCTAATTCCTTTCCAAGATTGTGTATATCTAGAAACAAAATTTGGTGTTTGTCTTTGACCAACAGCAGAATTAAGGTCCATTAATGCTACATAATCTGAATTTGCGTATGATTGGTATTTTTCTGGTACTCCATTATCAAATCTCCCTGGATATCCTTCGTCAGACATTATCATACCTGGTAATATATCTGAGTTATTAGATTTTGCACTAACTTCTGATATTAAATAAATATAAGCACCATCTAAGTAACTTGTTGCAAAGTTAATATTATCAAAAACACTTTCTTCTGTTAAAACGTCAAAGTCTGCTTGCTTGTCTAAATAATCTTCACAGCTAAAAAACAAGCTAGTCAAGATTAAAATCAATGTATATTTTTTTGTTTTCATAATTTATAATTTTAAAAGCTCATATTTAAACCTAGGTTAAATCTTCTTAAAATTGGGTAAACCCCAGGACTGTTTCCTTCTGGATTTGCATATTTTAAATTAGAATATGTAAGAAGGTTATTACCACTTACATAAATTTTTAAGTTTTTAATACTTTTACTATTATTCATGTTAAAAGTATATCCAATATTCATAGTTCTTAATTTAATATAATCTAAATTAACAACTCTATCTGTTGTAGCTGAAGCTAAATTAGGATTATAAGTACCAACATGTAATGCAGGATATGCAGCATCTGTATTAGTAGGAGTCCAATAATCTAATTGCTCATATCTACCAGATGCATTTCCATCTGATATAGCATATGCTAAAGTTTCACTTACAAGTCCTTCATGACCAGAAATAGCATTAACTAATGCACTAAAAGACCAGTTTTTATACGATCCGCTAAGTTTTAAACTATAACTATGCTTTGGCGATTTAGGTAAATCAAACCTTATTTGATCTTCAGTAGTAGATCCTATCACTGTACCATTTGCATTATAATCAATATATCTTAAATCTCCTAAACCAAAACCAGATGCATATTCTGGGTAATTAACAACCTCATCTATATTCTGGAAATATCCATCTGTTTGTAACAATGCTGTAGTCCCTGAAGGTTTACCAGCAACTGCAGCATAAGACGCTGTACCAACACCATCAGCAACACTGGTTAAAACACGATTTTCATTAAAACTGTAAATACCAGTAACCGAATATTTAAAATCTCCTATTCTGTCCTTATATGTTAATGAAGATTCAAAACCATGGCTTTCTGTGTTTGTTACATTAACAAAAGGTAAAGTTCCTGTAATACCAAAATATTGGGGTATTGTAGTATCAGTAAGTCTTCCAATTACACCTTCTCTATTGTCTACAAAGAAATCTAATTCTCCTGATATTTTATTGTTAAAAAGCCCAAATTCTAAACCTAAGTTTTGCTTCGTTACAGTAGTCCATGTTAAATCTGGGTTACCGTTTTTTGTTAGTACTATTATTGATTGACGTGCAGTATCTCCATCTCCAAAAAGGAATCTATACGTTTCTCTTGGCAGTGTTTCTGCATAGTTACCTATAAACTCCCAACGATTGTATTCTGTAGGATTTGTATTTGCTATTTTTAAACCAGATTTACTACCAGTTTGACCATTAGAATATCTAATTTTAAAATTATTAATTGCAGGAATATTATCTTTTATAAATTTTTCTTTAGCAAGATTAATACCTACAGAAAAAGAAGGGAAAAGTTTAAATTTATTTCCATTAGCAAAACTTTCATCCCCATTATAAGAACCACTTACTTCGAAAAAATAACGGTTATCATAATCATATGCTGCTCTTGCTATCCATGCTTCTTCATAAAAAGGAAACTCAGTATTTGTGATTTTTTGAGTACGACTAAAAACTCCTAAACCAGTTACGCTGTGTTTACCAAATGAACGACTATAATCAAGTTGTGCTTTAATGTAGTCAATTTCTTGAGTATCATTAATAAATTCTGAACCTTCTGTAAAATTATAAGGTTGTTCATAATCGTCTGATTCAAATGCACTCCATTCGTAACCACCTCCTTCTGTAAATAATAAATCATATCTATCTAATCTTGTTTCTAAAGTAAGGTCTTCAAATACATTTTTTCTTACATCTGTTGTTGTTACAAAATTATATTTTGCAGAAAAACTTAAACCTTCTGTAATAAAATCTAAATTTTGGTCTAATTGTAAATCAATAGAAAAAATAGTTTTATTAGAAGTGGTAATTCCACCTCTATCATTACCTATTGTTCTTGTTGTTGGAAATCTAACTTCTGATAAACCAGGGTATAAAGGATCAGGGTACTGTTCTAAAACTTCTTCTGGATAAAAAGGAATTGTACTTGGTTCAAAAGTATATAAACCTAAATATGCGCTTTTTTGAGTAGAAGGATCTCCAACGTTGTTTACATTGATTAAACGATTATTTACACTTGTTTTTAAGCTAGTAGTTTTTGACAAAGTAAAATCTAAGTTTGCACGAAAATTATATCTTTCAGACCTATGTTCAGGGTCATAATCATAAAATTGATTAGATCTAGTGATATCTCCTTCTCTAACATATCCTGCAGATGCATAATATTTAACGAATTCTGTACCACCAGATACTGCTATTGTTGAATTATAACTTGTTGTGAAATCATCCACTACATAGTCAAGCCAATTTGTGTTTGGGTATAAATATGGTAAGTCTCCACTTTTATAATGTGATAAAGCTTCATCTGTAGCATAACCTACATTAAAAGAAGCATCATTATAAACAGCAACATTACGTGCAGTTTGTGCCGAATAAGAATCTAATGCGCCGTAAATGTTTTCAAATGTTTTTACAGTGAATTGACTTGAAACACTTACTACAGGTTTTCCTATTTTTCCACGTTTTGTTGTAATTAATATAACACCATTAGCACCTCTAATTCCGTATACAGCTGTTGCTGCTCCATCTTTTAGTGTACTAATACTCGCCACATCTTGAGGGTCTATAGTCGAAAATCCTCCAACTATCTCAACACCATCAACTAATATTAATGGGTCAGAATTACCACGGATAAAAATCTCTCCATCATCTTCTCCAGGTTGTCCAGAAGACTGAACAATATTAACACCTGAAGAAATACCACTTAGTGCATTTGTTAAGTTTGATGCTCCAGCCTGAATAATTTCTTCACCTTTTACCTGACTAATAGCTCCTAAAACACTTGCTTTCTTTTGTTTTCCATAACCTATAATGATTATTTCGTCTAATTCATCAGCATCTTCTTTTAGAACAATATTTATAGTTTTTTGAGAGGCAACAGTTATTGCTTGCTCTTTAAAACCTAAATACAAAAATCTTAATACATCTCCTTTTTTTGCTGTAATTTTATAATTACCTTCAAAATCAGTTGTTGCACCAATTGTAGTTCCTTTTATCATTATGCTCACACCGGGTAATGGTGATGATGATTCATCTGTAACCTTACCTGAAATAACAGATTGTGACCAAGCTGAAACAAGACTAAAACAGCACAGTAAAAGTGTAATTATCTTTAATTTCATAAATTTAAATTTAGTTTTTAGTTTAAGTTTTTCTAATGCTCTTTAAAAGCATCAAAAGATTATTATGTGTACAAAATTAACCTCTTTCTATGTTTTTATTTTCTCAATTAAGGGGTCTAAATGTTACGAAGATGCTTATTTTTAATGTTAAAAACCTGTTGTACAGTGTTTTGTGGTATTTGTTTAAAATAATTATTTGATTGTAATTTCATCTATAAAAATTTCTTGATTGTTTAAAGATTTTAGTTGAATTGTATTTGCACCTCTATTTAGTTTAATTGAAATTTTAACTTTATTCCACGTAGTTTTTTGGGATTGGGTATTAGGTAAAAAAAGTTTTTCTTTTATAGTTTTTCCATTTACAATAGCTTTTAAATAATTACCTAAAGCATTATCAATTTTAGAACTGTATCGAATGTATAAATCAGCATTACCTGCTCCTCCATCATTTTCTTGATACCAAGAAATAGAAGCTCCTTTTTTAGCTAGACTTACAAAACCTTTTCCTTTAAAATTATGTCCTTTTGATGAAATGGTTGCATTATATAGCGTAGCTTCTTCTGCTTGTTCTCCAATTTGCCCTTCATCTTTTAAAATTTTATTCCAAGTAAAACCTGTGTTTTTTCCAAATTTTTCTTCTAATATTTGTGTAGGTTTTCCATTAACCACTATCAATGCTTTTACAGTTGTTTCTAATTCAATATCAAAACTTCCATTGTAGTGTAATGATTTTTCTGTTGGTTTTTCTCCATTTGTAGTGTAATACACTTCAATGTTAGGGTTGATCTTATCTCCTCTTAAGTTGATGATTTTTGTATCTATACTTATTTTATTAGAAGTAATTAACTTCTTTTCTCCCAGAATAGAACTTGCTAATAAATTAATGCTTCCAGATTGCTTAGTGCTTGTAATATATGCACGTGTCAAACCATAAAAAGCTTTTCTGTGATTAGGTCCTACGTGTTGTTCTACATCTACAGGACTGCCATTGTCTAGTGCTTTTATTTTACCTGCCCCAAATACATTAAAATAAGTTCTATTTTCTCCATAAGGATACATTGTGCCTTGTTTATCTGTAGTTGTAACACGAACCTGAACAATATCATTTTTGATGTTATTTAATGATTCTCCATCAATTGATAATTGAATTTTTGAGGGTTGATTAGCTGTTTTTATAATTTCTTCTGAAACAATTTTTCCGTTTTTATAACCAACTGCCTTTAATGTTCCTGGTTGCCATTTTACAAGCCATTGACATTGCATTTGTTCCCAATTTTTTCCTGGTTTTTGCTTTCCTAACGATGTTTCATTAAAAAACAACTCTACTTCATCACAATTAGAATACACCCAAACAGGAATTTCTGTTCCTAAACTAACTTTAGGGTGTGTCCAATGAGGTAGAATATGTACCATTGGTTTTGTAGTCCATTGACTTTGATATAGATAAAATAAATCTTTTTCAAAATTAGCTAAATCGATAGCTCCTCCCATAAAAGCTCTAAATGGCCATCCTCCATGAACATAACCTGCCTCTCCAATATAGTCATGACCTGTCCAACGAAAAGAACCAGCATAAGCTGGAATATCTCTTAATTGTTCAATGTTTAAACGAGAAGAAACACGCACAGTAGCATTGTCATAACTAGAATTAAAGATTTGTTTTCTATTTTTTTTATTGATTTGCTCAGTCCAATCATGCGTAAAAACTTCTTTTTCAGTTAAATCAGCAATAAAATAAGGTTTCTGATTTTTGTTAGGAAACCCATCTCTAAACCACGTTTTTGTTCTATAATAGCCTCTTACTTGCCAAGTATGTGTGTTCTCTGTACCTATAAAAACTTTTCCTTTTTGTTTCTTTGTTAAATTTTCTAAAAAACCTTTTTTTTCACTACCTCCATTTACACCTAAAACATTCATGTATTCAGAACCTGAATGCCCTGAGGTAACAGGACGAGTAGGGTCTAAAAGATTACATTCTGCTACCAAATCTTTAGCAATTGCTCCACGAGTTTCGTTACCAACACTATAAATAACTATAGAAGGATGATTTCTATCTCTTTTAATCCAATCTGTTAAATCTTGTTTCCACCATTTATTAAAATGATGCGCTCCATAATCGTTTTTAGCTTTTTTCTTCCAGCCATCAAAAATCTCATCCATTACTAACATGCCTAGTTCATCACAAATATCATAAAACTCAGGTGTTTGAGGGTTGTGAGCAGTTCTAATTGCATTTACGCCCATATTTTTTAATTGCTGAATTCTAAATTTTAGAATTTTATAAGGCACTGCTGCTCCTAAAGCTCCTGCGTCTTGATGGTTGCAAACACCTTGTAGTTTTACGTTTTTGCCATTTAACCACATTCCTGTTTCTGTTTTCCATTCAATGTCTCTAACTCCAAACTTAGTTTTTACAACATCTGTAATTTTTCCATTTAAAAGTAACTCAGTTTTTAGTGTGTATAAATATGGGTTTTCTACAGACCAAAGTGTTGGGTTTTTAATATTTAAATCTGTTTTTGAAAGTGATTTTTCGTCTAAACTTATATTATTTTTATTAGTTGATATTGTAGTTCCGTTTTTATTAAGAATAGAGGTTACTAATTTTATTTTTTTAGCATCATTATTGTTATTAATAATTTCTGTTTCCACAAAAACTTTATTCCCTTCTGTTTTTATAAAGATACCATCTCTATTAATTCTTGTGCTGTTCTTTATGTCAATCCAAGTGTGAGCATAAATTCCACTACCTGTATACCAACGTGCAGAAGGTTGTTTGTCATTATCAACCCTAACTGCAAAAGTAATGGTTTCTGAATTCTTTGCAATTTCACTAATATCATAGGCAAAAGAAATCCATCCATAAGGTCTAGTTCCAAGTTTTATTCCATTAGCCCAAACAGTACTATTCATAAAAATTCCATCGAAAGCAATTTTTATATGTTTCCCTTTCCAATGTTTAGGAACAGTAATTGTTTTTCTATACCACCCAAATCCTGCAGGTAAATAACCACATTGAGCTCCCATAGGATTGTTTTTATTATACTCACCCTCAATACTCCAATCGTGAGGTAGGTTTAATGTTTTCCATGAAGTATCATTATAATTAATTTGCTCTGCATCTAGGGCATCTTGTTGGATAAACTTCCAATTAGTGTCAAAGCTAATTCTTTGAGGATTGTTCTTTGTAGTATGATTCATTTTTACACATCCTAAGAAAGCTAAACTAACAATTAAGGTTAGAACAAAATTTAAGTATTGAATTTTTAAATTAGAGATGTAAGAAATCGTTTTAAGGATTAAATATTTGGTCATTATTAGTTTGTTAAATTGTTTAATTAAAATTGTTTGTTTGGTGTAACAAGATTTCAAATATATCAACTTAATTATTTTTTTCTTTATCAAAAAAGACCTACAAATGTTGCAAGAATATTAATTATAACTTAAGAAAAGTAATATAGATAAATATGATTTGCATTATTTAATAAAGAGCAATAAAAAATGAAAAAAGCTAATAGTTGTTTGTTTTAATTGTCATCAAGTTTATTTTTTTTATAAAGAGAAACATAAATCTTAATTGATGTTTCATTGGTCAAATTTAAGCTTTAAAGTAACATTTTTTACCCTTATTTGAGAAATATAAATATAGGAAAGTGTCTAAATTTGATAACTAAGTTTTTAATATTAAAAACTTTAAAATTCAGATTTAAATACGAGTAGAATGAAGAGAAGTATAATTTCATATTACATTTTTATAATAACTACTTTAGTTTTTAATTTTAGTTGTAGGCATAAGGTTAAAAACTCTTCTTTAGGTAGTAGTATTAAAAGCCAAAAACCTAACATCGTTATAATTTACCTTGATGATTTAGGGTATGGAGATTTAAGTTCTTATGGAGCAACAGAATTAAAAACTCCAAATATTGATGCTTTAGCATCTGGGGGTCTAAAATTTACAAACGGTTACGCTTCATCTGCAACTTGTACTCCTAGTCGTTATGCATTGTTAACAGGGGTTTATCCCTGGAGAAATAAAGATGCTAAAATTTTACCAGGAGACGCACCTTTGTTAATTAGTACAGAGCAACAAACATTGCCTAAAATGCTGTCTAAAGTTGGTTATCAAACTGCAATTATAGGGAAATGGCATTTAGGTTTGGGTTCTGGAAATGTAAACTGGAATGAAACGATTAAGCCAAGTCCTAATGAAGTTGGTTTTGATGAGTCATATATTTTGGCGGCAACTCAAGATAGAGTTCCTACAGTGTACATTGAAAACGGAAATGTTGTAAACTTAGATAAAAACGATCCTATAGAAGTTAATTATAAAAAGAATTTTAAAGGACAGCCTACAGCAAAATCAAATCCAGAAATGGTTACTATGAAGTGGCATCATGGTCATAATAATAGTATTGTAAATGGAATTCCAAGAATTGGTTACATGAAAGGTGGTGAAGCAGCAAAATGGAGCGATATAGATATGGCAGATCATTTTTTAGATAAAGCACAGAATTATGTCAAATCACATAAAGAAAAACCATTTTTTCTATATTATGCAATGCAACAACCACATGTTCCAAGAACTCCACATCCAAGATTTGTTGGTAAATCTGGTATGGGGCCAAGAGGAGATGTCATCTTAGAAGCAGATTGGATGATTGGTGAGTTTATGAAAACATTAAATGAAGAAGGTGTTTTAGAAAATACTTTAATTATTTTTTCAAGTGATAACGGTCCTGTTTTAAATGATGGTTATTATGATGATGCTGTAGAAAAACTTGGAAATCACGATCCTAAAGGTGGTTTACGTGGAGGTAAATACAGTTTATTTGAAGCAGGAACTAGAGTGCCTTTTATAACTTATTGGAAAGATCATATAAAACCTGGTGTTTCAGATGCAATTGTTTGTCAAATAGATTTATTGGCATCCTTAGGTAAATTTGTTGGAATAGATGAAAAAACTACTGATAGTAAAGATTTATTAACTTCTTTATTAGGTGAAACTAAGAAAGGACGTGATCATTTAATTATAGAAGCGAAATCTAATACAGCTTTAAGAAGTGGAAATTGGATTATGATTCCTCCTTATAAAGGTAAAGCTATGAATAAAAAAGTAGGTACAGAAACAGGAGTTTCACAAGAATATAAATTATTTAACCTTTCAGAAGATATTGGTCAAAAACACAATTTAGCAAAAGAAAATCCAAAGAAATTACAGGAATTGATTCAGACATTTAACAAATTAAAAAAATAATCTTGCTTTAAAAGAAATAGAAAAACTAAAAGAAATGTTATCGCTGTTAAAAACGGTAAGAATAGAATATGCAGAATTTCCTTTAACAACGAGAGAGATTGCACTTAAAAAACGAACGAAATAATAATCAAATATAAAATCAAAATCAATGAAAACTAAACTTATATATCTAATAGCTTTGCTTTTTACCATTAATAACTTTGCGCAAAGCAATTGTGGAGAGCTAATAAATGACACATTTGATGGTTCTGGAGCTTTACCAACAGAATGGACAGAATATAATACAAGTGGTAGAGTAACTGTTTCAAATGATAGATTAAAATTTGATCATAATACAACAAAACCATCTGCGTTTAGAACATTTACACCTATTACTCAAAATTCATTATTTTCTTTTGATGTATCTGCTTCACGTAGTTCGGTAAATTGTCAAATACACTTATTATCTTCTACAGGTAAATATATATCTAGTATAGCTGTAGGTGTGCAAACAGCTTCTATAAAATATGCAACATCTATTTCAAATGGTGTTTCAGGTGGTTTTACAGATGCAGTTCCAGCAACAGGATTAAAAACTAATACAACATATTCTGTATCTTCTCAAGTTAATCTAGATTCAAAAACAGTCACTTTTTATGTAAATGATGTTTTAATGGCTGCTGATGTTCCATTTTTGGAAGATGCCGAGGATATCGCTAAAATAGATATTCGACTGATTTATATGTGGAGTAATAATGGTCAATTTTATTTTGATAATGTTTCAGTGTCTGGTGGTGATGCAAATCGATTTGAATTAATTAGTGAAACAACTGCTGCAGAAGCATTAATCAATTCAGTTACCATTGGTACAGATTACGATCAGTATCCACAATCTAGTGTAGATGCTTTTCAGGCAGAAATAGACAAAGCAAATATAATAGTTGATAACTGCGATGCCTCTTCAACAGATGTAGATACTGCTTTGTCTGATCTTAATACTGCCAAAGAAGTTTTTTTAGCAGCAAGAAACAGTGGTAAAGTTTTTTTATTTGAAAATGCAAAAGGAATTATAACAGACAATTTAGGTGCTGTTATTAAATGGGAAAATCAAATAGAAGGTTTTGGAGACGCAACACAAAGTGATACTAATTTAGGAGGAGAAGAATCGCAAGAAACCTACCCAGGAAAAACAACAGTACTTTTTAATAAGGATGGATCTTATTTAGAATTAGAGGAATCAAAAACAGAGATATCTGATAATAATTACAGTATTTTTTATGTAGGTAAAGCAGAGAATATAGTAACAGGTAAACCAGCAGGTTTATTAGGTAATTATGATATGAGTGGAGGTTTTTCTAATACTAAAGGTATTAGATTTGTAAGATTACAAGACGGCAAGATTGGCTTTGATTATGCAAGACCTAACTATACACGTGTTGTTTTAGGAAATAATGAAATACCAGCAGAAAATTATTTCTTTTTTGGGTTTTCTATGGATGCATCTGGTAATTACAAATATTTTGATAGTACTTCTCCAATAATAAGTACAGGTACAATACCAAATACGATGCTTATTAATGCTGAAGAAAATCTAAAATTTAATCTTTTTGAAGAAGTGGCAGGTGTAAAAACGTACAATCAAACAGAAGTTGTAGAGTTAGCCATGTATAATTTGGCTTTAGATGCTACTAAATTTCAAGATGAATATAATCGATTAGCAACAGCGTATGCAGAACTTGTTAAATCAGCATTTTCTGTGACAGAAGTTTTGCCCGAAAACCGTACAGGTTTACCTTCTGATGCTGATATTAGCATCAGTTTCAGCCAAAATGTAGATACTAGTTCAGAATACCCGAAAGTATATGTAAATAAAAGTAATGTAGAAGCTCAAGGAACTTGGAGCTTGTCATCACCAAATTCTTTAACTTTTACACCAACCGAAAATTGGCCAGCTAAAGCATTAGTTTCTCTTCAAATACAAGAAGGTCTTAAATCTACAGATGGTATTTTTATTGGTTTAGCAAATGGTAATACTTATAATTTTATAGTGCAACCAGAAGAAATTTTCGATTATGAAACGATAGAAGTTGTTGCAAATACTGTAGATTTTCCTATAGTTGGTCATAAATTACCAATAAAAATAACAAGGCCTGTAATAGAAAACTCTAGTACAAAGTTCCCTGTACATATCTGGGTACATGGTGGTGGTTGGTCTGGAGGTTCTACAGAAACTTCTAGTGCATCGAATTCTCCACATGGAAATTATTTAGCTGAGAATTTAGGTATAATAACTTTAGGTATATCTTATAGATGTTATGGTTCTAGTGGTAATTTTTCACTAGCTAGAGAAGATGTTCAGGCTGCATATGATTGGGCTGTAGAAAATGCAGATGCTTATAATTTAGATATGACAAAAGTATTCTTTAGTGGTGGTTCTGCAGGCTCTCCATTAGCTGCTATTGCAGCTGAAGAAAATAATGCGCTTGGATTTATTGGTTTTAACGGAATCTATGATTTTGTAAATGATGCAGGAGATTTTGGTACAGGAAATAATTACAAACAAAATGTACCAAGTGAGCAAGCCAATTCTCCAATTTTTCTGTTAACAGATACTCCAACTGCAACCATCTTAATGCATGGAGATGCAGATACAACAATATCACATACACAAAGTACATTATTTTCTGATGCCATAAAAGCTAAAGGAGGTGATGCAGAAACTGTTATTTTTCCTGGTGAAAAACATGCTTTTTTTAACTTAGGACAAAAAGCATATGCTGGTGTTTTAATAGAGATGGTAAATTTTATAAACAGAAAACTTAACGAACAAAGTTTAAGTACATCAAGTATTATTATAGACAATAAAGTAATGCTATTTCCAAATCCAGTAAAAAAGGACGATACGCTTACCTTAAAACTGAATTCAAATTTTAATTATGATAAAATTGATACTCAAATAATTAATTATTTAGGACAAATAGTAGTTGAGAAAACAATATTTATAAATCAAGAATCAAAAATTATTACAATTGATACAAAAAATCTAAAAAAAGGTGTTTACATATTAAAAATCTTAGATAAACAGCGCCCAAAAAATATAAATTTTGTAATAAAATAATTACGACAAAAAATTAAAACAATTGACAATATAAAAATTAAAACAATGAAAATCAAGATCATATTTATAATAGGTTTTATTTTTACAATAAATAGTTTTTCGCAAACAACTAATTGTTCGGCAATAGTAGATGAAATATTTGATGTAGATGGATCTTTACCAAATAATTGGACAGAATATAATACATCAGGAAGAGTTACTGTTGAAGGAGGTCGCTTAAAGTTTAATCACAATTCAACAAAGCCTAGTGTTTTTACTACTTTTGATCCTGTTTCTAATAATGCTACATTTTCTTTCGATGTTTCCGCAACTCGAAGTTCAGTAAATTGTCAAATAAACTTAGTGTCTGCCTCAGGAGAATTTTTATCTAGTATAGCAGTAGGTGTTCAAACGGCAACAATAAAGTATGCAACCTCAATTTCATCAAGTGGGGTGCCAACTAATTTTACAAACGGATCACCATCAGTATCTTTTAAAACAAATACAGTTTACTCCGTGACTGCTCAAGTAGATTTTTCTGCTAAAACTGTAGATTTTTCTGTAAATGGAGTGTTAATGGCTGCAGATATTCCTTTTTTAGAAACAGCAACAGACATTGCTAAAATAGATATTCAATTGATTTATATGTGGAGTAATACAGGTCAATTCTATTTTGATAATATTTCTTTATTAGCAGGAGATAAAAACCGTTTGCAATTAACAGACAATGTAAATACAGCCGAAAATTTATTGTCATCTGCTATAATAGGTACTGCTTACAATCAGTACTCACAAGTAGCTGTAGAGGATTTTCAGGCTGTAATTAATGCGGCTATTGCTGTACTTTCAGATTGTGATTCTACATCAGGTTTAATAGACAATACCATTTTAGAATTGCAAACAGCTCAAAATAACTTTAGTACATCAAGAGTAAATGAACCTATACTAAAAATGTATAATGGATATAATTTTACAGGCGAAGAACATGAAATTTATTGTG
>NZ_JBDVJE010000016.1:0-87994 GCF_039939415.1 Polaribacter sp.
TATATTCATAAAAAAATGAATTAAAAAATATAATTTATTAATTAAAGTGTTAAATATTTATTAAATTATCATTATATTTGGAAAACCAGATTGGTTATCCAAATTGGATAACCAATAAAAATTGTATTTAGTATGAAAGAAAAATTAATTAAAATTTAAAAAAAACCCTAAAAAATGAAATTATTAAATTTAAAAAAAACAGTATATTTATTTTTATCAATTACAATCCTGCTTTTTTCTAGTTGTAATACAGAAGAAACAATTTTACTAGAAGAAGATGCTTCTAATACAGGTAAAAAAGAATTATTAAGTTCAGATTTATTAGCAAAATCTTCAAATTCTGTACAATTAAGTTACAATAGTATATCTGCTTCAACACAACAATCCGCTAATCCTATTGGAAATATAGATGATAATTCTATGTCTACAAGATGGTCTGGCTACGGTAACTCAGTTCATGTAGATATCGATTTTGGTACTGTTGTTAGAGTAGATTACATAAAACTAGCTTTACATAAAGGAGATGAAAGAACTACTTCTTTCGATTATCTAGAAAGTAGTAATGGATCTTCATATACAAAAAAAGGTGGTAAAACTTCATCAGGAAACACAGAGTCACATGAAGAATTTGACTTAAGCAATATGGATACTCGTTATTTACGACTTACTTTTAAAGGAAATAGCGTAAGTGATTGGAATAGTGTTTTAGACTTAGAAATTTATGGAACTGGCGGAACTACTGGTGGTGGTTCTGGTTCTGGAAGCGGTAATAGTAGTACTCCAGGAGGAGTTTTAAATATTGATAACGATGATTGGAAATTAAATGGATTTACAGCTACACCAAGTTCTTCTGCAACATATTATGACGATGTAATGAGCCAAGTAAATGGAAATATTTCTACATGGAGTAATAGTAACTACTTTTATGAAAATAACGGATGGGCATATTTTAAATGTTACCGTGGTTTAGGTGGATCTGCAAATTCTGGAAATCCTAGAGTTGAATTACGTGAACGTATTAACGGAAGTAATGCTAGTTGGAATGGTGATAATGGAACTCATACAATGTCATTTACAGTTCGAGTAGACCAATTACCAATTGGTTATGACTCTGATGATAATGAAGACAGAACTACTGGAACTTTATGTTTTGCACAAATTCATGGACCTAGTGGTACAAATAGTGATGGTGTAGATGTAGATGACTTAATACGATTACAATTTGACGGTTCTGCTGGTCAAACAAGTGGTTCTGTAAAATTAAAAATTAGTGGATACATTACAGAAACACAAGGTGGTGGTAGTGAAAGTTTTACTGGTTATTCTTTAGATACTTCATATGATTTTCAATTAATTTTTAGCAATGATAGAGTTTCTGTTAAAATTAATGGAAGTGAAGTTTTTGGAAGAACTTTAAATACAGCAGGTAATGGTAGCTACTTTAAAATAGGTAATTACTTACAATCTGTACAGGAAGGTAGTTTTAACGGTTCTTATGGACTAGTTGGAATTAAAAACTTAACAGTATCTCATTAAGTTTATATATAACTAAATAAAAAAATCTAAATACAATTTTAAAGCAGGAGAAAATCTCCTGCTTTTTTTTATAAGTTAGCGAATTTAAAAACAAACTCAATTCAAAACCAAAAAAGTAATAAAAAACAAAAACTGACTGTGTTAGTCAATCCAATTTTTAAAGTCTTTTACACGCTCTCTACTTACAATAATTTCTGAATCTTTATAAGAATGTAAAACCAATTTTAAACGCGAATTAGAATAGGCTATTATGTCTTTAATTGCATTTATATGCACAATAAATGTACGATTTACTCTAAAAAAATGCTCTGGATTTAATTGTTCTTGCCAGTTTTCTAAAGAATGATCTAACAAGTAATTTCGGTTTTCTTTGGTATGAATATAGGTTGATTTGTTTTCGCTATAAAAACAATCTACTTCATCAATATGAATAATTTTTATATGCTGACCAACTTTAATAGTCAATCGTTTTTTAAATTTTCTATCAACAGGATTAATTAATAACTTTCTAATATCATCTAAATTAACCTGCACATCTGTTTGCTTTGGCTGATTTTCTTTAAACTTATCTACTGCCACTTTTAACTCATCATCATCTAAAGGTTTCAATAAATAATCAATACTATTTAATTTGAATGCTTTTAATGCATATTCATCATAAGCAGTGGTGAAAATAATAGCAGATTTTACTTCAATTTCTTCAAAAATTTCAAATGATAAACCATCAGAAAGCTGAATGTCTAAAAAAATTAAATCTGGATGCTCATTGTTTTGTAACCAATTTAAAGATTCTTCTACAGAATGTAACATTTGCTGAACATCTATTTCTAATTCAGCCAACATTCTATTTAACCTTCTAGCAGCAGGTTTTTCATCTTCAATTATTAATACATTCATTTTTTTTATTTTGGTTGTTAGTTGTTTAAATAAAGTATTAATCTTTATTCATAAATTCTTTTATTTTTCTTTCTTCCCAATTTTTTCCAAAAATATTTAAATAGCCAAATGTTTTTAAACCACTAAATAGTAAGAAAAAACCCCAAATTAACCAAATTGGTATGTGTACAAATCCGTCTTCATTAAAATGATTACTTATTACAAAATCTCCAAATATTTTAAAAGAAAATTTCCAAACAAACGTTAAAAACATATTTACAATAATAAAAATAACAACGTTTTTATAAAACTCTTTAATTTCTTTTACTTTTTGTTCTGCTTTAAACAGTTTTTGTTCCGTTAGATTTTCCATTATTTAAAATTTTTACGTTTTTCATCTTCTTTATCCATTAATTCTTTAATCTTTCTTTCTTCCCAACCGCTGCCAAAACCAATAGATTTAAACCCAAAAACTCCTAACCAATGAAAAAACATTCCTATTCCCCAAAAAAACCAAGTAGAATAAACTCCGAAATTAGAAAACGTATCAACTAAATCATATCCACTTTGTGTTAAACCAAAAATAATAACACCGCTTATAAATATGTTTACAATTATAAAAACAATTAAGTGCACATAAAAACCTTTAATTGCTTTTACTCTTTTTTTTGCTCTAATAAAACTTTCTTCTTTTAAATAATTATTTTCCACGCTTGTTATATTTATTTTGTTCTTGCATAAATTCTTTAATCTTATTCTCTTCCCATTCTTTGCTAAAGCCTATTTTGTTAAATCCAAAAACAGCTAACCAATGAAAAAAGACACCTATAAACCATCCTAATACAGCAAACCAAAAGAAATGGAAGCCTGGTACAAACATTAAATTTACAATAATTACAATAGGCATTGTTAATAGATAAACAAACAAATGCACATAAAACCCTTTAATGTCTTTTACTCTTTTTTTTGCTTTTAAGTAATTGTGCTCTTTGGTAAAATTTGCTTCCATTTTAATTTCTGTAATCATTTTTGTTCATGTATTCTTTTACTTTTCTTTCTTCCCAATCTTTATTAAAAAACAGGTTTAAACCAAATGTATTTAAAGCTTGAAAAATAATTCCAATACCCCAATAAAACCAAATTTTATAATTGTTGTTGTAAAAAATTGCTTGGGTTAAAGAGTCTCCATCATTCATATCTCCTGCAATAAATATGCAACTTAAAAAGATATTTACTACAATATAAATTGCCAAATGCTTATAGAACTTTGCTATTTTTTCTACTCTTTTACGAGCCAAAACATATTTTTGTTCTTTAGAGAATTCTTTTTCCATTACCTGTTTCTTTTTTGATGACTCTCTTTGTCCATTAATTCTTTTATCTTTTTATCTTCCCAGTTTCTACCTAAGAAAATGTTGTAATTGTTTACTTCTAAGAAGTGAAAAACTAAGCCCATACCCCATCCAAATATTGGAAACCAAAACCAATGGAATTGTGGTGAAAATCTTAAATTGATAAATATTAAAAAAGGAATTACTAAACAGTAAGAAGCCAAATTTTGATAAAATTCTTTTAATTTTTCTACTTTTTCTACGGCTTTAACGTAGTTACTATTTTCTAAATCTTCTGAGTACATAATATTGTTCATTTTATAAAGGAGAGGTAAACTCACCTTAAAAGTTTTGTTATTATTTTCTATTTTAACAGATTTGTCTGTTATTAAACCATATCGATCTGCAATGTTTTGTAAACCTACTTTGGTACTTTTACCTATAGCTTCTTTAGGGTTAATATTATTTGCTATAATTAAATAATTATTTTCTTCGTAAATTGAAATTTCTAATGGTTTTGATGATGAAACCACATTGTGTTTTACCGCATTTTCTAATAAAAGTTGTAAAGACAATGGCACTATTTTTAATTCCGAATTACTTATCGAATCAGGAATATTAAATTTCACAGCATCTTCAAAGCGCATTTCTAATAATTGCATGTAAGTTTTTGCAAATTTTAATTCTTCTGCTACTGGTACTAAATCTTTATTTCTTTGTTCTAAAACATACCTATAAACTTTAGACAATTTGGTTGTAAACTTTTCTGCCTGATTTGGGTTTTCGCCAATTAAACTGGTTAACACATTTAAACTATTAAACAAAAAGTGTGGATCTAGCTGGTTTTTTAAAGATTCAAACTTTGCTGTTTCGGTTTTAGCTACAATTTCTTGTTTTGTAGTTTCTTTGGTCATAGCAGATTTCCAGTTAATCATAAAACCTCTAGCATGTAAAAAGGTAGAAATACCTAAAGAAAGTACAATGTAAAACAAATGAACCCACATAAAGTCTCCCTTAAAAAAGTTCTCTCCAGAATTGTTGTTAATTAAAACAAAAACTACATAATCTATTAATAATACAACTGGCACTGTATATAAAACAGTTCCTATAATACCTGCCCAAACTCTTTCATTTGTTTGTGTTATCCAATCCCACTTTACAGTTAAGTAATTGTTTATTAATCCATTTCCAAATCCAATTCCAAAAGAATACATTCCAGATATTAAGAAAGTCCACATAAAACCTTCTAAAGAAGTTTGCCCAAATATAAACCCGAAGATTAATCCAAAAATTATAGTTAACTTTAAACAAAGAATTGCTCCTTTTTTAACACTTCTTATGGTAAATATTTCTTGGTTTTCCATTGTCAATATACTTGTATTCTTAAATTGCTTACTAAAATCTAATTTCTAAAGATACATTTTTATCCTCAACAGCAAACTTAGCATCTTCAAATTTTGGTGGTCCAAAATTCATAACATTGTTTGATGCTCCATAATCTTCTAAAGGCATTCCATTAGATTGAAAATCCATTTTATTATTATCATTTTTATCATGATAACAAATAATTGCATATTCTCCAGCTTCAACATTTTTAAATTCTACAATGCTTTTTCCGTCAACAATTTTAGATGAAGTTGCTTTAATTGGTTTCAATCTAAAATTTGTTTTGTTATATAATGCAAATCCTACTTTACCAGAATCTGAAGATACATTTATTACAGTTGCTGTTATTGTTTTGGTCTGAGCTGTTATTTGATTCGAAATAAATAACATTGTTGTTGCTAAAAGAGCTACGATAAGTTTCATAATATTTTGTTTTTATTGGTTAATTATGGTACAAATATGCAACTGAAGTTTCCTTTTTTAAATTAAAGAGTACCGAATTGTATTTTTTTTAGGATGAATTGTAAATTTTATTAAAATTGATATGATTTCAATTAATTTATATTAAAACTAATTATGAAATAAAACCTTAAATTGGTTTTCAATAGAATAATTTTTAACTCAAAAACCAATTTTGTTAAAATTTGATAAAACTTCTAAAAAAATAGTAGACTTATGGTAATAGGTTTAAAAAAATATATACTTTAGCAACATGATTACTTCAAGAAGAAATAAATTATGTACTACAATAGTTCCCGTTTTGCGCCCACGCAATCGACGTAGCTAATATTCTACTTTAGCCTCCTTATTACCTATTATAGTATTTAACAATTTTTATTTTTTTATTTTGAATCTTTCTTACAAAACTTACTTACAAACTTTAGTTATTTTAAACAATAACAATAATGTACAACGCAGTTTTTCTATTCGCCCTTTGGGGTATTAGATATTTATGGAATTTAGGTGAGTCCGATTCTACTTTAAGACAAAAACAAACAACATTTTACAAAATAAAAACACAATGCAATGGAAATTGTAATTGCTAATAAATCACATACAGTTTACGCAGAAATTATTTGCAAAACCATAGAAGATGCCGCTCAAGTGAGAGGTACAGGTATTGCAAAAAGAAAACCTGCTTATGTTGCTGCCAAAATGGAAAATGGCAACGCTGTTATAGCTTTAGACAAAGGTAAATTTGCCGGATTTTGCTATATTGAAAAATGGGGTCATGGTAAATTTGTTGCCAACTCTGGTTTAATTGTACATCCCGATTACAGAGGTATTGGTTTAGCTAAAAAAATTAAACTTAAAATTTTTGAACACTCTAGAAAGAAATATCCAAATGCAAAAGTTTTTAGTATCACTACTGGTTTACCAGTAATGAAACTAAACAGTGACTTAGGATACAAACCTGTAACTTTCTCTGAATTAACAGACGACCAAAGCTTTTGGGACGGATGCCAAACTTGTAAGAATTATGATGTATTAACAAGAACAAACAGAAAAATGTGTTTATGCACAGGTATGTTATTTGATCCCAAAAAACAAAATGAAAAAGAAAAACCTGTAGAGGTCAAAGAAAATGTCTTTAAGAGACTTAAAAAAATGAAACAAAACTTATTTCTAAAAAAGAATAAAAAATAATATCATGAAAAAATTAGTTATTGCATATAGTGGAGGATTAGACACATCTTATTGTGCTGTAAGTTTATCTAAAGAATACGAAGTACATGCTGTAAGTGTAAATACAGGAGGGTTTACAACCGAAGAAATAAACCATATAGAAAGTAATGCTTATAAAATGGGTGTTACCACGTACAAAAATATTGATGCAGTTGCCACTTTTTACAACAAAGTAGTTAAGTATTTAATCTTTGGTAACGTTTTAAAAAATGCTACTTACCCACTTTCTGTGAGTGCAGAAAGAATTATTCAAGCAATAGAAATTGTAGAATATGCAAAAAGTATTGGTGCAGAATATATTGCTCATGGAAGTACTGGTGCCGGAAATGACCAAGTACGTTTTGACATGATTTTTCAAACTTTGGCTCCAGGTATAAAAATTATTACGCCTATTAGAGATCAAAAACTAACTAGACAAGAAGAAATAGATTATTTAAAAGCTGAAGGAATTAACATGAATTGGGAGAAGTCTAAATATTCTGTAAACAAAGGCCTTTGGGGAACAAGTATTGGGGGTGTAGAAACTTTAAAATCAGAAAAACCTTTACCTAGTGAAGCATATCCTTCTCAATTAGAAAAAGAAGGTGAAGAAAAAGTTACATTAACTTTTAATAAAGGTGAATTTGTTGCTTTAAATGGTCAAAAAAATGCACCAGAAGTTAATATTGAAAACTTAAACAATATTGCATCTGCTTATGCTATTGGTAGAGACATTCATGTAGGTGATACAATTGTTGGGACAAAAGGAAGGGTTGGTTTTGAAGCTGCTGCTGCTTTAATCACCGTAAAAGCGCATCATTTATTAGAAAAACACAACTTAACAAAATGGCAGTTACAACACAAAGAATATTTGTCTAGTTTCTACGGAATGCATTTACATGAAGGCCAATATTTAGATCCTGTAATGAGAGATACAGAAGCTTTTTTACAAAGTTCTCAAAAAATGGTTTCTGGTAATGTTGTAGTTACTTTAAAACCTTATCATTTTTCTTTAGACGGAATTGTTTCTGATCACGATTTAATGTCTAGTGCATTTAGTACATATGGTGAAGAAAATAAAGCTTGGACAGCTGATGACGCAAAAGGGTTTATTAAAATACTAGGAAATCAGAACAAAATATATCAACAAGTAAATAAATAATTATGTTAGAAGTAGGAATTATTGGAGGTGCTGGTTATACTGCAGGAGAATTAATTAGATTATTATTAAATCACCCAGAAACAAATATCAATTTTGTGTACAGTACTTCTAACGCTGGTAACAAATTGTATAAAGTACACCAAGATTTAATTGGTTCTACAGAAATCAGTTTTACAAATGATATTAACCCTGATGTTGATGTATTATTTTTATGCTTAGGCCATGGAAATTCAACTGCTTTTTTACGAAAAAACAGCTTTTCTGATAATACAAAAATCATTGATTTAAGTAATGATTTTAGACTAGTTGCTGATAAAAATTTTGAGGGAAAAGAATTTGTTTATGGTTTACCTGAACTAGATAAAGAAGCTATAAAAACAGCTCAATATATTGCTAATCCAGGTTGTTTTGCAACGGCTTTACAATTGGCTATTTTACCTTTAGCAGCAAACGGTTTGTTAAAAGATGATATTCACATAAATGCTGTTACAGGTGCAACTGGTGCAGGAACTTCACTTTCTGCAACAACACACTTTACTTGGAGAGATAATAATTTTTCTCATTACAAAGCATTTAATCATCAGCATTTAGGAGAAATAAATCAGACTGTTAATCTTTTACAACCAAATTTTAATTCAGAAATTAACTTTATGCCAAATAGAGGTGATTTTTCTAGAGGAATTTTTGCAACTACATACACAAAGTTTGATGGTTCTCTTGAAGAAGCTAAAAACATTTATAAAGATTTTTATAAAGATGCAGCATTTACAATAGTTTCTGATGAAAGCATATTTATGAAACAAGTAGTAAATACAAATAAATGTTTGGTACAATTAGAAAAACACGGAAATAAATTATTAATAACAAGTACTATAGATAATCTACTTAAAGGAGCTTCTGGTGCAGCAATACAGAACCTAAATTTAATGTATGGTTTTAAAGAAACTCTTGGTTTAAATTTAAAAGCAAATTATTTTTAATAGTAAGCAATTGCGTTAGCGATTGAAAAGACATCCTTTTTGGAGGTACGAAAAAAAAAATATAATGTAAAGCGCGACCTTTAGGTAACGCGAAAAAAAAAAATTATGAAAGTAGCAATTATTGGAGCAGGAAGTTTAGGTCAATCTATAGCAAAAGGTTTGTTAAAAAACAACGTTGTACATACTTTGTATTTAACAAAACGAAATACAGATTCTCTTAGTGATTTTAATGTTTACAAAGAAGTAATTATTACTTCTGATAATGTAAAAGCTGTAAGAAATTCTGATATTTTAATTTTTGCTGTTCAGCCAAGACACTTAAAAGATATTTTAGATCATTTAAAATATAAATTTAAAAAAGATCAAATTGTAATTTCTGTTATTACTGGTTTTTCATTAGCTAAAATTGAAAATATAATTGGAAATAAGCATTATACAATTAGAGCAATGCCTAATACAGCTGCTTCTGTTGGGCAATCTATGACTTGCCTTTCTGCAAATGAAAAAGGAAAACAAAAAATAGAATTAGCCAAAACTATTTTTAATAGTTTAGGTCGTTCTATGGTAATTCCTGAAGAACAACTGCAAGCTGCTACAGTTATTTGTGCAAGCGGAATTGCTTTTTGGATGCGTTTAATACGTGCAACAACTCAAGGTGCAATTCAATTAGGTTTTGAGGCAGATGAAGCACATGAATTAGCTATGCAAACTTGTTTTGGTGCTGCAACCTTATTAAAAGAATCTGGCAAACACCCAGAAGCAGAAATAGATAGAGTTACAACTCCTGGAGGTTGTACAATTGAAGGTTTAAATGAAATGGAACACCAAGGTTTAAGCTCTTCTTTAATTCAAGGAATTAATAAATCTTTTGATAAAATTAACCAAATAAAAAACTAAAGCTATGCCATTATTTAATGTTTATCCTTTGTATGATGTTACTCCTGTAAAAGGAAAAGGAGTATATGTTTACGACGAAAATAAAAGAGAATATTTAGATTTATATGGAGGTCATGCTGTAATTTCTATTGGACATGCACATCCAAAATATGTTGATGCTATTTCTAACCAAGTAAAGAAATTAGGTTTTTATTCAAATGCAATCCAAAATCCTTTACAAAAAAAACTTGCAGATACTTTAGAAAATGCTTCAGGTTGTAAAGATTATGAGTTATTTTTATGTAATTCTGGTGCAGAAGCAAATGAAAACGCATTAAAATTAGCTTCTTTTAAAACAGGGAAATCTAGAGTTGTTGCCTTTAAAAACGGTTTTCATGGTAGAACTTCTGCGGCTGTTGCTGCAACAGATAATAAAAATATTATTGCGCCAATTAACGCACAACAAAAAGTTACTATTTTAAATTTAAATGATATTGATGGCGTAAAAACAGAACTTGAAAAAGGCGATGTTTGTGCAGTTATTGTAGAATTTATTCAAGGTGTTGGTGGATTAGATGAAGCTACAAAAGAATTCTTTGAAGAAGTTGATTTACTGTGCAAAGAAAATAATACTTTTTTAATTGCTGATGAAGTACAATCTGGTTATGGAAGATCTGGTAAATTCTTTGCTTTTCAACATTACAATGTTACTCCAGAAATTATTTCTATTGCAAAAGGAATGGGGAATGGTTTTCCTATTGGAGGAATTTTAATTCATCCAAGTATTGAAGCAAAATTTGGAATGTTAGGAACAACATTTGGAGGTAATCATTTAGCTTGTGCTGCTGGTTTAGCTGTTTTAGATGTTATTGAAGAACAAAAATTATTAGATAATGTAAATGAAATGTCTTGTTATTTTATAAAAATTGCAAAAACAATTCCGCAAATTAAAAAAGTTAAAGGAAAAGGTTTAATGTTAGGATTAGAATTTGATTTTGAAGTTGGAGATTTGCGCAAGAAATTAATTTACGATTATCAAATCTTTACTGGTGGAGCAATGAATAAAAAATTATTACGAATCTTACCTCCACTAACTGTAAGAAAAGATCATATCAATCAGTTTTTTGAAGCATTAGTTGATGTCTTAGAAGATTAGAAAAGAAAAATAATGAATACACTATTGTCTATAGAAACTAGAAATGCTGTTTTACTAACAATGGCAGAACTTCTTGATAAAGAAAGAGAAGCTATTATAAATATTAACAAAACAGATTTAGAAGCTTATAAAGGAAATGACATTTCTATGTTCGATCGTTTAAAAGCTGATGATGTAAAAGTTGATGAAATGATTAAAGCTGCTAAACATTTAGCATCACAAGCAGATCCTGTTGGTGTAGAACGCTTTCGTTTTAAGCATGATAATGGTATGCAAGTTTATAACAAAACTGCTTCTTTTGGAACGGTCTTAATCATTTATGAATCTAGACCAGATGTAACAGTAGAAGCTGCAGGAATTGCCTTTAAATCGGGTAATAAAATTCTTTTAAAAGGTGGTAAAGAATCTTTACATTCTAATTTAAAAATTGTTGAATTGTGGCACAAAGCTTTAAAACAACACAATGCGAGTACTGATTGGGTAGAATATTTACAATTTAACAGAACAGAAACGCAAGCTTTTTTAGAAAAACCAACGCAAAAAGTCGATTTAATTGTGCCAAGAGGAGGAGAACGTTTAATTGCTTTTGTAAAACAACACGCAACTTGTCCTGTTATTATTAGTGGTCGTGGAAACAATTTTGTGTACGTTTCTAAAGAAGCCAATTTAGACATTGCAATTGACATCATTTTAAACGGAAAATCGAAAATTTCTGCTTGTAATGCTGTTGATAAAGTTTTAATTGATGAAAATTTGGCTGATAAATCAACTTTTATCAATCAGTTAAATTTAAAACTACAAGAAGCTAAAATAAAAGTTTTAGGTGATGAAATTGTGGCTAGAAATCATCAATTAGAACAAATTTCATCCAACGAAGTTTGGTACGAAGAATTTTTAGATTACAAAATTGTAATTGGTGAAATTTCATCCAATGAAGCTGCAATTTCTATGATTAACAAATATGCTGGAGGTCATTCTGCTGCAATCATTACTAAAGATGAAACCGAAGCAAAATTATTTATGGAAAACGTAGATACTGCTGCTGTTTATCATAATGCATCTACGCGTTTTACAGATGGTGGTCAGTTAGGTTTAGGTGGAGAATTAGCAATTAGTACAGATAAATTACACCAACGTGGACCAATTGGTTTACAACATTTGGTAACTAATAAGTGGTACATTCATGGAAATGGACAAATAAGATAATATGCAAAAAAAGAAGCGAATTTTACTTAAAATAGGCTCTAATACTTTAACTAAAGAAACCAATAATATCTCTAGAGGTAAAATTGAAGATATTGCTAGTCAAATTGCAAAACTTAAAGATTCTTGCGAATTTATTATTGTAAGTTCTGGTGCTATTGCAGTGGCCAAACAGTTTGTAAAATTAGAAAGTAAACAAGAAGATGTCTTTGTAAAACAAGCTTTGGCATCTATTGGTCAGCCTCATTTAATCAGAATTTATCAAGAAATTTTTAGAGAATATGGTTTATTAAGTTCTCAATGCCTACTCTCCTATTCAGATTTTGAAAAAAAAGAAAGTAAAACTAATATTGTAAATACCATTAATGTTTTGGTAAACAATAATTACATTCCTATCATTAATGAAAATGATACTGTTGCCACTGATGAAATTAAATTTGGTGATAATGATAAATTGGCAGCTTTAACTGCTACTTTGTTAAATGTAGATTTGTTGATTATTGCTACAAATACAAACGGAATTTACACAAAAGAGTCTTTCAAAAATAATAATCCAGAAACTATAAAAGAAGTTACTAATTTTGAAGATTTAAGAAATGAAGTAGTTAGTTCTAAATCTTCTCATGGAACTGGAGGAATGGAATCTAAAATTGAAGCTGCTGCATTAGGAAAACGAGCAAATATAGAAACATGGATTGTAAACGGTCTAGAAGATAATTTTATAGTGAATGCTATGAATAATACAGCTCCGTTTACCAAAATAAAATAAAACTATCAATTGCAATGGACTTAAATCCATTGTTAAAATAAAAACATGAAGAATTACACATCCATAAACGACATAGACAATATTAATTCTTGGATTGAAGAAGCCAAAGAAATTAAAGCAAATCCGTTAGCAAACAAAGAATTAGGTAAAAACAAAACTTTAGGTTTATTATTTTTTAATTCAAGTTTACGTACACGTTTAAGCACCCAAAAAGCGGCTTTAAATTTAGGAATGGATCCTATAGTAATGAATGTTTCTGGTGATGCTTGGGGAATAGAATTTGGAGATGGAACAATAATGAATGGTAATACTGCAGAACATATTAAAGAAGCTGCACAGGTGGTTTCTCAATATTGTGATGTAATTGCTGTTAGAGCTTTTCCGAGTTTAACAGACAAAGAAAAAGACGAATCTGAGCAAATTTTAAATTCGTTTGTAGAATTTGCTTCTGTACCAATTGTTAGTATGGAAAGTGCAACTGGTCATCCTTTACAAGGATTAACCGATGCAATTACCATTGCAGAAAATACTGTAAAAAACAAACCGAAAGTGGTTTTAAGTTGGGCGCCTCACGTAAAAGCGTTGCCACACGCAGTTGCCAATAGTTTTACCCAAGCAATGCAAAAAATGGATGTTGATTTTGTAATTGCAAATCCAGAAGGATATAATCTAAATCTGGAAATAACAAAAGACACACCTATTTATCACAATCAAGAAGAAGCTTTTAAAGACGCTGATTTTGTGTATACAAAAAACTGGAGTTCTTACGAATCTTATGGTCAAATATTAGATGTTGATGACAATTGGACCATCACAAAAGATAAAATTAGAGATGCTAAATTTATGCATTGTTTGCCTGTTAGAAGAAATGTTGTTGTTGAAGATGCTGTTCTAGATTCTGATAGTTCTTTGGTTATTGAACAAGCAAATAACAGAAGTTATGCTGCGCAATTAGTATTAAAGAAAATATTAGAAAATAATTAGGAGATCGCTTCGTAAACTCGCAATGACGAATACAAAAAAATGAAAAAACTATCAATCATAAAAATAGGAGGAAATATCATTGAAGATGAAACTTCTTTAAATGCTTTTTTACAACTATTTTCTAACCTTGAAGGACATAAAATTTTAGTTCATGGTGGTGGAAAACGTGCTACACATATTGCATCAAAATTAGGTATTGAATCTAAAATGATAAATGGTAGACGTATTACTGATGCTGAAACTTTAGAAGTAATTACAATGGTTTATGGAGGTTTAGTCAACAAAAATGTGGTGGCTAAATTACAAGCTTTACAAGTAGATGCAATTGGTTTAACTGGTGCAGATATCAACAGTATAAAATCAGACAAAAGACCTGTAAAAGATATTGATTTTGGTTTTGTAGGTGATGTAAAAAAAATAGCTTCTAACTCTATTGACAAATTAATTCAGGCAGATTTTACACCTGTTTTTTGTGCCATTACTCACGATGGAAATGGACAATTATTAAATACAAATGCAGACACAATTGCAAGTACCATTGGTGTTGGAATGAGTGATATTTATGATACATCAATATACTATTGCTTTGAATTAAATGGTGTTTTACAAGATTTTGCTGATAAAAATTCGGTAATTAAAAACATCAATTCTAATACCTATAAAGAGTTATTAGAAAACGGAATTATTTCTGATGGAATGATTCCGAAATTAGACAATTGTTTTGATGCGCTTAACAATGGCGTGCAAAAAGTTCATATTGGTAATACAGCAATGCTAACAAAAGAAAACGATAATTTTACAACAATTACATTATAATGATGACTATTGAAAAATTAACAGAAAAAGCAATTTCACTTTTAAAAAGTTTAATTGAAACGCAATCTTTTTCTACAGAAGAAGACAAAACTGCGGCCTTAATTGAAGCTTGGTTTATTGAATTTGAAATTCCGTTTAAAAGAACTAAAAATAACGTTTGGGCAACCAACAAATATTTTGATGAAAGCAAACCAACTTTATTATTAAACTCGCATCACGATACTGTTAAACCCAACTCAGCTTACACAAACGATCCTTTAAAAGCATTTGTAGAAGATGGTAAATTATTTGGTTTAGGTTCTAATGATGCTGGTGGATGTTTGGTATCTTTAATTGCAACTTTTACCAATTTTTATGCTCAAGAAAACTTGAAATACAATCTGGTAATTGTAGCTTCTGCAGAAGAAGAAAATAGCGGACCAAATGGATTGAATAGTATGTTGCCAATAATTCCACATATTGATGTTGCTATTGTTGGTGAGCCAACTTTAATGAATTTAGCGGTTGCAGAAAAAGGTTTGGTGGTTTTTGATGCAGTTGTAAAAGGAACTCCAAGTCACGCTGCTCATCCAAATGATAACAATTCAATTTATAATACAATTGAAGTTTTACAGTGGTTTAAAGATTATGAATTTGAAAAATCTTCTGATGCTTTGGGTGATGTCAAAATGACAGTTACTCAAATAAATGCGGGTAAACAGCACAATGTAGTTCCTGCTCATGTAGATTTAGTAGTAGATGTTCGTGTAAACGATGCGTATTCTAATCAAGAAATTGCAACAATTTTACAAGAACAATCACCTTGCACAGAAATAACACCAAGAAGTGTAAGATTAAATTCGTCTTGTATTTCTACAGAACACAATTTAGTAAAAGCCGGAATTGCAATGGGAAGAGAAACCTATGGATCGCCAACACTTTCAGATCAAGCAGTATTATCTTGTCAGTCTTTAAAATTAGGTCCTGGAGATAGCACACGTTCTCATTCTGCAAACGAATTTATATATTTGGCAGAAATTGAAGAAGGAATACAGGTTTATGTTGAATTATTGAATCGTGTAATTGCTTAAATAGATATAAAATAATATAAGTTGTCATTTCGACCTTGTGGAGAAATCTAAATTAAAAAGATTTTTCGACTTCATTACATTTCGCTCAAAATGACAGCAAAAAACAATAAAAAATATGAAACTTTGGGACAAAGGATTTTCAATAGATAAACAAATAGAAAACTTTACAGTAGGTAACGATAGAGAAATTGATATTCACATTGCAAAATATGATGTTCAGGCTTCTTTAGCACACGCAATTATGCTAGAATCTATAGGAATTATTACTACTGATGAATTAACAGATTTAAAAAGAGGTTTGCAAGAATTAGCAACGGATATAGAAAACGGAACCTTTGTAATTGAACCTTCTTTTGAAGATGTACATTCTAAAATTGAATGGGAATTGACCAATAAATTAGGCGAAGTTGGTAAAAAAATTCATACTGCTCGTTCTAGAAACGATCAAGTTTTAGTGGCTTTACAATTGTATTACAAGGAGAATTTAGCCGTTGTAAATGATAAAGTAAAATCACTTTTTGATACTTTATTAAACCTTGCAGAAACTCACAAAGATTCATTATTACCAGGTTATACACATTTGCAAGTTGCCATGCCATCATCTTTTGGATTGTGGTTTTCTGCGTATGCTGAATTATTAATCGACGATGTTTATGTATTAAATGCAGTTTCTAAAGTTGTAGACCAAAATCCTTTAGGTTCTGCTGCTGGTTATGGTTCTTCTTTTCCTATTGATAGAGAATTAACTACTAAAGAATTAGATTTTGAAACTTTAAAATACAACGTAGTTGCTGCTCAATTAAGTAGAGGGAAAAGCGAACGCTCAATTGCTGCTGCTTTAGGCGGATTGTGTAATACAATGGCTCGTTTTGCAATGGATGTTTGTTTGTATATGAGTCAGAATTTTGGTTTTATAACTTTTCCTGATGAATTAACAACCGGAAGTAGCATTATGCCACATAAAAAAAATCCTGATGTTTTTGAATTAATCCGTGGAAAATGTAATAAAATTCAAGCTTTACATTCAGAAATGTTATTAATTACGAATAATTTACCAACAGGATATCACAGAGATTTTCAATTATTAAAAGAGAATATTATTGCAGCTTTTGAAGATGTTAAAGATATTTTAGACATTTTTAATTATTCTATACAACAAGTAATTGTAAAAGATATTGATTTGAATGATGAAAAATATCAATATTTATTTACGGTTGATAGCATCAATAATTTAGTAGTTGAAGGAATGTCTTTTAGAGAAGCCTATCAACAAATTGGTGGTCAAGTACAAGCAGGAACGTATAAGCCAGATTTAGGAAAACAACATTCTCATGTAGGTAGTATCCATAATTTATCTTTAGATAAAATTGCTGAGAAATATCCTAAAAATTAAAAAACTCATTTTGAGTTAAAATTTCTACTTATAAGAAGCTATTTAATGCCTTTTTATAAGTAGAAATTGCCCTTTCTCTAGCAAACTTATGCTCTACAATTGGTTTAGCATAGGTTAACTCATCAAAATCTAACACCCATTTTCTAACATATTGTAAATCTTTATCAAACTTTTTTAATTGTGTTTCTGGATTAAAAACTCTAAAATAAGGAGCTGCATCACAGCCTGTTCCTGCAGCCCATTGCCAATTTCCGTTATTAGCAGATAATTCATAATCTAGTAACTTTTCTGCAAAATAAGCTTCTCCCCAGCGCCAATCAATCAATAGGTGCTTACATAAAAAGCCAGCAGTTATCATTCTAACTCTATTATGCATGTAACCTGTTTCATTTAATTGTCTCATTCCTGCATCAACTAAAGGATAACCTGTTTCTCCTCTACACCATAATTTAAATTCTTCTTCATTATTTCTCCAAGGAATTACATCATATTTCTTCTTAAAATTATGAGTAACTACTTTAGGAAAATGAAATAAAATTTGCATGAAAAATTCTCTCCAAATGAGTTCATTTAAAAAAGTAGCATTTGTTTTTAAAGCTAATTGAACCATTTTACGAACACTTACCAAACCAAATCGTAAGTATGGAGATAAATTAGATGTTTTATTTAAATATGGAAAATCTCTAATTTCATCATAATTATAAAGATTGTGTAAATTGTATGGTTTTAATTTTATTAGACTTTCTACAAAACCTATTGTTTCTATCTGTGGAAAATTAGTAGAAAACTTATAAAAACTAGAAAAATCTATTCTAAAATCTGTAGTATCATTTAGTTTATCAAACTTTTGAAGCCATTTATTTTTATATGGTGTAAAAACGGTATATGGCAAACCATCATTTTTTAAAACTTCATTTTCTTCAAAAATAACTTGATCTTTAAATCTTAAAAATTTAATGTTATTAGAGTTTAAAAACTTACGTATTTTATCATCTCTTTTTAAGGCATAAGGTTCGTAATCTTTATTTGTATAAACAGAATGAATTGTAAATTCTGATGCCAGGTTTTTCCAAATCTCTAAGGGATTTCCTTTTTTTATTAATATCGATGATCCTTTTTCTTTTAATTTTAAGTCTAGTTCTAATAATGCTTTATAAATTAAAGAAACCCTTGCATCATCTTTGGGTAATTTATCTAAAATTTCTTCATCAAAAATAAATATAGGAATTACTTTGTTTCCTGATGTTAGGGCTTTATTTAAAGCTACATTATCTTCTAATCTTAAATCTCTTCGAAACCAAAAAAATGTATTTTTTTTATTCATTAAAAAGTTTTTCTAACGTTATGAATCGATGTTCGAAAATTGTTTTTAATTGTTTTTTTATAAATAAAAACTGAGCAAAATGGCCTAAAAATCCAAATGGAATTTTATATGAAATTTTATCTTTCATTAATGTTTTACCGTTTTCTAAATCCTCAAACCAATGTTCATGATGCCACATTTTATAAGGTCCGAATCGTTGTTCATCAATAAAAAAACTTTTATCTTTTACTTGTGTAATTTCAGTTACCCAATTTGTTTTTATCCCTGGTAAAATACCAACTTTATAAGTAATAATTTGGCCTTTATATGCCTTTTTATCAACTTTAGAAGTTATGGTAAACCCCATATGTTTTGGAGTAATATTTTCTAAATTTTGGGGAGCACTAAAAAAACACCAAGCTTCTTTTAAAGGCACATTTAAAATTTGTTCTGTAGTTAGGGTATAAATACCCGAATGTTTTTTTAATTGAATCATTTAATATAAATTTTTTCTATTTCTAAAGCAAATTTTTCGTTTTTCTTGTTTCCTATAAATATGGCAATTTCTTTAATAGTATTACCTGAAAAATTTTCTTTATTTAATTTACAACCTCTAAATGAAGGATAAAAATCTAATAAATTTAAAGTTATTTCTTCTATTTCTTTTTGTGTTTGAAAAGATTGTATATACCAATATTTCTGATCTATTTTTGATTTAATTCTAAACTGATATTTTTTACCATCTCCTTTTAACTTTATAATGAGTTGAGAGTTTTTATCAGAAAAATCAATATTTAAAGGCATTTTAATCATTGTAAAACCGCCATTATTTTCTATTGAAACATCCCCAAAAAAAATAAGATTCCCTTTTTCTGTTATTAAAGATTTAGAACTAGAAATACCTCCCATTACTGTGTCGTTTACAGTAAACCAATTATTATTTTTATTGCTTTCATCAAACAATATTGTGTCATTATTCATAAATCAAAATGTTATAATTATTAATAATTGATTCATCTTTACATTTTAACACTCACTATTCCTGCATCTATTGGTATTATTTGTCCTGTAATAGCAGAAGATAAGTCTGATAATAAATAACTAGCTAAATTTGCTACCTCTTCTGGTTTCAAATATTTTTTTAATGGATGTCTATTTTCTAAATTTTCTTTTTGTTTATCATTTCTTAACAAACGTGCAGCTAAAGGTGTATCTGTTACTGTAGGTGCAATTACATTAAATCTAACTTTAGTAGCATATTCTGCTGCTAAAGATTTGGTTAGACCTTCTACTGCAGATTTACTTGTTGCAATACTTGCATGAAAAGGCATCCCTAAAAAAGAAGCAACTGTACTAAATAAAACAACACTTCCATTATTTTTTATTAATAATTTTTCATAGGCTTTTAAAACTTTTATTGCTCCTAAAACATTAATATTAAAATCTTCTGTAAATTCTTCTATTTTTAATCTAGAAAACGACTTTAAATTAATACTTCCTGGGCAGTAAACTAAACCATCTAATTCTTCTAAATCAGGAAGTTCATCTATTAAAACATCACAAGAATAATGTGTTAAATTTAATTGCTCATTTGGTTTAGATCTACTAATATTTATAATTTTATGCGTATCTATTAAATTATTAATAATTGCTTTTCCTATACCACTACTACCTCCTACAACAAGAATAGTTTTCATATTTTTTTCGTTTTTATCTTTTAGAAATTTTGTTGTTAGAAATTGTGTTTTGCCTAGAACATTTAAACCTTCCTTTTATAAATGTTCTTTTTGCTTGATGCTTTGTACTTCTTCCTTGACCCCTTTTTCTCCACAAACGAAAACTAGATGGTTTTAAATTATTTCTCATTAAAATAATGACCTTAACTTCTGAAATTCTAAATTGATGTTGAATAGCATCAAAAGTTGTTCTATCTTCCCAAGCCATCTCTATAATTCTATCTATTTCTTTTGCTGTCATATCTATATAAAATAGTTGTAATAAGCTTTAATTATCTAGGTCTTTGGTAACTTAATTTTATTTTTTCTTTTGGAATTAAATAGGTATCTAAACCATTAATTGTGGTTATTTTTTTTGCTGATAAATCTAACATTCCATCCTTAAGAATCAAATCATCATCAAAATGTAAGTCTATAACTTCTCCTAAAACTAAGATTGTTCCATTTGCTTTTATAAAGTATTCTTCTAAAAACTTCATTCCTATTTTTAAAGGAGATTCTTTTACAAAAGGTGCATAAAACTCATTCTTATATTCAGAATTTAAATTGGTTTTATCAAACTCAGATATTTCAGAAGGATATTTAGCAGATGTATGATGCGCATCATCAATAATACCTCCATTAATAGCATTAATTGTATAAAAACCAGTTTCTTTAATATTGTTATAGGTATTTCTAGCTACAGTTGTGGGTCTTAAAACAAAACCTAAAATTGCTGGACTAGATCCATAATGCATTACAGAACTAAAAACAGCAACATTGGTAAAATTGTCTTTAGATTTTGTAGCAATTAGGTTTGCAGATTTAAATCCAGAAATACTATTCATTAAATTAATTTTAAATAAATGCGGAAATTCTGCTATTTGTTTTTTGTTATAATGCATTAAAAGTTTTTAAAATTATTTACAAGTATGTTGTTTGCTTTTAAATCGTGCATTAAATTATACAGCCCAAAAAATGTTCTGTTTATATAAATAAAATGTTTAGAACCTCTGTTACCATTCAATTTTTTTAACTCAGTACTTTTTGCATATTTTTGCCCTAAATCTGAAATACTTTTAAAAAATTCTTCATCAGAAAAATTGAAAGATTCTTGATGAAATGGTTTTGTAAAAAGAGAAAGCATTTCATAAAACATATTTTTAAAGAATATTATTTCTTCTTTAGAATCATCTGTTCTTAAAATTTCTAATTCGTACAATTTTTCTTCAAAAAATTGAGGATTATCTATATTTTCTTTTTCTGCTAATTCAAAATAAGGTTTGTAAAAGGTTTCTGGAACCTCTTTCATACAACCAAAATCTATCACAATTAATTCATTATTTTTAGAAACTAAAAAATTTCCTGGATGAGGATCTGCATGTACTTTTTTTAACACATGCATTTGATACATATAAAAATCCCACAAAGCTTGTCCTAATTTATTTGCAATCTTTTCATCATAAATTGTACTTGTAAATTCTGATAAATGAACACCATCCATCCAATCCATTGTTAAAATTCTATCCGAAGAAAATTTATTGTAATATTTTGGAAATTGTAAATTAGGTATGTGCTTACAAGCATTTGCAATTTCATTACTTTGTGCTAATTCTAATTTATAATTTGTTTCTTCTAAAAGTTTATTTTCTACTTCTTTAAAATACTCATCAGAACCTTCTCCTTTTATATTAAACATTTTCATTGCAATTGGTTTTACCATTGCTAAATCTGATGAAATACTATTTGCAATACCTGGATACTGAATTTTAACAGCAAATACTTTTTCTTTTAAAGTTGCTTTATGCACCTGACCAATACTTGCTGCATTTACAGATTGTGAGGTAAAAGAATCGAATACTTCTAAGGGAGTTTTTTGAAAATAATTTTTAAAAACCTTAACAACTAACGGTCCAGATAAAGGTGGTACAGAAAATTGTGATAGAGAGAATTTTTCTACATAAGCACCAGGAAGTATGCTTTTTTCCATACTTAACATTTGTGCTACTTTTAATGCAGATCCTTTTAATTCTTTTAAACCATCATAAATATCTGTAGCATTAGATTTATCTAGATTTTCTTTTGCTTCTTCTTCTGATTTTACAATTTTTTCTCCATAATACTTTGCATAATTTACACCAACTTTTAACCCTGTTGAAAATAATTTAGATGCTCTTTGTATTTTAGATGTAGGTATTTTGTTTAATGTTTTCATGAAGCTGGCATTTTTTCTTTCCACATAAATTTTGCAAAATCAAACACACTTTTTAAAGGTGTTAAGTCTTTTAAGTCGAAACTTGCTGTAATTGATTTTTCTATAAAAACATCTGTTTTTTCAAAGTTCTGAGATTCATCATCTAACCAAAACTGAATAGTAAATAATAATTGTACCCAAGCAGCTTCATTAATTCCTTTATCTTGAATTTTATTTATTGTTTTATTTTTAAAATCGAAATTATCAGAATAAATTTCTGCAGTTATGAACATTAAGAATTCTTCTCTTAATTTAGAAAGCAATTTTAAAGACTCTAATTTATTTTTATTCTCTTTTAATTTTAATATTACATAAGACCTATTTAATGTTAAAATTTCGAAGAAAGTATAATAAAAACTTAACAGTTTTGTTTTAGAATCATACGTTTTATAGTCTTCGTTTTCTACCAATAAATGAATTGTATTGGTACAAAAAAGTTGAAAAATTTTTTTCTCTAATATTTTGAAATCTTTAAAATATTTATAAAAATCAGATTCTTCAAAATTATGTGTTTTTGAAAACTCATAAACGGTTGATGATTTTTTTCCCATTAAAACTTCATCCATATAAATTTCTATAATCTTTTTTGCTGTAATATTTTTTTTTCTTGCCATAATTTTTAATTATAAAATACGATGTATGCGTTTAAACTTGTTGCAATAGTCATCCAAATTAAATATGGTACTATTAATACAGTATACCATTTTATTTTTTTTAGATAATTAAAAGTAAAATAGCCAATTAACAACCATAATAAAATGATTACAACCAAACCTAATTCTGTTAAATGTTGATTAAAAAAAACAAAATTCCAACAAACATTTAAAAACCATTGTACTGTAAACAACGTTATTAACCTCTTATCTAAATAGTTAAACTCTAAAGTTAGCTTTGTTATATAAAATGAAAAACAAAACATAATAGTAGACCAAGCAACACCAAAAACCCAATTTACAGGTGTCCAAGGAGCTTGATTTAAATTAGTATACCATTCTGTTTTTGGACCATTATTCATCAATAAAACGCCTAAACCTAATGCTAAAAAATTAACAATAAAGAATATTATAAAACGTAAGTATTTATTCTTAAACATATTTTTTAGTTTTAAAACCATTAAATATTAATTGTATAGAAAACAATAGATTAAAAGCATAAAAAATATCTTCAAATGGTATTGTAAACAGCCTAAACCCCATGTTTTCATTATTATTATACCAAACAATTGGTTCTGCAATAAAGCTTCCTGTTAAAACCCCGTTTACAAGTAAAAAAGGAATTAAAATGATAAGGAAACTTGGTAAATATTCTTGTAGAATATTTAATTTAAATTTTAATCCAAATACCATTAATGGTATAAATAATAAAAAATTTATTGTTGTATATAATTTTCCGAAATTTAAAAAAAGTATAAAAATCCCTATTAAAATTAGTGCATAACTAACTATTTTAGTGCTGTTTTTTTTTAACCTAAACTTTGGAAATAAATATTTTAAAACTTCATGCGTAAACAAACAAGCATAAGGAATACAAAAGAAAAAAAGCCATTCTTCTAAAGGCATTTTAAAAAATTTAATTCCTATAAAATAATCTGAATTAAAGCCCCAAACACCATTTTTTGTAAAAATTCCATCCCAAATTAAAAAAGGGATAGCAACTAATAAAATACTTAAAAAAGCAATTTTGAAATATTGTATAAAATGAAATTTTTTTTCAAAAATACTATACAATAAAGGTACACTTAAACTACCCAATGTTAATATGAGATATAAGTATTTACTCATTGTTTTTTCTTAAAATATTTAAAAGGCACAAACAACATTCCAAAGCACTCTCCTTCTTCTTTACCTAAATGTTTGTGATGAATTTTATGCGCTTTTCTTAAACCTTTTAAATACCAATTATTAGTTCTTTTAAACCATTTAAAACGTTGATGAATAAGTACATCATGTACTAAAAAATAAGCTATTCCATAAAATAAAATACCTAAACCTATAAAGAATAAAAATGTATATTCTGTATATGTTCCAAAATAAAATAGTAAAATACTTGGTACTGCAAAAACCACAAAAAATGCATCGTTTTTTTCGAAAACACCTTGGTATTTTGGTTGATGGTGATCTTCGTGTAAATACCATCCAAAACCATGCATTACAAATTTATGTGTACACCAAGTTACACACTCCATAAATAAAAAAACTGCTAAAGTAATTAAGGCAAATACCATTAAATTATATTTAATTTATATTTTACATAACTTCTAGCTAACAAATTAATTTTCATCGGATTTGAAATTCGAATTCTAGTATCCATAATTTTTTCAGATGGCACTTTTTTGAGCTTTTTTAATAACCTTTTATAATATCTATAAGCAATATAAACACCAAATTTAGCTTCTATTGGTAATTTATGAATTCCGTTTTTAAAAGCAAATTCAAAATCTTCTTCAATCTCGTTAATAATTATTTGTTTTGAGTCTGCATTTAATTCTCCTAAATCTATATTCGGAAAATAAGAACGATTTAAAACTTCATAATCATCTTTTAAATCACGTAGAAAATTTACTTTTTGAAAAGCAGAACCTAAACGCATTGCTGCATCTTTTAATTCATTATAACGTTCTACATCTCCATCAACAAAAACCTTTAAACACATTAAACCTACTACATCTGCAGAACCATAAATATATGCATCATACTCTTCTTTTGTTTGGTAAGTAGTTTTATATAAGTCTGCTTTCATACTTTTTAAAAAAGCTTGCACCATATTATCTGGAATGTGATATCTTTTTACTGTTTGCTGAAAAGAATTTAAAATAGGATTCAGGCTAACTCCTTGTTCTATAGCTAAATAATAATCTTTTTCAAAGTTATTCATTAATAATTCTTTATCATACTCATGAAAAGAGTCTACAATTTCATCTGCAAAACGTACAAATCCATAAATATTATAAATGTCTTTTCTAATTTTAGGAGATAATAAATTTACTGCCAAAGAAAATGAAGTACTATATTGTTTTGTAACTAATTTACTACATTCAAAAGAAACTGTGTCAAATAATGCTTTCATATTAATTTTGGTTTTTAATGATTAATTCTGATGCTATTTTTCCTGAAATTAATGCAGGTGGCACTCCAGGACCAGGAACTGTTAGTTGTCCTGTAAAATACAAATTATTTACTTTACTACTTTTAATTTTTGGCCTTAAAAAAGCTGTTTGAAACAATGTATTTGCCATACCATATGCATTACCTTTATAAGAATTATATTCATTTTTAAAATCCTCTACACAAAATGATTTTTTAAATAACACATGTCCTTTTACTTTTTGGTTTGTTAATTTTTCAAACCTATCCATAATTTTATGGAAATATTGTTCTCTTAACTCTTCTGTATCTTCTATACCTGGAGCTAAAGGTATTAAGAAAAAACCTGCTTCTTTACCTTCTGGTGCTGATGTTTTATCTGTTATCGAAGTAAAGTTTGCATAAAAAAGAGGTGCTTTTGGCCATTTAGGATTGTCATAAATCTCTTTTGCATGTTCATCAAAATCTGTGTCAAAAAATAAAGTATGATGACTTACATTTTCAATTTTTTTATCAAAACCAACATAAAATAAAAGTGATGATGGTGCAAAAGTTTTCTTATCCCAATATTTTTCTGAATATTGTTTATAATCTTCATTTAATAAAGTTTCTGTATGATGATAATCTGCACCACTTAAAACTAAATCAGATTTTAACTCTGTACCATTTACTATTAGATATTTTACAGCATTGTTTTTATCATCAACTATTATTTTATCAACATTTGCATTCGTTGTAAAATGAACACCTAAACTTTCTGCTAGAGACACCATACCTTCAATAACTGTATACATTCCTCCTCTTGGATGCCAAGTACCTAAGCCAAAATCTGCATAATTCATAAAATTATAAAAAGCAGGTGTATTACTTGGTTTTGCTCCTAAAAATAATACAGGAAATTCTAATATTTGAATTAATCTTTTACTTCTAATATTCTTTCTAACTTGTTTTCTAATTGTAGAAAAAAATTGAGAAACTCTAGATATAGTTGTTGTATTTACTAACTCTAAAGGAGAAATACCTGGTTTATATACCAAATCTTTAATTGCTGTATCGTAATTAGATTTAGCGGAATTTAAAAATTCTTTTAAATATTTAGCACTACCTTTTTCTTCTTTTTCAAAAAGTGAATAAATATCTTTTAAACTGCTAGAAATTTTTACAGAATCTTTTTCATCAAAATAAACTTCATAACCAGGATTAAGCTTATCTAATAGGTAATAGTCTGATGGTTTTTTGCCAAAATCTGCAAAAAAACGTTCAAAAACATCTGGCATCCAATACCAAGAAGGACCAATATCAAAAGTAAATCCGTCTTTTTTATATTGTCTAGCTCTACCACCTAAGGTAGAATTTTTCTCTAAAACACTTACCTTATAACCTGCTTTTGCTAAGTAACAAGATGCTGCTAAGCTAGAGAAACCAGAACCAATTATGTGTATGTGCTTTATCATGTTTTATTTTGTTTAACAAATATAGTAAAAAATTAAACAAAAAATATTGATAAAATAAAATTATAATTCTTTTAACAAATTAGTTACAGTTTCATAAAATTGAAAATTAGAATTATAAGTATTATTTTTTACCAAAGTAGTTTTTGCTCCTATTGCAATTAATTGATGTTTTGTATCTTTTAAAAGAGTATCAAAATTGTTAAAAAAATCTTCCACTTTATTGTCATAAGGCATCACTGTTAATGATGTAATAAAACAAATTTCATTTTTATTTTTTATAAAATAATCTAAATTACTTAAGGGTAAACTTTCTCCTAAATATATAGTAAAATTTCCTCTTAAAGACAATTCGTAGTTTAAATATAATAATCCTATTTCATGAATTTCATTTTCTGGTAAAAACAAAACATATTTTTTACTTACATTAGAAATATTATACTGTAACTTTTCTGTATTAATTAGTATTTTTTGAGATATTAAATTTGAAATAAAATGCTCATGAGCAGGCATTAATGTATCTGTTTGCCACAATAAACCAATATGATTTAAAAAAGGAATAAATATATCTTTAAAAATATCTCTAAAACTTTTTGAGTCTAAAAGACTATTATAAGTAGTATTAAACAAATTCTTATCAAACTGAAACATTGCTAATTTTAAAGAGTTAATTGCTTCATCATTTAATGCATCTTTAAGTGCTAACTCTCTAGATTTTAAAAATATCTCTTCTTCAGACATTAAAGCTATTTTAGAAATCTTAAAATTATTTTTATTCAATAAAACAATATTTAAAAGTTTTATTAAATTCTCATTACTATACAACCTTATATTGGTATTTGTTCTTTTTGGCTTTAATAAATTATACCTTTTTTCCCAAATTCGAATTGTATGTGCTTTTATTCCAGAAATATTTTCTAGATCTTTTATGGTAAATTCTTCCTTAATATTGTTCAACTTATTTATTATTTAGTTCAACAAATTTAATAAAAATATATTACTGTAATTTTTTTTATATAAAAATGTAACAATTCTTACTTTTACACTACTTATAGTTAACTAACTAATTTACACAAGTGCAAAAAGATTTAGAAACTAAATTTTTATCGGACTTTGAAAAAAATCAGAATATAGCACATAAAATTTGTAGACTTTATACTACAAACCAAAGTGCGCATAATGATTTATTTCAAGAAATAACTATTCAGCTTTGGAAAAACTATCCAAAGTTTAGAGGAGATTCTAAATTTAGCACATGGATGTATAGAGTAGCTTTAAACACAGCAATTTCGCTGTATAGAAAATCTACTAGAACTGTTAAGACTCAAGATATTAGTGATTTTGCTTACAAGATAAAAGCTACTGATTATGATGATACAGAAGAAATTCAATTAAAAGCATTGTATAAAGCAATACATAAATTGAATGATATAGACAAAGCACTTATTTTCTTGTATTTAGAAGATAAACCTTACAAAGAAATTTCTGAAACATTAGGTATTTCTTCTGTAAATGCAAGAGTTAAGATGAATAGAGCAAAAGAAAAATTAAAAAATATTTTAAACCCATAACTTATGGATTTATTAGACAACTATAAAAAAGCCTGGGAAAATCAACCAGAAGATACTAATAAAGTTTCTTCTCTTGAAATCTATAAAATGGCACAATCAAAATCTTCATCCATTGTAAAATGGATATTTATAATAGGAATTTTAGAATTTATAATTTTAAACTCAATGTACTTTTTCATGGACATGGATGAAGCTGTGATAGAATATAAAAAGTTAGGATTAGAAAATTTTATTTTATATTCTCAAATTGCAGTATACATTATTTTGTTTTACTTTTTATGGATGTTTTATCAGAATTACAAAAGAATTTCTACCATAGAATCTACTAAAACTTTAATGTCTAAAATTTTAATGACTAGAAAAACAGTAAGAAACTATGTGTTATTTAACTTAGGTTATATTACTTTATTTATGATAGTCACTACAATTGCAAAAGTAAATACCAATTTAGACGATTTTAACAACAAACAATTACTCATATTAATTATAGTAACTACCATTGCAACTCTTTTATTTTTAGGAATTGTTTGGTTATTCTACCAATTGTTATATGGAATTTTATTACGAAAATTAAATAGAAATTATAAAGAATTAGCTAAATTAGACAACACTAATTAACATCTTGTTTTTATGAAAAAAATTATTACTATTTTATTTTTATGCTTTTCTTTTACTATAGTAGCACAAGAAAAATCTGATTTTTGGGAACATGTTAGATATGGTGGTGGTTTTAGTTTAAGTTTTGGAAATCAAACCACAATTGGTATTTCTCCAAGTACAATTTATGATTTTGATAATGGATTTTCTTTAGGAGCAGGTGTTAATTACATATACAATGAAGTAGCATCTGTAACAACAAATGTATATGGAGCAAGCATCATTTCTCTATATCAAATACCCAAAATAGATATTCAACTTTCTGGTGAATTTGAACAATCTTTTGCCAATCAAAAAGATAATTTTGGCAACTCTAATTCTACTAATTTTCCTGCTTTATATTTTGGAGCAGCATACAATAAAGGTAGATTTGCTTTAGGTTTTAGATATGATGTTTTATATGATAAAAACAAAAGTGTTTATGCTTCTGCTTTTTCTCCTATTGTAAGATTCTATTTTTAGCAGTTTTTCAATTCTTTTAGTAAGGTTTCATGCATTTCATTTGTATAAACTAAATGCGTAACAATTCTTATTTTACCTTCTCCCATTGGTGTTAATAAAATATTTTTATTCTCCATTAGTTGAATAAAATTAACATCACCTATTTTATCATCAACATAAAAAATAACAATATTTGTTTCTATTGGTTCTACTTTTGTAACATAAGAAACAGATTCTAAAACGGCACCAATTTCTTTTGCTTTTTGATGATCTTCTGCTAATCTTTCTATGTGATTATCAAGTGCATAAATTCCTGCAGCAGCTAAAAAACCAACTTGCCTCATTGCTCCTCCAAACAATTTTCTAACCCGTAATGCTTTTGAAATATGTTCTTTAGAGCCTAATAAAATAGAACCAATTGGGGCACCTAATCCTTTAGACAAACAAATAGAAATTGTATCAAACAAAGCTCCATACTGTTTAGGTGATTCGTTTTTTGCAACTAAAGCATTAAATAAACGAGCCCCGTCTAAATGAAAAGCTAAATTATTTTCTTTAGATACTTTTTTAATTTTTTCTAATTCAGAAAAATCCCAACAAGCTCCTCCTCCTTTATTTGTTGTATTTTCTATACAAACCAAACTTGTAAACGGAACATGAATATCATTTCTACCTGCAACTGTATCTTTTAATTGTGCTGCTGTAAACATACCTCTTTTACCATCTATTAATTTACAGGTAACTCCAGAATTAAAAGCGGCTCCTCCACCTTCATAATTATAAACATGTGCATATTTATCGCAAATTAATTTATCTCCTGGTTGTGTATGTAATTTAATGGCTGTTTGATTTGCCATGGTTCCAGAAGGAAAAAACAAAGCATCTTCCACGCCAAACATAGCTGCAGCTTTTTCTTGCAATTTGTTAGTTGTTGGATCCATTTTAAAAACATCGTCTCCAACTTTAGCATTTATCATAGCAGCTAACATTTCTTTTGTTGGTTTTGTTACTGTGTCTGATATTAGGTCTATTATCATTATTTTAAAATTTAATTACAGAAAATTTATTATTAATAAAAGTGTTTTGTATTAATAATTAATATCTAAAATCACTTCCTATTGGAGATCCATCAGGAATTTTTGGTGCACTTTTTTTCTTGAAAACAGATGGTTTTTTAACAAAATCTTCAATCATCTTTATCATTGATAAATCATATATTTTCTGAATACCAACTGATTTTTTATCTCTAATTATTTTTTTGATTTCTTCTAATTTATAAAAAACAATTGCATTAACTTGTTTGTATTGCTTTTGATAAGCTGCTAAATAAAATAATTGTTCTAATACTTTTATATTTATTATATTTTGTAATTCTTGAGAATAAGTATCCTTATGTGTTTTCTTGATAGATTTTACAACTAACTCATCAATTAATTCAACTAAACCAAGTTGCCTGTTATTTAAACTTTTATGTGAAATTAACCTTGAAACTCTTTGAGGGTTTAATAATAAATTTAAAGTCATTTCACTTGCAGTTTCTACGGCTCCAAAAGCATCAAACTCTACTCCTATTTCACTTTTAAAAGACTCTCTTGTTCTTCCATAACCGATAGCTCTTGGCGGAAATAATACCAATTTTTCTTTAGGAATGGCAATTTCACTCACAGAAATAGTTTGTAAAACTGCTTGTAAAGCAATTCTCTCTGTTGTACCATCTACTCTTTTTACAATGGTTTGGTTTCCTCCTTTAACAGCATAACTATATTCTAAACCTCCTATTAGTTTTACAGCTGCTTCTGTTTGAAATCTATGGAAAAAATATAACGGAACAAATACATCTTCTAAAACAGAATAAGGCTGACCTGTTTTAATATTATCAGTAGAAAAATTAGCAATTGCTGTTTTTCTAATTTTTAAGATGTTGTATAATTCATCATAAATATTACCTCCATTATCCCATAAATGAGCAGAAACACTTGCACTTCCTTGAGCTCTCGCATCAGAATCTGATAAATATTTTAATCCGCTAGCAAAAGCATTTTCTAATATTTTGTTGAGTTCTTTTTCTTCATCTTTCTCAAAATCTTGATAAAAATACGCCACAGTAACTTTGTCCCAAACTCCTATTTTATCATCATAAGCCTTAGAAAAATCAATTTTATCATTTTTTATAGTAAACTTTGGATGTGGATAATCCATAACAGAAGCTCTACCATTTGTACTCGCTGAAAAATTATGTGCAAATCCTAAAGTATGTCCAATTTCATGTGCAGATAATTGTCTGATTCTTGCAATTGCCATTTGCAGAGCAAAATCATCATCAACTGAATTATTTTTATAAGGAGCTTGTAAAGCTTGTGCAATTAAAAAATCTTGACGAATTCTTAAACTTCCCAAACTAACATGACCTTTAATTATTTCTCCTGTTCTTGGATCAGAAATACTACCACCATAACTCCAACCTCTAGTTGAACGATGCACCCATTGTACCATGTTATATCTTACATCTAAAGGATCTGCGCCTTCTGGCAACATTTTCATTTGAAATGCATTTTTGTAACCAATGGCTTCAAAAGCTTGATTCCACCATCTTCCTCCATCTAATAAAGCTGAACGAACAGGTTCTGGAGTTCCTCTATCTAAGTAGTAGATAATTGGTTCTTTTGCTTCAGAAATTGCAGCTTTTGGATTCTTTTTTTCCAATCTATGACGACGAATAAATTGTTTTTTTATAGCTTTATTTACAGGAGTTGCATAATCTAAATAAGACATTGGATAACCTCCAGAACGTGGATCGAATTTTCTTGGTTTGTAATTATTATCTGGTAATTCTACAAAAGAATGATGTTGATGAACCGTTACCAAACTTGCATTTGGTGTTACACTTCTAATACTTGATCCTTTAGCAGTTCCTTTAAAAGTTAATAAAACATCAAACTCTACATTTTTAGGAAATGCTTTTGTTCTATTTAAATTAAATGCAGATTTACTTTTATCTAAACTATAATTTCCTTGTTTGGTTCTCGCTAATTTTGCAGAAACACCATGTGCATCTCTCAAGAAAAAATCTGTAGCATCAACTAAATACTTGCCATTTTTCTTTTCTTTTATTACAAAACCATGCAAAACCGATTTTGCAAAGGCTTCTTTAATGGATTGTTTTTCTTCTTTATTATGAGTAATTGCTCTAAAATCTAGATTGGGTTGAATTAATAAAATTTTATTACCAGCTTTTTTAAAATATACTACTACACCACCACCTAATTGACCTCTATCTAAACCAATGTCATTAGAACCTACACCTTCAGAAAGTGAACGTACATAAAGAAATTCTTTGTCTAAATCATCAATCTGAAGAAATATTTTATCATTATTTTCATTATAATAAAAAGTAAAATAACCTTCGTGTTTTGTAATTTCCTTTAGTAATTTCTTGCCTGATTTTTCAATAAAGAATTGCGAAAATCCATCAAAAGAAAAAATTAAAATAAATAGAATAAGTAGTATTTTTTTCATGATTAGTTTATTTCGTATAAATCTATAAAATAAGAATCATTATTTAAAACAAGAAATCCTAAATTTTAATTTATTTTTGTTCAACTTATGATAACACAAGATCAACTAAAAGATATTGCTACTAGAATTAAAAAATTAAAAACTTATTTAGAAATAGATAAAAAGTTAATTGAAATTGCTAACGAAGAAGAAAAAACGGCAAATCCAGATTTTTGGAACAATCCAAAAGCAGCAGAAGTAATTTTAAAAGAGTTACGCTTTAAGAAAAAATGGGTAGAAGATTACAACAAAACCATAACTTTAAATGAAGATTTAAATGTATTGTATGAATTTTACAAAGAAGGCGAAGTAGATGAAAATGAAGTAATAGAACAATTTGAAACTGCAAGTACATTTTTAGAAGATTTAGAATTTAGAAACATGCTTTCTGAAGAAGGAGATTCTCTTTCTGCAACCATACAAATAACAGCTGGTGCTGGAGGAACAGAAAGTTGCGATTGGGTAGAAATGCTTTCTAGAATGTATACAATGTGGGCAGAAAAACAAGGTTTTAAGCTTAAAACATTAAACTATCAGGCAGGAGATGTTGTTGGTATTAAAACTATAACCATAGAAATTGATGGAGATTATGCTTTTGGATGGTTAAAAGGAGAAAATGGTGTACATAGATTGGTACGTATTTCTCCTTTCGATTCAAATGCAAAACGTCATACAACTTTTGGTTCTGTGTATGTTTTTCCGGTAGCTGATGATTCTATAGAAATTGATATAAATCCTGCTGATGTAGAAATTGTTACAGCAAGATCTAGTGGCGCAGGAGGACAAAATGTAAACAAAGTAGAAACTAAAGTTCAGTTAACACATAAACCAACAGGAATACAAATTTCTTGTTCTAACTCTCGTTCTCAGCACGATAATAGAGCTACTGCAATGAAAATGTTAAAATCTCAATTATACGAAATTGAATTACAAAAACAACAAGCTGCAAGAGATGATATTGAAGCAAGTAAGTTAAAAAACGAATGGGGAAGCCAAATACGTAATTATGTTATGCATCCTTATAAATTGGTCAAAGATGTTAGAACTGCTCATGAAACAGGAAATGTAGATGCTGTTATGAATGGAGACATAAATCCGTTTTTAAAATCTTATTTAATGCTAAATGGACAGAAGAATAGTAATCAGTAATCAAAATTAAAAACTTTGAAACTTAAATTATGATAAAAATATACCACAATCCACGTTGTTCTAAATCGAGACAAGGTTTAGCAATTTTAGAAGATTCAAAAAAAGAATTTGAAATTGTTAAATATTTAGAAACAATACCTACAAAAAAAGAACTAACAGAAATAATTAAAATGTTAGGCATCTCTCCTATACAATTAGTTAGAAAGACAGAAAAAGTTTGGAAAGAAGAGTTTAAAGGAAAAGAAATATCTGATTCAGAAATCATAGAAGCAATGATTCAAAATCCTAAATTAATAGAACGTCCAATTGTAATCAATAATAAAAAAGCTGTTATAGGTAGACCTCCAGAAAACATCTTAACAATCATTTAAAAACATTTTTAAATTTTCTTTAACTTTTATTTAACTAAAGCTTCTTAAACTTAACAAGAACTTTGTAGTCTTAGAAAAAATAACAATTCAAAGACCCAAATGAAGAAAATTACTTTACTATTTTATTTATTAACATCAACATTATTTTTTGCACAAAAACCAGGTAATAAACCTGTAAATACAGTATCAGGAAAAGTCGTTGAAGCTAGTACAAATCAACCTTTAGAATATGCTACTATTGTTTTAAAAAACTCAAAAACTCAAAAAATTTCTGGTGGTATTACTAATGAAAAAGGAGAATTTAGTGTTTTAGCTACAAAAGGTACTTATGAAATAAGTGTAGAATTTATATCTTTTAAAACCAAAAAACTTCCTTCTCAAAATATTACTTCAAGTATAAATCTAGGCATAATAAAACTTGAAGAAGATGCAAGTAGCTTAGATGAAGTTGTAGTAATTGCAGAAAAATCTACAGTTGATATCCGTTTAGATAAAAAGATTTATAATGTTGGTAAAGACATGACTGTAAAAGGTGGTACTGCTTCTGATGTTTTAGATAATGTACCTTCTGTAGATGTAGATGCTGAAGGAACTGTAAGTTTACGTGGAAGCGAAAATGTACGTATTTTAATTGACGGAAAACCTTCTGCTTTAGTTGGCTTATCTGGTACAGATGCTTTAAGACAATTACCTTCTGACGCTATTGAAAGAGTTGAAGTGATTACTTCTCCTTCTGCTAGATATGATTCTGAAGGAACAGCGGGTATTTTAAACATTATTTTAAGAAAAGGAAAAGCAACAGGTTTTAATGGTTCTGTAAACGTAACTGTTGGTGATCCTAAAAATTATCAAGGAGCTGTAAACTTAAATTTACGTACAAAAAAAGTAAATATTTTTTCTAATTTTGGTTATAGTGACAGAGGTGGACCTGGAGTTTGGAATTCTGATGTTACTTACCTAAGCAATGGTATTATAGATAGTATAAGAGTTGAGAATAGAGATAATGATCAATTCAGAAAAGGTTTTAATGGTAATTTTGGCTTAGAATATTTTTTAAATAAAAAAAGCTCTATAACGGGTACTGTTTTTGTTAGAGATACAGATGGCAACAACATATCAACAAATAATATTAGTTCTTTTAATCCTTCAAATGTAAATTTGTATAACTCTACTCGTATTCAAGACGAAGGTGAATCTGACAAAACTTTTCAAACCTCTTTAAATTATGTTAATAATTTTAATAAAGACGGTCATAAATTAACATTAGATTACCAATATAGTTCTAGTAAAGAAAATGAAGATGCAGTTATTATAGATATCAATCCAGAAACAAACTCTACAAAAGAACATTCTATTAGAAACTTATTTCAAGCAGATTACGTTTTACCAATTGGTAAAAACTCTCAATTAGAAGCTGGTTATCGTGGGAATTTTGAAGATTTAACTTCAGATTATTTAGTTACAGCAGCAAATTTAGACCCACTTTATAACCCTTCTAACAATTTAGAATTTACTCAAAATGTAAATGCTTTTTACACACAATTTGGAAGTAAAATTAATAAATTCTCTTACCTTTTAGGATTAAGAACAGAAATAACCAATATAGATATTAAACTAACTAATACCAATGAAGAATATACAAAAAACTATACAAACCTTTTTCCAACAGTAAATTTTGGTTATGAATTAACAGAAAATCAAAGTTTTACTTTAGGATATAGCAAAAGGTTAAGAAGACCACGTTCTAGATATTTAAACCCATTTGAAAATAGAACAAGTGAAACAATTATTTCTAAAGGAAATGTAGATTTAGATCCAACATATACAAATTCTTTTGATTTAGGATATTTAAATAAATGGGGAAAATTCACTTTAAACTCATCAATTTACTATCAACACTCTACAAATAACATTACCCGAGTTAATAGTGAAGAAATTAGAATTATTAACGGAAAAGAAACAAGCGTTCTAATTAGAAAACCTATTAACTTATCTTCTGAAGATAGATCTGGTTTTGAATTTACAGCAAATTACAATGCAAGTAGAAAAGTACGTTTCTCTGGAAGTTTTAATTTTTATCAGTTTGAAACACAAGGAGAATATACGTACAATGTTACAGACCCAACAACAAATACTGTAACAGCAATAACACAAAATTTTGACACTAAAAACAACTCATGGTTTACTCGTTTTGATGCAAAAATTACTCTTCCTTGGGATATTCAATCACAAACAAGAATATTTTATAGAGGTCCAAAAAATGATGCACAAAGTGACATAAAAGGAATTTTATCTACCAATTTAGCATTTAGTAAAGACATTTTAAAAGATAAAGGAACCATTGTTTTAAATGTAAGTGATGTTTTTAACTCTAGAAAATACCAAGTTACTAGTTATACACCAAGTAGAGAAAACCCAACAAATATTTCAGATCAAACTTTTCAAAGAAGAATGCGTCAAGTTTCTTTAAATTTTTCATACAGATTTAATCAAAAGAAAAATCAAAGAAAAAGAAATTCTGAACCTAAAGAAGATTCTGGTGATGATGGAGATTTTTAAAATCTATTGTTTTATAAAAATTAAAAGGTTAAGAATAATATTCTTAACCTTTTTTTAATTTAAAGCTCTATACTCAAACCCATAAAAAAACTCGTTTAAAAAATTAAACGAGTTTTTTTAATAAATATATTTAAAACTACTTTCCTTCAGCAGCTTTTCTTGCTTCCTTCTTTAATTTCATATTTTCCCAAATAGTTCCACCAATCCAATAAGGAACTACAAACGTTAATAAAAATATTAACAACCAAAAACCAGCTGTAAAAATAAACATGAATAAAACTAATCCTGAAAATTCTGAAAAATCTAACATTTGTATTTTTTTGAAAAAATTATTAAAGCAAAAATAATACTTATTTTCAAAAATAACCGTCAAAAAAATATTTTTTTTAACAAACTAAAAATCATGATTATCAACTTAGAGTAATCATAGTTTTTTGTAAATTTGTTTTATCTAAAATTTACATTATAATTATGAAATATAGAATTGAAAAAGACACAATGGGGCAAGTAAATGTTCCTGCAGATAAATATTGGGGCGCCCAAACAGAACGCTCTAGAAACAACTTTAAAATTGGTCCTTCTGGTTCTATGCCATTAGAAATAGTATATGGTTTTGCATACCTTAAAAAAGCTGCGGCATTTACAAATGAAGAACTAGGTGTTTTAACAACAGAAAAAAGAGATTTAATTGCACAAGTTTGTGATGAAATTTTAGAAGGAAAATTAGATGATCAATTTCCACTAGTAATTTGGCAAACAGGTTCTGGTACGCAATCTAACATGAATGTAAACGAAGTTATTGCCAACAGAGCACATGAAATTGCTGGAAAAGTAATTGGTGAAGGAGAAAAAACAATTCAGCCAAATGATGATGTAAACAAATCTCAATCATCAAACGATACTTTTCCAACAGGAATGCACATTGCTGCTTATAAGAAAATTGTAGAAAACACAATACCAGGAATCACACAATTAAGAGATACATTACAAGCAAAATCAGAAGCGTTTAAAGATGTTGTAAAAATTGGTAGAACGCATTTAATGGATGCTACTCCACTTACATTGGGTCAAGAATTTTCTGGTTATGTAGCGCAGTTAAACTTTGGTTTAAAAGCATTAAATAATACTTTAGAACATTTATCTCAATTAGCTTTAGGAGGAACAGCAGTAGGTACTGGGTTAAATACTCCTGCAGGTTATGATGTATTAGTTGCTAAGTATATTGCAGATTTTACAGAAATGCCTTTTATTACTGCAGAAAACAAATTTGAAGCCTTAGCTGCACATGATGCTCTTGTAGAAACTCATGGAGCATTAAAACAAATTTCTGTTTCTTTAAATAAAATTGCTAACGATATTCGCTTAATGGCCTCTGGACCAAGATCTGGAATTGGAGAAATCATTATCCCTGCAAACGAACCAGGTTCTTCTATAATGCCTGGTAAAGTAAACCCTACTCAGTGTGAAGCTATGACAATGGTTTGTGCACAAGTTATGGGTAATGATGTTGCTGTTACAATTGGTGGCGCACAAGGTCATTATGAATTAAACGTATTTAAACCAGTTATGGCAGCAAATGTTATACAATCTGCTCAATTAATTGGAGATGTTTGTAAATCTTTTGATGAAAATTGTGCTGCTGGTATTGAGCCAAATCATTCTAGAATTACAGAATTAGTAAATAATTCTTTAATGTTAGTTACAGCTTTAAATACTAAAATTGGATATTATAAAGCTGCAGAAATTGCAAATACTGCTCACCAAAACGGAACCACTTTAAAAGAAGAAGCTGTACGTTTAGGATATGTTACTCCAGAACAATATGACGAATGGGTAAAACCAGAAGAAATGATTGGAGCTTTAAAATAAAAACTATATTTTTATAAAATCTAAAAGAGCTGCATAATTTATGCAGCTTTTTTTGGCTCAAAGAACTAATCATAATATTAGAAAATGAAGATGAATAAACACGAAGAATTTATGAGTGAAGCTGTAAAAGCAGCTTTAAAAGGAATGAACAATAATGAAGGTGGACCTTTTGGATGTATAGTTGTTAAAGACGGAAAAATTATAGGTGAAGGAAATAACAAAGTTACTTCTACAAACGATCCTACTGCCCATGCAGAAGTTACAGCAATTAGAGATGCATGTAAAAATTTAAACTCTTTTCAATTAGATGGATGTATCGTTTATACTTCTTGCGAACCTTGCCCAATGTGTTTAGGTGCAATTTATTGGGCAAGACCAGATAAAGTCTATTATGGTAGTAACCAAGAAGATGCTGCTAATATTGGTTTTGATGATGAGTTTATTTACAAAGAAATACCATTACCATATGAAAAAAGAAGTATTCCTTTTGAACAAATTGGAAGAGAAATTGCTTTAGAGCCATTTAACAAATGGTCAGAAAAAGAAGACAAAACTGAATATTAAATTCATAAAAAGATCCGAAGTTTAAACTTCGGATTTTTTATTATAAATATCTTTCTTTAACAACATTTAAATGATGTATTTGATGTCCAGAAAACAAATAACCTAATGCTCTAACTGACATTTTATTCCCTGATGCAACCCCATTTCTTAACAAAGCTTCATCAGAAAAACTCTTAAAAAGAATTATTGTTCCCTTTCTTAAAATAGCCATTTCATCTAACAAATTATAATAATCTCTAGAATTAGCATCTACATTATCAACAAAAACATCTTGATCAAAACCTGGCAATTCAGTTTTATCATTTCTAGCAAAACAAAGTGCTCTATAACAAAAGACGCGTTCTGTATCAATTATATGTTGTATCAATTCTTTTAAAGTCCATTTAGAATCTGCATAAGAAAAATTATGTTTTTCTTTTGGCAAATTTCTTAGTAAACGTTCAAATTCTTTTTGAGAGTCTTCTAAGTTTTCTATAATAGATTTTCCTTTTTTAATAACAAGTTTTAGATATTGCTCAAAGTAAGAAGCGTATTCTGTTTTAGAAATCATATTTTTTTATTCTAAAAAGTTTATTTATTCTTAAAAGCATCATTAAATGATGCTTTTAAATTATTCTATTTTGAAGTAAAGAAATTTTTTATTCTTGAAAAGATGTTTTTTTCATCTTCATTTTCATGATATCCGTAACCATATTTACCATAACCATAGCCATAACCGTAACCATAGCCGTAACCATAACCGTAACCATAACCGTATTTATTTGTTATTGTAAAGTCGTTTAATACATAACTAATGTTAGTAACTTCTTTATTCTTGTATTTGTCATCAATCATTTTCATCATTCCTTTTTCAGAATAATTTTGACGAATTACATAAATAATTGCATCACCATATTTAAACAACTCTAAAGCATCAGAAACTAAACCTACAGGAGGTGTATCTATAATTACATAATCATATCTTTCTTTAAGACTTTTAATCATTTTGTCTGCAGTATCATTCAACAATAATTCAGAAGGATTAGGAGGAATAGGACCTGATAAAATTAAATCTAAATTAGGTACTTTAGTATTAATAATTATTTCATCTAATGTTTTTTGATTAATTAAATGATTTACTACACCAATATCATTTTTTAAATCAAAATCATCATAAATTTTAGGCTTTCTTAAATCTAAACCTATAAGCACAGTTTTCTTTCCACTTAAAGCAAAAACGGTTGCCATATTAATAGACACCATTGTTTTACCCTCTCCACTTACAGAAGAAGTTAAAATTAATGTTTTAGACTCTTCTTCATTTTGAGCATTTTTAAATAAAAATTGAATATTAGATCTTAATGCTCTAAAAGACTCAGATACAGAAGACTTTGGTCTATCAAAAACTGCTAAATTATTTTTACCTTGATTTCTACCAACAACACCTAAAACTGGTATTGCATAATTATTTTGTATTTCTTCTGCGGTATGAATTTTATTATCTAAAATCTCTTTAACAATGATGTAAAATAAAGGAAAAATAATTCCCATCATTAAACCAACTAGATAGTTAAATTGTGGTTTTGGATAATTTGGGCCTTCACCTAAATCTTTAGCTTCATCAATAACTTTAACATCAGAAACATTTGCTGCAATTGCTGTACCTGCCTCGTAACTTTTTTGTTTTAGGTAATTATAATTGGCTTCTGAGATTTCAAAATTTCTTTGGTATTTCATTAAACCTTGCTCTCTAGAAGGAAATTTTTTTAATTTAGAATTAGCAGATAAAAGTCTTTTTTTAATTTTACTTAATTTATCATTATTTATATTTTTTAAATTATATATATTCTCAAATAAATTATTTTTAGCTATTGTAATTTCATTATTCAAACGTTTTAATTCAGGGTAATTTTCTGTTACTCTACTTTTTAATGTCTCTCTTAAAGTAGATTTTTGTATCAAAATAGTTATTTCTTCTGCTATTTTTGCATCTTGTATAGTTACTAATGCAGGTACAGGAATACCTTCTGAATATTGATTATGTGTTAAAATATAAGTTCTTAAGTTCTTTAAATAATCATTAAATTCTAATAATTCTTTTTTACTTTTTTCTAGTTCTAATATTTCTTCATAAACTTGAGTACCTTCGGTAGATAAGTCATAAATATTATTTACCTCTTTATAAACACCAAGTTCTTTTTCTATACGATTAAGACTGTCTTGCTCCTTAATAAACAGTTCGTCAATGTAACTTTTAGTTTTCTTAGCATATAAAATTTTCTGCTCTTTTTTATCTGCTTCTAAAACCTGTACAGTAGCATTTAAGTAAGTTACAATTCTATTTTTATTTGGCCCACTCATAGACAAACTTAAAAGTGAAGCAGCATCTGTTAAAGTTCCTACGCTAACTCCTCTATAGGCGCCTACAGTACCATCAAAACTTCCAAAACTAATAAAATAAATCTCACCAATATTAAACTTCTTTTTTTTATCTACAGTAAAGTTTAAAAATTCAGTTTCAATTTTTTCATTTACAGTGTACTCTTTTGAAAAATCTGGAGTATTAGATATATATTCACTTACTGTATTAGAATCATAAATAATTAAATTATCTGAACCTAAATTATTAAAATCAAAAGATAACTTAAACTTATTTTCACCTGTTATTTCAACTTTTATAAGCTTATTATATAATTGTGGTTTATCAGTTTTAAGGTTTATAGAAAAAGGAGTATACCCATATACATCTTCCATTCTATATCTACCTTCTTTTAAATAATTAATATAAAAATCTAATTTTTTTACTACTTTTTCATTATGAGAACGAGAACCAATAATAACTTTTATTGTTTCTATCTCATCACTTGCTCCTCCCCAATTAAAAGCAATATTTGTACCTGTAGAAAATAATGGATTATTTTCCTCTTTTACGGAAATAACAGTATTTAAACTAAACCTTTTTTGTTTATAACCATTCATAAATTTAGCTATAATTAAGGCAATTGTTATGGTTACAAAAAATAATTTCCAGTAAGAAATTATTTTAAAAACATAACTTTTTATGTCTATATTATTTTGAATCTCTGAAGTGTTAAAACTTATTTTATTATTCATAAATACTATATATTTCTAGCTAAGATAAAAGTTGAAGTTAATAAGGTGAAAACTGATATTATTGTGGTAAAAGTCTGTAAACCAGTTGTACCTGTTCCCCATGATTTCTGTTTTAAAGGAATGATATTAATTATATCATTGGGTTTTATATAAAAAACATCAGAATAAAAAGCATCTATATTCGTTAAATCTATTAAAAATTTTTCTGTTCCATGAATAGAATTTCTTATAACCTCTACTTTTTTTCTGTTTCCTACAATTGTAATATCTCCTGAATTTGCAATAGCATCTATAATAGAAACTTTGTTCTGAAAAATAACCCTTGGTCCAGGGCTATTAATCTCTCCAATAATTGTATATTTTATACCAGACAGTTTTACAGAAACATAAACATCTTCATTATTCTTTATATATTTTTTTAACTCATTTTCAATTTTTTTTCTAACTTCTACAGTTGTATAACCTAAAACATTAATTTCACCTAAAGTTGGCATTCTTATGTTTCCATAACTGTCTATACTATAATCTGAAAAATATCCAGAACCAGATACAAAACCTTGCCCACCAGAATTTACATTACCATTAGATCCTTTCTTAAAAATTGCAACTAATTCTTCTTCATTAGATTTTATATCAATATTTAACATATCATCAACCTGTAACTTGTACGGAATGTCATTTATTCTTTTAATTTCCTTTTTTTGAATAGGTTTTCCTTGTAAATAAATTAAATCTTTACTAGGCACACAAGAAAATAAAACAGAGAGAGTTAAGAGTAATAAAAGGTATTTTTTCATATTAATTTTAATGAACAATAAGTACAAATATACTTTTTAAAAGTGATTTGATATAATTTTATTTTATTTTCGTTTTTTTATAAAATATGATACATATATTAATTGAATATTTTAAGTTTATTTCAAAATCATCTAATCAACATGGGGTACATTCTCCTTTTATTTACAATCTAATTACTAAATGTTTTTACAAAAAAATAGATGCTAATTTATGGAGTAGATTTAAAGAAATAAAACAACAATTATTAGACAACAAATCTTTTATAAAAGTTACAGACTTTGGAGCTGGTTCTAAAATTTTTAAAACAAATAAACGTCAAGTTTCTAAAATTGCTAAAGTTGCTGGTATAACTAATAAAAAATCAAAATTATTAATCCGTTTAATAAAATATTTTAAACCAATTTATGTTTTAGAAATAGGTACTTCTTTAGGTCTTGGCACAACAGCAATTAAAATTGGTAATAAAAATGCAATAATAACATCTCTAGAAGGTTGTGTAGAAACTAGTAAAATTGCTCAAGAATTATTAAAAAACAATAATTTAAAAAATATTACAATAAATACAGGTGATTTCAAAAAAACACTAACAAAATCAATTGAAAAGCAAAGTTTTGACTGTATCTATTTTGATGGAAATCACACAAAAAAAGATACTTTAAATTATTTTAATACATGTTTACCAACCATAAAAAATGATTCTTTTTGGATTTTTGACGATATTTATTGGAATAACGAAATGAAAGAAGCTTGGACAGAAATTAAAAACCACCCTAAAGTAAAAGTTACTGTAGATGTTTTTTATTGGGGAATTGTTTTCTTTAGAAAAGAACAAGAGAAAGAACATTTTAAAATTAGAGTTTAATTATACTAAAATTTAAACTTTGTAACTTTACTCCTTTCAAAATTTGAAACTCATAAAATGAAAATTTACACAAAAACAGGCGATTCTGGAACCACAGCTCTTTATGGTGGAACAAGAGTAAAAAAATATAATTTACGTATAGAAAGTTATGGAACTGTAGATGAACTTAATTCTTATATAGGTTTAATTAAAGACCAAGAAATAAGTGATTATATAAAAAATTCTTTATTAAAAATTCAGAATGAATTATTTATTGTAGGCTCAATGCTAGCTACTCCTAAAGAAAAAGAAACCTTAAAAAACGGAAAAGAAAGATTAAATATTCTAAAAATTGATGAAAGTTCTATTTTATATTTAGAAAAAGAAATAGATAAAATGGATAAAGAACTTGCTCAAATGACACATTTTATTTTACCAGGAGGTCATCAAACTGTGTCATTCTGTCACATTGCAAGATGTATTTGCAGACGTGCAGAACGCTTATCTGTTGAGTTACAAGATCAAGAAACAATTAATAACAACATCATAAAATATTTAAACAGACTTTCTGACTTTCTTTTTACGCTGGCACGAAAATTGTCTAAAGATTTATCAGTAGAGGAAATTAAGTGGATTCCTGAAAAAAAATAACAAGTTCTTTATTTATCGATTTTGAATAAAAATTTAAATACTCCCCTAACCTTAAAACACTAATTATAAAGGTTTAGAGAAATTTAATAATAAGTTCACAGTAAATTTCTTAAAAAAGACTTGCATAATTGCGTAAAAAAATTATTTTTGCACAAAATTAAACAATAAGAAATGTATTGGACATTAGAATTAGCATCTTATTTAGCAGATGCACCTTGGCCAGCAACCAAAGACGAGTTAATAGATTACGCTATTAGAACTGGATCTCCTTTAGAAGTAGTAGAAAACCTACAAGATATAGAAGACGAAGGTGATGCATATGACTCAATTGTTGAGATTTGGCCAGATTATCCAACTGAAGATGATTATCTTTGGAATGAGGATGAATACTAAATTAAAATTAAAAAAATATAAAGTCTCTAAAGAGGCTTTTTTTTTGTTTTTTTTTAATCGATAAAATGTTTTTTTCAGGTTATTATAACTTGATCTCAAATCCAAATAACACAGTTACGTAAGTAACTAAAAAACATAGATATATAAAATGAATATTTTAAATTCAGTTATTAAACTTTTTGTTGGAGATAAACAACAAAAAGATTTAAAAGGATTACAACCAGTAGTTGAAGATGTAAAAAAATTCGAACTTGCTTTTTCTAAACTTTCTCACGATGAATTACGTGCAAAAACCATAGAATTTAAAGAAAGAATAAAAGATGCAACTAAAGAATTTAATGATAAAATTATTTCTTTAGAAGAAGAAGCTAAAACTGTAGAAATAGATCGTCAAGAAGATATTTATACAGAAATAGACTCTTTAAATGATGAAGCCTATAAAGTTTCAGAACAAACTTTAATTAAAATAATGCCAGAAGCTTTTGCTGTTGTCAAAGAAACTGCAAAACGTTTTGTTGAAAATGAAGAAATTGAAGTAACTGCTACCCCTTATGATAGAGAATTATCTGCAGAAAGAGAAAATGTTATTTTAGAAGGAGATAAAGCCTTTTGGGCAAACTCTTGGGATGCATCAGGTAAACCTGTTACTTGGGATATGGTGCATTATGATGTGCAATTAATTGGTGGTTCTGTATTACACCAAGGTAAAATTGCAGAAATGATGACAGGAGAAGGTAAAACATTAGTTTCTACATTACCTGTTTATTTAAATGCTTTAACAGGTAAAGGGGTTCATTTAGTAACTGTAAATGATTATTTAGCAAAACGTGATAAAGCTTGGATGGGACCAATTTTTGAGTTTCATGGTTTTACAACTGATTGTATAGATTATCATCAACCAAATTCAGACGAAAGAAGAAAAGCATACAATGCAGATATTACTTACGGAACAAATAACGAATTCGGATTCGATTATTTACGAGATAATATGGCTAATTCTAAAGACGATTTAGTTCAAAGAGCTCCTAATTATGCTATTATAGATGAAGTAGATTCTGTTTTAATTGATGACGCTAGAACTCCATTAATTATCTCTGGAGCTGTACCACAAGGAGATAGACATGAGTTTACAGAATTAAAACCTTTAGTAGCAGATTTAGTTACGTTACAAAAAAATCATTTAGTTGGTGTTTTGGCTGAAGCCAAAAAACTAATTAAAGAAGGAAATGATAAAGATGGTGGTTTTTTACTTTTAAGAGTTTACAGAGGTTTACCTAAAAACAAAGCCTTAATAAAGTTTTTATCGCAAGAAGGTGTTAAGCAAATATTGCAGAAAACTGAGAATTATTATATGCAAGATAACAACAAATTAATGCCAGAAGTAGATGAAGATTTATGGTTTGTTGTTGAAGAAAAAAATAATCAAATTGATTTAACTGACAAAGGAATTGCAGATTTATCTAAAAGAACAGATAATGAAAGTTTCTTTGTTTTACCAGATATTGGGGTAAAAATTGGAGAGATTGATAATTCTGAAATTCCTACAGAAGAAAAAGCTTCTCAAAAAGAAGAACTTTACAAAGATTTTAGCGTAAAAAGTGAACGCATTCATACAATGAATCAACTTTTAAAAGCATACACTGTTTTTGAAAAAGATGTTGAGTATGTTGTAATGGAAAACAAAGTAATGATTGTTGATGAACAAACGGGTCGTATTATGGACGGTCGTCGTTATTCAGATGGATTACACCAAGCAATTGAAGCAAAAGAAAATGTAAAAATTGAAGATGCTACTCAAACTTTTGCTACTGTAACATTACAAAATTACTTTAGAATGTACAGAAAACTGTCTGGTATGACAGGAACAGCGATTACGGAAGCTGGTGAGTTATGGGAAATCTACAAATTAGACGTTGTAGAAATTCCAACAAACAAACCAATTCAGAGAGATGATAAAGAAGATTTAATTTACAAAACTGCTCGTGAAAAATACAACGCAGTTATTGAAGATATTGTAAAGTTAGTTGAACAAAAAAGACCTGTACTTGTTGGTACAACATCTGTAGAAATATCAGAATTATTAGGACGAATGTTACAAATGCGTAAAATTCCTCATAATATCTTAAATGCAAAATTACACAAACGTGAAGCAGATGTTGTTGCTGAAGCTGGTAAACCAGGGATTGTAACCATTGCAACAAATATGGCAGGTCGTGGAACAGATATTAAATTATCTGACGAAGTAAAAAATGCTGGTGGTTTGGCTATTATTGGTACAGAAAGACATGATTCTCGAAGAGTAGACAGACAGTTAAGAGGACGTGCTGGTAGACAAGGTGATGTTGGTTCTTCTCAATTCTATGTTGCTTTAGATGACAATTTAATGCGTCTTTTTGGTTCTGATAGAATTGCAAAAATGATGGATAGAATGGGGTTAAAAGAAGGTGAAGTAATCCAACATTCTATGATTACCAAATCTATTGAAAGAGCACAGAAAAAAGTAGAAGAAAATAACTTTGGTATTCGTAAACGTTTGTTAGAATACGATGATATTATGAACTCTCAACGTGAATTTGTTTACCAAAGAAGACGACATGCTTTAGATGGAAAACGATTACAAGTAGATATTGCAAATATGATTTATGATACTTGCGAATCTATTATCAATGCGAACAAACCTACAAAAGATTTTCAGAATTTCGAATTTGAATTAATTCGTTTTTCATCTATGACTTCTCCATTTTCTGAAGAAGAATTTGATAAGTTATCAGAAAAAGAGTTAACAGATAAATTATACGATTTAGTAACTGAACATTACAAAAACAAAATCGAAAGAAATGCGATTTTAGCATTTCCTGTAATTAAAGATGTTTTTGAAAATGAAGGTGATAGATATGAACGAATTGTAGTTCCTTTTACAGACGGAATTAAATCTTTACAAGTTGTTACCAACTTAAAAGAAGCTTATGAAAGTGAAGGAAAAAGTTTAATTACAGATTTCGAAAAAAACATCACATTAGCAATTATAGATGAAAACTGGAAAGATCATTTACGTAAAATGGATGATTTAAAACAATCTGTACAAAATGCATCTTATGAGCAAAAAGATCCTTTATTAATTTATAAATTTGAAGCTTTTGAATTATTCAAACAAACAGTAGATGATATAAATAAAGAAGTTTTATCTTTCTTATTTAAAGGAGAACTACCTGCACAAGATACAACACAAATATCTGAAGCACGTCAACAAAAAAGAGAGCGTTTAAATACGAGTAAAGCTGATGTACAAAACACTACAGAACAAGCTATCGAAAACTCTCGTCAACAATCTTCTGAACCTGTAGAAACAATTGTACGTGATCAACCAAAAATTGGTAGAAACGAACGTGTTACCATTAAAAATGTAATGAGTGGTGAAGAAAAAGTTGTTAAATTTAAACAAGCAATTCCTTTAATTGAAAAAGGAGAATGGGTTTTAATTAATAATTAAATCACAATTTAATATACTAAAAAACCGTTTAGAAATTTCTAAACGGTTTTTTTTATTTGTATGAGAAAAAAACTTCTAATCAAAATCTGTATCCATTTTTAAATAATCTAAAAACTCTCTTTTAGTTTCTTTTTCTTTAAATTTTCCACCAAATTCTGCGGTAACAGTAGAGCTTTCAATATCTTTAATTCCTCTAGAATTTACACATAAATGTTTTGCATCAATTACACAAGCAACATCTTGTACTCCTAAAGCTTCTTGCATTGCTTGTACAACTTGCATTGTTAAACGCTCTTGAACTTGTGGTCTTTTAGAAAAGTACTCTACAATTCTGTTCATTTTAGACAAACCAATTACTTTTCCATCAGAAATGTAAGCAACATGAGCTCTACCAATAATAGGTAATAAATGATGCTCGCAAGTAGAATAAACAACAATGTTCTTTTCTACCAACATTTCACCATAATTATAATTATTGTCAAACGTAGATGCTTTTGGTTTATTTTTAGGATTTAACCCCATAAACAATTCATTTACAAAAGCTTTAGCAACTCTTTTAGGTGTGCCTTGTAAACTATCGTCTGTTAAATCCATACCTAAAGTTTCAAGAATATCTTTAACACTGTCTTGGATTTTATTAATTTTTTCTGCGTCAGAAATATCAAAAGCATCTGCTCTTAATGGAGTTTTGGCTGATGTACCAATGTGATCTTCTCCTAATTCTTCAATTCTTTCGTCATTCATTTTGCTGCTCAATTCAAACATTTCAATCTATATTAAAGTGCAAATTTACGTGTTTGCAACGTATTATCTTAGTTTAATAATCGATAAAAATTATAAAACCATAATTTTATGCTTTTAACTTATTTACTAATTCAGATAACGAACAATCTTCTTGTTCTCCAGAATTCATGTTTTTTAAAGTAAAATCATCGTTTTCTACTTTAGAAACCACAAATTCTATTGCTCTGTTAGTTACATATTTCCATTGTCGTTTTTGTGCTTTATTACTTGCACCCAAATCAGGATAAAATTCACTTTTAACGTTATTTTCTCTTAAAACTTTAATAGCTTTCATTTTGATAACATCTGTAGAAGCATCAAAATTTAAGAAAATAACTTTAGGTTTTGGTAAATCAACTGTTTTAAACAAACCTAATTCTTCTAAAACCAAATAAATTCTGTCCAATCCAAAAGAAATTCCTACACCAGAAACATCTTTTAATCCAAAGATTCCTGTTAAGTCATCATATCTTCCTCCACCTCCAATAGAACCCATTTTTACACCTTTTGGTGCAGATACTTCAAAAATTGCGCCTGTGTAATAATTTAAGCCTCTTGCTAAAGTTACATCTACTTCTAAAGCTGCAGTTTCTAAACCTAATGCTGAAATAGAATTAATCACAAAACGCAACTCTTCTACTCCATTGATTCCTTCTTCAGAAGAAGCTAACATCTTTTCTAAAGAAGCTAACTTATCTAAATTAGAACCCGTAAAATCGAACAAAGGTTCTACTTTTTTAATAGCTTCTTCCGTTATTCCTTTAGCTAACATTTCTTTTACAACACCTTCTTTACCAATTTTATCTAACTTATCTAAAGCTACTGTAAAATCGATTAATTTATCTTGTGCACCAATAACTTCTGCAATTCCAGATAATATTTTTCTGTTGTTGATTTTGATAGTTGTTCCAGATAAACCTAATTTACTAAAAACAGTATCATACAATTGAATGAACTCAACTTCTTGCCAAAGCGATTTACTTCCAACAACATCTGCATCACACTGAAAAAATTCTCTAAAACGTCCTTTTTGCGGTCTATCTGCTCTCCAAACGGGTTGCACTTGATATCTTTTAAAAGGAAATGTAATATCATTTTGATGTTGTACAACGTATCTTGCAAAAGGTACTGTTAAATCGTAACGAAGTGCTTTCTCTGATATTTGAGAAGTAACTTTTAAACTGTTTTTTTCTGATAAAAGCTGATCATCTGCTTTCTTTAAAAAATCACCAGAATTTAAAATCTTAAAAATAAGTCTATCCCCTTCTTCACCATATTTTCCCATTAAAGTTGATGAATTTTCAAAACTTGGTGTTTCAATTGGTTGAAATCCGAAAGTTTCAAAACTAGTTTTAATCGTATTCATTATATAGGTACGATTTGCTACTTCTGTTGGCGAAAAATCTCTTGTTCCTTTTGGGATGCTTGGTTTCATTAAAATAGTTTTTAGTTTTTAGTTTTTAGTTTTAAGTGATATCACTTAAAACTCATCACTTAAAATTTAACACTTGCAATTGAAAATTGCGCGTGCAAATATCGTTAAAAACTTATAAATGTTATAAAGTTGAATCGATTTTATTTCTTTGTCTTAATGCATATAAAGAAGCATTTAATTCAAACCCCAATAAAAGAATAATTGCATTTAGCCAAACAAATAACATTAAGATTAAAAGTGTACCAATAGAACCATATAATTGATTGTATTGTGCAAATTTAACAACATAAATACCGAATAAATAAAACGTACATAAAGATACAACAGTTGTTAAAATTGCTCCTGCAGAAAAAAACTTCACTTCTTTTCCTTGCTTTGTTCCATATCTAAATAACAAAGAAACAATGGTGAAAATCATCACTAAGAAAACTGCATTTTTACCAATATAAAACAAATTTAAGTCACTGGTATTAAACCAACCAATTTCATCAATTTTAGACAAAGCAACTTGATATAATATAAGTGTTGTTATGGTTACAATTAAGAAAAGTGACATTAATAAAGAAACTCCAAGAGAAACAAAATACGATTTAAAAACATTTCTAACATCAGTAATATGATACGAATATTCAAATCCTCCAAAAATGGCATTCACACCATTTGTCATTAAAAATATGGACAATAAAAAACCAAAAGAAAGCAAACCTCCATATTGGTTGTTAATAATATCTCCTAAAACAACATTAACAGCGTCAAAAGTTTGTGGTGGTAAAATTTCTTTGATAAATGAAAACAATCCATCCTGGAAACCTTCTATTGGAATGTAGGGAATTAACGTTAAAATGAATAGCATAAATGGAAAAACAGCCATAAAAAAACTGAAAGCAATTCCTCCTGCTCTAGTTGTTAAAGCGCCTTCTACAATACCAATAATGTACATTTCTAATACATCATATAAAGACATACCTTCTAAACCTGGAATTTTAATTTTCTTTCCAAATTTTACCAAAAGATTTATAATTGGTATTTTTTCTAATTTGTCTTCTATTTCTTTACTCATTTCTATTCAACTACAACTTTAAATTCAGTCAGTAATCCAACTACATTTTCTTTACTAAATTTTGCCCCTTTTACCTTACTTTCTATGGGATTGATATTAAAATTATATGCAGTTCTAAAATCTACATTTTCAAGTATAGTTCTATCAAAAGTAGCTAATTTTAAATCGCAATCATCAAATACAGAATTCAATAAAATCGCTTCTGTAAAATCTACTTCTTGTAAATTACAATTACTAAATTTTGTATTCGGAATTTTTAATTGATAAAAAGACGAAAAATTTAATTGACAATCTTTAAATGAAAACTGTAATAAAAAAGGATCGCATTTATTAAATCTTAATCCTATCATTTTACAATTTATAAACTGAGCATCTTTAAATGCAGTATTGTCTAAAATTGCGTTGCTAAAATTACAATCTACAAATTCGCATTCTACAAACTGAATATTTGATGCATGAACGTTTTCTAAATTACAATTTGTAAACGTACAATTATCATATTCACCTTTTTTGATTGTTGATTTTGTAAAATCAACTTTTAAAAAAGTTTTACTATCAAAGTAATTATCAAGCATTAATCTATCGCTTTTAAACTCAAATCTAAATTATAAACAGAATGCGTTAAAGCACCTGAAGAAATAAAATTGACACCACATTCTGCATATTTTCTAATGGTTTTTTCATTAATTCCACCAGAAGATTCTGTTAAACATGTATTACCAATTAAAGCTACAGCTTTTCTAGTATCTTCATAATTAAAATTATCAATTAATATTCTGTAAACCCCATCTACAGAAAGAATTTCTTTGATTTCTTCTAAACTTCTGGCTTCTACAATAATTTTAATATCAATATTTTTTTCGGCTAAATAATTCTTAGTTTTTGTAATTGCAGCAGTTATTCCACCTGCAAAATCTATATGATTATCTTTAATCATAACCATATCATACAATGCAAAACGATGATTCTCTCCTCCTCCAATTTTTACAGCCCATTTTTCTAGAGCTCTAATTCCTGGGGTTGTTTTTCTAGTATCTAAAACTTTGGTTTTTGTCCCTTTTAATAAATTTGCAAAAAAAGCAGTTTTAGTAGCAATAGCACTCATTCTTTGCATTGCATTTAAAACCAAACGTTCTGCCATTAAAATGGATTGAGATTTTCCTGAAACATAAAAAACTACATCTCCATATTTTACTTTTTCTCCATCATTTATAAATGTTTCTACTTGTAAATCTGCATCAACATATTTAAAAACTTGTTTAGCAAACTCCACTCCTGCAATAATTCCTTCATCTTTTACTAATAACTTAGCTTTACCTGTTGCATCTGCAGGAATACAAGAAAGAGATGTATGATCTCCATCTCCTATATCTTCTCTAATTGCGTTTTTTATAATTAAATCTAATTCGTTTTGAAATTGTGCTTCTGTAATCATACTTAAATTTTATTCTGATGTAAAAATAGGAAATCATACTACATAATTCGTAATTTTGAAGCATGAAAATTAAATTACTTGCCATTGGAAAAACTGATAATAAAAATTTGATTCAGTTAATTGATGAATATCAAAACCGATTAAAACACTATATAAAGTTTGAATTAGAAATTATACCCGATATTAAAAATGTAAAGAATTTAAGTGAAGTGCAACAAAAGGAAAAAGAAGGCAATTTAATTTTATCGAAACTACAAAACACAGATCAATTGGTTTTGTTAGATGATAAAGGGAAACATTTTACTTCTATCGAATTTTCTCAGTATTTACAAAAAAAAATGAATTCTGGTATTAAACAATTAGTTTTAGTAATTGGTGGTCCTTACGGTTTTTCTGAAGCAGTTTATAAAAAATCTGTTGGGAAAATATCATTATCTAAAATGACATTTTCCCATCAAATGATTCGTTTATTTATTGTTGAACAACTCTACAGAGGTTTTACAATTTTAAAGAATGAACCTTATCATCATGAGTAAAAGAGAAACTTTACTAAAAGAATAAATTCTTACTTCCTAGCTTTTGATTTTAATTATTTTATACAATAAAATAATTTCTAAAAGTTGAAGCGGAAATATAGTTGCTACACCTAATTCTACAAGAAAAAACATTAAAAAAATTCCAGCAATAATTTCTAAAACCCCTACAACCAAAGGAAGGTTCCCTAATTTTTCTTTGAGTTTTATCATTCCAACTCCTAACAAAACACTTAATACTCCAAAAGATATTATTCTTGCTACAATTAAAAACTGAATAATTTCATCAAAAAAGAAAAGAGAAAAAACATCATAAACACCAAAAAGGAAATAAGTTATTAAAACAATAAACGCTATTATCTCTAAGAAGTAATTCTTATAAATATTACCCACAATTATAAAACCACGAATAAAAAAAGTAAATGATAGAATAGAAATAAATTTTACTAAAATATAAACTGAATTCTCTAATAAAAACCTATTATCTGTTACTCTATAATATTCTGTTGCAATTTCTATAAAACCAATAACAAAATATATAATTCCAAAAATAACCGCAAGATTTAATTGCTTATAAATTTTATCTTTATTGATTCCTAAAAACTTATCGAATTTACCTGAAACGTAAATTTCTTGAAAAATTTCATCATAATTAAAGCCTAAAACTTCTAAAATTGTTTTTATTGTATAACTTCTAGGGGAAACTTCTCCTGCTTCAATTCTTTGAATTGTTCTTACATTGATATTGCATTGTTCTACCAACTCTTCTTGCGTTAATCCTTTTTCTTTTCGTAATTCAGAAATTCGTTTTCCTAGTTCTGGCTGCTTCATTGTATATATATTTTTATTTATCATACAATGTTACTTTAGATTTTTACTTTTGATAAACATTTTCATTGATTTTAACCCGACATTTACACGACAAACCAATAATAACAATAGTTTCAGCGTTTTTAAGTTTTTGCAATTTACAGTATATTTTTGATTAATTAATCAGTAAAACCAATAAAATAACACCTATAAAATGATTACATTTGCTGTAAATCTATTCTTTTGATGAAACTCGTCTTTGCCACTAACAATTTAAATAAACTAAAAGAAGTACAAGAAATGTTACCAAAATCAATTGAATTATTGAGTTTAAAAGACATAAATTGTTTTGATGAAATTGATGAAACAGCAACTACTTTAGAAGGAAATGCAAAATTAAAAGCAGATTATATTACTAATAAATTTGGTTTTAATTGTTTTGCAGACGATACAGGTTTAGAAGTAGAAAGTTTAAATGGTAAACCCGGAGTTTATTCTGCTCGTTTTGCTGGAGAACCTGCAAATTCTGAAAAAAATATGCAAAAATTGTTAGCTAGTTTAGAATATATAACAAACAAAAAAGCTCAATTTAGAACAGCGATTGCATTAAATATTGATGATAAAAAATTTATTTTTGAAGGAATTTGCATAGGAGAAATTTTAACTAGAAAACAAGGAGAAAAAGGCTTTGGTTACGATCCTATTTTTAAACCAGAAGGTTATAATCAATCTTTTGCAGAAATGACTTCAGAAGAAAAAAACAGCATTTCACATAGAGGTGTTGCAATTCAAAAATTAGTTGCTTTTTTAAATGATTATTAAGTTAAATTACACTCTAGAAAGCATTTGATAGATTAAAATAAAATATTGATTACTCTACACCAGAAAAATCTATAAATGAAACAAAAAAAAATTACAAAACAATTTATAATTCTATCAGCTTTACTGATTGTTTTGTTTTTTCTAAACATAAGTTTTGGGTCAGTTTCTATACCTTTTAAAGATATTTTTAACAGCATTTTTGGAGGCAATGTAATCAAAGAAAGTTGGGAAACAATTGTCATCAATTTTAGGTTACCAAAAGCAATAACAGCAGTTTTAGTGGGTTCTGGTTTGTCTATTTGTGGCTTGTTAATGCAAACATTATTTAGAAATCCTTTAGCAGGCCCTTTTGTATTAGGTATTTCATCTGGCGCAAGTTTGGGTGTTGCTATTTTAATATTAGGTTCTTCAGTTTTTGGTGGCTTTTTATTAACTAGTTCTGTTTCTAGTTGGTCTTTACCAATAGCTGCAAGTTTAGGAGCTTTTTTAGTTTTGTCTGCAGTAATTATTGCTGCCAATAAAGTAAGAAATACCATGTCTATTTTAATTATTGGATTGATGTTTGGTTCATTAACATCTGCTATAATAAGTGTTTTAGCTTATTTTTCTGAAGCAACTCAAATTCAGCAATATTTATTTTGGAGTTTTGGTAGTTTAGGAAATTTAACTTGGAATGAAATCACCGTTTTTGCACTAATTTATACCATAGGAATTCTAGGAACAATTTCCGTTATAAAACCTTTAAACAGTTTTTTATTGGGAGAAAATTATGCAAAAAGTTTAGGGATTAATGTAAAAAAAAGTAGAAATATTATACTACTAATTACTAGCATTTTAACAGGAGTAATTACTGCTTTTTCTGGCCCAATAGCTTTTGTTGGTTTAGCAGTACCACATATTGCAAAAATGCTATTTTCTAGTTCAAATCATAAAATATTATTACCAGCTGTTGCAATTATTGGTGCCATTGTTTTATTAGTTTGCGATATGATTGCACAATTACCAACTAGCGAATTTACGCTTCCAATTAATGCAATTACATCATTATTTGGTGCACCTGTAGTTATTTGGTTGTTAATCAGAAAGAAAAAGATATTTGTATAAAGAAGTTGCAAAGTTAAAATTAGTTGCAAAGTTGCAGAGTGAAAAGACTTCAACAAGCTCAGTCTAACATTCGTTAAATAAATTGAAATAAGTGGTAAATTGAAAATAAGTAATAAAATAACAGTGTAAAAAAAGCAAACAAGTTAAACTTTTGAGCCTTTGAACCGCTAACAAAAAAATAAAAGTCATTAAAGAAATAAACAAACATATCATCTTAAAAACTGAAAATCTCTCTATAGGTTATCAACAAAAAAAGCAGGATAAAATCATTGCTTCTAATATCAATATTGAATTTGAAAAAGGAAAACTAATTACTATTTTAGGTAAAAATGGTATTGGTAAATCTACACTTTTAAAAACATTTTCTAAAGTGCAAAAACCAATATCTGGCACAATCTTTATCAATAAAAAAAACATTGAAAAGTTCACTGAAAAAGAACTTTCTATAAAACTAAGTTTGGTATTAACAGAACGTTTACATGAAAGTCAATTAACTGTTTATGAACTTATTGCATTAGGAAGACAACCTTATACAAATTGGATTGATAAATTATCTAAAGAAGATATACAAAAAGTAGAAACCGCCATTCAACAAACAGAAATAGAACACCTTAAAAACAATCGTTTTTACGAGTTAAGTGATGGTCAGTTACAAAGAGTTTTAATTGCAAGAGCATTAGCCCAAGATACAGAAATTATTATTTTAGATGAACCTACAGCTCATTTAGATATGCATCACACCATCAAAATATTTTCTTTATTAAAAAGATTGGTGTCAGAAACTAAAAAAACAGTGATTATTTCTTCACACGAAGTTAATTTAGCTATTCAATTATCAGATGAAATTGTTTTAATTACAGAAAACACCTTTGTTACTGGAAATCCATCAGAATTAATTAAAAACAATCATTTCGACCATCTTTTTCCTAAAGATATTGTTAAATTTAACAAAACATTACAACAATTTATTATAAACAAATAATAAATTTGATTTGATAATCAATTATAAAAACCTTTTATCTAACTTATTCAATGAAAAAAATATTTTACTTATTTGCTCTTTTACTTTTTGTTTCTTGCAGTTCTAGTCAAAAAGCTTCAAAAGAAGATAAAACAACAGATTATGCAGCAAAATATGCAGCTACAATTACTGCAGAAAATTTAAAAACACATTTGTATATTTTTGCTTCAGACGAGTTTGAAGGAAGAGATACAGGAGAACCTGGACAAAAAAAAGCCATTAAATATTTAAAAGATTTTTATGTAAATCAAAAAATTATGTCACCTATTGGTAAAGATGATTATTACCAAGAAATACCAGAAGCTTGGTTAAACAAAAATGCGAGAAGAAGAAAATTAAAAGATTCTGAAAATGTTTTAGCTTTTATAAAAGGAAAAGAAAAACCAAATGAAATTGTGGTAATTTCTGCACATTTAGATCATGTTGGTGTTAAAGATGGCAAAATCTACAATGGTGCAGATGATGATGGATCTGGTTCTATGGCTATTTTAGAAATTGCAGAAGCATTTAAAAAAGCAGTAAAAGATGGTAAAGGGCCTAAAAGATCTATCTTATTTTTACACGTTACAGGAGAAGAAAAAGGGTTGTTAGGCTCTAAATATTATACTGAAAACCCAATCTTTCCTCTAACAAATACTGTCTGTAATTTAAATATAGATATGATTGGTAGAGTTGATGATTTACACAAACAAGATTCTAATTATGTATATTTAATTGGTGCAGATAAGTTAAGCACGCAGTTACACACTGTTTCTGAAAACATGAATAAAAAATACACTAACATTAATTTAGATTATAAGTATAATGATGAAAATGACCCAAATCGTTTTTACTACAGGTCAGATCATTATAATTTTGCTAAGCACAATATACCTGTAATTTTTTATTTTAATGGTACACATGAAGATTACCATAAACATACAGATACTCCAGATAAAATTGAATATCATTTATTAGCAAAAAGAACTCGTTTAATTTTTCATACTGCTTGGGAAGTTGCGAATAGAGAAGAAAGATTACTCGTTGATAATGGTGTAATTGAATAGAATATTATTAATACAAAACCTCACAGAAATGTGAGGTTTTGTATTAATAATATTGGCGTAATTTAATTTATATAAAATTACAAATCATGATATTAATCATGTTAAAGAAAAAGAAAACAAAATATCTTAGTAGATTGTTAAGTGTTTATTTTTGAATAAAATTTTGCCCCTAAATATTTTTAAAACCTTACAATCTAAAACTTTAGATTTGTGAGGTTTTTTCTTTTTAAAAGATAATAAATAAAAGAACATTTACTCTAAAAAATAAAAAGCTCTGTTTTTAAAACTTAAAAAACAGAGCTTTTTTTAGCTTCCAAAACAAGACTAAATGTTAAAAAAACAAATTTTATTACAATCTTCTCCTTAAACTTAGCTTGATTCGTTTATTTTTATAAAAAAAATTGCATCAATAACAGAAAAACATATTAAATCTTACAACTTTAAAAGCATATACTTTTTGGTATTGATTTTAACAAAAAATAACACAAACTTCGCTAACGGCTATTATAAGTCATTAAAACGAAGGTCATAATCATCTTAAGTTGTAAAACATTAAGTGGAACAGTTTTTGATACAAATCAATTATATAAAATAAAAAATATATTATTTAACCAATTTAAAAACAATTAATTATGAAATTACAAATTATCACATTAGCGTTATTCAGTTTTTTTTTCTATTCATGCTCAGAAAAAAATAATTCTAAAAAAAAAGGAGAAATTGAAACAATTACAGAACAAAAAAACAATGTTTCTGAATTAATAACAGAAGAAAAACTAGAAACAATTACTGAACAGAAAAACAATGTTTCTGAATTAATAACAGAAGAAAAACTAGAAACAATTACAGAACAAAAAAACAATTCTGTTAAAATAATTAAGAAAGGGAAAAACTAATATAACGTTTCACAACAACGAATAAACTTTATTGCTGGTTTTGGCTAACTTGGGAAATTCCTCCGGAATTTTTCGCCGTTCGTGTTTTATTTATTAAATTCATTGCTTAAACCACGCAACAAAGCATACACAAAAACGATAGCGATTTTTAAATTTTATTTAATGGAACTTTCCCTTTTTCAATAATTGAGAAAACTTCTGCTTAAAACGATTTAACCTTGGTGTAGAAACTGCTTTTACATAACCTTGGTTTGGATTTCTTTGCTCAAAATCTTGATGATATTCTTCTGCTTTATAAAACTTAGTATATTTAGTAACCTCAGTAACTATATTATCATCATAAACTGTTTTATTTAATAATTTTATGGCTTTTTCTATAATTTGTTTTTCTGTTTCATTGCTATAAAAAGCAATAGATCTGTATTGCGTTCCATAATCTGGATGTTGTCCGTTAACGGTTGTAGGATTATGTGAACCAAAAAATACTTTTACCAAAGTTTTAAAAGAAACCATGTTTGGGTTGTAATATACAGCAACAGTTTCTGCATGACCTGTTTTACCTGTACCAATAGAATTGTAAGTTGGGTTTAATGTATGCCCACCTGCATAACCAGAAACAGCCTCTTCTACTCCACTTACACTTTCAAAAATAGCTTCTACACACCAAAAACAACCACTTGCAAAGTAAGCTACTTTTGTGTTTTTACTTTGCATAAAATATTTTCTATCTTGTTGATTGTCTATCTTTTTAGCAAAACAAAAAAAAGTAATTAACAATAAAGAAACACTAAGGGTAACAACTAATTTTAAATTTTTCATTTACACTAAATTAAATTTTTTAATAGAAAATTGTACTAAGAATAATCAACCAAATTCTCAGCACAATTTTCAGAACTCTAATTCAAAATTATACATATAGTCGTAATAATCTGTTACTATTTACAAGTTGTTTACAACTTTAGCATTTTGTTAAGAAACCTTCTTGTAAAAAAAGAAGTAGAACCTTACTTTTGTTAACCTAACAAAAAAACAATAAATGGAGCATTTTATAGTTTCTGCACGTAAATACAGACCTCAAAACTTTGAGGATGTTGTTGGGCAACAAGCCATTACAAACACGTTAGAGAATGCTATAAAAAACAATCATTTAGCGCAAGCGCTTTTATTTACAGGTCCTCGTGGAGTTGGTAAGACTTCTTGTGCAAGAATTTTAGCAAAAAAAATAAATCAACAAAATGCAGAAGTTGCTGCAGACGAAGATTTTGCATTTAATATTTTTGAGTTAGATGCGGCTTCTAATAATTCTGTAGATGATATTAGAAGTCTAACAGACCAGGTTAGAATTCCGCCACAAACTGGTAAATACAAAGTATATATTATAGATGAGGTACACATGTTATCTCAAGCCGCTTTTAATGCTTTTTTAAAGACTTTAGAAGAACCACCTGCACATGCTATTTTTATTTTAGCAACTACAGAAAAGCACAAAATTATTCCTACAATTTTATCTCGTTGTCAAATTTTCGATTTTAAAAGAATAGGTGTTTTAGATGCAAAAAACTATTTAAAAGTAATTTGCGAAAAAGAAAAGATAACTGCAGAAGATGACGCATTACATATTATTGCTCAAAAAGCAGATGGTGCAATGCGTGATGCATTGTCTATTTTTGATAGAGTTGTTAGTTTTTCGGGTACTAATTTAACCCGAGAAGCAGTTACAGAAAACTTAAATGTTTTAGATTATGATACGTATTTTAATATGACAGATTTAATGCTATCGAATAAAATACCACAAGTTTTAAATGCTTTTAATACTGTTTTAGCTAAAGGTTTTGAAGGCCATCATTTTATAAATGGACTTGCCAGTCATTTTAGAGATTTATTAGTAGCAAAAGACAAAGTAACTATAGATTTGTTAGAAGTTGGTGATACTACTAAAAAGAAATATATAGAACAAGCTACTAAAGCAAGTATCCCTTTTTTAATGCAAGCCATTAACAAAGCTAATGATTGCGATTTAAAATACAGAGCTAGTAAAAACCAACGATTGTTAGTTGAATTAACCATTATGCAAATTGCCTCTATCACTTTTGATGGAGAAAAAAAAAAATCAGCTAACTACATAATTCCTGCCACATTTTTTCAGGCACTTTCTCCTGCTGTAAAAGAGATTGCAAAACCTATTCAGCAAAAAACTGTTGTTACTCAACCAAAGGTTGAAACTCTAAAACCTAAGTTAGCAAAACCTATTTTAAAGTCTGCCACAAAACGTACTTCTTCGCTTTCTTTAAAGAGTATTCATCAGAAAAAAGAAGTTAAAAAAACTGCTGAAGAAGAAAATTTCGACAATCATCCAAAAGATATTTTTACCGAAGAAAAACTTCAAGAACTTTGGCAAGAATATGTAAAATTATTGATTTCTAAAGGAGAAAGAAGCATCGCTTCTATTGTAGGTACAGATTTACCTAAATTAGATCAAAATTTTAAAATAAGTTTTACGGTTCCTAATAAATTAATGGAAGATCAGTTTAGAAAAGGAAGACCCAAATTATTAAATTTCTTAAGAGAAAAATTAAACAATTATGGTATAGACATTATAGTTGTTTTGAATGAAAAGATAGAAAAAAGGTTTGCATATACCCCACAAGAGAAATTTAATAAGATGAAAGAAATGAACCCTCTTATTGACAAATTACGTCAAACTTTTGAGTTAGATATGTAACATTATTTATATTGTTTCTACATATAATTATATTATTTTAAACTTATGAATTACTTTGTTGGAACTACATTTATTTTAATTTTATGGTTTTTGATTAATAACTTTATCAAAAAAAAACGTCTAAAAAAATTTAAAAAATCACTTTATAACAATTGGGGAAAAGAAAAAAAACAATCTTATTATAATTTCTTTGTCATTAGTAAATATTTTAATAATAATCATAATAAAGATAAAGCTTACCATATTTTATCAGAAAAAAGTAAAGTAGATTTTGATATTGATGACATTTTTAAGTTTGTAGATAGAACATCTTCTAAAATTGGACAACAATATTTATACTTTAAATTAAGAACAATTGGCACTCTTAAAGAATTAAAAAAATTTGATAACCTAACTGCTTTTTTTCAAAAAAATAAAGATTTAAGTATTTCTTGTCAATTAGAACTTTCTAAATTAAACAACAATAATTCTTATTATTTAGAAGAACTTATTAACCATAAACAATTAGAAAAGCCAAAAAATTTATGGATTGTTAAAAGCTTAACAATTACTGCAATTTCTTCTATTATATTATTATTTTTCTATCCAGTATTTAGCCTTTTATTAGTTCTTGTTTTTTCTATGAATTTATTTTTTCATTACAAAAACAAACATAATGTTACTTATTATTTAAATGGTGTAAATCAATTATCTAGAACTTTAAAGGTGAGTTTGAAATTAATCAAAACCCCAGAAATAGCTGCACATTTTAAAGGCCTTTCTTTTATTGAATGTATAAAATCTATTAAATTTAAAACAGAGTTTATAGCTTTTGAAAAAAATGTTACTAATGAGTTTTTATTCATTTTTTGGTTTCTAGCAGAAATAATTAAAATACTTTTTAATGTTGAGTATTTGGTATTTTATAGTTTTATAGATTCTATCACTAAAAATCGAAAAAGTATAGAAGACTTATTTCTTTTTATTGGAGAAATTGATACTGCAATTTCTACTGCATCTTTAAAATCTGGAAACTTAAAGATATGTACCCCTAAATTTAATGATAATAATGAATTAAAAGCAACTGCTATTTATCATCCGTTAATTGATAATTGTATTGAAAACAATACCCACTTATTAAATAAAAGCATGCTTTTAACAGGTTCTAATATGTCTGGAAAAACAACTTTTATTAGAACAGTTGCCATTAATAGTATTTTAGCACAAACACTTAATTTTTGTTTTGCAGATACTTATACTGCACCTTTTTATAAAATATATTCTTCTATTAGAATTACAGATAATTTACTAGATAATACAAGTTATTATTTACAAGAAGTACTTACAATAAAAGATTTAATAAAAGCGTCTAAAGATAAAAATCCATGTTTATTTGTTTTAGATGAAATTTTTAAAGGCACAAATACTATTGAAAGAATTTCTGGAGGCAAAGCTATTTTATCTTATTTAAATAAAGAACACCATACTGTTTTGGTTTCTACACATGATATAGAATTAACCGAATTATTGGTAAAAGACAACTATGATTTATACCATTTTAGTGAAAAAATTGAAAATAACAATCTCTTTTTTGATCACAAAATAAAACAGGGAAAACTAAAAACTAGAAATGCAATTAAAATTTTAGATTTGTATAAATATCCTGTAGAAATTATAAAAGATGCAAAAGAAATTGAGTCTACCTATTTTTCTTAAAAATTTACACGTTTTTTCCTAGATAAATTAATGTACAATTATCTTTATTACCTTCTAATTTTTCATATTCTTGAATTAAAAATAATTTATCATCTTTTCTAACAAATAATGGTACAGATCTTGATTCGTTAAAAACTTTAGAAACCATTGTTGTATATTCTTCTTCTGTAGAGATTTCTAATTCATAAATTTTAGGGTTATTTCTAAAAGCTTCACTTAAGTTAATGTAATCATCTTTAGGTGTAAAAAAACTATTCTTTTCTTCTGCACTTAAATTTGGGTCTAAAATTTCATTAGAAGAAGCCAACCTATAAGAACCATGTTCTCCAAAATTTTTAGAAAAGCTACTCACTACATATTTATTTACAGCATCACTACTAGTCATTGCTATTAAATATCCTACATCATTTAACTCAATATTATCCGTTAAATCTTCATTATAAATATCTATTTTATAAGCATCTAAACCTGCTTTTACTGCTTGTTCTATAAATTCTTTATTAGAGTCTATTAAAATTACTCTTCTTCCTTTTTCTTTTAGGTACGACGCAATTAATCTAGAAGGATTTGAGGCTCCTACAATTAATATTGCTTGAGATGTTTTAAGAAAAACACCTACCATTTTAGCAAATAATCTAGCTGTTGTTGCATTAAACAACACTGTTCCTAAAACAATCATAAACACCAAAGGTGTTATATATTCTGCGCCTACTACACCTTGTTTAATTAATTTACTACCAAATAAAGAAGCAATACCTGCAGCTACAATACCTCTTGGACCTACCCAACTTATAAAAAGTTTTTCGTTAAATTTTAGTTTAGAATTTCGAGTACTTGCAAAAACTGCTAAAGGTCTAATAACAAAAACTACTAAAGCAAAAAGAGCTACTGTTTTCCAGGTATACAATAATATTAAATCTTCTATATTAATGTTTGCTGATAATAAAATAAATAAAATAGAAATTAATAAAACGCTTAAAGATTCTTTAAAATAAAGTAGTTCTTTAAGGTTTTCTAGTTTTCCATTACCTAAAACCATACCCATTACTACCACAGCCAAAAGTCCGGATTCATGAGCAAATATTTCAGATTCTACAAAAACCAATAAAACTGTAGATAAAGAAACCACATTTAGTAAATAATGTGGAATTAGCTTTTTATTAATTGCATACGCCAAAGCATGAGCAAATGTAAAACCAAAAGTGGTACCAAAAAGTAGAATTTTACCAAATTCCATAAGAGCCGTTTTTGTAAAACCACTATCACCACCAACACTAATAAATTCGAAAACTAATACTGCTACTAATGCACCTATAGGATCTATTAAAATACCTTCCCATTTTAAAACCGTAGACACATCTTTCTTTAAGGGTATATTTCTAAGAATTGGTGTAATTACTGTAGGCCCTGTAACTATAATTAATCCAGAAAAAAGAAAAGAAAGTTCCCATCCTAAATTAAAAACATAATGAGCTACAATACCAGCTCCAAAAAAAGTAATTGCAGACCCTAATGTTATCAATTTTGTAATAACGGGTCCTACATTTTTAATTTCACTTCTTTTTAACGTTAAACCACCTTCAAAAAGAATAATACTAATTGCTAACGAAACAAAATAATACAAACTATCTCCAGGAAACAGTCCTTTTTTTCCATTCCAAATTGGTTCAATCCATTTGGTACCGTCTTCACTTAAAAATTCAGCTGCTATTGGTCCCACTAATAATCCAATTAAAATTAAAGGTAAAATTGCAGGAATTTTAAATTTCCATGCAACCCATTGAGCTAATATTCCTAAAATGATGATTCCGGCTAATTCTAACATATTTTAATATTGGTTTAGTTGTAAATTTAAGAATGTTTATGCTTATTAAAAATAAATTTTATTGTTTTCTTTTGTCGTATAAAGTTCCTTATATTGTGCCATATACTTAACCTTTAAACTAACTTCTTGCAAAATATTCATAAAATTTTAATTGGTGTTGCTTTTTCACCAAATTTACGTGCAAATATTTTTGAAGCTGTTAGGCTCGCAAATATATTTGATGCTGAGTTAGTTGGCGTACATGTTGGGCCAAAATCAGCTAAAAAAAAATCTGATTTAAAAGCACTTTTATCTGAGGCAGATTCTTTAAAAAACCCTTTTAAATCTATTTGGAAAGAAGGAAACCCTGTTAATATTATCTTAGAAACCTGTACTCAAGAAAATATAGACTTACTTATTTTAGGAGCAATTCAAAAAGAAAATCTCTTTAAATACTATGTGGGTTCTATCGCTAGAAAAATTACTAGAAAAGCACCATGTTCTGTTTTATTATTGATTAAACCTTCTGTAATAAGAGTTCCTTGTAAGCATATTGTTGTAAATGGTTTAAAAGATCACAGAACAGAAGAAACTATTAAAACTGCTTTTGTTTTATCTGAAAAATTAAAGTGTAATAAATTAACAGTTGTAGAAGAAGTTAGCCAAGGAGAGTTGCACGTAAAAGTAAATGACGATATAACTTTACGTAAAGCAAACATAGCAAAAGAAAGATTAAGAACAAGAGAAAATCAGCGAGTAAACCATATTTTAGAAGAAATAAGAAACACAGATATTACAGTAAAAACACAACCTATTTTTGGTAAAAGAGGATATTCTATTGGCCATTATGCAAAAGTAAAAAGAGCAGATTTATTAGTAATGAATGCACCAAATAAACTTGGTTTTTTTGATAGAATTTTTCCTCATGATATTGAGTATATTTTATCTGAATTACCAACCGACGTTTTAATTGTAAAATAAATGAAGAAGAAAAGTACTTTTAAAACGTTTATAGAAGATATTCCTAAAAATTTATTTTCTGGTTTTGTAGTATCATTAATTGCGCTTCCTTTAGGTTTAGGTTTAGCACTAGCTTCTGGTGCACCACCAATTTCTGGTGTTATTGCTGCTATTGTTGGTGGTACTGTAGTAGCCATTACTGGAGGATCTAATGTTACTATTACAGGTCCAGGAAATGGTTTGGTAGTTGTTATTTTAGCAGCAATTACAACTCTTGGTAATGGAGATATGCATCAAGGTTTTTTATACACTTTAGCTGCAGTTGTAATCTCTGGAGTTCTAATGATAATTCTTGGTTTTTTAAGAATGGGATCTTTAGGAGATTTCTTTCCTTCATCTGCAATACAAGGAATGTTAGCAGCTATTGGAATAGGAATATTTGCCAAACAAATACATGTTATGCTTGGTAACCTAAGTGCAAAAGGAAGTATCATTGATTTATTAATTAAGATTCCAGATGGATTTATAAACTTGATTAAAACCGATAACTCCAGCGTGTTTTATGCTGGTTTAGTTGGTATGGCTAGTTTGTTAATAATGATTTTTTATGGAAAAATTAGAAACAGATATTTTCAATTGATCCCTGCTCCCATGTGGATTGTAGTTTTAAGTGTTGGTATGTATTATTATTTTGATTTGGTTTCTGATGCTACATACCCCATAGATAAAAGTTTATTAATTGCTTTACCAGATGATATTTTAAGTAATTTTGCATTTCCAGATTTTTCAATTATTTATCAAGGTAACTTTATAAATGCAGTTATTGCCATTACATTAATTGCAAGTATAGAGAGTTTATTAAGTATAAAAGCAGTAGATAAATTAGATCCTTTAAAAAGAAGATCTAATGTTAATAAAGATATTAGAGCATTAGGTTTAGCTACTGTTATAAGTGGTTTTTTAGGTGGTTTAAATGTAGTAACCGTAATTGCAAGAAGTTCTGTAAATGTAAATAATAACGGAACTAATAGGTCAGCAAACTTTTTTCACGCTGCTTTTTTAGTAGCTTTTATCTTATTATTTGCTACTGAATTACGTAAAATTCCATTACCAGCATTGGCAGCTATTTTAGTATTTACAGGATATAAGTTAGCTTCTCCAGACAATCTTAAAAAAGTATTTAGTATTGGTTCTGAACAATTAATTATCTTTTTAGTAACACTACTTATAACTATTACAACCAGTTTAATAACAGGAATTATAGTAGGTATTTTAATCACTTTTGTAATTCATGTAATTATTAATAAAGACATTCTTTTATTTATTAAAAACGTTTTAAAACCAAATGTTTTAATGTTTAAAGAAGATGATAAATATTATGTAAGTGTAAAAAACTTTTCGAGTTTCTTAAACTATACAAAACTAAAATCTAAATTAGATCAAATACCAGAAACAGAAGAAGCAATCATCGATTTTTCGCTCTGTGATTTTGTAGATCATTCTGTTATGGAAAATTTAAGTAATTACACTGAATCGTTTGCCAGAAAAGGAGGTGATTTTGAAGTAATAGGTTTAGACGATTCAAAATCTGGAAGCGAACATCCTTTTGCATTACGTAAAATATTGCCAAAACAAATAATACCAAAAGAAGGTGTTTTAACAAAAAGACAAAAATCAATACAACAAATAAGTGAAAAAATGCATTGGAAATATGATGCTTTTTCTACACAAGAAATGAAAGAATTACCAACTTTTGGATATTTTAAAACACGTAAAATAGACAAAGTATCTAATGTACTCTCTAACAAAGATTGCACCATTTTTGATGTTCAGTTTTCTGAAGGTGAAATGATTGCAAAACAAGTTATTAAAGCTACAATGTTACATATACGTCAAACAAAACCTATTCCTAAATTTACATTAGATAGAGAAGGGATTTTTGAATATCTTTTAGAGTTTGCTGGTTATAAGGATATAGATATTAACAATCATCCAGATTTTAGCAAACGATTTTATTTATCAGGAAAAAATGAAGAAAAAATTAGAGAGTTTTTTACAGATGAATTAATTTTGTTTTTTGAAAGCAATAAACAATACCATATTTCTGCTACCGAAAACGGAATTCTAATATTTGGTAATGAACGTTTAGCTAGTGTTAAAGAAATTAAAGCTCTTGCCTTTTTTGGAATAGGGTTACAAAAAGCTGTATAATAAAAAAGCCTAAGAACTATATATAGTTCTTAGGCTTTTTTAAATTTATTTAAGAATAAGTTATCCAATAATCTGAACCTCTTTTTGCTCCAGGATATAAATCTATATATTCTATACTAATAGTTACAATAGTACCTCTAAAAGAATTAACTAATGATGTAATGTCTATAGGTGCTGTAGGTGTTATTACACCACTACCTCCATTACTATAATCTTTTGAAAAAACAACGGTATCATTTATTTTAATTACACATTTATCATCTACAACTATATTCCCTGTTCCATCCTTTAAACTACTTAAGGTTATCGTACCTTCAGATGGTAAAATAACATCTATTGAGTTTGTATAAAAAGTATCTGGAAATGGTCCTGTAGATGCTGAATTTGGTTGTGCTACACCTAAATGAATTGGTTCAGCAGGATTTACTGGTACACATGGTGCTCCACTTCCTCCTTTATCTAAACAAGGTGCTCTTTCACTTTCTTCCATCACAAACATTCCTTGATCTGTTTCAAAACTACCTGTTTCTTTATCTTTTTGAGGAACAACAAATCCAAAGTAAGACCAATATCTTACCATATGCTCATAACCTCCTTCGTAATCTGAAATACTATCTGCATTTTTAGGAATCCCTACTGCTTCACCCCTAAACCATGGTTCATATTCAAGTTTTGGTGGATCTAATGAAGTATCCATAGAAACAACAATATCTGGCCTCATTGCTGCCCACCAAGAAATATTACATGACCAAAAATCTCCCTGCCATGGTATAGACATGTATCCTGCTACAGAACCGGGTGTAATTCCTTGCACAATATTTCCATTACTGGTAATGCTATCTGCAAAACGAAAAGCCTCAGCAAAATAACCTGGTTCTTTCATATTGTATGTCAACTCAATCCCTGGATGAAAACCTCCACCAACTGTTGGCTCTAAAGCACTAAAATTTAATGCTGCTGGTTGCTCACTAAGTGAAATATCATTAAAAGATGCAGGAAGAACTGGAATAGCACCCGTTTTAAAGTTACCGTTTACCCATTCTTGAATTTTCCATAATTGATGTGGAGTTAAACTCAACCATTGATTTGGAAAATTAGTATCATTAAAATTATTTTCTAAAGGAGAGCCTCCTTCCCCAAATAAATGAGGCATTAATCTACCAGACTGAACTCCTCCATTAGGAATACTAGGTTTGACTCCATCAACAGTTTTATTTGTTGGATTTGGAATTGCTGCAGGTGGTGGAGGCACCAAAGGCGTTAATTGTTCTGCTGGGCGAATTGCTTTGAAAACAAATTTTCGATAAGGATTATTTGTTAAATTAGGATTTGAATACCCTGCAATAGATCCATCTCTTAAAAAATCTCCCATACTTCCAGGTGCATGACCTTGAAATGCTGGCTCGTTTACCCAAGCATAATCAGTAACCGTTTTTAATATTGGATAAATATCTCTATAAAATTCAATATCACTAAAATTAGCAACCACAGGTGCAGATTTAGTTTGTACTATTCCTTTATTTACAAAAGAAACATCGGTAAAACCTGGTTTTGCCATTCCTAAATAAAAATCTGAAGATTCATTTACAATAGCATAAAATAGTTTACCATGTGATGCTCCTATTCCTGGAGAAAACTTAGTTGTTGGTGCTCCTTTAATTTGATTAAAATTAAATTTAATTACAGCAGGAGAAGGTGCTGGTGAATAATTATTATAAGAACCTATAAAAGAATTATTATTAGCATCTGTATAAGCACAATATAATTCTCCAAAGAACACTCCTAACACTGGATTTGAACTAGCATAAACCTTATTATTAAAAGACGTAAATGAATATTCATATATAGTATTACTTGGTACTAAAAATCTATGAGCAATAGTTATATTATTTTCTGCAGTAGCAAATGCTATATACAAATCTCCATTATAAGCTACAGCACTTGGAGCAGAATTTGCTAAAACTGGTCCAACAGGTCCAGAATTAGCTCCTTCAAAAGTGAAATTTTCACCATCAGTAGATGTACCTATAGATAAGAATCCATTTGTATCAACAAAAACATATGTCAACTCACCATTAAAAACACACAGTGAAGGCGCATAAGAAGTTGTATTTGATCCTATTCGACTTTCTGTCCAAGTATTGCCATTATCTTTGGATACTGCAAGAAGATTTTCACTAGATATACCTGTATAGGCTAAATAAATATTCCCATTATAGTTAACTATAGAAGGTTTTCCTTTACCCGTTTTAGAAACTCCTGTAAGTGGTTTAAATGATATTGAAGAACTACCTGGTGAAAAATTTGGAAATCCATTGGTATTTAATAGTGCAAAATTTACAGTTCCCGAAACAGGATCTTGTTCTGGAAACATATCTAATTGTAAATCTAATAATGAAACCACATTATTCATTGTTGGCACATATTTTGGCGGAGAAACTGCTACCCAACCTCTTCTTTCTTCTTTATTATTTGTAGAAAAAGAAACACCATTGATATTTACATTTGCATTGATACTTCCTCCAGATGTATCATCATACCAACCCGGATTGTTAAAATATGAATTTCCATTAGATGTAGGATCTTCATTAGTATAACAAAACCAAAAATCAGATGCTCCTTTAGAATTTGGATGTAAATCAACATACTCTATAGTTACACTAAATCTTTCTCCAAAATAAGGTTTAATTTGATTTGTAATATCAATTGGTTCAGTTGGTGTTATCACTCCACTACCCCCATTGCTAAAATCGTGAGAAAAAACCTCTGTTCCATTTATCTTTATAATACATTTATCATCTACAAATACATTACCTGTTGCGTCATTATTACTTGATAATAATATTTTTTCTGGATAAGGTTTTGTAGATAAATCTATTTCTATTGTATTATTATAAAATGTGTTTGGAAAAGTTCCTGTAGATGGAGATGCAGCTTTAGCTTCTCCTAAAAGTTTAGCTAAATACCCAGCTCCTTTTTGTAAAATAATAGGAGGTTCAATCAAACAACCAGCTTCCCCTTTTCCTCCTACCACAATTAAACGACCTGAGTTATCAGTTTCTAGCCTACCCAAACTAACTTCTTTTTCGTTATACATTACTTCAGTCATCCCAGGTTCTCCTTTTTTGTAAAGACTTGTAGGTATATTTACTGGATTTGTAATACCCGAAAAAATAGTACCTCCATCCAATTGAACAGCTGAATCATTATTCTGGCTAATTCCTGTAATAGTTTTGGCTCCAGGATCGATAATTAAACTCGATCTTGAGTCAGGGTCTGTTCCTGATGCATTTGGAGAAACACCTGGATTTCTATATTGATCTGGATTGAAACCAAATTTCCCTTGAAAAGCATAGTTTGCCGCTTTTAAGTTTCTCATATGAACATCCCATTCCAAGGTTACTCCATTATCAGGGTCGTGTGTAATTTCTGTTACTACATTATTATTAGTATCAAAACCATACACACGAAAACGTGCAGCTTGAGGTTTTAAAAACCCATTATTATCCTTATAATTTCCTCCTAAGTTAGGTACATCTCCAGGAAACTCTGGTCCTATAAAATATTCTGGACTATTACCTACTCTTGCTGTACCAATTCCTGGATATACTTTTATATATGTAATTGTATCTAATGACATAATTTATGTTTTAATTTTTAAAAAAATATTATTGTTGATTACTCTTTAATAAAGGTTGATTTATAAAATCTACATCTACAATAGGCGCATTCTGAGTAATGAAACTAAAATCAGATTTTTGCGCATTTCCATGACATCCTTTACACCCACCTTGAACAATTTTTTTCTTTCCTTGGTATAAGTTAATTCCTGTAGGGTTAAAAGTTCCTCTCAAAGTATCTAATGTCCCAGAGAAATCTCGTAATGTTTGATTTGTTTCTGTAACAATATTCGATAAAAAATAATCTGTTGTATTTGCATTATTTTGTGGATGTCCTTGTACACCAATCAATTTATAATATCTCCAAACTGAGGTTGGGTCTAATGCTTTAATTTGTTTATGAACATTGTCATTAACTTGCTCAGTTCCTTCTAAAATGGGGTTTGCTCTGTAAGCATATTGTTTGTTTGGGTTTACACTTGGGTTACTATTTCTATTATAATAAAACAATGTATTTTTTGGCTCTATAGTAGTGTTTAAATTATCTACTTGTTCAAAAGTTGCAAATACATAACTTGGAAAAGTTTTTGTTTTATGAATAATATGTAAGCCTACTAAACCGTAAGGCAACGTTAACAAGGTAGAATTACCTCCTTCTGTCTTATATGTTGGTGTTGCTGGTACTATATCATAATAAGCAGTTCCATCAGGATTTGGACTTCCTAATGTACCTCCTCTATAATAGATAATTGGTGCTGTTAAATATCTTCCACTTTGATATTCTTTTAAGGTTAATTGTCTCCAAGTAGCTTTTACTTCAATAGAACCTTCTACTCCATTATTATCTCCAAAAGGAAATACAATCATATTTGGATCTGGAGTTGGTTGATAAATAGCCCCTTTATCTTCATTTTTGATGGCATTATCTGTATAATTTATTTTTTGTGCCCTAATGGAAGCATCATATAAATTATTATCTGAGACATAATCAAACATATCTCTATTTGCTTTAGCTTCATAAATCATTCTTCGTGGTGCTCCAGGCAAACCACTCGCAGTTTTTGATTTATTTGCATTTGTAGCTCCAGGTGCATCAGGATCTCCATCTACAAACAGAGTACATAAATTGATCTCTGAAGTTTCATCTAAATTGTTAAAAATAGTGGTAATTTGATTTAAAGGAGTTGATGAATTTAATCCTTTAATTGATTCTTGATTCTCTAGGTCATAAAAATATTGTGGAGCAGTATCAAAGTTTTTATTATAATTACTAGTATTTTTAGGATACAGCTCTACTCTATGCTTATAAGTTTGCCATACAAGTTGCCCTGTGTTGGATGCGTTTAAAAAATCTAAAACTGTTTTAGAAGTATCTGGCTTTCCTCTTTCAAAAGTTGTAGTATTATAACTAGATGGCCAATTTAAGGCTATAAATTCTTTCCATGCAAATTGTGATAAAGCTACTTGTCCGCTATCTTTTGGGCTAGGAACATCGTGAGGTACATTGTACGCTGTGTTTTCAAAAAAGTTTATTGAAGAATCTTCTGAATAGAGAGTTCTTTTGTCTTCTGATTTAGCTTTGGTAAAGCTATAAACTATTATTAAAACTAAGCTTGTTAATACATAAAAAAACAGTTTTTTTCTACGCATTAATTTCTGGTGTAAAGGTAAATTTCTCATACTTAGGTTATTTATGTTTTGGTTATACATCAAAAGTAAAAATTAACCAAAGCCATAAAAAGAGTATAAATACCTGATTATCAATACATATATTTTCACTTAAATTCTAAGTTGAAATTTTTAATATTTTTGATTCAATTAATTACATCTTAAATAAAAGAATGATTATACCTAATATAAGAGTTGCTATTATTGGTGGTGGACCCGCAGGAATTACAACTGCCATAAAATTGAAACAATACAATTTTGACGTGATTCTTTTTGAAGCCAGTAATTATAATAAAATTACTGTCGGAGAACATTTAGCATCGGAAGCTATTCATGAATTTAGAAAGTTAAAAATTCCTGAAAATATATTAACAGACAATAGTATTCCTTGTACAGAGGTACAAAGTGCTTGGGGAAATTCTGAAATACACCATAACGAATCTATATTTAATCCTTTTGGAAATGGATATATTTTATCGCGTCCTAATTTTGATGCTGATTTATTTAACTATTGTTCAAAAATAGGTATTAAAACTAAAATAGGAACTCGTATTTCTAAAATAGAAAAAACAAATTCTGGATGGGAACTCTTTTATAAATCAAATAGTATTCATGCTAATTTTATAGTTGATGCTAGTGGTAGAAATAGTAAATTTTTCTGTAATAATAAAACAGAAAAAGAAAAAGACGATGACCTTATTGGAATTACAAAAAACTTACAACCAATTGATAAATCTTTTATTGATAAAAGTCATTTACTAATAGAATCTACAGAATATGGTTGGTTTTATACTGTGCAAAATGCCTCAAAAAATTTAGTGTTTACTTTTATGACGGATGCCAAAATATGGCAAAAAAATAAAGATTCTCACAAAACTTTTTGGGAACAACAATTAAATAATAGTATACACACAAAAGAAAGACTTGCTAACTTTAAAATTGATGAAAAATTTTCTATACAATCTGCGCACTCTCAAATAGCAAAAAACATATTTGGTAAAAATTGGTTAAAAGTTGGTGATGCTGCACAAAGTTTTGACCCACTTTCTTCTGCCGGAATTATAAAAGGTCTAAAAACAGGACAATTGGCAGCAGAAAGTATTTACAACTATTTTAACGCTAATAAAAATGCTTTAAAAACTTATGAAATAGAAATAAAAAATCAATATAAAAATTACCAAGAAAAAAGAGCAGAATATTATGCAAATGAGATTAGATGGATGGATAAACCTTTTTGGTATCAAAAAAACTTAAATATTAAAAAGATTAAACATTTTACAATTATTCCACAAAACAAATTCATCGTTTTAGAAGATAATCTAATAGAAAAAGTAGCTTTTCTAAATGAACAACTGCCAGAAATAGAATTTGAAATACTTATTAAATACATAAAGCAATTTTCTTTTATAAAAGACGCTATAGCACACTATTTAAAAGAACAAAAACAAACTAATATAAATCCATGGCTATTTCATGCTTTAGAAAGCTTAAAGTTAATAGGTATCTTAAAATAAAAACACATCGAAATAAGTTTCATCTATTAAAATATTCTTAATTTTACACTCCATAATTGAATTTAGAATATGTTAGGATTACAGTTTGAAACCGAAACTTCTTGGGCAGAAATTGCGAAAGATAATTTACAACAGATACTTACAGATCATGCTTTTTTAGAGCAAAAGGCAGCTTCTAATGCTGTTTCTATTATCATTAATTATTCTGAAGAAACAGAGCTCGTAAAAGAAATGAGCAATATTGCCATTGAAGAAATGCAACACTTTAAAATGGTGCATTTATTAATGGTAAAACGTGGAATGGTTTTAGGGCGTGAACAAAAAAACGATTACGCAATTCGTTTACAAAAATTCTTTAATAAAACAAAAGACAGAACAGATGCTTTAATTCAACGTTTGTTAGTTGCTGCTCTAATTGAAGCTAGAAGTTGTGAACGTTTTAAGGTGTTTTCTGAAAACATGGAAGATGAAGAATTGTCTAAATTCTATAACAATTTAATGATTTCTGAAGCAAACCATTATACTACTTTTTTAAAATTTGCAAGAGAATATCAAGACAGAGAAATTGTTGACAAAAAGTGGAATGCTTTGTTAGCTTTTGAAGCTGAAATGATGCGTGAACGAGGAAATGCTGCTAAAATTCATGGATAATACAGTTAGCAGTTAGCAGTTAGCAGTTAGCAAAAATCAAATATTCAATAGAGTGTCATTTCGAAATGAGCTTTTTTAAGCGTTTGAGAAATCTCAACTTTAAAACTAATAATAAAATGTTTTCTAAAGACGAAGCTGCGTTAATGCGCAAAGAATTTTGGACAAGTTTTGGAAAATCATTTCCAAGAAAGTGGTTATTGTACAACACTAAAATAAAAGGATTCTCTTTTAAGTTTCTTGCCGAAAGAAAACATGCCATGGTTTGTTTAGATATTGAAAACCCTGATGAACTGGTAAACCTACTCTATTATGACCAAATGCTTTCTCTTAAAAGTTTATTAGAAACAGAATTACCAGAAGTTATTTTTGATGATGAATATTTACTAGAAAGTGGCAAAGAGATTCATAGAATTTATGTTCCTTTTGGTAAAAAATTTAGTGTATACAATAAAAATTCTTGGAGAGATTGTTTTGAATTCTTTGTTGAAACTATGGAGAAATTCGAGCTTTTCTTTTACGAATACGAAGAGGTTATTAAAAATATATAAACCAAATTCTATTTCTTTTTGTTTATTGATAAGCTCGCGTTAAGGATTGAAGCATTTGTTTGAGCTCTTTTTTGAGGAGCGAAAAAAAAGCGAGTGCGAAAAGCCTGACCTGAAAGGTAACGCCATAAAAAAAATCGCCCAATAAATGAGCGATTTTAAATTCTAACTATTTTCTTTTTCTATTTTATAAAAGTTATACTAAATGGATAACTTGGCGCTTCATTATTACTTGCTTTTACAGCATTTATAATAGGAAATATTAAATAAGCAAAAGCAATTGCAATGATTCCTAAAATACCTAGACCCAACAATAAAATTAATGGAATACAAATTATTAGGTAAATAAACATAGATATTCTAAAGTTTAAAATTGCTTTACCATGATGATCCATACCAAAGACTTCATCTCTTTTAGTAAGCCACAAAACTAAAGGAACTATAAAACCCCCAATACCAGTTACAAAATCTAATAATTGGCTTAAATGTGTTAATACTAATAGTTGTTTGTCTTCTTTCATTTTTTCTGTCTAAGTTTTAAAATTATACTTATTTGACGCTTTTATGCTTGTTTTGTTACAGTTTAATTTAAATAACATTTTTATTAAAAACAAACAAAAACCACTAAAATTAATCAAAACTGAATGTTTTTAACCTAAAAACACCTTAAAAAAGCAAAAAAAAGTACATTTTATGAAATAAGCTAACATCTAAAGTAAATGAGCAAACGCAACTTTGACTTTGATTCTATATTTGTATCAGAAATAATAATTAAAAACATAATAGATTTGAACTACTTAAATACAAACAATCAAAAAATTTTACCAATTGTAACTGAATTAAATGTTTTATTAGCAGATTACCATGTGTATTATCAAAAACTTAGAAATTTTCATTGGAACATTTTAGGAAAAAACTTCTTTGATCTACACAATAAATTTGAAGAAATGTATAATGATACTAAACTTAAAATTGATGAAGTTGCAGAAAGAATTGTAACACTAAAATACCACCCTATTAGTAAATTATCTGATTATATAGAAGTTTCTAAAATTAAAGAATCTAGTCCGCTTTTATCTGATGAAGAAATGGTTAGTGAAATTATAAGCGACCATAGTATTTTATTAGAACAATTAAATTTAGTTGTAGACAAAGCAGAAAATGCAAAAGATGAAGGAACTTTAGATTTAATGGGTGCTTATATAAGAGAATTAGAAAAATCTACTTGGATGTTAAGTGCTTGGTCTAAAGATACTAAAGAAGAGTTTAATAGCAGTTTTGTTAATTAGTTTTAAGTTTCTTAAAAACTGAACTATAAACATTAAACTATAAAGCTCATGAACAAAATAATAGATAAACTAGAAAGCTGGAAAGAAATTTTTATAAGTAATATACCAAACATAACAATTGCTTTAATTGTAGTAGTTGTGGCTTATTTTGGTTCGAGAATCATAAATAATTTAATATCAAAAACGCTAGCAAATAAAATACAGCAAGAATCTGTAAGAAATTTGGTATCAAGAGTTTCTTCTGCATTAATTTTCTTATTGGGTTTATACATTGCAATGACTGTACTAAAATTCGATGATACTTTAAAAGCAATTGTATCTGCTGCAGGTGTTTCTGGTATTGTGGTTGGTTTGGCTTTACAAGGTACTTTATCTAACACCATTTCTGGGGTAGTTTTATCTTTTAGAAAAAACTTAAATATTGGAAACTGGGTAGAAACTAATGGGTTTTCTGGTGAGGTAATAGATATTAATTTAAACTATTTTGTTATTAGAGAAGCAGATAATAATACTGTAATAATACCGAATAAAACTATTTTAGAAAATCCTTTTAAAAACTATTCTTTAACTACCAAAATGAGAATTTCTCTTGAATGTGGTATTGAGTATGGGGCAGATTTAGAAGAAGTAGAAAAGCTAACAAAACAAACCATACAAAATCATTTTGATCAAAAAAAAATTGATAAATACGTAGAGTTTTATTACACAGAGTTTGGAGATAGTTCTATTAATTTTTTATGTAGATTTTGGATAGATTCTAAGAATGCTTTGCAAAAATTAAGTGCAAAAAGTAACGCAATTAAAGAAATTAAAAAAGCTTTTGATAAAGAAAACATCAATATTCCTTTTCCAATAAGAACTTTAGAGTTTGCAAATAAATTAAATGTAAATAAAGAAAAAATTATTGAGAAAATATCCTAAAAAACTGGGAGAAAACAAATAGTTATAATTAATATTAACATATAAAAACACAAATTATGAAAATTTTTAAATTAACAGTATTCACATTATTATTAACAGCAACAACAGCATTTGCTCAAATAGGAAACCCTAAGATGTCTGACAATTGGGCCTATAGCGAGTTAACAGAAACTTTAGTAGAAAATAATAAGAATGAAACTTTCTTGGTAAAAGAACTAGAAATTACAGAAGAATACACTCCGGTTTTATTAGATCCAAAAGATAAATACAAACTAAATCAGGATATTATTTACCTACCAACTCAAGTTACTAAAAATTTAAAACTTGACTATGATAAAGATAAAAAATATGAAAAAGAGGTAGAATTTAACTACAAAAAACCAGATAATTTTAATTTAGAGTTTACATTAACTGAAAATGGAATTGTTATTAAAACTGATAAAAAGGAGATAATTGTTTCTAATATTTGGAATAAAAACACCAAATTGGTACATTCTAATCATAGAAAAAATAGAATTAAACAAGAAGGTACTTATATCGTTGAGTTTTCTAATAACAAAAAAGTAGATATTACAGTTACTAATTATGAAATCTTCTAATTACAACCTTTGATTTATTATACAAAGCTCAACACAATATGTTGAGCTTTTTGTTTTCTCATAAAATCTTTATGTATTTTTGCAACATGATTAATAACGATACTATTATTGCTTTGGCAACTCCTGCTGGTGTTGGAGCTATTTCTGTAATTAGACTTTCTGGTGAAAATGCGATAACAATTGTTGATGCTTTTTTTAAATCGATTAAAAAAGGAAAGACCTTAAAAAATCAGAAAACGCACACGATTCATTTAGGTCATATTGTACAAAATAATGTATTGTTAGATGAAGTTTTAGTGTCTGTTTTTAAGAATCCAAATTCTTATACTGGAGAAAATGTAGTAGAAATTTCTTGTCATGGATCTAGTTTTATTCAGCAAGAAATTATTCAGTTATTTTTACAAAATGGTTGTAGAATGGCAGATAATGGTGAATTTACCATGCGTGCTTTTTTAAATGGAAAGATGGATTTATCTCAAGCTGAAGCTGTTGCTGATGTTATTGCATCGAATTCTGCTGCGAGTCATCAAATGGCAATTCAGCAAATGCGTGGTGGAATTACCAATGAATTAAAAGATTTACGTATTCAGTTATTAGATTTTGCAGCTTTAATTGAATTGGAATTAGATTTTTCTGGTGAAGATGTTGAGTTTGCAGACAGAACAAAGTTTAAAGAATTAGTAGCAAAAATAACCTTTGTTTTAAAACGTTTAATTGATTCTTTTTCTTTTGGAAATGCTATGAAATATGGAATTCCGGTTGCAATTATTGGAGAACCAAATGTTGGAAAATCTACACTTTTAAATGCACTTTTAAACGAAGAAAAAGCCATAGTTTCTGATATTGCAGGTACAACTAGAGATGCTATTGAAGATGAAATGATTATTGATGGTGTTGCTTTTAAGTTTATTGATACTGCAGGAATTAGAGAAACAGAAGATGTTATAGAAAGTATTGGAATAAAAAAAGCATACGAAAAAGCAGAAAATGCACAGTTAATTATTTTCTTAATTGATTCAAATAAATTCTCATATGCTAAATATGAGTTTTTACAAGAAATTGAAACGATAAAAGAACGTTTTCCTAACAAACGTTTGTTAGTAATTGCAAATAAAGTTGATACTTTATCTTGCCATGACACCTCTATTTTAGAATCTGAAATTGAAAATTTAATTCTTTTATCTGCAAAAAACAAAACAGGAATTGAAGAATTGAAAAACGAATTGACTTCTTTGGTTAATATTGGTGCTTTGAGTAATAATGAGACTATTGTTACCAATTCGCGTCATTTTGAGGCTTTAAACAATGCTTTAACAGCAATTACTTCTGTTCAGCAAGGTATAGACTTAGAAATTGGTACTGATTTATTTTCTATTGATATTCGTGAATGTTTGCGTCACCTTGGCAATATTACTGGAGAATATGATGTTGATAAAGATATACTTGGACATATTTTTGGGAACTTTTGTATTGGAAAATAGCTTTGTTTTCCTTTAGGTTTCTTTGGTATGACTATAACAAAAAAATGATATTAAATTAGTATTATTTTTAATATCATTTTTTATGTACACATTTAGCTTTTTCTTTTATTTAAAATACTTCAGATTTTTAATTACACTAAAACCTATTAAAAACAAACTGATTATAACCATATAAAGAATATTATCAAAGAGATTAAAGCTATTGGCTGTTTTAAAAAATTCTGGTTTGTATTTTTTCCAATCTATTTTATTTGCAGGTACATTTTCAAAAATTTTAGGATAAAATTGCAAACGCATTTCTTCATGAAATTTAGTAGTTGCATTCAAAAAATTTACTTGATGTGTTAAACTTGTGTTTGCAATATCATTCATAGCCAATTGTACTTGTAATGGAGGAAAAAATTGAGCAATATTTTTACTTAATTTCTCTCTTTTTTCAATCTTATTATACATTGCATCTCGCTCCTGCTTAGATTCATCATCTCCCATTTGCTGCATAGCATAATACCATAACCAAGAAAAACCTTCTTCTTGTAATTTATATTCCGAAAACTGAGGATAATGAGCATAAAACTTATCTAAAGTTTCTTTTTTATCTGTATCCCATTTTTTATGATACTCATCCCTTTGCTTAATTGTCATAGTAAAAGCCTCTTCTACGGAGTATTTATTGGTTACATAATTGTTTACCAAAACCGGCAAGAAAACAACTAAAATTAACCAACTACTTAACAATACAATTGCATTTGTATTTGATGATTTTCTTAGTAAAATAACAAAAAAGCAGATTGAATACCAAAATAACACGTACAAATAGCTCATTATTACAATTTGTAAAAATCCTTTACTAAAAGGAATATCTAAAATAATTTTAGCTAATAGCAGCAAAACCCCTAAAATGGCAAGAACAAAAAACACTCTAATAGATAATTTCTTTAATAAATATTGAAACGATGATTTACCTTGAATAACAATCATTTTCCAAGTACCATCTTCTATTTCTTCTGATAAAATATTAAAATTTAAAGCGATTATAATTAATGGAAATAGGAAAATAATTAAAAAACTAATATCTAAATTCCCAACATGCAAACGCATTGGGTTTACTAAATCTGTATCATATTTTTGACCTTCTAAATTTAAAATAGTTACATTTTGGATGTGTGAATTTAAATCACTTTGTCCAATAGATATTCCTGCCAAAGAATTTACTGGATTTATAAATGAAAACTTTAAATAGTATAATAATAGGCCTAAATCATCTTTATGAAGGTGGCTTTGTGTTTCTATATGTTTTTTTTGTTGAATCGTCGTTTTAGCAATTACTTCCTGCTTTTGAGTTAAAAATTGTTTTCCTGTTCCAATACTTAAAACTCCTAAAATCATAAGTATTCCAAAAGCTAATAATACCGTTTTTGATCTAAAAAATTGTTTGATTAATATAAAATACATAGCTAAATAATTTTAAATCGATTAGAAAATTTGGTCATAAATAATAGTGTTAATAACAACCATACAACAAGGGTTACAATAGCTATTAATTGCGTTTTTATGGTTTGATAAACGGGTATAAACTCGTAGTTAAACTTAGGAGCAGCTTTCCAATAAGATTTATCAATTACATTAATTTTACCTTCACTACTTGTTGCTTTGTTACTGATAAATTTCATCTGTAATTCATTCATATATTGAGATTGTTTGTACCTGTAATCTTCTGTTTGTGACAAGAAATTTACGTAAGTATTAAAATCTGTTCCAGAAAAACTCATTGAAATATTTTTAATTGCCAAATAAGGATTTAACAATACTAAATTATTGGTAATACTATTTTGTTTTCGGTAAGTATCAATCAATTTTTCATGTTGATTATTATAAATTTTTGCTGATTGTTCCTCACCTTTACTCATTAGAAAACCACTATAATTTATTGGTAAATCTTTTACGTCTGTAACATTATTTGCTTTTAAAATGGAATCTCTTAAACTATTAAAATAAGGATCATTTGGGTTATGACTATCCCCTCTTTTAGAAGTTTCTACTTCAATAGCTTCTTTAAATGCTATTTTTGAAAGATTAGGATACATAGAATTACCAACAACTTGTGCCATTTTAGGAGTAATGATAAAAAATAGTAACCAAACTCCTAATAAGGTTAATAAAGCCTTACTTGAATTTTTACTTTTACCAGAAACAATTACAGTTATACAACATAAAATTATATAAAATATGACATAACTTATACTAATCAACAAAGATCTAGATAGTATTGAACTGTTAATTATATCATTTTCTAAAAAAGAAATACTCCATAAAGAAAATAAAGCTGGTAAAAAGAAAATTGCCGAAACAAAAAATAATCCCAACGATTTACCTAAAAGAATTTCTGTTATAGCAGCGCCTTGTACATGAATAATTTTTAAAGTTCCGTTTTCTTTTTCTGATGTAATTGAGGCATATCCTAAGAAAAATATTATTAAAGGTAAAATAAGTTGTAGTAACATGGTAATATTTAAATCACCAAAACGTACTAAACCTGTAGACAAACTAGCTTCAGAAAAATTAGCTGTATTTTGTTTATGTGCTTCTAAAAAGATAGTATTACCTGTATAACTTTCTATACCAGAATCAAAAATACTTAATGGATGTTGCAAACGAAATGTAAACGATCCAAAATGTGCCATTCTATGTGGATGCTTATCTGGGTTTTCATCCCAACTTTTTCTAGATTCTTCTTGATGATGTTCTACAACATGATGGTGCTTTTCAAAAGCTATCCAACTATTTGTAGTTACATAAGCTAAAACAACCAAAAAAATAACTAAAAGAGGTAAAAGACCTTTATTACTAAAGGCCTTTTTAAAAAATTGTTTTGCTATTAAAATAACAACTGACTTTTTCATAAATTTTAAAAGTTATAAGTTGCATTTAATAATACATTTCTTGGAGTTCCTGGACCTAACCTAGAAGGATTTAAACCACCTAACCAATATGTTTTATCAAATAAATTATTTACTTTAAGAGTTAGTTGAATTCCAGTATTATCTGGCTTGTAATAAACAGCAGCATCAAAAACAGTATATTCTGGTAATAATACTCTATCTGTAGCATATGTAGGGTTGTACCATGTATATCTATCACCTAAATATTGAGCTCCAAAACCAATACCAATTCCTTTTAAAGTTTTATTTACAAAATCATAACGTCCCCAAAAATTTGCATTATGTTTTGGTGAACCTCCAATTCTTTCTCCAATAAATTCTGCAATAGCATCTTCTTCAATAGTCGCATTTGTATATGCATAAGAAGCTGTTAGTTGTAAATTTGGTAAAACATAACCAGAAATATCTGTTTCAAAACCTCTACTCCTTTGTTCTCCTCTTGTTGTTAAGTTATCCAAATCGTAAGTATCACCTAATAAAATATTTTTTTGAGTGATATTAAAAATTGCAAAGTTTGCAAATATTTTTCCGTTTAAAAACTCCCCTTTTGCTCCTATTTCATATAAGGTACTTTCTAACGGATCAAATTTTGCTGGTGAAGCTGACCAAAAGAAACCCTCTGCAGTTGGTGATAATGATACTGTGTTAGTATGTGGTTGAAATCCTTCTAAATAAGTTGCGTAAGCACTAATATCTTTAGTTACTTCGTAAGTTAAACCTATTCTTGGTACAAAAGCACTTGTTTTAAATTCTTGCTCATCTCCTTTGTAATCAAAAATATCTGTAAAAGTTTCATACCTTAAGTTTAATAAAGCAGAAAATTTACCAACCTTAAACTGATTTTGAATATAAAAACCATTTGAACTATTTAAATTTGCTGGTAGGTATTGAGATAAATTAGAAATTCCATAACCGCTTGTATCTCTAGCTCCATTAAACGGGTTTTCTAAATCAAAATAAGCACCTGCAGGAACAGGCATTGTTACACCATCTATAGTCATTTGCTGAAAATTAGCTGCATTAGCAGGATCAAAATTAGCTTGCCCACCACTTACTGTTAAATATCTTCTAGCTCTAAACCAACCAGCACCAATTTTTCTTTCCCAACGTGAAGCATCATAACCTACTAAAAATTTATTAGTAATTTTTTCTGTTTTGATGTCATAATTAAAATAAGCACTAAAATTATTTGTTTCCCAAAATTGTTGTCTTTCATCATATCTTAATCTTACAAGCGTAGGAATTACATTTCCATCAATATCAACCATTGATCCACCAACTCTATGTTCTGCTAAATCTTCATCCCAAGTTTGCTTCATAAACTGTGCGTTAAAACCAAAGTTATCAGTAAATTTCTGACTAAAGTTTGCCATAAATATTAGCTCATTAGTTTTGTAATGATCGTTAGAAGCACTCACACTCATTGTAATAGGTGTGCTATCTATATCATATTCACCATTAATTGACCCAAAAATTGGCTGACCTCTATCTAAATTTCCTTCTGCATTATTATAAATCATTTCAACATTAAATGAAGTTTTTTCATTTGGAACATAACTTAAAGAAGGGTTAATTAAAATAGCGTTATTATTTATTACATCTCTAAAAGAATCTGCATCTTGATAAGCTGCGTTAAAACGATATAATAAAGTTTTTTCTTCATTTAATGGTCCAGTGAAATCTGCTGTTGCTCTTAAGGTTCCAAAACTACCAGTGGTAAAACTTACAGAACTTCTTTTTTCTGCCAATGGTTTTTTAGTTACCATATTTACAGTTCCTCCAGGATCTGCACTTGAAAAAGTTACAGAAGATGGCCCTTTAATAACTTCTACACGTTCTAAATGAGAAGTAATAGGTTGTAAAAAGTAATACTGACGAGTTCTCATTCCGTTAATCACTTGTCCATCATCTGCTTGTGTAATACCTCTAATGTTATAATGATTATATAAACCTGTAGCAGCAACACTACTTACAGTTTTTACAGCGTCTACTAATTGAAATGCTTGACGATCTGCTAGTAATTCTTTGGTTACTGATGCTACAGCTTGTGGTAACTCTTTATTCTTAATTGCGGTTTTTGTTGCAGAAAAAGAATAATCACTATTATAATCTTTTCGAACTCTACCTATTACTTCAATTGATTGTAGTAATTCAGCTAAATCTTCTAAAATAATAGTTCCTAAATCTATATTTTGATTGCTAGATATTGTAATCTCTTTACTATAAGTTTCAAATCCAATATAAGAGATATTTATGTTGTAAATTCCTGATTGATTTAATTCAATACTAAAATTTCCTTCAGAATTTGATGTAACTCCTTTTTGTTTATTTGCTTTATTTATTAAAAGAATGTTTGCTCCCTCAATTGCTATTTTTTCTGAATCTAAAATTTTTCCTTTTATTTTAGATTGTGAAAAACCTAGTTGTATAGTCAATAATAATATTGCGAATACGATGTTTTTAAAATTCATTTTTAATTTAGTGGTTTGTAATGGTTAAATTGTTTTAATATATAAATCTTGTAATTCTTGCGCAGAAATATTTTTTGTTTCAGTTGTATGAATTAGAGCTCCCTCTTTCATAATCCCAATTTTAGAACCAATATTTACTGCGTTAAAAATATCATGTGTAGCCATAAAAATCCCTACACCTTTAGAGGCTAATTCTCTGCACGTTTTTGCGAATTCTACAGATGCTTGTGGATCTAAACCAGAAGTTGGTTCGTCCATTAAAATATAAGAAGCATTTTTTGCCAAAGCCACTGCAATACCCACTTTTTGGCGCATTCCTTTAGAATAAGTAGATAGTTTTTTAGAATATGACTCTTCTTGTAAATTTGCTTGTTTTAAAAAACTTATTAATTCGTTTTTCTTATAATTAAAACCCGCTAATTTGCTAAAGAAATCTAAATTTTCTAAGCCAGATAAGTTACTATATAACTGAACTGTTTCTGGAATATAAGCTATTGCACTTCTTTTAGATTTACTATCTGTTACAGAAACATTGTCTATTAAAGCTTCTCCTGATGTAGGCGCTATTAAGCCTAAAAAAATATTAATGGTTGTTGTTTTACCTGCTCCATTTTGTCCTAGTAGACAAAAAATTTCTCCAGGATTTACTGAAAGGCATAAGTCTTTAAGCGCAGATTTATCATCATAACGCTTACAAAGCATTTTTGCTTGTAGCATATTTAAATTTTTAATAAGTTAAATTGTAATCCTATTATATTAATTTTTATTATTTTTAATTAGTCTAATTAAAAACAAAATTAATAAATATAATTAATATGTAATATTAAGTGAACACTAAAAAACAAAGAATAATACTTTACACACTATTTAGTTTAAAATGGTATGTAAGTAGTAGTAATGTTTATTAAGTTAAGGTATAAAAATAGGTGGTGCTCTAGATTTTTTTAG
>NZ_JBDVJE010000017.1:0-3318 GCF_039939415.1 Polaribacter sp.
AGAAAATTGACATCATCGTTGTCTAAAAATTCAGAGACATCTACCTCTTTGTCTTCTATGGTAAGGCTGTGGTAGGTTATGATACCATTTAATTTAGAAGTCAGTTTTCTAGCGTACCCAAAACCGAATCCAGAAGTTCCAAAAGAGATGTTTAGTCCGTTTTTCCTAGTTTTTAAATTGGTGTTTACTTTTTCTTCTAAGACTTTTTTAGAAGTCGTTTTTTGTGTTTTTTGTGCAAAAGAATAATTAATGCAGTAAAAAAAAACTGTAATAAGTAATAATTTGGTTTTCATATTGGTTTAAATTTTGCTGTAAAGGTATATTTGTTGTATGTATTTTTATTAAGTGTTTTTACGTGTTTTTTCTGTCAAATATTTAATTAAAAACTTTTAAGGTTCTCATGTAGATATTTTATAAATACAAGAAAAAAGGAATAGTTTAATTTTTATGTGATATTCGTTAGTTTATGCAAAAGTGAGAAATAAAGAGGTCACGTTGAAAAAAATGTCGTGAATGGTAGTGTTTTTGTCGTGAATGATGCTTTTACAAAAAAAAAAACGATTATTATCTCTAAAACAAAGGAGGGGTGTTAATTTGTTTTACGTGTTGTTTTATAAAAAACCACGTCTAAAAAAGTTGTAAATAGATTTTACATCAGCAGATAGCGAAAATCTTATTTTTTGTGGGTACGCTGTTTGAGAAATTTCCCATCCATTATTTGAGTAAAATGGAAAATAAATTTCAAATATTTGATGTACAAAATTAAAGCGTACTCCATTTTCGTATGCAAAATATAAAGGTTGGTTTTTGTTTTTTAAAAAGGCAACATCATTATAAATTTCTAACCAACGCCAAATACCTATACTAGAGTTATTTGAAACCATAAATTGATTTGCAAATCTTGTGGGAAGAACAGATTTAAAACCTCCTTCTGTAATAATAAATTGTTGGCTAAAAAAACCTGTGCTTTCTGATCTTCCTAAATAATTAAGTTGAAACAGGTAATCATTGCTTCTGTCTAAGCCAAAACTAAAATAATCGTTAGAAGTTTTGTTGCTAAAAAAGGCACCTGCAAAAAATCTAAAATCTAATTGGGTATCTGTAGATGTTAATGTTCTAAATCTTATGTCTAAGGCAGCTTTAGAAAAGTTTTTTGCAAATTCAGCATTAAAACTATATCTAAATTCTTTAATAATATCTGGATTAGAATAATTGTAACTTAAGCTTAAGATACTATAATTGTCTTGAGTTGTTCTTGGTGTGTTAAGGGCTACATCTTTATCTATATGAACCAATTTAGCTCTTAAAGATTCTGTACTTGCGTCTCTTAAAGTTTTTCTTTTAAAGATGATATCTATATATGGAATTAATGATTTGTATGCTAAATTTGGAGCGTAATCTGAAGTGCTTCCTGCCAATCCGTATGAAACTTTATATAGTTTCGAATCTTCAAAAAACTGATCATATGAAAGGGCAAATTGCCCGATTATAGAATTACTTTTTGTAGCATAATAGGGTACTGCTTTAAAATAAAAATTTCTTTTTATTAAGGGTTTGTTGTGTAGTTTAGCGCCAAGAATAAGTCCGTTATAATAATTATAAGCTATATCAGGTTGATAAAATAGTTGATGATAATTAGGGCTACTGACGTCTTTTATTAATGAAAATTTAATTGGTTTGTGAAATATTTTTTTATCTATTTTTTTCCAATTGTCTAAAGTGTTTAATTCTGGGTAAAGGTTTTCGTAATTTAAAACAAACGTATCATAGTTACCTTTTTTAAATTTTATTGTTTTTATTGAATCAACATTAGAAACCCATTTTTTTATTTTTATTTCATCATCTTTTAAAGCATATATTGCTACAGGTGTAGTAATATTTCTTTTGTTTTTTATAGTAACATAAATGCTGTCTTTAATAGGTTTTATAGATTGAATTGTATGGTCTATCTTTTTATTTGTTTTAACAAAGTCATTAAAAAACCAATCTAAATTTTTAGTTGTTTTAGTGGATAAAAGTTCGTAAAATTTATTGCTGTCAATTATTTTTATTTGGTTGTTTTGGTAAAAATCTTTAATTGTTTCATTTAATATGCTGTCTCCAACATATCCTTTTAAAAATCTAAAACCTAAACCAGCTTTATATTTACTTACTATTTTTCGGTTAAAGTTAGATAAAGAATCTGCAGATGTATTTAAAGCTTGGTCTAAAAATTTACGCGCAGAAAATTGATAAACAAAAGGATATTTATCATTAAATTCTAATTTAGAGATGTTAAATTTTTTTAAGAACCAAGAATCAGAAGCGTTACCTAAAAGCTTAATTTCTGGATAATATTTTTCAATATACTCTATCATTAAATAATTCTGAAGACCATCAATTAACCAATAATCTTTTCTTTTATTAAGTAGAATTGTATTTTCAATATATCTTTTTGTTAAGGATTTAAACATGGCAATATCCCACTTAAAGGTGTCAGAAAATGGGCGTAAAAATTTAGGAAGTTGGTTTAATCCAAAAATAGGATTTTTACTCTGAGTTGCTTTGTCTATATATATTTCTGGATGAGGATATTTTCCTAAGTATTTCTGAATAAAAAGTAATTCTCTATTTAAAATGCTTGTAGTTAAATTAAAATCTAATTCTTTAGAAAAAACATCTGTATGTATAGTTACAGTTTTTGTAGTAAATGTTTTAATTTGAGTTGATGTATTAATGCCTAAAAGAATGTCTGTTTTATTTTTTCCAACAAAATAATAACTATTATAACCTTCTTTTTTTGTTTCGTATCTATATAAGTTAGATTCTACTATATAGCCTTTAGGAGCATCAATATGAATATTAAAATCGGTTCCTCTTTCATACAAATCATCAAGGTTTAGGTTACTCATAATTTGCCAACCATTCTTGTAAATTGCAGGAGTTATATACCAGTTTCTTAGATGATAACCTGTTTTTGTTTTGCCATATTTAGTAAATCTTGCATTTGGTATTTTTACAATATATGTAATAGATATATTAACTTTAGAATTAGGTTTTAGAGGTTTGTTAAGTGTAATATCTATAATATCTGCTTGATTTTTTAATTCGTTGTAAGTTACGTTTTCGAAATTTACAGAAAGATTTTTAATCGTTGAAGATCCTAAATCTTTTTCTTTAGCAAAATATAGGTCTTTTCTAAAATTTTTAATAAATCTTTTTGATAAGGGGGTTTTTCTATCTTTGTAACTATTTGCCCAATTATGAAGATAAATGTTTGTTAAAATAGTATCCGAATTATTGTAAAAAATAATTTCTTGTTGAATTTTTAATTCATCA
>NZ_JBDVJE010000018.1:0-38353 GCF_039939415.1 Polaribacter sp.
AAGCACAATTAAACCCTCATTTTTTATTTAATACTTTAAATAGCATTTATGCTTTAGCAAACAAAAAGTCAGACAATACTACAGAAGCAATTGTAACTTTATCTGAATTAATGCGCTATTCAATTTATGAAGCTAAAGAAAATACAGTTTCTTTAGAAAAAGAAATAGAGCATCTTAAAAATTACATTTCATTACAGCTGTTGCGTCTTAAAGACTCTAGTGGAGTAAGATTAAACATACACGGTCTTTTAAACTTTAAAATAGAACCATTACTATTAATATCTTTTATAGAGAATGCTTTTAAATACGGAACAGATTTTAAAGGGAAAACTGATATTAGAATTAAAATTACCATTAAAAACGATAGACTAAACTTATACGTTTACAATACTTCTTCTTATAAAAAAACTAAAAATGAAAACTCAGGAATTGGTTTAAAAAACATAAAAAACAGGTTAAGTTTATTATACCCAAACACACATTCTTTAGAGATAATTGATGATAAAAAATCATATACAGTTAATTTAATACTGAAACTAAAAAACATAAAAACATGAGATGTATAATTATTGATGATGAGCCTCTAGCCTTAGAGCTTTTAGAAGATTTTATATCTAAAGTTCCTTTTTTAGAATTAATTGCCACATGCTCTAACGGATTTGAAGCTACAAGTGTTTTACAAGAACAAAAAATAGATTTAATATTTACAGATATAGAAATGCCCGATTTTTCTGGAATAGATTTAATTAAATCATTAGACAATAAACCAATGTTTATTTTCACTACAGCATATTCTCATTATGCCGTAGAAGGTTTTAATTTAAATGCTATAGACTATTTAGTAAAACCCATTCCTTTTCATCGTTTTTTAAAAGCAGCAACTAGAGCTCAAAATTTTTTAAAATTAAAGATTGAAGAAGAAGAAACACCTGTTATAAATAAACAAGAAAACCTACCACAATTTATTTTTGTAAAATCTGAATATGAAAATTTAAAAATAAATTTAGGAGATATAAAATATATAGAATCTTTAAAAGATTATATTAAGATTTACACACATAAAGACAAACCAATCTTAACATTAAGTAGCCTTAAAAACTTTGAAGAAAAATTAGGAAAATTAAATTTTGTAAGAGTCCATAAATCATTTATTGTCTCTTTAAAACATATTTATTCTGTACAAAGAAATAGAATTATAATAGATGATAAATGGATACCAATAGGTTTAAATTACAGAGAAGACTTTATTAATAAAATAAACAACTAATTTTACAATTCTATAGTTCTAAAAGTTAAATTAATTCTTGGCGAATGTACTTTTTTAGTTGGAGGCAATCTGTGTAACCAATTTGTTTGAGTTCCTTTTTTCATCACCAATAAACTACCATTTTCTAAAACAATATCTATTCTTTTTTTATTTTCTTTATGTTTAAAAGAAAATTTACGATCTGCACCAAAAGACAAAGAAGCTATAGCCCCATCTTTTTTTAACATTTTTTCTCCATCAGAATGATATGCCATTCCTTCTGCTCCAGAAGAATATAAATTTAACAGACAAGAATTAAAAGATTCACCAGTTTCTTTTTCTATAATTTCTTTTAACTCAAGTAATTCTTTTGTAAAAATATTTGCTGTTTTTGTTACTTTAGAATACGTGTAAGAGAATTCTGAAATTCCATACCAAGCAACTTTTCTTTTGGTAATTATTTTTTTACCAAAAATAATAGCCTCATCATTCTTAAATTGAATTGTTTCCATCAATTTTTGATAATAAAATGTACATTGTTTTTTATTAAGAATCAATCCATGGTAATTAGTTACTCCATCAAAAGGAAGAATGTTTTTTATAATTTCTGTAGAAAATAAATCCATAAAATAAAAGTACAAATTAAACTTGAAATGATTACTTTTAATGAGTTTAAAATAATATTGTGTGAATGATAACCTAATAATATAAGGAAGTGGAGCTTCTTCTAGAATGAAAAAACCTGCAACTTCAAAAACTATAAATCCAGATGAAACTACACAAGTAAATAACAGTAATAAGAATTTAATTCGTTAAGATAATAATACAGGAAGTACCCTTTTAGATTACCTTTTGTACAATGCTAAAAAAGCGAGTTATAAAAACATTTATAATGTTATCAATGAAAAAGGAGGATTATTTAAAGAATTCTACGGAAATAAAAAAAGAGGCAATGATTTTAACGGATTGAACATTTCTTTTCCGATTCAATATATTCCAAAAGACAGAGAGAAACCTTTTAAAACAACAGATGCACGTATACGAGCAATGGAACAATTTCCTGAATTGAACAACCAATTTTATACGGTTTGTAATAGCGATAATTTGTACTCAACAAAAGCATTGAGTCTACTAAGAAAAACCGAACACAAAATGCTTTTATAAGTTATAATAGAGATGCTTTAGAATTTCCTTTAAAACGAATTTCTAAGTTTGCATTCACAAAATTGAATGAGGAAAACGAGCTTATCAATATTTTTGAAAAACCTTCTGAAAATGATGTTCCTAATTTTTATGATAGAGGTGAAAACTAAGAGTTAGTATGAATATTTTTAAATTTGATGGAAAATGGTTCTGTACATCCTATTAGAAATGTAAACTTCTCTTATAAATCATGTATTTTATAATTATTGACAAACATCAAATCTTTTTACATGAGTTAATATTGAATTTATTTTATTTAAAATTTTAACACCTTTTTTTGAGGACTTACTTTTCACCTCTATTCTAAATTTAATATCGTTCGCGTTAGATTCAATTTTGTTTATAGAAAACCAACCATTTGGAAAATAAATTATTAACTCATCTATATTGTTATATTGTTGATAAAGAGTAAACTCACCACAAATCCAATTTAAATATCTATTATAATCGTTTAAGTTATTGAATTTACCTTCATGCAATAATTCATTAAAAATAGAAATGTTATTTTCTTTTAAAGATGTAATTGTCATAATAATAAATTAAAAAGATCTTTTAAAGTCTATTTTTTGCCCATTTAATAATCTATCACAAGTAATAATTAATTCCTCATCACCATCATAATTAATGGTAAAAACACTCTCTTTATCAGGCATTAATGTTTTAAGAGAAGATGAAGATTTATTATCATTAATAGAAAGATAAGTATCATAATATATAGGAGCTGTACCTATATTTTTTACGGTTATTAATGAATTATTATTTATTTTCTCAAATTTAGTTACTTCAAATTTATAACCTGTATGAAGACTTGCTTCTTTTATTCTCTCTTTTGTTTGATAACGATATTGATCATTTCCTATCATATAAGTAACATGAAATCGATTTGCAAATGATTCATAAGACTCACCATGAGGCCCATTTGTAGACAATACATTTTGTTGATCATAATCTGTATAATAATTAAACTCACCTCCTATTGGCAAAGTTTTGTAACGATTTGCTCCAAAAAAGGCAAACCTAGGTGCATTACTTGTACTGTGCTCAGCACTCATAAATGAATCATCAAAAAGACCAAAAGAAAGATTTAACAATGCAGTATTGGCACGAAAAGGAGTTACCTTAGTATCTTCTGCATCAATAGAAATAGACCAATGTAAATTATTAAATTCGGCATCTAACTTGTTTAAAAAAGTAGTTTGATATTCTTTTGAAGGAAATGTTTTTCCTAACTCAAAAGGTCCATCATAAATATGATATTCTCCCCATAAACCAAACCCAACTTGTAAAAAAGCTAATCTATTATCAGTATCATATCGTTCTGCAAATTTTTCAAAAAACTCTAAGGTAAAATCTTTTAATTCTTGATGAGACCAATCTGGAAACCATGTTTCTTTATCTTCACTTAAACCTTTAGTTTCATTATAGTCTGGTAAATCTTTTATGTATTTTGGAACTGATGTTAATTGACCTACATAAGTATATCTAAATCTAAGAATGGCTTGATGGTTTCTTGATGCAATATCATCTAGTTTGTTTTCTACTGCTCCCCAATCATAAACACCTTTTTCTGTAACTATGTCTTCATAAAGCATGTATGAATATTCTAAACTGTGTGCTTCAGGTATTGCACTTGCATTACCATCCCAAACAACAATACCTGTCATAGGTTGTACGTTTGTAAATTCTGCAACACCACCACCATTTACAACTGGTTCTATTACTATATCAGGACCATCTCCTTGTGATTGACCCTTACTACAAGCCATAATAAAGAAGCAAAAACATATAACTATTTGCGCTATTTTTTTCATAATTAAATTAAGTTTATTATTATTTTATTCAACTTTTATATTAGAGGACAATCGATTCCAACCTGTTGATACATCCCAAATAGAATTAGAATTTAGCTTGCCTGCTAATCGAATGGCATATTCTGGTCTATTGTAAATAGTTGGTTCTGGGTCTGGTAAATTTAGAAACAATTCATAATTTCCTTTCGGTAAATTTTCTGACCATTTAACATCAAGCTTAATATTTTGCAGTTCATCTGTAAACCAATAACGAGTATCTGTATCCACTTTTATTTTGTATACATTTTTATTCTCTTTATTTCTTAAAATCAGTTCTACAAACCTGTAATTATACGTTGATGCATAACCTTCATTAATAATGTCTAGTTCTATATGAACAGTTTTATCATTCTTAATTTCTGTTGGAAATAACCCTCGTTGCAAAACAAACCTATATCCTAAATTTCTTTTTATTTCATCAATACATTTATTTGCCCAATCTCTATTTACAGCTCCAGACCAAGATGTATTTAAAAATGATGTATGAAAACGTTTTAAATAGGTTTGCGCACCACCGCCTTCAGAATTACAATCGTTATAAGGGCTGTAAACATCTTCCCCTTTATCTCCACCAGGACAGGTTTCTCCTCCAAAAACAAGGAATTTAGTTTCAGCCGCAACATATTTTTTTAAATTTAAAGTATCGCTTACTGCAGGAAATTTATGAAAAGAATTATAGGTCCAATAATCATCATAATTTGCCAAAATACAATCATTATGATGTCCAATTCTTGCAATTTTACTTCCATTAAAAGCGTTGTCAATCGTTAAAGGTTTTGCTTTTTCAGGATGCGCATTTACTCCCTCTAAATTTCTTAATTTATAATAAGGAGCTCGTACTTGAATCATTCTAGAAACGGGAACAACTTCTAATAATTTGTTTATAACTTCATTTCTATCCAACCAATTTTGATCGGTTACAGGACCATGTTCTAAATCTCCAAAAAAATCCGAATAATATTGTTCACCCCAAGGACCAATTAATCCCATTTGAACAACTGCTATTACATCTTTGTTTTTTTCTAAAATAGGTTTTAATTGCACTAAATGTTTTAAGATGGTTGCTTTTGGAGCATCATTAAATGGGGGAGTACAACAAGAGTCACTGTATGAAAATCTTAAAACTATTTTATTACCAACTTTACGAATTATATCCATATCTGTTTGAATAGCATTCAAAATTTCATTAGAGATTAATTTCTCTTTAAAAACATCTAATTGATATGCTCTATAGGTAAGAGATGTAGCCACATCAAAACCACCTGCTGCAGGATTTGGTTTTCTTAAATTAAGTAATATTTCTGTATTTAATGGAACAAAATTACTTGCCTTAGTTCCAAATGGTCTATAAAATCCACGCTCTGGATTTATAAATTCATCCAAATCTGTTTCATAAAAAACCTCAACAGACGATTGCTTGTATTCTGAGCAAGACATGAATGTTATAAAAAGGCAGCATAGATATATAAATCTTATTTTCATTATTCTTATTTTTAGAGAATGTTTATTCGTTTTTTTTTATTTCTAAATTTTGATGTATGTTTTATTTTTATTCATATACCATAGTATTAAATAAATAAGCAGAAAACCTCCTACCACTGTAAATGCATCATAATAATCTCCTAAAAATTGCTTAAAACCAAAAAGAAGTTGGTCTGCAATAGAAGGAAAATCAATTATATGAGAAATTACATAAGCAGTAATTGCATTAATACCAATTACTTTTAATGGTTTTGTCCATTTATGATACCCTTTTACATCAATTACCCAATAAAATAAGGCTAATAGTAAATAACAAATACCTGAAGATAGAAGTACAAAAGTACTATTCCATATTTTCTTTACAGATGGATGCCAAACACTTAAAATTAAACCAATTACAATAGCAACTACACCTATTACAACAAGATTAAGAGCTGCTTTTTCTCTTGGCAACTTAGATTTAAGAACCTCTCCAGCAAACAAACCAGATAATGTTGTTGCAATAAAACCAAAACCACTTAGCAACCAAGTGTATTGATACCCATCATCAAAATCCCCAAAAATAAATTTATCAATATAAATAGCAATATTTTTATCCGGTAACAACTCACTAGTACCAACACCAGGAACGTTTGTAAACTCTAATAATAAGGCATAAATAATTAAACAAACTGCAAAAAGAATATATCTAGATTTTTTGTTTAAATGAATGTATGCAATACAGGTGAATAAATACCCAACAGCTATTGCTTGAAGTGTGTTGCTGAAAATTTGAAATTTATTAATGTCTAGATGTAATAAGTTTCCTTGTACAACCCAACCTAAAATAAACAAGATGATAAACCTTCTTATAATATGTGGATATAATTTAGATTTATTTTCAATTTCTTGTACTCTTCTCTGCATTGAAAACGGAATAACAACCCCTACAACAAATAGAAAAAGAGGCATTACAATATCATAAAAATGAAAACCAAACCATTCTGGGTGTTCAAATTGAGTCGCTAAAAAACCAGATACTTTTGTTTGTGAGGCTTCATTAAAATTATAAAAAAATCTATCTGCAAAGATAATAATGAACATATCAAAACCTCTTAATGCATCTATAGATAAAAGCCTGTTGTTTTTTACTGAAGTCGTACTCATAATGTTATAAATTTTGTTTCTATTCGTTTTTTTTATTCAAATTTATCCAACGATCCGTTTGTTCAATAGATTTTGGACGAAGTAATATTTTTAACTTTTCATCTAATAAAAAATAGGTTGGCGTTGCAAATACATGATAATCTTTTACTGATGTGCTTTCCCAACCTTTATATGTAGTATCCGTTTTCCAAGGAAAGATTTTATAATAATTTTCAAAATCAGTTTTATTAGTATCTATAGAAATATAAACAACCTCTACTCCTTTCTGTTTCCAAGATTGATGATACTTAGATAATTTTAAAACATCTTGTTTACAGTTTGAACACGTAGATGATCCAAAAACCAAAAGCTTTATTGCAGTAATATTACTTAACTTTGTATTGTTAGAGAAGGTAATATCTGGAGCCGTTTTACCCGGTTTTAACTTACGATATGATTCTAATTTATTTGTTAATTCTGTGTTTAGATTACAACCGTTTTGAGATAGTAACTGAACCGCTAAATATTCTGAACTTTCATGTAAACTTCTTTTTTCTAAATAATTAAAAAGGTAATCACCTACTTTATTTAGTAAATCTTTATTATCACTTAAGTTTTCTATTACATATTTTGTACTACTATTTATATTAGCGTAAATACTATCTAAAGGTTGACCTGAATTTTCTAAAAGCATGAAATGCCCTTCGATTAAATCTTTTAAAAGCCCACTCGTTTTAAACTTCGGATTATTAAAATTGATACTTTTAAATTGTTGAATTGCTAATGGAATTTTTTCTTTGTAATGTCTTGCTATAATTGGCATATTACTTACCATTTTTTTTAATGGCAAATACCAAGACATATATGTTTCATTTTTTAATGAACCTAGATAATTTTCATCTTCTATTTCTAACCTATTTAACTCGGCATTTATATAACTTAAAGTTTCTTTTTGATTCTTAAAAAGAACTTCATTTTGATATTTATCACTTAAATAACTCCAAGCAGATAAGACTGTCTGACGCTGAGAATATTCTTTATAATATTTAAAAAAAATATTATTCTCTAAACCATTTTTAAAGATTAAACTTTCTTTTTCTTTAAGATGCGATCCATAAATATTTAAATTAGATTCTGTTAATACAAATACTAAAGAAGATGTATCTGACGTTTTCAAAATTGCCATTCCTTTATAATCTATAGGATATATTAATGTAAAATTACCTAAGCTATCAGTACTTGTTACACTTAATATTTCTTGTTTTAAATTATTAAAACCTATAAGTGTTAATTCTTGATTTATATGATTATTTAAATTCCCTTTAATTTGAGATTTTAAAGTAATTGCGACTAACAAAAAAAAGAATATACATAGTTTTCTCATCTTTCAGTTTTCATCTAAGAAACGTTTCAAAATAATATAAGATTAAGAAAGATTGGGGGAAATCTCTATTTTGAAACGTTGTATTTTTTTAAGTAACAGTTTTTTGTTGGTTCTTAGAATTTATTTGATAACAAGTTCTTTAACTATAGTTGCTTCATTATCTAAAACAAACTTTATTAGATATAAACCTTTAGAAACACCAGATAATTGTATTGTTCGTAATTCATTATTTTGTTGATGTATTTCCTTACCTGTAATATCATAAACAATTACTTTTACGTTTTTTACTGCATTAGACACTTTAAAATTAATTTCAGTACCATTTTCAACTGGGTTTGGATACATTTTAAAATCTAATACTTCAACTTTTGAAACATTTAAAGTAGCATCATAAATACAACGTACTGCCATACCGTGAGAGGCCCAACTACCCCAATCATTATTTCCCTCATTATAAAAATATTTTTGAATTGCTGGAGTACTTGTCCAATAATAACTTGTTGAAGCCACATCATATATATTACCATCTCCAGTAGATCTATATCCTGTGTGTGGTAATGCTAGAAAACTACCAAAAGCATCTACATCAGTAAAAGAAGTAACTAAAAATTCGGCTATCCATTCTGCAGTTGTTGGTACTCTAAAACCAGCACCTTCTGATGTACAAGGGTTTTGTGCTCCCCCAATATCTGACCAACGTGAATTATCAACTACATCTAACCAACTGTTAGTAGCCCATCCAGTATAAATAAAATTAGCCCCCTCTGTACCAGCAGTAATACCATCAGCATCTAAAACAGCTATGCTTGATCTGTCTTGATGTCCATCTGTTGTTCTTCCCCATTGATATAAACCTCCCATTGCATCAACATCATCTATTGAAGTTGCTACTTGTGTAGCTCCTAAATTACGGTCCATCCAAATTTTTCCTGTTACCGGAGATGTAACAGTTGTTTGTGCATAACTAAATATGCTACTTACTATACATATAGCACTAAGTAATTTTTTTTTCATTTTTTTTATATTTTTAATTAGTATTCATTTTATTACAAAATAAACTTTAAACATTTTTATAATAATTGAATTCAACTAATCATAAAAAAAGTTGAATTCAATTAGTAAAAATTTACTCACAAAAGCCTGAAGATTCTATTGGTAGTTCATAAGTAACAAAACGACTTGTACCTGATACTTCAGGAAAAGTTGCAACAGCTTGCCATCCACTATTTAGTTCTGTAATAGCCAAACTAATTTTACTATCAAGTGTACCTAATTGTGTTTTTGGAATGCTAAATTCTATAGCATTCGTTTCTGCATCAATACTTACTATTCCTGAAGAGGACATATTTGCTCCAGAACCTGCTAAAGCTGCCCAACCCCAACCTCCATTTGGATCTGTATGTTGATAAAAAGCACCCCACGAATTACTTAACAAAGGACCTTCAAATAAAAACTCTGCGCCAGAACCTTCTGGCCATTGCCAACTTAAAAAGCCTGTTGAAGAATCCCCATCTGAATCAATAAAAATATCTACTAATTCCATTAACATTGTGGTATTTCCTTCTACATAAATATTTATGTTATCTCCAGCTCCCCACATTTTAATTTTTTGCATAGATCCTGTACCAGATTCGCTTTCATCATATAAGACAGCTACATTTTCCCAATCATCAAAACTTCCATCTATTGCTACATTGATATCAAAAACTTCCGGAGCAATAATTACTTTTGTTATACTTGACTCATTGCCTTGGTCATTTATCGCAGTCAGAGTTACTTTAATTTCACCTCCAACTTTAGTGTATCTAAAAGTTGGATTTTCTTTTTCACAGTAGAAACTCAAATCACCTAAATCCCATCTGTAAGATGTTGCCCCTTGGGAAAGGTTTGTAAATTGAAATAAGTTTTCATTGTTTGTAAATGAAAAATCTGCTATAATACCTCCATCTGTGTCTACTTCGTTATTATCTGAACCACAACTTATTATTAGTGAAAAGATAATCAGAGAGCAGAAAAGTTTAATTTTCTTCATGATAAATTTATTTTAGATTATTAATTGATTGTTAATGTGTGTAATAATTTATTAACTCCTTCAGTTGAGTCCCAAGTATTCGTATTTGCTAATTGAATTGAATATTCTGGTCTATCTGATATTATTTCATATTGATCTTCAATTTTTAATAACAATTCATAATTACCAGACGGAATTCCGGAAAGGCTAACAGTTTCTTGTAATTCGTAATTTACAGCTGGAATAACTTTTCTAATATCAAAATTTAATGCTTTCTTATAAGTAGTTCCATCAACAGTAGATTTAAAGATTAAAAAGGTGTTTTTTTTGTTATAAACAGGAGCAAATCCAACGTTATCTATTACAGTGTTTATTTCAAAAGTTCCGTTAAGAGAAGCTTCTTTTTTAAAACTAGAAGATTTTAATACTAACCTATACCCTAACTCTTTTTGAAAATCTGTAAAACAATTATTATTTCTCCAGACGTTTAATACAGGTCCATAATAATCAAGGTTTAAGTATGTCCATTTTAACAAAGACATTTCTGTATCTGCAGTAGCACAACTTGCTGTAGGAACACCACTTGGAGGACAGGTTTCTCCTCCTGTAGGTACAAAAAGAGCTTCCTGACTAACATAATTTTTTTCAATCGTTACGTTATTATACGTACCATAATCATCTACACTTGCTAAAAAGCAATCATTATGAAAACCAACTCTTGCAATATCACTAGTTTCATAACCAACATCTACTCCTATAGCTGAAGTATAATTAAAAACTTCTTGTTTGTATAAAGGTGTTCTTAATTGAATTTTTATTTCTTTTGGTAGCACCTCTAAAAGTTTATTTACTACCGCTTTTTTATTTTCTAGTGTTGTTAAATTGTTTGTTGTGTAATACCACTCACCCCAAGAACCAATAAATCCTGCTTGTACAAATGCAATTACATCTGCATTATCTTCAAAAATTGGTTTTAATTGGTCTAAATGGGTCTCAATTATATTAAGAGATGCATCTGTGTGAGTTTCGTTACTATTATAAGCAAATCTCAAAACACATTTTATACCTGCTTCTCTTAGTCTTTCAAAATCTGTTTTTATCAAATTTAATTGAGTATCACTTAATGCAGAATCTTTAAAAGCATCTAAATAATATAAACGTAAAATAATAGTAACGTTTTCATTTGTTAAACTTTTAAGTGTAACTAAATTAAGCGGTGTTCCTTCTGAGGGAACACTCCAAGAATGCATAAATCCACGTTCTGGATTTGAAATTACTTTAGATGAAACTGTATAATTAATTTCAGTTATAGAATCATCAATAATTTCTTCTCCGTCATCATCATTAGCAGAAGAACTACAACTAAAAAAGCTTGTACTTATGATGATATAAAATAATATTAAAATTTTGTTTGTCATATATATATGTTTTATGATTTAAGATGTTAAAATGTATCTTTAATCCAATTATAAGGTTTTCTTTTAACCCAATTTCCTCTAGTAAAATCAGGAAAATCTTGTGGCTCGCCATTGTTTTCTATAGAAGCTTCAGATAAAGGAGTAATTGCACTCCAAGCTGCTGCATCATAAGCATCCATAGGTGGAGCAATATTTAATTTTGCAGACTCTACAAAAGAATGCATTACAAAGAAATCCATTCCTCCATGACCGGCACCATTTGCAATTTTTCCATATTTTTTCCATAATGGGTGATCGTATTTTTCTAACCAATCATCTGCAGCATCCCATTCATGTGGTGTGGTTTTACCATCTATATGAATTCTACTACCATCTACTTCCCATAAACCATTTGCACCTTGAACTCTAAAACCTAAAGAATAAGGTCTTGGAGAGTTAGTATCATGCGTTACAATTATAGATTCTCCATTAGTAGTTTCTATAGTAGAAGTAATAATATCACCTAACTTAAATTTTACATTTGCATTTGGATGATTTTTACCTCCATTCTTAACAATATAATTATGTAAACCTACACCTTTAGTAGCTGTAGAAGTTAATGTCATAAATCTATTACCTCTATTAATATCAGACATTGCTGCTATTGGTCCAATACCATGTGTTGGATATACATCGGCGTTTCTTAAAACGGAATGTTGGGTTCTCCATTTGGCTTCTGAAATTGCTTTCTCGCCAAACTCTACTCCTCCTCCATAAGGTTGCTTACCATTATTGAATTTAACATGTCTTAAATCATGCTGATAACCACACCTAAAATGGAGTAATTCTCCAAAAACATTTTGTTTCACCATGTTTAATACAGCCATAATATCTCTTCTGTAATTCACATTTTCAAGAATCATTAAATGACTTCCTGTTTCTTCATGTGTATTTACGAGGTCCCAACACTCTTCCATTGTATTTGCAGCAGACACCTCTAAACCAGTATATTTACCAGCTTCCATAGTATCTTTAGCCATACGTGTATGCCATAACCAAGGTGTAGAAATTACAACAGCATCTACGTTATCTAAGGCTAGAAGGTTTTTATAATCATATTCATTTTTACCAAAAACTAATGGTTTTTTATTTCCTTTTTCTGTGATAAGTTCTACTGCAAGTTTTGTTCTTTTAGGATCAATATCACAAATTGCTGTAATATTAATATCATCTCTTAACAAAAGGTTCTTTAAATGATTAGTGCCTCGTAAACCAACACCAATCATTCCTATTTTTAATTTTTCAGAATTACTGTTATTATTCATTCCAAAAGTAAAACCAGGAATTAGAGAAACCCCTGCTCCAAGTATTGCTGTTTTTTTTATAAAATTTCTTCTAGAGTTCATCTGTATTCGTTTTATTTTATATGAAGGATTGTCAATATTAATTGTTAAAAACATTGACAATCCGTAATAAATTAATTCCTAATTATATCCTGGGTTTTGTATAAATTTCCCTTTTCCCTCACTTATCTGACTTAATGAAAAAGGATACACATCTTTATGTGGAGCAGTTTGGCTTGACGCACCAACTACATCTATATTATGTTGACTGTATTTCCCATGTCTAATTAAATCTGAACGATATTGACCGTTTTCACACCAATATTCATGAGATCTTTCTAAAAGAATCATTGTGTTGAAACTATCGATATCAGCATAATTTGATAATAAAACATCCGTTAAACCAGCTCTTTTTCTAACGATGTTAACTAAGTCTATAGATTCTTGAGATGGTGATCCTGTTTTATTTGCTAGGGCTTCTGCTTTAGATAAAAGGACATCTGCATATCTATATACTAAAATATCTACAGTTGTTAAACCTGCTCTATCAGCATCTAAATCAATTTTTAAAGGAATTGGCCCGTATTGAATATTGGTACCTGGGTTTTGTTTATTATAGGTAACCCCATCAGTTCCAACATATTCCGCAATTAAAGCTTTCTTACGAATATCATTTGCTTCAAAAGACTCGTAAAATTTCCAAGTACTTTGTACAGTACTCCAACCACTTTGTTCAGGATAATTAGAAGGTAGCACCATAAGTTGCCATTGGTTTTCACTTGTACCAATATAATCTGCAGGTATAGCCCAAATTACTTCTTTACTTTCTACAGGTGCTTGTACATCCCATAAACCAACATAATCATCTTCTAATTGATAATAGTTCATTGCCATTATTAAATTAGCTTGTTTTTCTACATCTGCCCATCTTTTTTCATGTAAATACAATCTAATTAGTAACATTCTTGCCATACCTTGACTAAATCTACCATAATTTGCTTCTGAAGGAGCTGGTAAATCTTCTGCTGCATCTAAGAGGTCTTGCTCAATAAAGCTAACCATTTCACTATGACTAAGTCTAGCTAAAGGTTCTTCAATTAATGGGTTTTCTAATACTTCTAAAGGCGCAACTACAATTGGCCCATACATATCAAAAAGTTCATAACTTAATAATGCTCTTGCACATTTTATTTCAGCAATACCAGATTTTTTCAAAATGTCTGGTACAGATGAATTTTCAATTCTAGAAATACTTAAAGTGTTACTACTAATTTTGTTATAAAAATCGTCATAATAACGTGTTACTTCAGTATGTTGAGGCTCATAACTGTGAAGAGTAGCATATCCTTGCACACCGTAATCACCATATAAAATCTCAGTAGTTGCATCGTTAATAAACATTACTCCACGTTCTGAAGTAGTATGAATTCCATCCCACCAAGCACCTCTTAGTGGACGATATGCAGCATAAACTAAAGCTTCTATATCTGATTCAGATTGAGGAAAAATATCTGGATTAATTTCAGAGAATTCAACAGATTTAAGATCTGGATCACATCCAAAATTTAGAGTTAGTAATAAACCTAAGATTATTATTTTAAAATTTTTCATAATTATTAGTTTTATATTAAAATTTGATATCAAGACCTACTGTAAATGTTCTAACATTAGGGTAAGCAGCTACCGTATTTGTAGCATCACCTCCTACTGATGTTACATCTGGATCATATCCGTTTGTTTCTGGATCTGCACCTTTATAAGGAGTTATTATAAAAAGGTTTTGCCCATCAAGTCTTAAAGAAGTACTTGTTAAATGTTTTCCAAACCATTTATTAGGTAGTTTATATGATAACGAAACATTACTTAAACGAATAAACCATGCATCTTGTAAGAAGAAATCTCCAGTTCCATATTGAGAATATCCAAAATGAGAACCAGGTCTTGTAGTAGATGGATTTTCTGGTGTCCATCTGTTACGCACATTTATTAATGAATTATTTCCTGTTATATGATCAATTTGTACACCATAGGCTACATCAGTTTCATCTACTATTTTTCTTCCAAACATCCCGTTTAAATGAAAATTTAATTGAAAGCTTTTATATGTAATCGTATTACTAAAACCTGCAAGAAAATCAGGATCTGAAGACCCAAGTAACACAGTATCTGCTTCATCAATTTGCCCATCTGGAGCACCTGTTCTTTGAAAAAAACCATTTTCGTCAACAACTGGGTTTCCTAAATTATCTCTTTCAAAACCATTTACATCTTTTATTTTTATTTGTCCTGGAAATAGATCTCCCTGTGCAGGAACCTCTTCTCCTATTTGCATAATACCATCTGATAAGTATGTAAATTGTGCATTGATAGGATCATCTACACTTTGATAAACATTTGGTTTCCAGTCAGGAGCTCTTTCTTTCCATCTATCATTATAAGTAGAATATGTTAATGTACTTTTCCATGTAAAGTTTTCTTTTTGAATATTAGTCGTATTTAAAGTAACTTCTAAACCTTTACTTTGCGTTTTACCAACGTTTGCCCAAACAGAACTGATTTCATGATATGAATTGATCGGTTTTAGAGCTATAAGGTCTGATATTTCTTTATTAAATACTTCTATTGAACCTGAAATTCTATTATTTAAAAAACCGAAATCTAATCCTATATTTGTTTCTGTTGTTGTTTCCCATTTTAAATCTGGATTTTCTAATCTTGAAGGAAAAACCCCTGTTAATATAGTTTCATCTGGGCCTAACCAAGCCGCATACGCTTCATATGCTCCTTTAGAGTTAGCATTAAAAGAAGCGTTTCCTGTTTGTCCGTGACCAATTCTTAATTTAAGTTGAGATATTTTATCACTTATATTTTCCATAAAAGGCTCATCCGCAATATTCCATCCTAAGGCAATTGAAGGAAAGACTCCAAATTTATTGTTTGTAGAAAAACGTCCAGATCCATCTCTACGAAGAGTAGATGTTAATATATATCTGTCTTTAAACACATAATTTGCTCTACCAAAAAAGGAAACAAATTCATTTTGAGATTTTGATGAGTTTGATGAAATTTTAAGAGAACCAGCCCCCATATTGTGCCATAAAAATGCATCTGTAAGAAAATTACTATTTATGGTTGAATTACCTGTCTCTTCGAATTGTTGATGAGAATACCCCGCTAATAAATTTATTTTATGATCATTTCCAATAGTTTTTGAATAATTTACCGTTAAATCAAATAATTTATCATTCTTAAAATTATTAGCTATTGAAGCTCTTCCATTTTCTCTTTCACCCCATAATGTTGTTCTTGGTAAATATGTATTTCTACGATCAACCCCTTTATCTATACCTCCTTGTGCTCTCACGGTAAGGCCACTTATGGGTTTTACTTCTACATAAAAATTAGCAAGTGTTCTGTCTGTTATCCCTTTATCTGTTATTGTTAACAAAGAATAAGGGTTAGGTGCGGTAGCATTTGTTGGGTTAATTGGGTAATTTCCATACTCATCAATAGCTTCGATAAGCGGGCTGAATTGTAATGCTGATCTAATTAAACCAGAGTTTTCAAAAGCTTGACCACCTAGTTGTGTAAAATCATTGTTTATTCTACTCATTGTTAGATTCATTCCAAAACTAACACGATCATTAAATTTATGATCAATATTTAGCCTTAAAGAACTCCTTTCAAATGTTGAGTTTTTCATAATTCCCTTATGCTCATAAAGGTTACCTGATAAATAATATCTTGTAGATTCTGTACCACCTCTTAAAGATATATTGTGTTGTTGCATCATACCATCTCTAGTAACTAAGTCAAACCAATTAGTACCTGCACCAGCATTATTAATTTGGTCGTCAGAATAAAATCTACTAAACCCAACTCCAGCTGCTGGGTTAGCAACTGCTTCCTCTAGAGTTCTACTAGGTACACTTCCATCACTACTACTATATGGAGCAACTCTATTTAAAAATGCCCATCTTTCAAAAGCAGCTTCATTTCTTGACTGCATATACTCTTTAGCATCTAATATTTCGTAATTATCTTCATAGCTTTGAAAAGATACTGATGTAGAATAATCTACACTAACCTTACCTGATTTACCTTTTTTTGTTGTTATTATTACAACTCCATTTGCCGCTCTCGCTCCGTAGATTGCTGTAGAACTTGCGTCTTTTAAGACTTCTATAGACTCAATATCATTTGGGTTAAATGAATTTAAAACTCCTTGTGTACCTCCACTATATCTATTACCGTCTGAAGCTGGTGTAAAATCTGATATCGGAAAACCATCTACAACATATAAAGGAGTATTTGAAGCGTTTATTGATGCAGAACCACGAATCTGAATATCTAATCCACCTCCTGGTTGCGCACTATTCTGTGTTATTTGTAAACCAGCAGCTTTCCCTTGTAATACATGACCAACTGATGGTGATGATGATAATATTAAGTCGTCACCTTTAACCTGAGAAATAGCTCCAACTAAATCTCTTTTTCTTTGTGTACCATAACCAACTATAATCACTTCATCTAAAGCTGTATTATCTGCTAAAAGCGTAATATTAATTTTAGATTTCCCTTCAATTTTCGCTTCCTGTGAAGTAAACCCTAAATAGCTAAAAATAAGTACTTCAACTCCTTTAGGAACTGAAATTCTATAAAGACCATCAAAATCTGTATCAGTTCCAATTGTTGTACCTTTTAATTGAACAGAAGCTCCAGGAAGTGGAGTACCATCTTCTCCTATAACTTTACCGGTTACTATTATTTCCTGCATGTCATCATTCTCTATTTCTAAAGAATTATTAGAGTTCAACGAATATGTATTCGCATTAATTTGTGAAAAAGAAATTAACATTATTAATAATGTTAATTTAACCTTTAAATCAAATTTAAATTCATTACTCTCTAAGTTGAGTAGTACTTTGAATTTTTTCATATTATTGTGTGATTTAATGAATTAGTAATTAATTGATGTTGCTTTACCTTACTGGAAAATGTTATTACAATTTTCAGTTTTTAAGTTAATTATTGAGATAGTTATTTTTTTTTCATACTTTATATTTAGGTTAATTTTGTTATTGAATAGATTGAAAATATTATTGTTTAAATTATTTCTTTAATTACCTGAATAAACTTAACAGCTAAATCATCTGCTAATTTTTGTGATTTTGCTTCTGTATAAATTCTAATAATTGGTTCTGTATTAGATTTACGAAGGTGAATCCATTCCTCTTCAAAATCAATCTTTACCCCATCAATAGTATTTACATCTTCGTTTGAAAATCTAGAAGCAATTGTTTCTAAAATAGTATCTACCTCAATTTCTGGAGTTAACTGAATTTTATTCTTGCTCATAAAATAACTTGGGTACGAATCTCTTAACTCTTTACAAGACAATTTTTGATTTGCTAAATGCGATAAAAATAAAGCTACCCCCACCAATGAATCACGTCCATAATGTGAAGCAGGATAAATAATCCCGCCATTTCCTTCTCCACCAATTACAGTATTGGTTTCTTTCATTTTAATTACCACATTTACTTCACCAACTGCAGATGCAGTGTAAATTCCTCCATGTTTTCGAGTAATATCTTTTAATGCTCTAGAAGATGATAAGTTAGAAACAGTATTTCCACCACCTAAACGTCCTAAAATGTAATCTGCACAAGCAACTAATGTATATTCTTCTCCAAACATAGAACCATCTTCAGAAACTAATGCGAGTCTATCTACATCTGGGTCTACAACAATTCCGAAATCTGCTTTTTCTTTTACTACTAATTCAGAAATATCTGTTAAGTGCTCTTTTAAAGGTTCTGGATTATGAGGAAACACTCCATTTGGAGTACAATATAACTCAATGCACTCTACATTTAATTCTTTTAATAAAGCTGGAATAAAAATTCCTCCAGTAGAATTCACTCCATCTACAACTACTTTAAAATTTGCGCTTTTAATTGCTTCAACATCTACTAAATCTAGATTTAAAACTTCTTCAATATGCTTTTCTAAATAAGAACTATTTTCTACATAACTTCCTAAATCATCAACTTCTGCAAAATAAAAATCTTCATTTTCAGCTAATTCAAGAATTTTTTCTCCTTCTACTCCGTTTAAAAATTCTCCCTTTTCATTTAACAACTTTAAAGCATTCCACTGTTTTGGATTGTGGGAAGCTGTTAAAATAATACCTCCATTTGCATTTTCTAAAGGAACAGCAATTTCAACAGTAGGTGTTGTTGATAAACCTAAATCAATAACATTTATTCCTAAACCTACTAATGTATTTGCCACTAAACTAGAAATCATTTTACCAGAAATACGAGCATCTCTACCAATAACAATCTTAATTTCAGATTCCCCTATATTTCTTTTTTTGATAAAAGCACCATAAGCAGCAGCAAACTTCACCGTATCAATTGGTGTTAAATTATCAGCAGTTTTTCCGCCAATTGTACCTCTTATTCCTGAAATTGATTTTATTAATGTCATTTCTTATCTTTACTTAATTTCTAAAAATTCCATCTTACAAAAGCCTCCATTGCAGCGTAATGCGATAAGCCTAATTGATCATATAATTCTGCTGTTTCCCTATTTCTATCTTCTGCTCTTTGCCAAAACTCTCTACTGTCTGTTCCTTGGAAGACAACTCCATCTTTTTGAGATTGGTGTTTAAAAATACCTTTTCGTTTTTCTAATACTTGGTCAGGTCCCATTGGCACAGCCATTTCAATCTCATCAATCCCCCATTCTTGCCATGCACCTCTGTATAACCAAACCCAACACTCTTTCATAAAGGTTTTTGGTTTTAGTTCTTTTACAGCAGCAAAAATGGCATCTAAACAAACTTTATGTGTCCCATGAGGATCTGCTAAATCTCCTGCAGCAAAAATTTGATGCGGTTTAATTTTTTCAATTAAATCAGATGTAATTTGCACATCTCCAATACCTATTGGATTCTTTTTTATAGCGCCTGTTTCATAAAAAGGGAGTTCCATAAAATGGATTTGATCATCTGGTAATCCTATAAAATGACAAGCAGCTCTTGCTTCTCCTTTTCGTATCAATCCTTTAATAAACCTTACTTCAGGGCTATCTATTTCGCTTGATTTTTTATTTTGAAGAAACTTCTTTGCTTTTTTATAAATTATTAAAGCTTCTTTATTTTCGATTCCAAATTTTTGATTGTAATCACATACAAAACTGGCAAAACGTAAAGCTTCATCATCAGCTACTGCAATATTCCCAGAGGTTTGATACCCAATATGAACCTCATGTCCTTGCTCATGTAATCTTTTAAAAGTCCCCCCCATACTAATAATATCATCATCTGGGTGTGGGCTAAAAATTAAGACTCGTTTCTTAGTAGGTTCTGCTCTTTCTGGTCTTTTACTATCATCTGAATTTGGTTTTCCTCCAGGCCATCCAGTGATTGTATTTTGTAGTTTGTTAAAAATTTTAATATTAATATCATAAGCAGGTCCAGCATCTGCTAATAAATCACTCATTCCGTTTTCAATATAATCTGCATCGGTTAGCATTAAAATTGGTTTCTTTAAATGAAGCGCCAAACTTAAAACTGCTTTTCTAATCAATTGATCTGTCCAAACAATTTTTTCTACCAACCAAGGAGTATTGATTCTTGTTAATTTTGATGCCGCTGCTTTATCTAAAATAAAAGTAGCGTTTCTATGTTCTTGCAAGTAAGAAGCAGGAACAAAACTAGTAACTTCATCCTCTACAGAAGCTTTAATAATGCTCGATTTACTTTCTCCCCAAGCCATTAAAATGACTCTTTTTGCTTCCATTATTTTTTTTACACCTAAAGTAATAGCTGTTCTAGGAGTATTTTCTAAACCAGAAAAATCTCCACTTGCAGCCACTCTTGTAATATGATCTAAAGCAACCAACCTTGTTTTTGAATTTTGAAGTGACCCAGATTCGTTAAAACCAATATGTCCATTTCCTCCAATACCTAAAATCTGTAAATCGATACCACCCAAAGCTTCAATCTTAGCTTCATATTGATCACAATAATCTCTGATAGAAGCTTTTGACAAAGTTCCATCTGGAACATGACAGTTTTCTGGTAAAATATCAATGTGATTGAACAGTTGCTCTTGCATAAAACGAACATAACTATTTACAGAATCTGGTTCCATTGGATAGTATTCATCTAAATTAAATGATACTACATTTTTAAAGCTTAAACCTTCTTCTTTATGCAAACGCACCAATTCGGCATACAAACCTTTAGGAGAAGAACCAGTCGCTAAACCTAATATGCATGGTTGTTTTTGAGATTGTTTTACTTTAATTAAGCTCGCAATTTCTTTTGCAATTCCTTTTGATGCTGATGTTGAATTATCATAAACTATAGTCCCGATATTTTCAAAACGCTTTTCGAAACCTGTTGCTTTGTCTATATTACTTTTTAACATAATGTATTATTCGTCTCTATTAAACTTATTTTTATTTACTCCAATTCTTAATTCTATGTCCCCATATTGCAAAAAACAGAATGATAACATAACAAGGTATTAACACCCAATAACTACTTGTAGAAGCTGTTGCAATTGCATCTACTTCTTGTAATCCATTTGTAATTAATTCTTGTTTATTCGCATCTACAATTCTACCGTATAAAGGAGGTATAATAGCACCTCCTGAAATTGCCATAATTAAAAGTGCCGATGCAGTTTTTGTGAATTTGCCTAATCCTTCTAAAGTTAAAGGCCAAATTGCTGGCCAAACCAATGCGTTTGCTATTCCTAAGGCTGCAACAAATAAAATGGAAGTAAAACCTGTAGTATTAATGATGCAAAAACTAAAAACAATTCCTAAAATAGCACTGATAATTAAGGCTGTTTTTTGTTGTACATATTTTGGTATTAAGAAAACACCCAAAGCATAAGTAGCAACCATTGCTAATAAAGTATAAGTGGTAAAATACTTTGCTTCCTCACCTGTAAATCCAAGTGATATTCCATAAGAAATGATTGTATCTCCTGCAATTACTTCTGCGCCTACATAAACAAATAAAGCTAGAACTCCTAACCATAAATTTGGGAATTGGAAAATACTTGTTTTAACTGTTTTTCCTTCTACTGTTTCTTCAGACTCATCTGCTTCTACATGAGGCAATGGTGCTTTTCTTATTAAAATCCCCAAAACAAATAATACAATTGCCATTACTAAATAAGGCATAAAAACACTATCAGCCATGGTATCTAAAAGCACATTCTTTTCTTGTAAAGTAGCACTGCTTAACTTTTCTTTTGTTTGGTCAATACCTGACAATAGTAATGCTCCAAAAATTAAAGAACCTAAAGCACCCGCTGTTTTATTAGCAATTCCCATAATTGCAATACGCTTTGCACCACTTTCTATAGGTCCCAAAATGGTAATATAGGGATTGGCTGCAGTTTGTAAAATTGTCATTCCAACTCCTTGAATGAAGATTCCAGTTAGAAAAACCCAGTAAGTTCGGGCTTCTGCAGCTGGAATAAAAACCAAAGCACCTAGGGCCATAATTATTAATCCTAAAGACATTCCTTTCTTATAACCTATTTTATTTAAAATATATGAAGCTGGCAGCGCCATAACTACAAACGAAATATAAGATGCAGATGCAACTAGATAAGATTGCGCGTCTGTAAGCTCATTAATAGTTTTCATAAACGGAATTAATGCTCCATTAATCCATGTAACAAAACCAAAAATGAAAAATAGACTTGCAATAATTATAATTGCTGTGGTATTATTTTTTTGTTGCATAATTTTTGAATTATTGAGATTTTAATTGATTTTGATAAAACGCTATTGTTTCTTCTAAAGCTTCATCTAATGTGTATTTAGGAGTAAAACCAAGCTCTTTAAATTTGGTTACATCTGCCTTAGAGTGTTTTATATCTCCAGACCTTTCTTCTAAAAATTTTATTTCTGATTTAGAATTCGTAAGTTTTATAATTCTCTTTGCCAAATCAAGAATAGAAGTACTGTTTCCTAAAGCCACATTGAAGGTTCCATTTCCTTTTTTTGAAGCTAAAACATTAGCTCTTACCACATCTTTTACATATATAAAATCTCTGGTTTGCAATCCATCTCCATATATTGTAATAGGCTCGTTTTTTAACGCTTTATTTATAAATATAGGTACAGCTGCTGCGTATGCTGATTTCGGATCTTGTCTTGGACCAAAAACATTAAAATATCTAAGAGATGAAGTTTGGAGATTGTATTGATCTAAATACATTTTTAAATAAAACTCACCATCTAATTTAGTAATAGAATATGGTGTCATTGGTTCTGGTACCATCGTTTCTACTTTTGGTAAAACAGGATTATCTCCATAATTAGCAGCGGACGTAGACAATACAACTTTACAATTTATATTTTCTTTTACAGCCTCTAAAACATTTATCGTTCCGTTAGCATTAATATCTATACATTCTTTTACTTTAAGTAAAGACTCAGGAACACTAACTAAAGCTGCCAAATGAAATATACAATCTGTGTGTTTTGCTAATTCACTTAATAAGTCAGCATCTCTAATATCTCCATTTACAAAATTCACATTTAGACCGTCTAAATTTTTTTCAAACCCAGTTCTTAAACTATCGAGTATGGTAACTTCATTTCCTTTTTCAGATAGATATTCTGCAATATGACTACCTATAAAACCAGCTCCTCCAGTAATTAAATACTTTTTCATCTATATTGTGTTTGTTAACTTTTGCGAAAAACTTTCTATCAATTTAAATTGATTTTTAGCTCTGTCTAAATTATGTTCTGGGTAATCTGTTTTATAATAAATGTCATTATTTAAATAATCTGTTAAAAAACGAAGCCCCATAATAAAAATCATTGTTTTTACTGCTAAAGGCAAATATTTTAATTCTATCTCTGATAGAGAATCTTTTGTTTGTTCTAAAAAACCTTTTTTATAAGCTTCATAATAATCTATATTAAACTCAACTTTAGTTAAGTCTTTTTCATCTTCTGCTGCAGCATTGCAAATTGTTCTAATTGCATCTCCAAAATCGTAATGGATAATTCCAGGCATTATAGTATCTGTATCTATCATACAAACACTTTTATTCTCTTTATTAAAAAGCGAGTTAGATATTTTAGTATCATTATGTGTTACTCTTACCGGAATCTCCCCTGCTTCTTTTAACTGTTGAAGAATGTGCATTTCCTCTTTTAAACCAGCAACTATTTTCGTGTATTCTGTTGCTTTTAGTAACCTAATCTTAGAAGCACTCTGGAGTGATGATGCGTATTGCCTGTAGCGAAAAGACATATCATGAAAATTAGGAATAACATCTACTAATTTCCTACTATCAAAATCTGAAGTAAGATTTAAAAATTGACCTAAAAGCTTACCTCCTTCATAAGCAATTTCTTTATCTTTTACGATTTCATGTGTAACACTATTTTCTATATAAATCATCATATTCCAAAAATTCTCTCCATTTTTATAATAATAATGGTCGGTATTTTTAGATTTCACAAAACACAACACTTTGCTCGTTAAATCTTCGTTTGATAGATGACTGAATTTTGATTTTAAATGATTACTAATTAATACTTTATTATTAATTAAGCCTGGCACATTTTTAAAAACATTATGATTTATTCTTTGTAGAACAAAGTTTTTACCAGATATGGTCTTTACTAAAAACGTATCATTTATGTGTCCAGAATTTAATTCTGAATAACTTAAATATTTTGATTTATGATCGAACTCGTTAAAAATAGATTTTAAAATTTCTGCGTTCATTTTAGTTCCATAATTTTGTTGGATAAACTCCGTTTTCTTTTAGCCTATTGATCTCTTTTTGCGCAATTTCTTTGTCTTCACTATATGTTACACCAAACCATTTTGCATCCGATTGTAAAATTTTTACAGAAGCTTTTTCTGAGCTAAGCATTTTATTTACAATTGTTGGCAAATAAAATTCTGCTTTTAAGTTTTCTTTATTTTTCTCTAAAAAATCTAAAAATAGTTCACCTCCAAATTCAAAACATTTTGGGGTAAAGCCCCAAAAATTCATAGAAACGATTGTTTTTGGATCAATAGGATGCATTTCTCCATTCTCATTTTCACTTTTTAAATCGCCATCAATTTCCTCAATTCTTATCCTTTCTGTTACATCTGTTAAAAAACCACCTTTATTAACAGTACATTCACCTCTAGAGACATAGCCATTTTCTGATACTGTATTTTTTAAAGAGTAGGCAACCATACTAAAATTGTAACTATTAGTATCTGTATTCTTTAATTGTTTTGCAATCACTTCAAAAGCTTTTCTACTATAAAAATCATCTGCATTTATAATTGCAAAATTTCCTTTTATAACATCTTTAGTCATTAATAAAGCATGACCTGTTCCCCACGGTTTTACCCTACTTTTATTTATATATTCTTTAGGTACATTTTCTAATTCCTGATATACATAATCCACTTCTACTTTACCTGCTAATTTTTTATTAAAGATCATTTTGAATTCATTTTCAAAACTTTTTCGAATAATAAAAACAACTTTTTCAAATCCAGCTTGAATTGCATCAAAAAGTGAAAAATCAATAATAGTATCTCCTTCAGGAGTAAATGTGTCCATTTGCTTCAACCCTCCATATCGACTCCCCATTCCTGCTGCCAAAATAACTAATGTAAGTTTATTGTTTTTCATTATAACCAATTGATTTAAAGTTAATTAAAGTAACGTGCTAATATATAAGTTAAATATATCTTCAACAAAAATATCTTTTTTTATTAGTTCTAGCAAGGATTATCATAAAAAATGTGCTCGAACACATAATATTTTTTTGAAGAGAATAGATTTTTTATGATGAATTTAACTGGCAATAAGTATTTAAATTGTGCTCGAGCACAATTTATTAAAACTAATACTTTATATTTGCATCAATGAAAACACCCACTATTAAAGACATTGCAGAATTAGCTGGCGTATCTAAAGGAACTGTAGATAGAGTAATTCATAAAAGAGGAAAAGTTTCTACAAAAGCGTTAGAAAAAGTTAATGAAGTTTTAAAAGAAATAAATTACAGGCCTAACTTATTAGCAAGAAGCTTAAAAAAAACAAAAGAATATCATATTTGTGTAGTTTTGCCAGATTTTAATGATGACCCTTTTTGGACTCCTTGTAACGAAGGTGTAAATGAAGGTATTAATGAGTTTACTTCTTTTGGTATATTTATAGAACCCTTTTTTTTTAACCCAACGGATATTCAATCCTTTATAGAAGTAAATAAAAAGGTTTTAGAACTTTCACCCGATGCCGTTTTATTAGCCCCTTTGTTCTATAAAGAAACCTTGAAAATCGTTTCTGATTATGTGTCTAAAAATATTATTGTTAGTAAATTTAACAATCAATTAGAAATTGAAAGTACTAAGAATTTTGTAGGTCAAGATTTATTTAAAAGTGGAAGAATTGCTGCAAGTTTAATGAAAATGCTGATTTCTAAGAATAGAACAATAGCTATCATTCATATAGATGAAGATTTTAATAACGCAATTCATATGCAAGAAAAAGAGAAAGGGTTTAGAAATTATTTTAATAATGCAAAAAATTCTAATTCTAAAATAGAAACTTATAACTTTAATCAAAATGATCTTCCAGAGAAACTAGAAACTCTATTTAAAACCAATTTAAATATAGAGGGTATTTTTGTTACGACCTCTAAAGTCTATCAAATTGCAGAAATTATAAAAAGCAAAAAAATAGAAAATAAGAAAGTAATTGGATATGATTTATTAAATAAAAATATTGAATATTTGAAAGATGGTATTATTAACTTTTTAATTCATCAAAACCCTAAAAAACAAGTGTACTTGGGACTAACATATTTGGTCGAATATTTTCTTTTTGATAAAAAAATACCAAAAAAAAGCTTACTACCTATAGATATTATTACTTCAGAAAATATAGAAACATATACAAATATCTTGTAACCTTTACTAAAGAAGCTTCAACTAAAAGTAACTTATTTTCAGCTATTAAATTTTAATTAAATCATTTTAAAATGAAAATTTACAAAGTAAAATACCTCAAAAAGAGTAGCGAGAATTTGATAAAAGATAATCCTAAAAAATGGAAAAAAGCAAATACATTAATTGATTTCTATTCACCTTGGGACAGTAAACCTATAAAAAAGATAGAATTCAAAGCTGTACATAATAATGAAAAAATCTTTTTCCGCTTTAAAGTAGATGATAAAGACACTTATACCCATCCATCACGTGATAAAAATGAAAGTATCAATACCTCCGATAGAGTTGAATTATTTTTTAGAACTAATCAAAGTTTAAACCCCTATTATTGTCTTGAAATAGATACAACTTCAAGAATTATGGATTTTAAAGCGTATCCTAATAAAAAATTTGATTTTAATTGGAATTGGCCATCTGAACATATAGGTGTCAAATCGACAAAAAAAGACACTTATTTTGTTGTAGAAATTACAATTTCTATTCAATCTCTAAAAGAACTTTCTCTCTTAAATGGTAATTTTATAGAAACAGGTATTTATAGAGCAAAATACATTAAAGAAAAAAGTGATACATATATACCAACATGGATAACTTGGGTAGACCCAACAACTCCTGAGCCAAATTTTCACACGCAAAATTCTTTTGGACTTTTAGAGTTAGAAGATTTTATCAAAAATGTTTAAGATAACATCAAAAATATTGGAGTTGATAAAAAACCCAAACTCTTAGCAAAAAAATGAGTCACCATTTCTGATTGCTCTTTGTAGTAGCGGGAACGGAACTCGAACAAGTGATTTCCGGGTTACAACATCAAGCAAATCACTCATTTACTGAACCTTAATACTTATAATTAATAAATAACAAATTAAACCAAATTTGAGCTCACTTAAAAAAACACAAAAGTGCCCCCTAATTGGGGCTCAACACAAAAAGTTGTGGAGTAAATTAAAAAGCATGAACTTTACAGTCTAATAAACCTCTATTTTGGACACTTCAATTGAGCTTACAAAACTATTATTACCAGAAATTCTTGTTGACTATTTTAAACTAACAAAACACGAAGTTAAAAATAGAGAACTTCATTTCCATTTCACAGAACTAAATACGATTCCTGCAGAATTTAAAACCCTTAAGTTAAGTTCTAAAGGCTTTTTTCCTGAGGCTAACGTACAAGATTTTCCAATACGTGGTAAAAATGTTTTTCTACATGTTATTAGACGGCGTTGAATTGAAGAAAATTCTAAAAAAGTAGTTACAAGAGATTGGCAATTAGTAGTAAAAGGCACTAGGATTACAAGTAAATTTGCTGCTTTTTAAAACAGATCAGTCAGTAATAATGCTGTTAGCACAAGTATTGTAGCTAATTTTTACTGAGTAAACCCTAGAAATCTACAAAGACAATACAAAGATTATTTAAGTGAATTTAAACACTAGAATCAAAAGCCACATGCAAAACAATGGTTATTGTTTCCTAAAAATATTGGAACATACCTTTCTATAGATGAAACCGCTTTTTCCAATGGAGATTTATATACAATTCTTACCAATAAAAAAGCAAAGAGAAACAAAGGAGCGTTAATTGCTATGGTTAAAGGAACTAAAGCAGAAACTGTTATTAAAATACTTCATAAAATCTCTTTAAAACAACGTAAAAAAGTAAAAGAAATAACACTAGATATGGCAGGAAATATGGGGCTAATCGTTAAAAAACATTTCCACAAGCTACCCAAGTTATAGATAGATTTCATGTACAGAAATTAGCATTAGATGCGCTGCAAGAAATTAGGATTAAACATCGTTGGGAGGCTTTAGACACAGAAAATAACGCTATAGAAAATGCTAGAAATAAATCATTAAAATATACTCCAAAACTATTTAAAAATGGAAATACACTCAAGCAACTATTGGCAAGAAGTAGATATTTACTTTACAAACAGAATAATAAATGGGCTGAAAAACAACACAAAAGAGCTGAAATACTTTTTGAAAAATATCCTGATATAGAAAAAGGGTACAAATTATGTCAAAATTTATCATGGATATACAATCAAACAAAAGATAAAAATGCTGCACCAATTAGACTCGCTAAATGGGATGAAAAAGTCAGACAAGCAGCGTTTAAAAGTTTTAATAGTATCGCTAGAACAATGCCTTTACATTATAAAAATATTCTAAACTATTTTGATAACAGAAGTACAAATACTGCTGCGGAATCATTCAATGCTAAAATTAAAGCTTTTAGAACACAATTTAGAAGGGAGCAGAAACGTAGAATTCTTCCTCTTTAGACTAACTAATATTTTTGCCTAACTTTAAAATCCCACAACTTTTAGTATTGACCCAAAAAAACCTCACAATCTTATTGTGAGGTTTTGCGGAGAAAGAGGGATTCGAACCCCCGGACCTGTTACAGTCAACAGTTTTCAAGACTGCCGCATTCGACCACTCTGCCATTTCTCCAGAAGTCTAATCAGGTATTCCCTGAATGCGGATGCAAATATATAAACCTTTTTTTATTCTGTAAAACAAAAAAACAATTATTTTTCATCTTTTTTGAATATCGTTTTGTTTTTCATACATCTACCTAATAATCAAGCACAATAAGCTAAATATAATTTTTAGAAATCATCACTTTAGTTTATAATTTAAGATTTCTTGAACTGTAGTTTATTATATTTGTTGTCTTAAATTAAATATTATAATTATGTCGTTTAATTCTTTTGGAAATTTATTAAAAGTAACTACTTATGGAGAATCTCACGGAACTGCAATTGGTGGTGTTATTGATGGGTTTCCTGCAGGTTTAAAAGTTGATTTTGATGCTATTCAAATTGAATTAGATAGACGTAAACCTGGTCAATCGAAAATTGTAACTCAAAGAAAAGAACCAGATACTGTAGAATTTCATTCTGGAATTTTTGAAGGTGTTACAACTGGTACTTCTATTGGTTTTGTTATTAAAAACACAAATCAGAAATCTAAAGATTACAATCATAATACAAATATTTACAGACCTTCTCATGCTGATTATACTTATGATAAAAAATATGGAATAAGAGACTATAGAGGTGGTGGAAGAAGTTCTGCTCGTGAAACTGCCAATTGGGTAGTTGCTGGTGCTTTGGCTAAGCAATTAATAGCAAGTATGAATATTAATGCTTTTACTTCTTCTGTTGGTGATATATTTTTAGACAAACCTTATCAAGAGTTAGATTTTTCTAAAACTGAATCTAACATCGTTCGTTGTCCTGATGAAGTTTCAGCAGAAAAAATGATTACTAGAATTCAAGAAATTAGAAAAGCTGGTGATACAATTGGTGGTACTGTTACCTGTGTCGCTCAAAACGTACCTGTTGGCTTAGGAGAACCCATTTTTCATAAACTACATGCACAATTAGGTAGCGCAATGTTATCTATTAATGCTGTAAAAGGTTTTGAATTTGGTAGCGGATTTTGTGGAGCAAAAATGAAAGGAACAGAACACAACGATATTTTTAATGCTGATGGTTCTACTCAATCTAATCTTTCAGGAGGTATTCAGGGAGGAATTAGTAACGGAATGGACATATACTTTAGAGTAGCTTTTAAACCAGTTGCTACCATTATGAGTAATCAACAAACTATTAATTCGGAATTCGAATTAACAGAAATAACTGGTAAAGGACGTCATGATCCTTGTGTAGTACCAAGAGCTGTACCAATAGTAGAAGCTATGACTGCTTTAGTTTTAGCAGATTATTGGTTATTAAACAGAACAAGAACAGTATAAATAAAAAAAGCGAAACTTAAAAGTTTCGCTTTTTTTATTTATATTAATTATGCTTGACCTGTTGGCCCAAAATTCATTGGAATTGGTGGAGTTTCATAATCTTTGATTTCTCCATGTTGTTGTTCAAACTTTCTAACATTATCTGCCAAAGCCTGTGTTAATCTTTTTGCATGTTGCGGAGTTAAAATTATTCTAGACTTTACTTTTGCCTTAGGAACTCCAGGCATAATATTAATAAAGTCTACTATAAACTCTGACATAGAATGATTTATAATTGCCAAATTAGAATAGGTTCCTTCTGCAATTTCTTGATCTAATTCTATATTTATTTGTCCGTCTTTGTTTTGATTTTCTTCCATAAAAATATTTAAAAAAAAAGCCTCTAAAAAAATTAGAGGCCTTTGTTATGAATTAAAAACTTTGTTCTATTTCGTCTTTAGGACCTACAATTACTTTATCATATGATCTCATACCTGTACCTGCTGGAATTTTCTTACCAACAATTACATTTTCTTTTAATCCTTCTAAAGTATCTACTTTACCACTAACAGCTGCCTCGTTTAATACTTTTGTAGTTTCTTGGAAAGAAGCTGCAGAAATAAACGATTTTGTTTGTAAAGAAGCTCTTGTAATACCTTGTAAAACTTGTTCTGCAGTTGCTGGTTTAGCATCTCTAGCTTCAACTAAGTTTTGATCATTTCTTCTTAATAAAGAATTTTCATCTCTTAATTGACGTGCAGAAATAATTTGACCTGCAACTAAGTTTTCTGAATCTCCAGCATTTTCAACAACTTTCATTCCGTAAATTGCGTCATTATCTTTTATAAAGTCAATTTTATGAATTAATTGATTCTCTAAAAATAAAGTATCTCCAGAATCAATAATTTTAACTTTACGCATCATTTGACGAACAACAACTTCAAAATGCTTGTCATTAATTTTTACCCCTTGTAAACGATATACTTCTTGAATTTCATTTACTAAGTATTCTTGTACAGCAGATGGTCCTTTAATTCTTAAAATATCTGAAGGAGTTGTAGCTCCATCTGATAAAGGCATACCTGCTTTAATAAAGTCATTTTCTTGAACTAAAATTTGGTTAGATAGTTTAACTAAATATTTTCTAATATCTCCTGTTTTAGATTCCACGATAATTTCTCTATTACCACGCTTAATTTTCCCGAAAGAAACAACACCATCAATTTCTGAAACTACAGATGGGTTAGAAGGGTTACGTGCTTCAAATAATTCTGTTACACGAGGTAAACCTCCAGTAATATCTCCAGCCTTACCAGATTTTCTTGGTATTTTAACTAAAGTATGTCCAGATTCTACTTTATCTCCATCATTAACCATTAAGTGTGCACCTACTGGTAAACTATAAGAACGTAAAGCGTTTCCTTCATTGTCTTCTATAATTAAAGAAGCAATAATTTTCTTATTCTTAGAATCAGTCATTACTTTTTCTTGGAAACCAGTTTGTTCATCAATTTCTACAGAGTAGTTAATACCTTGTTCTAAATTATCAAACTTCACTTTACCTTCAAATTCAGAAACAATTACACCGTTAAATGGATCCCACTGCACAATAACATCTCCTTTTTTAATCGATTTTCTTTCTTTATCAAAAATAATAGAACCGTAAGGTATAATGTTTGTACTTTGAGTAATTCCTGTTTTTTTATCTACAATTTTAATCTCTGCAGTTCTAGATATTACTATATCAACTTTATTACCATCATTGTCTTTACCAACAACTGTACGTAAATCATCAATTACAACTTTACCATCGAATTTAGCGATTAATTTATTTTCCTCAGATATATTACCTGCTACCCCACCAACGTGGAAAGTACGTAACGTTAACTGTGTACCAGGCTCTCCAATTGATTGTGCTGCAATAACCCCTACTGCTTCACCAATTTGAACTTTACCTAATGTAGATAAACTTTGTCCATAACATTTTGCACAGATACCTTTAGAAGATTCACAAGTTAATGCAGATCTAACTTCTATACTATCTATTCCTGATTTCTCTACAGCTAAAGCTAATTGAGAAGTAATAGATTGATTTGCTTCTAAAAGAAGTTCATCTGTAACTGGATGATAAACATTGTTTAAAGAAATTCTTCCTTCAATTCTGTCTGATAAAGATTCTACAATCTCATCATTTTTCTTTAACGGAGCAACTTCTAAACCTCTTAATGTTCCACAATCTTCTTCGTTAATAATAACGTCTTGAGAAACATCTACTAATCTACGTGTTAAGTAACCAGCATCTGCCGTTTTTAAAGCAGTATCTGCAAGTCCTTTACGTGCACCGTGAGTAGAGATAAAGTATTCAAGAATTGATAATCCTTCCTTAAAATTAGAAAGAATTGGATTCTCAATAATTTCTCCACCCCCTGCAGTAGATTTTTTAGGTTTTGCCATTAATCCACGCATACCTGTTAATTGACGAATTTGCTCTTTAGAACCCCTTGCACCAGAATCAAGCATCATGTATACTGAGTTGAAACCTTGTTGATCTTCACGTAAACGTTTCATAGATAATTCAGTTAAATCGTTATTGGTTCTACCCCAAATATCAATTACCTGATTGTAACGCTCTTTTTGCGTTAACATACCCATGTTATAGTTAGATACAATTACATCCACCTCTTTATTGGCTTCATCAATCATACCTTGTTTTTCTTTAGGAATAATAATATCCCCTAATGAGAATGATAATCCACCTTGGAAGGCAAATTTATATCCCATGTTTTTTATTTCATCTAAGAATGCTCCTGTTGTAGGAATATCTGTAGCTTTTAAAATACCGCCGATAATTCCACGTAAGTTTTTCTTAGTTAATACTTCATTAATATAACCAGCAGCAGCAGGAACTTTTTCATTAAATAAAACTCTACCAACAGTAGTTTTAATAATTTTTGTTACTTGCTCTCCATTCTCGTCTATATCTTGAGTTCTTACTTTAATCCCAGCATTTAAGTCTACCATTTCTTCGTTAAAAGCAATAGTTACTTCTTCTGGTGAATAAAAAGTTAATCCTTCTCCTTTAATTGGTACTTCTGGAGTAGAAATTCTCTCTTTGGTCATATAGTATAAACCTAGTACCATATCCTGAGAAGGTACCGTTACTGGCGCACCATTTGCAGGATTTAAAATATTATGAGAAGCTAACATTAATAGTTGTGCTTCTAAAATAGCTTCTGGTCCTAATGGTAAGTGAACCGCCATTTGATCCCCATCAAAATCCGCATTAAATGCAGAACATGCTAATGGGTGTAATTGTATTGCTTTTCCTTCAATTAATTTTGGTTGGAAAGCTTGAATACCTAGTCTGTGTAAAGTAGGAGCTCTGTTTAATAAAACTGGATGCCCTTTAATTACATTTTCTAAAATATCCCAAACAACTGGTTCTTTTCTGTCTATTATTTTCTTAGCAGATTTTACAGTTTTTACAATTCCTCTTTCAATTAACTTTCTAATTACAAAAGGCTTGTAAAGTTCTGCTGCCATATCTTTTGGCAATCCACATTCAGACAATTTCATTTCTGGTCCAACAACAATTACAGAACGTGCAGAATAATCAACACGCTTTCCTAATAAGTTTTGACGGAAACGACCTTGCTTACCTTTTAATGAATCTGATAAAGATTTTAAAGGTCTGTTAGATTCTGTTTTTACTGCAGATGATTTACGTGTGTTATCAAATAATGAATCTACAGATTCTTGTAACATACGTTTTTCATTACGTAAAATAACTTCAGGAGCTTTTATTTCTACCAATCTTTTTAAACGATTGTTTCTAATAATAACTCTTCTATATAAATCATTTAAATCTGAAGTAGCAAAACGACCTCCATCTAATGGAACTAATGGTCTCAATTCTGGTGGAATTACCGGAACTGCTTTCATTATCATCCATTCTGGATTATTTTCTCTATTCTTCTGAGAATCTCTAAATGCTTCAACAACATTTAAACGTTTTAATGCTTCAGTTTTACGTTGTTTAGAAGTTTCAGTGTTTGCTTTATGTCTTAATTCAAAAGATAGGGCATCTAAATCTATACGAGCTAATAAATCAATTAAACACTCTGCTCCCATTTTAGCGATAAACTTGTTTGGGTCAGAATCATCTAAGTATTGATTGTCTTGTGGTAACTCGTCTGCAATATCTAAATATTCTTCTTCAGTTAAGAAATCCATTTTTTGTAATGGCTCTCCTTCTACATTTTTTGCAATACCTGGTTGAATTACTACGTATCTTTCGTAGTAAATAATCATATCTAACTTTTTAGACGGTAAACCTAAAAGGTATCCCATTTTGTTAGGTAATGATCTAAAGTACCAAATGTGAGCTACAGGAACAACCAAGTTGATATGTCCTACTCTATCTCTACGTACTTTCTTTTCTGTTACTTCTACACCACATCTATCACAAACGATACCTTTGTAGCGAATTCTTTTGTACTTTCCACAAGCACACTCATAATCCTTAACAGGACCAAAAATACGCTCACAAAATAAACCATCTCTTTCTGGTTTATGTGTACGGTAATTTATTGTTTCTGGTTTTAAAACTTCACCTTTAGAAACTTCTAAAATAGCTTCTGGTGATGATAAACCAATTGAGATTTTATTAAACTTTTTTACAGTGTACTTCTCTTGTTTTCTTGCCATGTTGATGGATTCGAATTAAAATTGTAAAAATGGTCTCAATGAGACTTATAAATAAATGATTACAAGAAGTAGGTTTATATCTACTTCTTGTATCAATTTTTGTTATTCTTCTAATCTAACGTCTAAACCTAAACCTTTAAGTTCGTGCATTAATACGTTAAATGATTCTGGTAAACCAGGTTCTGGCATAGTTTCTCCTTTAACAATACTTTCGTATGTTTTAGCTCTACCCATAACATCATCTGATTTTACGGTTAAAATTTCTCTTAAGATACTTGATGCTCCATATGCTTCTAGTGCCCAAACTTCCATCTCTCCAAAACGTTGACCCCCAAATTGTGCTTTACCTCCTAATGGTTGTTGTGTTATTAATGAGTAAGGACCTATAGAACGTGCATGCATTTTATCTTCAATCATGTGTCCTAACTTAATCATATAAATGATACCAACTGTTGCTGGTTGATCGAAACGTTTACCTGTTCCACCATCATATAAATAAGTATGTCCAAATCTTGGTACACCCGCTTTGTCAGTAATTCCATTAATCTGATCTAAAGATGCTCCATCAAAAATTGGTGTTGCATATTTAGTTCCTAATTTTTCTCCTGCCCAACCAAGAACAGTTTCATAAATTTGACCAATGTTCATACGAGAAGGTACTCCTAATGGATTTAATACAATATCTACTGGAGTTCCGTCTTCTAAGAAAGGCATATCTTCTGCTCTTACAATACGAGCAACAATACCTTTATTTCCGTGACGACCAGCCATTTTATCACCAACTTTTAATTTACGTTTCTTTGCAATGTAAATTTTAGCTAATTTTAAAATTCCTGCTGGTAACTCATCTCCTACAGAGATTGTAAATTTTTGACGACGTAAAGAACCTTGTAAATCATTTACTTTAATTTTGTAGTTGTGAACTAATTCACCTACTAAACTATTTAAATCTTTGTCAGTTGTCCAAGATCCTGTTAAGTGAACATAATCATCAACAGAGTTTAACATTTTAAGTGTGTACTTTTTACCTTTTGGTAAAACTTCTTCTCCTAAATCATTAAACACTCCTTGAGATGTTTTCCCACTAATAAGTGTAAACAATTTTTCGATTAAAACATCTTTTAAACTTTCAAATCTACCAACAAAAGAAGCTTCTAAAGTAGCTACTGCTTCTTTATCTCTTAATCTTTTATTTTTATCTTTTACAGCTCTTCTAAATAATTTTTTATCAATTACTACACCTCTTAAAGATGGAGAAGCTTTTAAAGATGCATCTTTTACATCTCCTGCTTTATCACCAAAAATAGCGCGTAATAATTTTTCTTCTGGAGTTGGATCTGATTCTCCTTTTGGTGTTATCTTACCTATTAAGATATCACCAGGATTCACTTCTGCTCCAATTCTAATCATTCCGTTCTCATCTAAGTCTTTCGTAGCTTCTTCAGAAACGTTTGGAATATCATTAGTTAACTCTTCAGTCCCTAATTTTGTATCTCTAACATCTAAAGAATACTCATCAATATGAATAGATGTAAATATATCTTCACGAACAACTTTTTCAGAAATTACAATTGCATCTTCAAAGTTATACCCTTTCCAAGGCATAAAGGCAACTTTCATATTTCTTCCTAAAGCTAATTCTCCTTTTTGTGTTGCATAACCTTCACAAAGGACTTGCCCCTCTTCAACTCTATCACCTCTTTCTACAATTGGTTTAAGGTTGATGTTTGTTCCTTGATTAGTTTTTCTAAATTTAATTAAATTGTAAGAAACTTCATCAGAATCAAAACTAACTAGCTGTTCTTCTTCATTTCTATCATACTTAATAGTAATTTTATTTGCATCTACATAAGTAACTTCACCAGCTCCTTCTGCATTGATTAAAATACGAGAATCTTTAGCAACTCTACGTTCTAAACCTGTACCTACAATTGGAGATTCTGGTCTTAATAGCGGAACTGCCTGACGCATCATGTTAGATCCCATTAAGGCTCTATTGGCATCATCATGTTCTAAGAAAGGAATTAAAGATGCTGAGATAGAAGCAATTTGATTTGGAGCAACATCCATGTAATCAATTACATCTGGAGTAACCACTGGAAAATCTCCTTCTTCTCGAGCAATAACTCTATCTAAAACAATACTACCATCTTCTTTTAATTCTAAATTAGATTGAGCAATTTTCTTACCTTCTTCTTCTTCAGCACTTAAATAAATTGGTTCTTCTGTAGCAACAACACCATTATCTACCTTTCTATAAGGAGTTTCAATGAAACCTAAATTGTTCACTTTTGCAAAAACAGAAAGTGAAGAGATTAAACCAATATTTGGTCCCTCTGGAGTTTCAATTGGACATAAACGACCATAGTGAGTATAGTGAACATCACGCACCTCAAATCCTGCTCTTTCTCTTGATAAACCACCAGGTCCAAGTGCAGATAATCTACGCTTGTGAGTAATCTCTGCTAATGGATTTGTTTGATCCATAAACTGAGATAATTGGTTGGTACCAAAGAATGAGTTAATTACAGATGATAATGTTTTAGCATTAATTAAATCGATTGGTGTAAAAACCTCGTTATCACGTACATTCATACGCTCACGAATAGTTCTTGCCATACGTGCTAAACCAACACCAAACTGACCTGCTAACTGTTCTCCAACAGTTCTTACACGTCTATTAGATAAGTGATCAATATCATCAACTTCTGCTTTAGAGTTGATTAACTCAATTAAATATTTAATAATAGTTATTATATCTAATTTTGTTAATACTTTTTGATCAATAGGTTCATTTAACTGAAGTTTGGTATGCATTCTAAAACGACCTACTT
>NZ_JBDVJE010000019.1:0-2211 GCF_039939415.1 Polaribacter sp.
ATTTTTATTCTTACCTACTATTGTAACAACAATAGTAGTAAATAAAGAAGTGTAAAAAATTGAAGCAAAAAAAGGAGCATCTTCATTACTAAATATAGAAAAAGGATAGGCAAGAATATTTGTTAAAAGCGGGTATGATAAAAAAAAGTTTTTAACCAACTCACCTTTATAAAATAAAGTATTTAGATGATTAGTTATATAAGAAGGTTCAAAATTTAGATAACCATTATTACGAATTATTGTTGTTATTAAACCAAAAACAGCAATGTAGGTAAACCATATTATAAAAAAAACTAAAGTACTGCTTTTTGATTTTTTTGTTTCCATACCTTTTTATTTAATTCTTTTTCTTAGTTAATCCATGATTAGTTTTTTCCCAATAAAAAGGTTTGGTTATTAACTGGTTTAATCCTTTATAAGCAGCTATAGAATGCATTAACCAATACACAGGATTTGCTAAAGCATATATGATTAAAGAATAAGAACTTCTCTTAAAAATAGCAATCATATTGGTATAAATCATGATTAAATTACCTAAAGTAAAATTTATTAAAGAAATAATTATTAACCAATCAGGAAAAAGTAATTCTATCCATTTACTTTTAAAAGTAATGTAAATTAGTAAAAAAATTAACAAAACAGGATAGCTTAAAAAAGTAAAAACGGTACCACCTATAAAAAATTGAAATCCAAAAAAACCTCTAGCACCAATAGATTTATATAGTTTTAAAGGTTTTCTCATATGAACTAAATATGTTTGCATATAACCCTTAATCCATCTAGAGCGTTGTCTAATCCAATTAAAAAATTCGTTATTAGCTTCTTCATAAGTTGTAGAGTCTAAAACAGTAATTTTATAATCTTTTGCGTAGCAACGTAGTCCTAAATCGGCATCTTCTGTAACGTTAAATCCATCCCAACCACCTAATTCCATTAATTTATCAAATTTAAAATGATTACTAGTACCACCTAACGGAATAGGAATTCTAAGACTATCTAAACCTGGTAACATATAATCAAACCAATAAGAATATTCTAGTGTAAACATTTTGGTTAAAAAGTTTTCACTTTTATTAAAGTAATTTAAAGCACATTGAATTGCAATGTAATTGTCTGGTAATTTATTAAAAAGTTTATAAGTTTGTTTTAGTTGATCACTATCTGGTATGTCTTCTGCATCGTAAATAGTTAAATATTTACCTTTAGAAAAGTACAAACCATAATTACAAGCTTTTGGTTTTGTTTTTGGTTGTGCATAGGGTATTATAATGGGTTCAAAATTAGTAGGAAACTTCATTTCTCTAATGGCATTATAAGTCATTGCATCATCAGATTCTATTAATAATTTAGCATCAAGTTTTTCTATTGGATAATCTAAACTATTTAAGTTCCAAACTAATTTTTGTATTACTTCAGATTCTTTAAAAACAGGTAAATGTATTGTATAAATAGGTAGTTCTTTATCTGTAATAGAATCTATTTCTTCTTTACTTACTTTACTTTCTAGTTCTGTTTTAGAACCATGTATGGTAAGCATAAATTTAAATAATATAGAAAATAATAAGAAGCTATTTATTAGTAAATTAGCTCCTATTAAAGTGTCTACAAAATTAAAATATAAAAACACTAAAAAGATAAAAAAAAGAATACCTAAAGCTATTACTTGATTTTTGGTAAAAGTTTCAATAGCACAACTATTTGGGTCATTTTCATATAAGTGAAAAACAGATTTATGTAAGATTTCATCTCCGTATTTTACATGTAGCGCTTTATTTAAATCTAATTCATTAGCAACAAAAATTTCAGAAACTTTTATTTGTAATTCTTCTTCTACTAATCTTATATTGTTTTTATCAGAAGGGTCTGCAACTATAAAAGCAACTTTATGGTTGTGCTCAATAGGAAATATTAAAGTATTTAAAAATAAATTAAATCGTTCATGTGTTTTAGAAAAAGATTTATAATCATCAATTTTATCAAAATTAAAAGTATGAGTAGAGAACTTAAACCCTTCTATAACTTTGTTATAATGATATCTAGAAATAAATCCGTGGTTTAGTGCAGTTTTTAAAAATGATTTATTTAAAATAATTTTAATTCTTTCAATTTCGGCAACTTGTTTACTCGTTAGTAAATTACTTTCTATAAACAGTTCTTTTCTATGAATATTAATATTTGCCATATAACTTAAAGTTTTATAACACTAAATAT
>NZ_JBDVJE010000020.1:0-1734 GCF_039939415.1 Polaribacter sp.
CCATATTTATTTTGTTTATGAGATACACTAAAAAATAAATATATAGATTAGAAGTACTTCTAAATAAAAACAAGGATGACAAAAATTAGTCATCCTTTTTTATTTTATAAGCTAGGTGATGTAAAAAGAAACTTTAATTCCCGATTTACCGTGTATATCAGATGATTTAAGAATATATTGTGCATATAAATATGCTAGTTTCTTTCTACTGTAGCTATTTGTATATCACCACCGTTTTAATATTTGAAGAGCCAAGTAATCTTTAATAGTGCTATTACAAGGTTACATTAATAAGTCTCACTCCTTCAAAAGACATGTTGATCGCATTACTCATAACTTTTTCTCCATTTAGTATATCATAACCGTCTAGGAATTTTCCGTCCTTAGATTCTAATTGCACTTGTACAGGTTTATTAGCAATATTGATTAACAATACCTTTTTTTACCATTTACTTCAACTTGTCTGTTTATAACTCCAAAAGTATCTTTGCTATTAAGAACAATAATTTTTATAAGTAAATCTTCTGTATAAGCTGCTAGTACAGATTTAAATACAGAAGAAAGTTCTGGTGCTAAAACATAATTATATACAGGTATATCCTTTAAAAATGCTAGTTTAGATGGTTCATGTGGTAATCCATGAGCATTAAATTTTGTTGTTATATATACAAATATCAACAACTTAACACCTTATTGCAAAGATTCTTTAAGTGTTTGTAGCGTTAATTCAAAATCAATAAGACGATGATAACGTTTTTCTCTTTCTAAGGAATCTATATTTGCACCCGTTTTAACAGCACTAGCAGAAGCTCCACGAACAACAATAGCCTCGTTACCCATAAGGGCATCTTTTGTAATTTCAGGATGTTTGATTTTCCCAAGTAATATATTCAGAAAAAAACTTAGCAGTTTGAAGGTCTATTACTTTTAAAACTCCTTGAGAATAAAAACAACGAATATTTGGACATACATAGTTTAATAATATGCATTACTTAATTGTATTTCTATTTCTTTTTGATTTCGAATAATCATCAACTTGACACTTTCTTTAAAAGAATTCTTCTCTAAAACATCTAAGAAATTTGATGTATTTTTTACTTTTTTATTTGCAAAACCAATAATAACATCACCTTCTTTTAAATCTGATTTTATCAACTTACTTTCTTTATTAATTTTTAAAACAATGACACCATCTAAACTATGTGTTCCATAAGAAGATTGTTCTTCAATAGTTTCTATATTTTTGAGTGTTGCACCCGACCATTGTTTGGTTTCTACTCCTTTTTTTACTGATGATTCAATTTTTAATTTGGGAATTTCGGGTTGTTTTGCAATTGCTTTTAGTTCTGGTTTTTGAACACCAAACTTATCCATAGGAAAATTTTTAAAACCAATTTTTAAAGCTGGTGAATCATCTTTTACAGTAAAATCTCCTGATTTAGGATTTATAAATAAAGGATTTCCAAATACACTGTTTGCATCTGTTTGATTACGTTGTGCCTTTAATAAAGCTCCTTTATTTGGAAACAAATTATAATCTACTTCTTTACCCCAATCTTTAATACGGATACCTGCATATTTCTTCATCACAATATTGTTGGTAAACACATCTCCACTATTTGTAAACCAAACATGAGGATGAAAAGTGTTGTTTACCATAATATTATTGCGGACTGTTCTGTAATATCCTTCACGTAATTTAATACCTCTATTCAAACATAAATTATTATAGAT
>NZ_JBDVJE010000021.1:0-26438 GCF_039939415.1 Polaribacter sp.
TAGTACATTCCATGTATCAAAATTTCCATCGCCATTTGGTGTAAAGTGTCTTTGAAAATAGATTAAAGAAACTTCTTGAGAAGATATTTCTCCACATTCATTAATGTCTCTAATATAAACTTTATTTAAACCAGGAGGAACATTTGTAAATGTATAACTTAAATTATCATCTCCTTTTTTAAATTCTGTTATGTTATTAGAGTTTAATGCAAATTCATAATTACCAATACCAGAAACTTTAATAGTTAATTTATTTTCGTCTAAAACATCTTGATTATCAATAAAATCAATAGATTCAATTAAAGCAATATTAGATTCTTTTACAGTAAATGTATTGTATCCCCAATTAATAATGTTATCCGTAGTAATTACTGGGTCGTTTTCATATTCTCTGTAAGCTTCAACTTTGTATGTACCTGTTTTATTTACGTTTATAGAAGCACTTGTTTCTCCAATGATTAATTGGTCATTTAAATACCATTTATAAGTATCAGTATTATTACCAGTATGAGCATCTAAATTTAAAGTTATGAGTTGCGGATTATCAATAGGATTATTTATGCATAAAATTTCTTCATTAGTATTTCCTTTAGGAATAGGAAGATCTAATATGTTTATTTTAAACTGGCCTATACTTTCACAAGAATTAGTATTTACTAATGAAATTCTTACAAAAATATCATCTCCATCATTCAAAAGATAATCTTCAAAAGGTGCTATAATTTCGTTATTTTGCAAACCAGCATCTTCTTTTGTTTTATAATAGCTAAAATTATGAGTAGCTAATGCTAAAGCTCCACCAGAATTAGAAATAATAGCATTAGTTTTAATATCAAAATCATAAAATGAATTTCCAGAACCTAAACTATTTCTACTTTCCAAAATATTTACATTGCTATCTAATTCACTAATATAAATGTCTGGATAAGAAGAAATACCTGAAGGGTTTACTTTTAGCTCAATTTCTTTTGTTTGATAACAATTTGTGTCGTTATTTGTAATTTTTACAATTAATTTATGATTTCCGTTTGTAACAGTAGAGGCTGTTGTATTAATGTAATTTTCTTTATTTACTGGAGAAGAAAAAGTAGTGTCTGAAATTTCGAAAAACTCAATAGTTACGTCATCATTTTCTGTATATAACTCAGCTTCTTTTGTCGTTAAATTGAAATTTGTAGTAAAATCATTTGGATTTGAATCAAAATCACATTGTTCATAAATATCAATTGCATTAATACTTGGTTTAGGTGCAAATTTAACATTTGCTACTGCTTCTAAAGATCTTTCTCTTCCGCACTTATTAATATAAGTAGTCTTTAAAGTGTAAATACCATTTGTGTCTTTAGATGTTGTTCCAACTGTAATTATGCTATTATTTTCATTTGTTAAAAGTATATCATCTTTAAACCATTCATATGTTATAGGTTTGGATGTATCTGCAGTATCATCGAAATCTAAAATATTGTTTATCCCTAAATTTTTAGTTTCACCTATACAAACTAATAAATCTCCAGAAATTTTTATACCTGTATCTATATCTATTAAAGCAGCTTTGAAAAATGATTGTATAAAAGGGGGTAATCCTTCAGAAGAAACTCTAGATCCTAATGATATTCCATTATGAACGTAATTTACACTATTTCCTAGTTCTTCAGGGTTATTAATTACACCTAAAGAATTTTCTCCACTTTTTGCATAGTAAATTCTAGCATCTGGTCCTAATTGTAGTGCACCTCTAAAACCGTTCCAGACATTTATAGTTGTTCTAGAACTATTAATATCTGTAATTATGCTTTTGGTTAAATCGTATTGATAAATAAAAGAATTATTTCTAACAGCATTACTGTTTTGATTATGACCACCAGTTGAAATATACAAACGATTTCCTGTTTGTGAAAACTCTGCTCCATAACTATCAAAATTAATATTTAAAGTTTGTTTATTTGAAGCTTTACCTGTAGCAGTATCGAAATCAAAAAGTAAACAGCTAGAATCTTGACTAGTAACAACTAATTTAGAACCATCAGGAGAAACCTTTAAACTACCTCTATTTTCAATAGAACCTCCATTTACCCCAGTTATAGTAGGTGTGTTTTCAACACCATCTTTCGTTACTTTATAGGCATAAATTCTAGTGTTACTGGCAGAAATTATCCAAAATTCATTACTCCTGCTAGATTGTATTGCTGTTACTCTTTCTGTCCAATTAAATCTTTCAGAATTATTTAAATCAACAGGTCCACTTACAACACTTCCTAAACCTCCATTTTGAGTTTGATCTATTGTGTAATAATAAAAACCAGGATTATTAGAGTTGCCTACCACAAAAAGATAGTATATGTTTTCATTTTCTGGATTGGGAACAAATAAAGCGGATTGTGCACTAGAAGAGTTTCCTAACAATCCAGTTCCACCAGACATAATATTATGATTTTTATCCCAAACAGTTGAACCGTCTGAATAAAACTTAAGTTCTCCAGTTGAACTAGAAATTGTTGAGCAACCTTCAAATGTATTTAGCATTCCATCTGTTAGAGCAACCGGATTACAATCTGTAAAATCTAAACCTGCATTAAAACCAAAATACCAAAAATTAGCTTCTTTTTGTGAAAATGTAGTTAATGTAAAAAATAAAACTAGAAAAGATAAAAACTTCTTCATTTGACGATATTTCATTACTAAAAGTCAAATATATTTAAAATGTACTATAAATCTCTCTTTTTTAACAGTGCATATGAAAGGTAGATAAAAACAAAAGTCCAAACAGAAACAATTAGAATTGATAAGAATTCTACATCATAACTTTTAGTAAAGTTTTCTCCAACTTGATTAGCTACAGATCTTACAGCTCCCAATCTAGAAAATGGTTCTTTTATAAGATTAGCTATAGATTCTAAAGGGAAAAATTGTAGAATACTATCTGTTGTTGGAGATATAGTTGGGTTTTCGTTAAATTTCCAATAACAAATAAGTTTTGTAATTCCTTCAATAAAATACCAAACAACCATTGCACCCACAGCAAAAGCAGAACGTTTTACTAAAATTCCAAAAAATAACCCCATAGAAAAGAAACCTACCAACTTAATAAAGAAAGCCAATAAATACTTTAAATCTGAAACTATAATTGCAAATTCATTATAATCAGAATAAATTAATCCTAAAACTAAAGAAACTACAAAAACAAAAATTGTAGAAGCCAATGCAAAGGCAATAACAGTATAAAATTTAGAAAGAATAAATTCTTTTTTACTTAAACCATCAATTAAATTTTGCTTTAATGTTTTGTAACTATATTCATTAGCCATCATAGAAACAATTACCAGTAGTAAAAAGAACTTTAAAATAGATGCCATGTATGTATTAAAATGCCATATATATGGAAAGTTAAAGATCCCCATTTCTGCTAAATGAAACTTTATAGGACCAATATCAAATTTTATTACAGCAATTAATGAGATTGAAGTAAGTAAACCAAAATAAATAAGAGATAATACTTTACTAGCAGTATTATGTTTTAATTTATGAAATTCTATAGTAAGTAGTCTTAGCATGACTTTATATTTTTATGAGTTGATTAGTTATTGTTAGTTAAATCTAAAAATTGTTGTTCTAAACTTGGCTTACGTTTTACCAAGTGAGATAATACAATGCCATTTTTAAATAAAAAATCATTTAATTCTGTAGCTGAAATAGAATTATTTAAAGTGGCAATAAAGGTTTCGTTATCTTTAGTTACTTTACCAATTGCTGGGTGTTGTTCTAAAATAGATAACAGTTTTTCTTCTTCAGATTCTACTTTCAGTTCGAACAATCCATTAGAGGCTGTCATTTCATCTACTCTTCCACTATAAAGTTTTACTCCTTTTCGTATAACTACAACATGAGAACAAACTTTTTCTACTTCATCTAAAAGGTGAGAAGCTAATAAAATAGTAGTTCCGTTTGAGGCAATTTCATTTATAATTTGACGTATTTCATGAATTCCTTGAGGATCTAAACCATTTGTTGGTTCATCTAAAATTAAAATTTCTGGATCATTTAAAAGAGCAGAAGCAATAGCAAGTCTTTGTTTCATACCTAAAGAGAAGGTTTTAAATTTACTATCTCTTCTTTCAAAAAGATTAACAGTTGTAAGTTTCTCGTTAATTTTTTCTGTTGAAATCCCTTTTATTTTACAAATTAAAGCTAAATTTTGAGTAGCTGTCATGTAAGGATAAAAATTTGGACGTTCTATAATTGCGCCTACTTTTTTTAAGGCTTCATGGGTAGATAGATTACCATCGAACCAAGAAAAATTTCCAGATGTTCTGTTTACAACATTTAAAATAATACCTAGAGTAGTAGATTTTCCACTTCCATTTGGTCCTAAGATTCCGTAAACATTGCCTTTTTTTATATCAAAAGATAAGTTGTTTACTGCATGAACTTGTCCGTATTTTTTATCGAGATTTTTAAGTGATAAGATAGTTTCCAATGAAATTGTTTTAGTCGATTATGATTGTAAGACGACTAATTTACAATTTTGTTACCAGAATAATATTTAAAATATTAAATAGCACAAAATATTAGATGAAAAAAAATTACAATTCTTTTTTAATTTCCTTTTTTCCTGCCTTTCTTTCTGCTTTCCAAAAAAAACGTTTTCCGATTTTACGTAAATGTTTACGCCATTCAGAATCTGAAGTTAAAATGCCTTTTTTTTTAGTACTCATTGTAGTCAAAATCATCGAAATGACCATATTCATCATCAATATCTCCTTCATCACCAAAACCATTATCTAGTTTTTCTGCTATAAATTCTTTTTCAGGAGCTTCACTTGGTATTTCACCCACAGTTAAAATAATTTGAGGTAAACCTTCTTTTTGTTCTGTAGAAATTTCAATCACTTCAACGTAAAAAGTCCACATATTTAAGAAGTCATAAACATAAATTAATTTATTGTTTAATTCTGGTAAGGTTTCATTTATAATACAAGTTTGCATAGAAATACCTTCTCCTGCTTCTGCCATATTAAACAACGGAATTTCTTCACCTTGATTCCATTCTTCATCAGTAAGGTAAAAAGAAGCCATTTCTTGTCCACCAAAACCAAAAGATTTGGCAATTGTTGCGTGTAAATCCTCTAAATTTAAGTTGTCTTCAACTAAAATAGTTCTAATTACATCTTCTTTGGTATCTAAAATTACGCGTATTTTGTACATGAAATGGTTTAATTTTTCTTCGGCAAAAATACAAAATTTTATATGTACTTTTACATTATAATCTGAATGATATGGATAGTAAAGCTATTTTAAAAGCCTTTAACGAGTCTTCTAAAAACACATTAATGGAAACACTTGATATTGAATATGTTGCTCTTGGAGATGATTTTTTAACAGCTAAAATGCCAGTTAACTCTAAGGTACATCAACCTTATGGGCAATTACATGGTGGTGCTACTGCAGCTTTGGCAGAGAGTGTTGGAAGTGCAGCTTCTAATTTTTTTATTAATAATGACAATCAATTTGTAAACGGAATTCAGTTGTCAATTAATCATATTAAAAGCAAGAAAGAGGGTTTTGTTTTTGCTACAGCAAAGAATATTCATAAAGGTAGAACTACACATTTATGGGAAGTTACAATTGTAGATGAAAATGATGATTTAATCTCGGTTGCTAAAATGACAAATATTGTTTTAACTAAAAAATAATTTTATTTTATTTTGAGTATTATTTTTTCTAAAATAGAAGAACATTATAAAAGCAAAATGCCTTTTGTAGGTTATAGAAAACCTAATTCTACTACTATTTCAGGTTTTTTTATGAATAGTGATGAATTGTGTTTTTCAACAGAATTTAAAGAGTCTGGTTTTGTATTTGCACCTTTTAACAGTGAAGAAAAAGCAGTTTTGTTTCCTTTTGATGCTGCAGAAGTAATTGAAGAACATGTGCTATTGGATGAAGATTTTTTATTAAATAATAGGTTGGCAAGTAAAAATGAGAATGATAAATTTGATCATATTCATTTAATTGAAAAATCTCTAGATGAAATTAATAAAAATCAACTAAAAAAAGTAGTTGTTTCTAGAAATGAAAAAGTAGAATTAAAAAAGGTAAACGTATTAATTACATTTAAAAAATTATTAAATACTTATGCAAACGCTTTTGTATATGTTTGGTATCATCCCAAAGTAGGTTTATGGTTTGGTGCAACCCCAGAAACACTTTTAAATATTACCAAAAATAATTTTGAAACAATGTCTTTAGCAGGAACGCAAGTTTATAAAAAAACTGAGCAAGTTATTTGGAAATCTAAAGAATTAGAGGAACAACAATTGGTTACTAATTTTATAGAAAATCAGTTAAAATCGATTTCTATTAATTTAAAAATTGATAAAACAGAAACAGTTAAAGCAGGAAGTTTATTACACCTTAAAACTAAAGTTGAAGGAGTTTTAAAAGAAGAATCTAGTTTAAAAGAGTTGATAAGAAGTTTGCATCCTACACCTGCAGTTTGTGGTTTGCCAAGAGATAAAGCAAGAGATTTTATAAATCTAAATGAAAATTACAAAAGATCTTATTATACAGGTTTTTTAGGTGAATTAAATATTTATGACGAAGAATCTTCTCTTTTTGTAAACTTAAGGTGTATGAATATTGAAGACGGTTTTGCGCTAATTTATATTGGTGGAGGAATTACAAAGGATAGTAATGCAAAAAAAGAGTGGGAGGAAACCGTAGCAAAAAGTAAAACAATGAAAAAGGTGCTCTAATTTTGAGTATAAAAAAAACCATAAGTATTATGCTTATGGTCTTTTTTGAGTAAAATAAATTTGAATTAAAATTATTCTTTATGTAAAACAGTTTGTAACTGTTATATATCGTCAAAAGAAACGTTTGTAAAATTTTCTGCAGATTTATTATTATCTGAAGTAGTTTCTTCTTTCTTAAAATCTTTTTGGTGACGCTCACTAATTACTTCACTTCCTTTTTCGTTTAAAATGTAATCAGTTGCTTTACCTAACATTTCTTGAAAATCTCTAAAATCTTCTTTGTAAAGGTATATTTTGTGTTTTTGATAATGGAAAGATCCATCATCATGTGTAAACTTTTTGCTTTCTGTAACAGTTAAGTAGTAATCATCTGCTTTTGTTGCTCTAACATCAAAAAAGTAAGTTCTTCTTCCTGCTCTTAATACTTGCGAAAAAATTTCTTCCTGTTCAACTCTCTCTGCCATAATTCTTTTAAATAGTAGTTATAAAATGTTTGTTATACTTAACAAATCTAACAAAATATTTTATGTAGCAATGTTAAAGATTAAATTTCTTTTTCTAAAAGTTGCTGTTTGTATAAATCTTTGTAGTAACCTTTTTCTGTTATTAATTGATTATGAGTGCCTTGTTGTGTTATTTCTCCATTATCTAAAACAATAATTTTATCAGCGTTTTTAGCTGATGAAACTCTGTGACTAATGATAAAAGTGGTAATGTTTTTAGAGATTCTCTCTAAATTAGATAATATTTTTTCTTCGGTTTCTGTATCAACAGCAGATAAACAATCATCAAAAATTAAAATTTTAGGTTTTTTAATAATTGCCCTAGCAATAGAAACACGTTGTTTTTGTCCTCCAGAAAGTGTTACACCACGTTCTCCTAAAATTGTATCATACCCTTTTGGAAAATCGATGATGTTTTTATGTACATCTGCATTTTTTGCTGCCGTAATTATTTCTTCTTTTGTAGCGTCTTCTTTACCAAATTTTATATTTTCTTCTATACTTTCAGAAAATAAAAATGGGTCTTGAGGCACAAAACCAATTTGATTTCTAACATCGTTTAAATTGGCTTCTTTAATAGGTAGGTTGTCTAATAGAATTGTACCTATTTTTGCGTCATACAACCTAGAAATTAATTCGATAATGGTGGATTTACCAGAACCTGTTTTGCCTAAAATAGCTAAAGTTTCTCCAGATTTTACTGTAAAATTAATATTTTTTAAAGCAGTAATATTAGTATCATCATAAGTAAAAGTAACATCTTTAAAGGTAATATTTCCTTTTAATTCTGTAGGTTTTTCGTTGTAATTTTGGATTTCTGGTACTTGTTTTAAAAATTCATTTATTCTTAATTGAGAAGCTTCTGCTTGTTGTACCATAGATGTAACCCAACCTACAACTGCAACTGGCCATGTAAGAATATTTACATATAACATAAACTCTATAATGGTTCCTATTTTAATTTCTCCATTAATATACTGTTGTCCTCCAATATAAATTACTAGTAGATTACTAATTCCAATTAATAAAATCATTAACGGAAAAAATAGTGCATTTGCTTTTTGTAAATGAATGTTTTTTTCTTTGCTTTGGTCTGCTATTTTATCAAAATCTTTAATAATAGAAGCTTCTATTCCGTAAGATTTTACAACATTAATTCCAGAAAAAAACTCTTGATTAAACGTTGTGAGTTTAGATAGATATTGCTGCACAATAGAACTTCTTTTATGAATAACTTTACTTAATAAAAAGATAGATATTGATAAAAGAGGAAAAGGAATTAATGTGTACATAGTTAATGTTACATCTATACTTAACATTTGAGTAAAACCAACAGTAAACAAAACAATCATGTTTATACTGTACATAATTGCAGGCCCAACATACATTCTAACTTTAGAAACATCTTCAGAAATTCTATTCATTAAATCTCCTGTTCTATTTTTCTTATAGAAATTAAGAGAGAGCCTTTGGTATTGTTGATAAATTTCATTTTTAAGGTCGAATTCTATCAACCTAGAAGTAACAATAATGGTTTGTCTCATTAAAAATGTAAAAAAACCAGATAAAATTGCAACCCCAATAATAATAAGAATATTTATAAATAATTCATGCTGTACAACTTCTAAATTAGTAATAATTCCATCTTGATAATTTTCTACAATATTTAAAGAATTACTTATAATTGGAGGAATTCTTAAGGCTAGAAACTTTGCTAAAACAGTAATTAATAGACCAAATAGTAATCGCCATTTATATTTAGAAAAGTATTTATTTATATATTTAAGTTCTTTCAAAAGAATATTTTATTTGTCAAAAAAAGAAAGTACGAAGATACAAGATTAACTATATAACTTATTCTTAAAAAAGAATTAAAAAACTTAATGAGATAAAAATAAAATAATACTATTTTTGCAGCGCAAAATTTATAAGTTCTTTAGAAGATGATTAACAGAAGACATATTCGAGTTAAAGTAATGCAATCTGTATACGCTATGTTGCAATCTCATAATGATGATATCATTAAAGAGGAAAAGTTTTTAAAACATAGCATTTTAAAAATGTACGACTTGTATGTTTTAAATTTACAGTTGTTTATAGAAGTACAAAAACTTGCGGCAAAAAAAATAGCACTTTCTAAAAAGAAAATTCTTGCTACCAAAGAAGATTTAAACCCCAACAATAAATTTTTAAACAATAAATTGATAAATACTCTTGCAGAAAGCATTAGTATGGAAGGTTATGTAGAGCTTAATAAGTTAAATTATTGGGAAGAAAATGATGAGTATGTTAAAATTATTTTTGATGAATTGCAAAAAAGCGATCTATACAAGAAATATTTAGATACTGTAGAAGATTCTTTTAAAGTAGATAAAGCTTTTATTATCGATTTTTTTAAAGAAATTATTGCTCCAAATGATAAGTTAGGCGAGTATTTTGAAGATACTACAATTTCTTGGACAGATGATATACCTTTTGTAAATACTTGGGTTGTAAGAACTCTAAGTAAACTTAAAGAAAACAAAACTTTTGTTTTAAGTAGTCTTTATAAAGATGAGGAAGATGAAAAATTTGTTTCCGAGATTTTTAAGAAAACAATTTTAAAACACAAAGAATACGAAGTAGATATTGAAGAGAAAACACCAAATTGGGAAACAGAAAGAATTGCAGACATAGACATGATTTTAATTAAAATGGCTATTTCAGAATTTTTAAATTTTCCATCAATACCAACAAGAGTAACAATTAACGAATATATAGAAATATCTAAAGATTATTCTACAGAAAAAAGTAGTTACTTTATTAATGGAGTTTTAGATAAAATTTCTAAAGAATTCATAAAAAACAAAAGAATTGTAAAAATTGGTAGAGGATTGTTATAAACTGTTGTTTTAGACAATTTATTTATTATTTTTACATTAAAATTATAACATAATGAAAAAAATAACAATTTTATTAGCTTTAGTAATTGCAGCCTCTTTTACAGCATGTAAAAATAACAGTAATGCAACATCAAAAATTAACAAAACAAATCTAGAAAAAGCAGCAACTAGAGATGTAGAAATTAAAAAAGGAACTGCATTAATTTCTTTAGACAAAAAAGTGTACGATTTTGGTACCGTTAACGAAGGAGATATTGTAGAAACGGTATTTAAAGTTACTAACACAGGTAAAACAAATTTAGTAATTACAAATGCTGCAGGTTCTTGTGGTTGTACTGTTCCTGTTTGGCCAAAAGCACCAATTAAACCAGGAGAAACAGGTGATGTTTCTGTAAGATTTAATACAAATGGTAAGCCTAACAGGCAACAAAAAACAGTAACCTTAACTACCAATACAGAATCTGGTAGAGAGGTATTAACATTAAAAGGTTCTGTAATACCAAAAGCAAAAATATAATTATGTATAATGTAATTTTTTTACAAGAAGTAGCTGGTTCTTTTATGAGTATGTTACCTTTTTTAGCAATAATTCTTGTGTTTTATTTTTTTATGATAAGACCACAAATGAATCGTCAAAAAAAGGAAAAAGCTTTTCAAGCAGAAATTAAAAAAGGAGCAAAAGTTGTAACTACTAGTGGGATTCATGGTAAAATTGCAGAAATTAATGCTGCAGATAATACAATTACTATTGAAACAGGCGCAGGGAAAATTAAATTTGAACGAGCTTCTATTTCTATGGAATTGAGTAATAAAAATTTAGCTCCAGCTAAAAAATAAAACTTAGTTTTTAAAAATATTAAGTGAGCTTTGTCTTTTTAGATACAGCTCACTTTTTTGTTTACAAGCTTTTGTGTAGATTGCATAAAAATCAATTATTGTCTTGATAAAGAATCAAAAAATATCGAAAAGTTTTATTGGGTTTTTAGTAGCTTCAATTTTAATTTGGCTATTAATTACATTATCAAAAGAGTATAATACTACATTAACAATGCCAGTAACATATACCAATATACCTCAAGATAAATTATTACAAAAAGAACCCACTAAAGAATTAGATATCGAAGTTAAAACGACAGGTTTTAAAATTCTTAAATCTAGAATAAGTAAAAATGAAATTGCTTTAAATGCAAATAATTTAATAAGAAAAACTTCAAGTAAATATTATTTTTTAACAAGAAATCAGCATAACAATATTCAAAAACAACTTTATTCTGGCGTAGTTTTGCAAAACATAGAATTAGATACTATTTACTTAGAAATAGGAAGTTTAATCTCTAAAAAAGTACCCTTAAAACCAAACTTAGATATAAATTATCATATTGGTTATGATGTTTTAGAAATGGTTATTATAAAGCCAGATAGTATTGTAATTTCAGGACCAGAATCACAAATAAAAAAAATAAAGAAAATTGATTTAGAATTACTGAAATTAGATGATGTAAAGTCTGATTTTAAAGAAGAAGTAAAAATTGTTTTGCCTAAAAACTCTAAGAGTTTAAAAGTAACAACGGACTTTACAGTAATAAGTGGTAAAGTAGAAAAGTTTACAGAAGGTACATTTGATATTCCTTTTAAAGTAATTAATTTACCTGATGATATGGAGTTAACAACACTAAATGAAACTGTAGAAGTTGTTTTTGTAGTTGGTCTTTCTAATTTTAATAAAATTGATAAAAACTTTTTTGAAGTAATTTGTGATTATAATACAACTAAAGAAAATAATTTAAGCTACTTATTACCTAAAGTAGTTGTAAAGTCTAATTTAATTAAAAGCTATAAAGTGGTTCCTAATAAAATAGATTTCTTAATTCAAAAATAAAATGGTTGTAGGTTTAACTGGTGGTATTGGTAGTGGTAAAACTACTGTAGCTAATTTTTTTAGAGAATTTAATAATGTTATTATTTATAATGCAGATTTAGAAGCTAAAAAAATAATGAATTCTTCTTTAATCATTAAATCTAAATTAATTGCTAGTTTTGGAGAAGAATCATACCTAAATAATCAACTAAATAGACCTTTTATTGCAAATATTGTTTTTAATGATAAAAACAAACTAGAATTATTAAACGCTATTGTTCATCCAGAAGTAAAAAATCATTTTCAAGATTTTGTTGATAAAAATAAAACAAAAGACTACATCATTTATGAAAATGCGATTCTTTTTGAAAGTAAAAGCAATCTTAAGTGTGACATTATTATTTCTGTTTTTGCTCCTTTAAAAGTAAGAATAGAAAGAACTATGTTAAGAGATGGAAGTTCTAAAAAAGAGGTTGTAAATCGAATAAAAAGCCAATGGTTAGAAGATAAAAAACTACTTCAATCTAACTATATTATTACTAATTTAAATAGAGAAACCACCAAATCTCAAATTGAAAAAATCCACAATATTTTAACAAATAAAACCTTAAGGATTTAATTTAATTCAATGATTTTGTTAAAATCCTCTTAAATTTATCTTTTTATCGTTAATTTAGGTTAAAAACAATAAAATCAATTTTTGAAAGCCGTAACTTTGATTCATGGGTAAAAAAATGTTTATTCTTATTGTTGTTTTAATGAGTATTTCTTTAATAGGAATTATTACAGTTCAGCTTTATTGGATTAATAATGCCTTAGAAAGTAAGGATGAGCAATTTAAAAATGATGTTCAAAAATCTTTAGGAGGTGTATCTCAAAGAATCAATGAAAAAGAAGAATATTACTTAGAAAAAAAGTATGAAGGAATCATGGAAAATAGAGTTTTGGCAGACGAAGCTCAAATTAGAAATTGGTTATTTCAAGAAATTGATACAGCTACCAAACAAAAATTTTCTTATGGAGGTACAGTTTTAGAAGAAAGTTTTAAAATGCCAAATGATTTTGTAGATAATGATACAATCATAATCAAAAGAATTACAGGTAAAAACGATTTCTTTAGTTCTCGTTTAATAAAAGGAGCAGATAACATGTTTTCTACCACAGAAGAAAAGAGGTTTTCATTTACCAAACGAATGAAAACAGCAGAAAGGTATCAGTTTGATGAGATTTTTAAAAATATAAATAGTATTATACCCATACACAAAAGACTAAGTAATAGAGAGCTTAATGAAACCATAAAAGAAGAACTTAAAAAGAGAAATATAGATTTAGATTTTAAATATGGTGTCTATGGTAAAGACGGATTTGCTACAAAATTAAAATCTGGTTATTACACAATAGATAAAAAAAATAACAGCTATTCTTCTCCTCTTTTTTTTGATGTAAACGGAAATGTAGATTTTAAATTATATGTTACATTTCCAACCAAAAAAGACCATATTCTTGCAGGAATTTCTAATATTTTATGGTTGTCTTTATTTTTTATTCTAATTATTATTATTGCATTTTCAAGTTCTTTATATCAATTAATTAGACAAAAGAAAATATCAGAAATTAAAACTGATTTTATTAATAACATGACGCATGAGTTTAAAACTCCAATAGCAACAATCAATCTAGCTTTAGACTCTATTAAGAACCCAAAGATTATTAATGAAAGTGATAAAGTTTTACGTTATGTACAAATGATTAGAGATGAAAACAAAAGAATGCATACCCAAGTAGAAAATGTATTAAGAATTTCTAGATTAGAAAAAAATCAAATTGAAATAAGTAAGGAAACCATAGATATGCACGACATAATCGACGATGCAATATCTCATACAAGTTTATTAATTCAAAACAAACAAGGAACTCTAAACACACATTTTGAAGCTATAACAACAGAAGTACCTGGAAATCAATTTCATTTAACCAATGTGCTTGTTAACATTTTAGAAAATGCATTAAAATATTCTAAACGAGCTCCAAAAATTGATGTATATACAGAAAGTACAAATAAATATTTCGTTGTAAAAATAAAAGACGAAGGAATAGGAATGAGTAAAGCTGTACAAAAAAATGTTTTTGATAAGTTTTATAGAGAACAAAAAGGAAACATTCATGATGTAAAAGGACATGGTTTAGGTTTAGCTTATGTAAAAGAAATTATAGACAAACATCATGGTTCTGTTATAGTAGAAAGTGAAAAAGGAGTAGGAAGTATATTTACAGTAAAAATACCTTTAATTTAAAAAGTATATAAAATGGGAAGTAAAAAAATTTTATTAGTAGAAGATGATCCAAATTTTGGAACAGTATTAAAAGATTATTTAGCATTAAATGATTATAATGTAACACATGCTAAAGATGGTATAGAAGGATTAATCATGTTTAAAAACAGTGATTATGATTTATGTATTTTAGATGTTATGATGCCTCGTAAAGATGGTTTTTCTTTAGCACAAGACATTAGAACTACTAATAAAGAAGTGCCTATTATTTTCTTAACAGCCAAAACACTTAAAGAAGATGTTTTAAAAGGTTATGCAGTTGGTGCAGACGATTATTTAAACAAACCTTTCGATTCTGAAGTTTTATTACATAAAATTAAAGCAATCTTACAAAGAAAAGACACAGATAAAAGTGCAGAGTCTGAGCAATTCGAATTTACAATTGGTAACTTTTTCTTTAATTCTAAATTAAGACATTTATCAATAGGAGAAGATGGTGAACCAATTAAATTATCTCCAAAAGAAAGTAAATTGTTACGCATGTTAGCAATTCATAAAAACGATTTAATGCCAAGAGAATTAGCGTTAACAAAAATTTGGAGAGATGATAACTATTTTACATCTAGAAGTATGGATGTTTATATCGCAAAACTTCGTAAATATTTAAAATTAGATGAAAATGTAGAGATTTTAAATATTCATGGAGAAGGATTTAGGATGGTAGATAAATCTTAATATATACAACTTCCTTAAAATTTAACTCAACCTGATTCTTTATTGGGTTGAGTTTTTGTATATTTATATTATGGCAGAGTTTATTAAAATATACAATGATAATCCAAACCAAAAAGCAATAGATAAAGTTGTTAAGGTTTTAAAAAGCGGTGGTTTGGTAATTTTTCCTACAGATACCGTATATGGTTTAGGTTGCGACATTACAAATAACAAAGCATTAGAAAAGATTGCAAAAATAAAAGGAGTAAAGTTAGAAAAAGCAAAATTCTCTTTCATTTGTAATAATTTAAGCCATTTATCAGATTATGTAAAGCAAATAGATACTTCTACTTTTAAAATATTAAAAAGAGCTTTACCAGGACCTTATACTTTTATTTTGCCAGGAAGTAAAAACTTGCCAAAAGTTTTTAAAAAGAAAAAAACTGTAGGTATTAGAATACCAGATAATAATATAACAATTTCTTTAATTGAAAGTTTAGGAAACCCTTTGGTTACAACTTCAATTAGAGATGAAGATGAGATTTTAGAATATACTACAGACCCAGAATTAATTTTTGAAAAATGGGGAAAATTAGTAGATATTGTAATTGATGGTGGCTATGGAGATAACCAAGGATCTACAATTATAGATTTTACAGAAGGTTACCCAGAAGTTGTAAGAGAAGGAAAAGGAAGTTTAGATGTTCTTTAAAATTCGTTTATTCATAAACTAACGTGAATTTAATTTCTACTTTAATCGATAAAATTACCTCTAAAGACCTTTGGGATAAAGAGTTTGTTTTACAACGAAATGAATTTTTAAAAGAAAAAGGTACTATAGATACTAACCTATATTTAGTTGTAAATGGCAGTTTAAGAATATTTGTTGTAGATGAATTTGAAGAGCATACAATTAGGTTTGGTTATAAAGATAATTTAATTGCCTCTTTAGATTCCTTTTTAAATGAAGAGCCATCAGACTTCTACATTCAAGCATTAAAAAAGACCACATTAAAATCCATCAGTAAAAAAAAGTATTTATCTTTTATAGAATCATCTCTAGAACACAAAGAAATTTGGCTTTCTATATTAGAAAAATTTGTCTTACAACAAATGGAAAGAGAAAGAGATATTTTAACATCTTCTCCTTTAGAAAGATATAGACGAGTTTTAAAAAGAAGTCCAAAACTTTTTCAAGAAATACCAAGCAAGTATATTGCTTGCTATTTGAGAATGACACCAGAAACTTTATCTAGAATTAAAAAATCTTAATTTCAATCAATTTTTTTTTCAAATTTTATCTTGTAATTTGTAAAAAAAAAAGAATGGTATCTACATCAAAACAATTAATACAAGACTTATTAGATCTTACTCATAAAAATGTAAATGACGTAAATAAATTTAAAAGTGAATCTATAAATTTTTTAAATTGGAAAGAGAATCTTAAAAGTTGGAGCGTTTTAGAATGTATTGAACATTTAAATAGATATGGAGATTTTTATATTCCAGAAATAAAAAATAAAATTAAGAATTCTAAATATAAAAGTTCAGAAAAATTTACAAGTAATTGGTTAGGAAAATATTTTAGTAAATCGGTTTCATACAATGAAAATTTAAATAAAATGAAAACATTTAAATCAATGAACCCTTTAAACTCTAAACTAGATATTAATACATTAGAAAAATTTATAAACCAACAAAACCAAATCATTCAACTATTAGAAGAGGCAAATGATCTTGATTTAGATAAAACTAAAACTGCTATTTCAATTTCTAAATTGATTAAATTAAGGTTAGGAGATTCTTTTAGAGTATTAATTTTTCATAATGAAAGGCATATAAAACAAGCACAAAAATCATTATTAAAATCTATTAATGAGTTGTCCTAAATAACTAATAAAAAATATTTTAAAAAGATAATTACTTTAAATCCTTAAATTTCTTTCTACCTAAAGCAAAATGTTGCCAAACAATACCTGTATGTTGGTAGTAATCTTGTTTTTTTGATAATTTTTTACGTTTCTTCAAAAACTTAAAGAAGTTCTTATAAAAGCTAAAATGTGCTTTAACAATCGCCCAAGTATGAATTGGTCGTAATTCAATCATAAATTTGATTCCAGCAATTCCGTCTAAAACTAAGCGAGAAAAAATCACAAATAAAAACCATTTTTTAGGAACATTTTTCACCACATTTAATAAACTATTTCTAAAATTTAAAAATGTTTTTTGTGGATTAGTTTCTTGTAAAGTTGCACCACCAACATGATAAACTGTCGAAGAACCCACATATTTTATATTATAACCAAGGTTATGTGTTCTCCAACACAAATCAATTTCTTCTTGATGCGCAAAATAATCTTCATCTAAACCACCTAATTCAAAATAAACTTTAGATCTAATAAATAAACACGCTCCTGAAGCCCAAAAAACATCTGATGTATCATTAAACTGATTTTTATCTGTTTCTAAATGGTTAAAAACACGTCCTCTACAATAAGGATAACCAAAAAAATCTACAAAACCACCTGCAGCACCTGCATATTCAAATTTAGTTTTGTCTTTAAAAGACAATAATTTTGGCTGAATTACTGCTGTTTTTTCATCTGTTTTAAAAACATCAATAATTGGTTGTAGCCAATTATCAGTAACTTCAACATCAGAATTTAAAAGACAATAAATATCTGCTTTAATTTCTTTTAAAGCATCATTATAACCTTTAGCATAACCTCCATTTACTTGGTTTTCAACAGTTTTAACTGTTGGGAAATGTTCTTTAACAAAATTGATTGAAGAATCTGTAGAAGCATTGTCTGCTACATAAACATCAGCTTCTTTCGAACTAAAATTTACAACAGATGGTAAGAACTGTTCTAACAGTTTTTGACCATTCCAATTTAATATGACAATTGCTATTTTCAAGAGTGCAAAATTACGCTTTAATAATTACTTTTTGTACAAAGTTGTCTTAATAAAAATATGATTTTTATTATTTGTAATTGGGTATATCTCTTAAAAAAATATAGGTTTCATTTTCAAAATCCATTTTGCAGTAAAAATGTTCTAAACCATTGGTTATTATCAAGTAATTGGCTTTTAATTTTAAATTATAGCGAGCAATTTGATCAAAAGTATCTTGCGTAATTTTTATTTTAGGAGCCTTACATTCTACAATAATATCATGTTTTCCTTCTTTATTAAAAATTAAAATATCTGTCCTTTTTTTACGATTATTAATGGTTAATTGTTTTTCTATAGCAATTAACGAGGTTGGATATTTCTTTTCATCAACTAAAAATTGTACAAAATGTTGACGAACCCATTCTTCTGGTGTTAAAACCAAATATTTTTTTCTCAAATTATCAAAAATAAGCGTCTTATTTTCGCTACTTTTGAGTTTAAATTTATAATTAGGTAGATTGAGTTTTTGCATCAATCAAAAGTAAGGAAATGAACGAAATAAGAAGTATAGTTTCAGATATTAAAAAAGGAAACATTAAACCTATTTACTTTTTAATGGGTGATGAACCTTATTATATTGATAAAATATCTGATTATATTGAAGAAAATGTTTTAGATGAAGCAGAAAAAGGTTTCAATCAACAAGTAATGTATGGTAGAGATGCAAGTATAGAAGATATTGTTTCTTCTGCTAAACGTTATCCAATGATGGCAGAAAGACAAGTTATTATTGTAAAAGAGGCGCAAGATTTAAGTAGAAGCATAGAAAAATTGGTTTCTTATGCAGAAAATCCTCAGCCAACAACTGTTTTAGTTTTAAATTATAAATATAAAAAACTAGATAAGCGTAAAAAATTACACAAAGCTATAAATAAAACGGGTTTAGTTTATGAAAGTAAAAAATTGTATGAAAATCAAGTTTCAGATTGGATTCGTAGAGTTTTAAGTGGAAAAAAATATCAAATTGAGCCAAAAGCATCTCAAATGTTAGTGGAGTTTTTAGGAACTGATTTAAGTAAAATTTCTAATGAATTAGATAAATTGATGCTAATTTTACCTAAAGAAACTATTATTGACGATAATCATATAGAACAAAATATTGGTATTTCTAAGGATTTTAATAATTTTGAATTAAGAAAAGCAGTAGGAGAAAAAAACATTGTAAAGGCAAATAGAATTATTAATTATTTTGCAGAAAACCCAAAGAATAATCCTTTGGTAATGACTATTTCTTTATTAAATGGCTATTTTACACAATTATTAATGTTTCATGGTTTGCAAGATAAATCTAAAAGTTCGGTAGCAAAAGCTATTGGTGTAAATCCTTATTTTGTAGATGAATATTTTTTAGCCGCAAGAAATTATCCTATGCGTAAAGTGGCACAAATAATTGCTACTTTAAGAGATGCAGATGTAAAAAGTAAAGGAGTAGGAGCTAGTCAAACTCAAAGAGATATTTTAAAAGAACTATTATTTAAAATTTTGCATTAAAAAAGTACTTAATTACTTTTTAAAAATAATAAAAGCCAATCACAATTAAGTGATTGGCTTTTTTATGATGTTGTGGTAAAGTGTTTTATTTAATGAAAAGGTTGTTTTAATTAATCAAATAAAACATCTAAAGTTAACACATCTAAAACTCCATCTGCTAAAAGATTATTTTTCTCTTCGAAATCTTTTATGGCGTTTAGAGTTTCAATTTTATAAACTCCATCCAAAACTATTTGAAAACCTTTATTATTTAGTTTCTTTTGTATTTCAAAAATTAAAGCACTTTTTTGTCCATATATCATTTTTTTATTTGCTTTAAACATACTTTTTATCTTGTTTGTAGCAATTGTTTTTTTATAATCTTGTAAATTAGTTCCAGTTTTTTCTAAAAACTGAATTTCTTTATTCGATAAACCATTATCTTTTAAAGTAGCTGAGTTTTCTAATTTGGTTTCATAATATTTAAGTGTTGCTAATTTTTTACTATAATTAGAAACGGCTAATTTAGTTTCATCATCATCATTTTCTGGAGCTCTTACGTCAATACTATTTGCAGACCATTGTGTTTTTACATAGCTATTTATATTTTCGATGGCAGTAAAATAATTTAAAACAAGTTCTTGATTATGGTAATCATAATCTAGTTTTTTATCAGTTTTATAATCTACGTTTGGGGAGTTATATCTTTTGTATTGAGAATATTTTCCATAACCAATTAAAAAAGCAATAATTAGCAGTAATATAATAATTAACTGTTTCATAAAAAAGTAGTTTGGTTTTAAACAAAAGTAGTTAAAAGTTTCTAAAAATTAGAAAAATTGCTTTTAACTCTCTTTTCTATTAGAAGAATCTCTCACTAAAAGTTTAACATCTAATATTTTTTTTGTCAATGTTTGTTTTACAACATCTTTTTTAGCATGATTTAAAAAAGCTAGTGCAGCTTCTCTTCCAATAATACCACTATGTTGTTCTATACTAGTAAGAGAAGGAGTTACCAAAGAACTAAAAGGTTCATTACCAAAACCAACTAAAGCAATTTCATTAGGAATGTTAATGTTTTGTTCTTTTAAAACTTGCAGAGCACCAAGAGCAGCATAATCACCAGCAACATAAACTGCATCAGGTCTATTTTCTAATAAAAGTAATTCTTTCATCTTTTCTCTACCAGAATCTATAGTTAAATTACTTTCTATTAAAAGCTCATCATTTAAAGGTAAATTATTTATTTTTAGTGCATCTATATACCCTTTAATTCTATTATTAAAAATTCTAGTTCGTTTAAAACCACCAATATGAGCAATTCTTTTACAACCCTGATCAACTAAATGTTGTACTATAATATGGCTACTATTATAATCATCAATTCCAATATAATCAACATTTAAATCATTTTCTCCTCGGTCAAATAAAACTAATGGTATTCCTTTAGACTTAATTTTTTCGAAATAACTTAAATCTATGGTTTCATTTGCCATAGAAGCAATAATACCATCTACTTGAGAGTATAATAATGAATCAATACTATTACATTCTTTTTTATAAGACTCATTAGATTGAGTAATAATAATGCTATAACCTTCTTTATTTAAAACTTCTTCTAAATTTTGAATTACAGAAGAGAAAAAGTTACTGTTTGTTCTAGGAACTATTACACCTACTAACTTACTTTTTCCACTTCTAAGAGCACTTGCTAAGTGATTGGGTTGATAATTTAAATTTTTTGCAACCTGTCTAACTGCTATTTTAGTTTTTTCACTAATTCTAGAATCGTTGTGTAGTGCTTTAGATACAGCTGCAGGAGAAATGTTTAAAACATTTGCAATATCTTTTATAGTGGTTTTTTTTTTGATAATATTTTTTTTATATCTTTGCTTAATCGTTAAAGCAAATATAATACGATATTCTATATAATCAAAAAGATAATGTATTTATATCCTTTTGATTATATTTTTGTAAAAAAAGCTTAAACGTTTAAGCAATTAACTAAAAATATTAAATTAGAATTAAAATGGGTAAAGTAGTAACTTTCGGAGAGATCATGTTAAGATTAGCTCCACAAGGATTTTTAAGATTTTCACAAGCAAATAACTTTGATGTTGTTTATGGTGGAGGAGAATCTAACGTAGCAGTTTCATTAGCAAATTACGGAGTAGATGTAGATTTCGTAACACGTTTACCAAAGAATGATATTGGAGAATGTGCAATGATGGAAATGCGTAAAAGAGGTGTAAACGTAGATAAAATCGTTTATGGTGGAGATCGTTTAGGAATTTATTTTTTAGAAACAGGGGCTGTATCTAGAGGATCTAAAGTAGTTTATGATCGTGCTCATTCTTCAATTTCTGAGATTAAATCAGGAATGATTGATTGGGATGTTGTATTTGAAGGATGTGAATTTTTCCACTGGACAGGTATTACACCAGCAATTTCTCAAGGAGCTGCAGATGTATGTTTAGAAGCTGTTAAAGCTGCTAGTGCTAAAGGAATTACTATTTCTACAGACTTAAATTACCGTGCAAAATTATGGCAATTTTGTGATGCTGCACATAGAGAGTCTATTATGACAGAATTAACTTCTTACTGTGATATTGTTTTAGGTAATGAAGAAGATGCAGAAATGCACTTTGGTATCAAACCAGAAGGAATTTCTGTACAAACAGAAGGACATAACGTAAAAGCAGAAGCATTTTTATCAGTTTGTGAGCAAATGATGAAAAAATTTCCAAGAGCTAAGAAAGTAATTACTACTTTAAGAGGTTCAATTTCTGCATCTCACAACACTTGGGCAGGAGTTTTATATGATGGTAAAACATTATTTCAAACACGTCAATACCAAATTACAGATATTGTAGATAGAGTAGGTGGTGGAGATTCATTTATGGGTGGATTAATTTACGGATTATTACAATTCCCAGAAGATGACCAAAATGCATTAGACTTTGCTGTTGCAGCGTCTTGTTTAAAACACACTATTAAAGGTGATGCTAACTTAGCAACTGTTGCTGAAGTAGAAAAGTTAATGGGTGGTGATGCATCTGGTAGAGTTGCAAGATAAAAAAGCAAATAATTAAATTTATATATAACCTACAAGAATTAGAGTTGATAATTTATTTACTCTAAATCTTGTAGGTTTCATAGAATAAATGAACTTAAAAATAATTTTTTTAAATAATTAATCTAATTAATGAAAAAATCTATAGCAATAATGTGTGGTGGTGGGCCAGCTCCAGGTATCAATACAGTAATTAGTACTTTAGCTAAAACTTTTTTAAAAGATGATTATAATGTTATAGGAGTTCATCATGGTTATAAAGGCTTATTGTCTGAAGATCCTTCAATTGTTTTTTTTGATTTTCATAGAGCTGATAGAATATTTAGTCTTGGAGGTTCTACTTTAATAATGAGTAGATTTAAACCAAAAGATAGCGATTTTAAAGCAGATTTTTTTAAGAAACATAATGTAAAACTATTAGTAACTATTGGTGGTGATGATACAGCATCAACAGCCAATAGATTAACCAAGTATGTAAACAGTCAGGATTTAGATGTAGCTCATGTACACGTTCCTAAAACCATAGATAACGATTTACCATTACCAGATAGAAATCCCACTTTTGGATTTCATACAGCTAAAGATGAAGGTGTTCGTATTGGTAATACTATTTATGAAGATGCAAGAACTAGTGAAAACTGGTTTGTAGTTGCGGCAATGGGGCGTTCTGCAGGTCATTTAGCTTTTGGTATTGCATCTGCATGTCATTATCAAATGATGATAATTCCTGAAATGTTTAATAAAACCAAAATTACATTCGAAAAAATCATAAATATGATTATTTCTTCGATCGTAAAATGTAAAGTTCAAGGTATTGAATATGGTGTTGCTTTAGTTAGTGAAGGTGTTTTTCATTTTATGGAAGAAGATGAAATTATAAATTCAGGGATTAACTTTACTTACGACGATCATGGTCATCCAGAATTAGGAAATGTAAGTAAATCACATATATTTAACTATTTATTACAGACTAAGTTAAAAGAACTAGGTTTAGAAATAAAATCAAGACCAGTAGAACTAGGTTATGAACTTAGATGTTCTAAACCAATTGCATTTGATTTAACTTTATGTACTTTATTAGGTATAGGAGTTAAAAAATTGTATGATGAAGGAGCTTCTGGATGCATCGTAAGCGCAAATTCTAAAGGAGATATTATGCCACTATATCTAAAGGATTTTGAAGACAATGAAGGTAAAATTCCACCTAGATTAGTTGATATAAATTCAGATATGGCACAACTGTTTATTAAAAATCTTTTTTACATTAAAGAAAAAGATTATGACCAAGCAAGAAAATATTTACCAAACCCAGAAGCTTACGATTTCAAAAAAATATTAAATTGGAATTAATTAAAAAAACAAAATAAAATGGCACAATTTTCAAGATTAGAAGTAGCACAAGTAATGAAAGAAACAGGAATGATTCCATTGTTTTTTCATAACGATATTGAATTAAGTAAAAAAGTATTAAAAGCATGTTATGATGGTGGAGCTCGTTTAATGGAGTTTACAGCACGTGGAGATTTTGCTCACGAAGTTTTTGGAGAGTTAACTAAATATGCTATTGCAGAATTACCAGGAATGATAATGGGTGTAGGTTCTGTTACAGATGCAGGAGCAGCTTCATTATATATGGCTTTAGGAGCAAACTTTATAGTAACTCCAGTATTAAGAGAAGACATTGCAATTGCTTGTAATCGTAAAAAAGTATTATGGTCTCCTGGATGTGGTACTTTAACAGAGATTACAAGAGCAGAAGAATTAGGATGTGAAATTGTGAAATTATTTCCTGGTGATATTTATGGTCCTCAATTTGTAAAAGGTGTTAAAGGTCCTCAACCTTGGACAAGTGTTATGCCTACAGGTGGAGTTGCTCCAACTGAAGAAAACTTAAAAGGATGGTTTGATGCAGGTGTAACTTGTGTTGGAATGGGATCTAAATTAATTTCTAAAGAAATTATTGCTAACAAAGATTATGCAAAATTAGAGCAAGATGTAAAAGCTGCTTTAGCAATTGTAAATGCTGTTAGAAAATAAATAAAAAATAATTTTTTAAAAAAACTCTAACTTTTAAAGTTAGAGTTTTTTTTTGACAGCTATATTAAGTTCTTTTTAATTCAAAATTGTTTTCGTATAGAAAATACGAAAACAATTTTCTATACCTAAAAAAAGAGGGTTTCCATTTTCTTCAGACCAAAAACCCTCAAATATATTTTTGTTAAGACATTTGTATATAACAGTGCCTTTGTAGGTTTTGTTTTCAAAATCCTTGTAATTAAAATTGATTACAAGAATATTATCATTAAAAAAACCTACACCAAATTGTTCTTGAGAATTATTAATTAACCAATTGGCAATAATTTGATTGTATTTGTTTAATGATAATTTGAGTATTCCTTTATAAGTATTTTTAGTATCATCTTGATTACTACCAATTATAGAATATGTACCAACTAAATCTTTAATACTCATAGTATCTTTTAAAAATGAATTTTAAAAGTACTAAAAACGTTTTCCAATTCCAACACCTATAGACCAAGTTCCAAAATTATGCGAACGATGATCATAAAAAATTGTGGGAGCAACATCCCAATGATTACCAAACTCAACTTCATATTCTAACCCAGCTCTCACAATAAAAAGATTTTCATTTTTTTCAAATTCAACACCAGTTCCTAAAACAATAATCCAGTTTTTATCTAATTTGTAAAGAGCATCTAAAGTTAAAACTATAGGAAATTCTTTTTCAATAAATAGTTGATGATCTTTTTCAATTTCAAACGTTTCTAATTCTAAATCGTTATGGAAACCAAAACCCCATTTTTCATTTACCCAATATTCTAAATCTAGACCTATAGAAGGCACAATAACTGTTTTGTCGCCATCATTAGTAGCCATAGGAATGTAAGTATGACTGATTACAGGGCTAATCCTAAAATGTTTAAAATGATTGTGTTCGTGTTCTTGTGAAGAAGCAATATAACTACATAGAATAAGTGAAGCTAAAAGGATTATTTTTTTCAAAACTACTTAATTTGTTATTAATAAGTAGCAAATTTATGTTGACTTTTATTTAAGAAATATGACAAATGTTATTCTTTATTAAAAAGAAAATTTATCATTTGTTTTTAGTTTAAAACTTAAATATTTAAGTGAAAAATATAATTATTTTATTTTAAATTCCATTTTTATAAACCCAATGGTTATTCTCTTTTTCAAAAAAAGAATTTTCTTGGATAATATTTAAAGCCCCGTTTTCATAAAAATAAGCTTTAAATTCAACGTAATTTTCTGATGATTCTAAAACTTCTAATTTTACCCATTCTACCGATTTTGTCCAAGTAAGAATTTCTTTTATTTCAATGTTAGAAGGTCTTGTTGAACTATGATGACTTTTTTGTAGATATTCAATATTAGCCATTACAAAAGCACTATATCTTGAGCGCATTAAAATTTCAGCAGTAGCAACAGAATGTATATTTTGATGTGCTTTTTTACAGCAATCATTATATAATTTTAATGTATTACAGGGACATTTCATTTTATTTACAGATTAAAAATTGAGTGCTTTTCTATATCGTAAGGTTATATATTTTGTACTATGTTTTCTTTTTACTAATTATAAATATATTAATTTATAAATTTTTAATGTAAATTTAAAACATATATATTCGCATCGTGAATTTTTTAAAAAGAACATTAAGTTTATTGCTGTCTGTGGTCATTTTAATGACTCATCTTATTGCACTTGATCATTCATTTGAACATCATTCAGAACACAAGCAACATTCTTTATTTTCTTTAAATAAAGAAAAAGTAGTTGATATAAATAATAATTGCTCTTTATGTGATATATATTTAGATATTCAACTTTCTAAAGACTCAATCTTTACTTATACTTTATTCACTCCTAAGTTAATCTTAAATACTATTTTAAGAAAAGATAATAGCTTTA
>NZ_JBDVJE010000022.1:0-18677 GCF_039939415.1 Polaribacter sp.
ATATGTAAAAATAATTTTTCAATTAAATCTTTACAAATTTTATAGGATTGTAAGAATCTGCTTTCATATAATATATTCCTTTAGAGAAAGAATTAACATGTAAGTTAGTTTCTTTTTTATTATTAATGCTTAATTCTTTTAAAATTTGACCTAAATTATTATAAATAGTCACTTTATTTATATTTAAAGAGGATAAAATTTTAAAAGATAAGTTATCTCTAATAATATTAGAAGAAGAAAAAGTAAGTGGAACAATGTTTTTATTTATAGATAAAGTGTTTTTAGGTGTTTCTAATTCCATAATAATAGGTAGATGATCACTAAAATTGTATAATGCAGTTCTAAGATCTTGAGAAAATTCTCCTGAGCAAGATGTGTTGCTCACATAAGAATTATAGCAATTACCATTGTTACCAAATGCTTTATAAGTACCGTTTTTATAAAATAAGTTTTTATTTGTTTTTAGATTTTCAGACATCATAATAAAGTCAAAACGGTCATCCATTCCTCCTCCAGCACCATCACTTAATGCTGATGATCTTGTAGATTGAGAGTGAACATCACTAAAAGAGCTATTGTTCCAAAAATAGGTGGCATTATAATCAGCATCAAAATAATCTTTTCCATCATCAGGAAAAGTAGGGCATAAACGATTGATAGGGTCTATTATTTTTATGGAGTTAGCTTCATCAATTAAGCTTAAAAAACCTTCTTCATTACTTGTGTAAAAATTAAAATCTCCTGCAAAAAGAACATTACTGTTTACAGGTAGTCTATCTAATTCTCTAATAAAGCTATCTACAGAACTTAATCTTTTTTGTCTATTAAAATATCCTCTAGAAGCTTTTAAATGTGTTACAAAAACTTCTATTTTTATAGGGTTTGTTTCATAAATCTCTGTGTTTACAATAAAAGTATAATGATTAATGTCTCTAGTACCTGTTTGTATTACAGTGTTGCTTTCTAAAATTAGTTTACTAGTATTATAATATACCATTTGTAGTAAACTATTATCTGGTGATTGACCTTGATTAAAAGGAGCTTTGTTAAAAGATCTATGAAAAGGTAAAACTGCATTATTAAATAAATAATTAGATGCAGTTTCGTTTTTTATTTCGCAAACCATAAATAAATCTGGTTGTACAGACGCTAAAATAGTTTTTAAATGATGTGTTCTGTTTTGACTTTCTAGGTTAGAATTATAATTTAATGTATTATAAAACATTGTTTTTATATTGGTTTGTCCAATAACTAAGGAAGGTCCAATGCATAAAAAAATAAATAAAAACCTTTTTAAAAGCATTTTAGAAATTTGGTTTAAATTGATATTTAGCATAGAAGTTATTTAAATGTTCTAATGCTTGATCTGCAGTGTCTACAACTCTAAATAAGTTTAAATCTTTTTCACTAATATTTCCTTCTTCTAAAAGTGTATTTTTTATCCAATCTAATAATCCTCCCCAAAATTTTGTACCAACAAGTACAATTGGAAAACGACCAATTTTGTGTGTTTGTATTAAAGTAATTGCTTCAAAAAGTTCGTCCATAGTTCCGAAACCACCTGGCATTACTACAAAACCTTGAGAGTATTTTACAAACATAACTTTTCTAACAAAAAAATAATCGAAATCTAAACTTTTTCCAGAATCAATCCAAGGATTATCATGTTGTTCAAAAGGAAGTTCAATATTTAAACCAACAGAAGTTCCTTTTCCTCTGTGGGCACCTTTGTTACCAGCTTCCATAATACCTGGGCCACCCCCAGTAATTACTCCATATCCATTTTGAGTTAATTCAAAAGCAACTTCTTCTGCTAATTTGTAATAAGGATGATCTGGTTTTGTTCTAGCAGAACCAAATATAGAAACACAGGGTCCTATTTTGCTAAGTTTTTCATATCCATCAACAAATTCTGCCATTATTTTAAAAATAGCCCAAGAGTCGTTAGTTTTTATTTCGTTCCAAGTTTTTGGTTGTAATTTTTCTTTTATTTTTCTATCGTCATTTGTCATAATTAGTATTTTTTTATTTGAATTATTTCTTTTTATGAAAAAAGAAATGCCTGCTAAATTAGTTCTTTTTTCAAAAACTTAGCAGTATAACTCGTTTTATGTTTTGCAACTTCTTCTGGAGTTCCTTTGCATAGAATTTTACCACCTTTTTTACCACCTTCCATACCAACATCAATAATATAATCTGCTAATTTTACAACATCTAAATTGTGTTCAATAATTAAAACAGTATTTCCTTTGTCGGCTAATTTATTTAAAACTTCCATTAAAACTCTAATGTCTTCAAAATGAAGTCCAGTTGTGGGTTCATCTAAAATATAAAAGGTGTTTCCTGTATCTCTTTTAGATAATTCTGATGCTAATTTTATTCTCTGAGCTTCACCACCAGAAAGTGTAGTAGATTGCTGACCAAGAGTAATATAACCTAAACCAACATCTTTAATTGTTTTAAGTTTTCTGTGTATTTTAGGGATGTTTTCAAAGAAATTAGTAGCATCTTCAATAGTCATATTTAAAACATCAGAAATTGATTTTCCTTTATAACGAATTTCTAATGTTTCTCTGTTAAAACGTTTTCCTTGACAGGTTTCACATTCAACTTGTACGTCAGGTAAAAAGTTCATTTCTATTACTCTAACGCCTCCACCTTGGCAAGTTTCGCACCTTCCACCTTTAACATTAAAAGAAAAACGACCAGGTTTGTAACCACGAATAGCAGCTTCTGGAGTTTTAGCAAACAAACTTCTAATTTCAGAAAAAGTACCTGTATAAGTTGCAGGGTTAGATCTTGGTGTTCTTCCAATAGGAGATTGATCAATATCAATAACTTTATCTACATGTTCTAAACCTTCTATTTTTTTATAAGGCATTGGTTTTTTTACACCTCTATATATATGAGCGTTTAAAATTGGATATAATGTTTCATTTATTAAAGTTGATTTTCCACTTCCGGAAACTCCTGTAACACAAATCATTTTTCCTAAAGGAAATTCTACAGAAACGTTTTTTAAATTATTACCGGTAGCACCTTTCAATTTTATGAATTTACCATTTCCTTCTCTTCGTTTTTTGGGTATAGCAATTTCTTTTCTTCCTGTTAAATAATCTGCCGTTAAGGTTTTGTGTTTTTTTAAATCATTAAAAGTTCCTTCGCTTACAATTTCTCCTCCATGTCTTCCTGCACCTGATCCAATATCAAAAACAAAGTCTGCATGTTCTATCATGTCTTTATCATGTTCTACAACCAAAACAGAGTTACCAATATCTCTTAATTTTACTAAAGAATCTATTAGTTTTTGATTGTCTCTTTGGTGTAATCCAATACTTGGTTCATCTAAAATATATAATACACCAACCAATTGAGATCCAATTTGTGTTGCTAAACGTATTCTTTGTGCTTCTCCTCCAGAAAGTGATTTTGAAGTTCTATCTAAGGATAAATAGTCTAAACCAACATCTAGTAAAAATTGAATTCGTGTTCTTATTTCTTTTAATATTTCTGATGCAATTGTTAATTGTTTTTCTGATAGTTTTTCTTCAATTTTTTTAAACCAATTAGCTAATTCGGTAACATCCATTTGTGCTAAGTCACTAATATTTTTATCTGTAATTTTAAAATGAAGTGCTTCTTTTTTTAAGCGTTTTCCTTTACAGTTTGGACAAGAAACTTCATCCATAAAACCTTTAGCCCAACGTTTAATAGTTGTGCTTTCTGCACTGTTGTGTTGATTTTCTATGAAAGAAACAATACCTTCGAAATCTATTTTGTAATTTCTTGTAACACCAGCAGCTTTAGATTTAATTTCGAAAGATTCTTTACCACCATTTAAAATTACTTCTAATGCATTTTTAGGGATGTCTTTTATTGCGTCTGTTAATTTAAATTTATAACGTTCTGCAATATTTTCTAATTGCTTAAAAATCCAACTGTTTTTTTGTTCTCCTAAAGGAGAAATTCCTCCGTTTTGAATAGAAATAGAATTATCAGGAATTACTTTTTCGAGGTTTATTTCATTCGTAATTCCTAATCCATTACATTTATTACAAGCACCTTTAGGAGAGTTAAATGAGAATGTATTTGGTTCAGGATTAGGGTATGCAATGCCAGATGTAGGGCACATTAATTCTCTACTAAAATAACGAGGATTATTGTTTTCAAGGTCAATAACCATCATAATATTGTTTCCAGAATAAAGTGCTGTTTTTATCGTTTCTTCTAATCTTTTTTCTATAGATTCATTAACCTTTAGTCTATCAATTACAACTTCAATATCATGCGTTTTGTATCTGTCTAAACGCATTCCTTTTTCAATTTCTTTTATTTCTCCATCAACTCTAACTCTTACAAAACCTTGTTTAGAAATTTGTTCGAATAATTCTCTATAATGTCCTTTTCTGGATTTTATTAAAGGAGCTAAAACAGCGATTTTTTTGTTATTAAAATCTTGTAGAATAAGTTGTTTAATCTGTTCGTCAGAATAACTCACCATTTTTTCTCCGGTATTAAAAGAGTAAGCATCTGCAGCTCTAGCAAATAATAATCTTAAAAAATCATAAATCTCAGTAATAGTTCCAACAGTAGAACGTGGGCTTTTATTGGTGGTTTTTTGTTCTATTGAAATAACGGGTGAGAGTCCGTCAATTTTATCAACATCTGGTCTTTCTAATCCGCCTAAAAACTGACGTGCATATGCAGAAAACGTTTCAATATAACGTCTTTGTCCTTCAGCATAAATGGTATCAAAAGCTAAAGATGATTTTCCACTACCACTTAAACCAGTTATAACAACTAGTTTTTCGCGAGGAATCTTTACATCGATATTTTTTAAGTTATGAGCTCTTGCTCCGTAAACTTCAATATATTCTTGGTCTTTCAAAAGAGGAAAATTTTTCGGAAAAACGCAAAGTTAAAGAATCCAATTTTAATTTAATTGCTGTATTGTTAACAAATGATAAAATAGTATATTGCATTTAAATATTATAGCATTAATGATTGATACTATTAGACATTTTTTTGAAAGAAATGGTTTTCATGTTTCATCGAGATTAGCAGACAGAATAGGTATTAGAGCCTTAAATGTACGATTGTTTTTTATTTATGTTACTTTTTTTACAGTAGGTTTGTCTTTTGGTTTTTATTTAACTATGGCTTTTTTATTTAAGTTAAAAGATATGTTGTATACAAAAAGAAGTTCTGTATTTGATTTGTAAAATATGAAGATTAAAGTATTAGATTCTAGAATTCATAAAACCTTTTTCCTAGTTGGTTCAATAATCTCAATAGGAACTATAGGTTACATGCTATTATCAGAATATTCATTTATAGATGCATTATATCAAACAGTAATAACGATAACAACTGTTGGTTTTGGAGAGGTAAAACCTTTTACACCAACAGAAAAAATATTTACAGTTTTTTTAATTTTAACTAGTATATCTGTTTTTGGTTATGCGGTTTCGTCGTTTTCAGAATATTTGGTGAGTGGTAGATTATTTAAGCATTTTAAACATAAAAAGGTGGAAAAGCAAATAGCGAATTTAAAAGGGCATACCATTGTTTGTGGTTATGGAAGAAATGGAAAACAGGCAATTTTAAAATTAAAAAACTACAACAAAGATTTTGTTGTGGTTGAGAGAAATAAAGAAATGTCTGAGCTTTTAGATTCGGAAGAACTTTTAAATATTAATGGTGATGCTACTTTAGATGAGACCTTAATAAGTGCAGGTATTAAAAATGCTGCTTATTTAATTACAGCTTTACCTTCTGATGCTAATAATTTATTTGTTGTTCTTACAGCAAGTCAATTAAATAAAGAATGTAAAGTTATTAGTAGAGCTTCTAATGAGTCTTCTTATAGCAAGTTAAAAATAGCAGGTGCAGATAATGTTATAATGCCAGATAAATTAGGAGGAGATCATATGGCTTCTTTGGTAACAACTCCAGATGTTATTGAATTTGTAGACAGGTTAACAATAGAAGGAGAAACTACAGCAAATTTAGAAGAAATAGCAGTAGATGATTTGCCTAAAAAATATCTAGATAAAACAATTTTAGATTTAGATTTAAGAAGACAAACTGGTTGTACAGTAATTGGTTTTAGAAATCCAGACAAAGATTATATTATCAATCCAGAATCAGATTGCAAGTTAATAGAAGGTTCTCATCTAATAGTTTTAGGTAGACCAAAACAAATATTTAAACTTAGAGAGTTATTTTAATGATAAAAGTAGTTATAACAGGAAGTAATGGTTTATTAGGGCAGTCTTTGTTAAAGTTATTACTTCAAGAAAAAAATAAATACCAAGTTTTTGGTTTTTCAAGAGGTGAAAATAGAAGTGGAAGAGAAGATTTTTCTTATGTTTCTATAGATATTACAAAAGAAGAAATCTTAAAAACAGAGTTAACTAAAATTAAGCCTAATTTTATTATTAATACAGCTGCTATGACACAAGTTGATAGTTGTGAAGATAATAAAGAAGCATGTGATTTATTAAATGTAACTGTTGTTAAATGGTTGGCAGAAATTTCATCAGAAATAAATGCACATTTAATTCATATTTCTACAGATTTTATTTTTGATGGTGTTAAAGGAAACTATAAAGAAAATGATAAACCAAATCCATTAAGTTATTATGGATTGTCAAAATTAAAGTCAGAAGAAGTTTTATTCAACTCAAAAATAGAGTATACAATATTAAGAACAATTCTTGTTTATGGTAAAGTGTATGATATGAGTAGAAGTAACATTGTTCTTTGGGTAAAGAGTATGTTAGAAAACGGTAAAGAAATTACTATTGTTGATGATCAGTTTAGAACGCCAACTTATGTACAAGATTTAGCATTGGCTTGTAAGATTTCTATGGATAAAAAAGCAATTGGTATTTTTAATATTGCATCAAAAGAATTACTAAGTGTTTATGAGATAGCACAACAAATTGCTGATGTCTTTCAATTAGATAGAAGTTTAATTAAGCCTATTTCTACATCAATTTTAAATCAAACCGCACCTAGACCTGCAAAAACTGGGTTCGATTTAACTAAGACTAATAAAGAGTTGGATTTTTATCCAAAATCTTTTAAAGAAGATTTGCAAAGATTTAAAGAAACTTTAATATAAAATTTACTTTTAACGAGTAAAAGTTGTGGAAAAAGCATTTTTTTAGGATATTGCAGGCTACAAATTGAAAAACTAACAATTTTATATATTATGAAGAAAAGAATTCTTTCAATGTTTTTATTAGCAATCCCCATGTTTACATTTGCTCAAGAAAAAGGTTTAGATCAACAAATTGACGAAGCATTTGGTAATGCAACAGGATGGTTTGTTGATTTTATTTTTTATCAAATTCCATTTACAGATACAGTTAGTATTTATTGGGTGCTATTTCCTTTAATTTTAGGTGCAACATATTTTACATTTTATTTTAACTTTATAAACTTTAAAGGTTTTTTTACGTCAATAAATATTGTTAGAGGTAAATATGATGAGTTAGAAGATAGAATAGATCATAATGTAGAGATTGCTAAGTCAACTTTTACAGATGAAGAAGATAATCCAGACACAATTAGAATAGAAGGTCATGAAGGGGAAGTTTCTCATTTTCAGGCTTTAACTGCGGCATTATCTGCAACAGTAGGTTTGGGTAATATTGCAGGAGTTGCAATTGCAGTTTCTATTGGAGGTGCAGGTGCAACCTTTTGGATGATTGTTGCTGGTTTCTTAGGGATGGCTTCTAAGTTTGTAGAGTGTACTTTAGGTGTAAAGTATAGAGATATTGAAGAAGATGGAACCGTGTATGGAGGTCCTATGTATTATTTAACAAAAGGATTAAAAAATAAAACTTTAGGAAAAGTATTAGCTGTTTTCTTTGCAATCTTTGTAATTGGAGGTTCTTTTGGAGGTGGAAACATGTTTCAAGTTAATCAAGCTTTTCAATTAGTAGAAAATATTACTGGTGGTTCAGAATCATTTATCCATGGTAAAGGTTGGTTGTTTGGTTTAGTAATGGCTATTTTGGTGGGTATTGTTATTATAGGTGGTATTAAGAAAATAGCGAAAGTAACTGATAAGATTGTTCCTTTTATGGTAGCAATTTATGTTGCAGCATCATTGTTTGTGATTTTTGTAAATTACGATATGATTGGAGATGCTTTTGGTCAAATTTTTAGTGGTGCATTTAGTCCAGAAGGAGTAGCAGGTGGAGCAGTAGGAGTTTTAGTTCAAGGGTTTAGAAGAGCTGCATTTTCAAATGAAGCAGGTATTGGTTCTGCATCTATAGCGCATTCAGCAGTAAAAACAAAGTATGCAGCAAGTGAAGGTATGGTTGCTTTATTAGAACCATTTATAGATACAGTTGTGGTGTGTACAATGACAGCTTTGGTATTAATTATTACAGGTAATGTTGCAGCAGAAAATGCATCTTTAAATGATGCGCAAGCAATTTTATTAACTTCTGGTGCATTCGAATCTGCAATTTCTTGGTTTCCTTATGTGTTAACAATAGCCGTTGTGTTATTTGCATTTAGTTCTATGATTTCTTGGTCTTATTACGGTTTTCAAGGTTGGGTTTATTTATTTGGTAGATCTAAAAAAATGGAATACACTTATAAAGTAATTTTCTGTGTATTTGTGGTAATTGGAGCAGCAGCAAGTTTGGGTTCTGTTATTGGTTTCTCAGATGCAATGGTTTTTGCAATGATGGTTCCAAATATGATTGGTTTAATAATTCTTGCTCCTAAGGTAAAAGAAGAGTTAAATAAATATATGACTGCTATTAAAACAAAGAGCGAATAAGAAATTTTATATGAAAATATTTAAATCCCATTTCTGGTACAACAAAAGCCAAAGAAATGGGATTTTCTTTTTAGTCGTAATAATTATTATTTTTCAATTGATAATTGTTTTTGGTGATTTTTCTTCCGATGAAAATATAAACTTACACTCTTCAGAAGTTTTAGCGTTTCATAAACAAATAGATAGTTTAAAAACGGTTGAACTAGAAAATAGAAAACCTAAGATTTATCCTTTTAATCCAAATTATATTACAGATTATAAAGGAGAGCAATTAGGGATGTCTTTAGAAGAAATTGATAGATTATTAGCTTTTAGAAAAGCGAATAAATTTATAAATTCTAAAAAAGAATTTCAGCAAGTAACCAAAATTTCAGATAGTTTACTTAATGTTATATCTCCTTATTTTAAATTTCCAGATTGGGTAATTAAGAAGAATAGTAATAATAAAAAAACGTATGTTTCTTTTAATAATAATAAACCTTATAAAAAGAAAATAATATCAACCACAGATATTAATAAAGCTACCGCAGAAGATTTTAAAACAATAAGCGGAATTGGAGAAGCTTTTTCAGAACGCATCATAAAATATCGAACAAAATTACAAGGGTTTTCTTTCCGAAATCAAATTTTTGAAGTTTGGGGATTAGAAAAACAAGTTGCAGAAAAAGTATTGTCTACTTTTAAAATTATAGAAAAACCAATCATAAATAAGATAAATATAAATACAGTAAGCTTTAAAGAGCTTTTAAAAAATCCATATATAGATTATAATTTATGTAAAAAAATATTTGAATTTAGAGATGAAGTGGCCGAACTTCAAAATATTTCAGAATTAAAAAATATCAGTGATTTTCCTTTAGATAAATATGATAGAATAGTCTTATATTTGGTGGCTGAATAAAAAACTAATTTCTATAATAATGAACAGTATGTATTTTACAGAAGAGCATGAAGCTTTTCGTGCTAGTTTCAAAGATTTTTTGCAGAAAGAAGTAGTACCTCATATTGATAAATGGGAAAAAAATGGATGCATAGAACGTTTCATTTGGAAGAAATTTGGAGAAATGGGATATTTTGGTTTAAGTACACCAGAAGAATTTGGAGGCTTAAATTTAGATTTATTTTATACCATTGTCTTTTTAGAAGAATTGCAAAAAATTAATTCTGGCGGATTTGCAGCTGCAATGTGGGCACATGAGTATCTGGCAATGACTCATCTTAATAAAGAAGGAAATAACTTTATTAAAAATAAATATTTAGTTCCAAGTGTAGAGGGAGAAATGATTGGTTGTTTATGTATCTCAGAACCTTTTGGTGGTTCAGATGTAGCAGGTATGCGCTCTACAGCAATAAAACAAGGAGATAAATACATTTTAAACGGATCAAAAACATTTATTACAAATGGTGTAGATTCAGATTATTTAATTGTTGCAGCAAAAACAGATCCTTCAAATAAATATAAAGGAATAAGCATTTTTGTAGTAGATAGAAAATCTAAAGGACTTTCTGCAACCAGATTAGAAAAACTAGGATGGAAAGCTTCAGATACAGGGCAAATCGCTTTCGATAATGTAGAAATTCCGATAGAAAACTTATTAGGAGAAGAAGGTAAAGGCTTTCCTTATATTATGCAGCATTTTGCGTTAGAAAGACTTTTAATGGGGGTAAATGCTCACGCAAGAGCAGAATTCGCTTTAGATTATGCTCTACAATATATGCAAGAAAGAATCGCATTTGGTAAATCATTAGATAAATTTCAAGTTTTAAGACATAAAATTGCAGAAATGGCAAGTAGAGTAGATATGTGTAAAGAATATAATTACTCTATTACAAAACGCCTAAATGATGGTCAGTATGTAGTAAAAGAAGCAAGTATGTCTAAATTATTATCTACTAAAATGGCAGATGAGGTTATTTACGATGCACTACAAATGTTAGGTGGCTATGGTTATATGGAAGAATATCCAATGGCGCGTTTATTTAGAGACAGTAGATTAGGACCAATAGGAGGGGGTACTTCAGAAATCTTAAAAGAAATTATCGCAAAAATGGTAATTGATAAAAAAGAATACAAACCTGCAACTTAAAATTTGGGCGTTCCCTAAAGGTCGCGCTTTCACTACTCGCTTTTTGTTTTTTTCAAAACAAAAGAGCTCAAACAAACCGTTCAATCGCTAACGCAAAAAAAATAGGAGTAAAAAATAAATGATAATTAACAATTGTCATTTCATATTTAATTTATACTTTTGCAATCCAAAAATAAAACATTAGTAGAAATACTATTAAAAATATAGAAGAACTTATGAAGGGAGGTGCCAACTTATGTTAATTATACCAGTAAAAGAAGGAGAGAATATCGATAGAGCGTTAAAACGTTACAAAAGAAAATTCGATAGAACCAAGACAATGAAAAACTTACGTAACAGAAAAAACTTTACAAAGCCATCTGTAGCGAAAAGAGCTCAAAGAATAAAAGCGTCTTACGTTCAAAAATTAAGAACACAAGAAGAAGTAGGTTAGAAATAACTTATTTTAAAATAGTAAACTCGTATTGATTAAATCAATACGAGTTTTTTTATGCATTTTTTTGTAAATTTACTTACAAAACAACTTTAACTTGATCAATTCATTTTTAGATTATTTAGCATTAGAGAAGAAGTATTCTACACACACAGTTGCGGCATATAAAAATGATTTAATCTCATTTAAAAAATTTGTAGAGCTAGAATATGGTCAAGAAAACTTATTAGAAATACACTATTCACAAATCAGAGATTGGATAGTAACTTTGGTTAATTCTAAGATTTCAAATAGAACTATAAATAGAAAAGTAAGTTCTTTAAAATCATTTTATAAATTTCTACAAAAAACGAATCAAATAGAATTTAACCCACTAATAAAGCATAGAGCTTTAAAAACAGAAACGAGGTTGCAAGTACCTTTCACGTCAAAAGAAATCAACCAAGTAATAAATAACATTGAAATAAAAAATGGTTTTACTTCAACACGCGATAAATTAATTGTAGAACTATTCTATTCAACAGGTATAAGAAGAATAGAATTAATAAATATTAAAGAGCGTAATATTAGTTTTTCAGACAAAACAATTAAAGTTTTAGGTAAAAGAAATAAAGAAAGGTTTGTTCCCTTGTTAAGTTCTGTAACTCAAACTCTAAAGAAATATTTAGAGTTAAAAAAAGAGTTTTCAATAGGTTTAGAAGAACTTTTTATTACAAAAAAAGGAAATAAAATATATGAAACTCTTGTTTACAGGGTTATAAATACCTACTTTAGTAAAGTCTCATCAAAAGAAAAAAAGAGTCCACATATTTTAAGGCATTCTTTTGCAACACATCTTTTAAATGAAGGCGCAGATTTAAATTCGGTTAAAGAATTGCTAGGGCATTCTTCTTTAGCTTCAACACAAGTCTACACGCAAAATAGTCTTGATGTTTTAAAAAAAGTATATAATAACGCTCACCCTAGGGGCAATAAAAAAGAATAACGTATGAAAGTGTTCACGCAATCAGTAAATTTTAGTGCAGATAAAGAACTTATAAAATTTGTAGATGAAAAAGTTTCGTCATTAGTAAGATATCATGATAAAATTGTCAATGCAGAGGTTTTTTTAAAAGTTATAAATACAAGTGATAAAGAAAATAAAGTAACTGAAGTTAAAATTCATATTCCTGGAGGAGAATTAATTATTAAGCGAGAAACTAAAACCTTTGAAGAAGGTGTTAATTCAGCGGTAGATAACTTAAAAAGACAGTTAAAAAGATCTAAAGAAAAACAACGAGATTCAATTATTTCATAAAAAAATAAAAAAAAATTAATAAAAAGTTTTGGAATGTAAAAAAACTTTATACATTTGCAATCCGTTAGAAATAGCGGGTTGTTTTTTTGCAATAAAAAGCCGATGTAGCTCAGCTGGCTAGAGCAGCTGATTTGTAATCAGCAGGTCGTGGGTTCGAGTCCCTCCATCGGCTCAAAAACAACAAAAATTGTGGAAACAATTTTAAGTTCATTAAAATAGTAAATTTAAGGGGAGATACTCAAGCGGCCAACGAGGACGGACTGTAACTCCGTTGACTATGTCTTCGCAGGTTCGAATCCTGCTCTCCCCACAATTTACAGATATTGCGAAAGTAGCTCAGTTGGTAGAGCGTCAGCCTTCCAAGCTGAATGTCGCCGGTTCGAACCCGGTCTTTCGCTCAAAATACCAACAAGCCGGTGTAGCTCAGTTGGTAGAGCGCATCCTTGGTAGGGATGAGGTCGTGGGTTCAAGTCCCGTCGCTGGCTCATTAAAAAAGTATTATTAGACACTAAATATATTTAAACTAAGAATTAAAATTAATAATCATGGCAAAGGGAACTTTTGACCGTTCGAAACCACACTTAAACATTGGTACTATCGGACACGTAGATCACGGTAAAACAACTTTAACTGCTGCTATTACGAAAGTTTTAGCTGATGCAGGATTATCAGAAGCGAAAGATTTTGATCAAATCGATAACGCTCCAGAAGAAAAAGAAAGAGGTATTACAATTAATACTTCTCACGTAGAGTATCAAACTGCTAATCGTCACTACGCTCACGTTGACTGTCCAGGTCACGCGGATTATGTAAAGAACATGGTAACTGGTGCTGCTCAAATGGATGGTGCTATTTTAGTAGTTGCTGCAACTGATGGTCCAATGCCTCAAACTAGAGAGCATATCTTATTAGGTCGTCAGGTAGGTATTCCTCGTATCGTTGTTTTCTTAAACAAGGTTGATATGGTAGATGATGAAGAGCTTTTGGAATTGGTTGATATGGAGGTAAGAGAGTTGTTGTCTTTCTATGATTATGATGGGGATAATGGTCCTGTTGTTTCTGGGTCTGCTTTGGGAGCTTTAAACGGTGAGCAAAAATGGGTTGACACTGTAATGGAATTAATGGAAGCTTGTGATACTTGGATTGAAGAGCCGTTAAGAGAGGTTGATAAAGATTTCTTAATGCCTGTTGAGGATGTGTTTTCAATTACTGGTCGTGGAACTGTAGCTACAGGTCGTATCGAAACGGGTATTGCTAATACAGGAGATGTTGTGGATATTATTGGTATGGGGGCAGAAAAAATGTCTTCTACTATTACTGGTATCGAAATGTTCCGTCAAATTTTAGATAGAGGTGAAGCTGGAGATAATGCAGGTATCTTATTAAGAGGTATTGCAAAAGAAGATATTAAAAGAGGTATGGTAATCTGTAAGCCAGGTTCTGTAACTCCTCATGCAAAGTTTAAAGCTGAGGTTTATGTTCTTAAGAAAGAAGAAGGTGGGCGTCATACTCCATTCCATAATAATTATCGTCCTCAGTTCTATGTTAGAACTACAGATGTAACAGGTACAATTAATTTACCTTCAGGAGTTGAAATGGTGATGCCTGGAGATAACTTAACAATTACTGTAGACTTAATTCAACCAATCGCATTAAATGTTGGTTTACGTTTTGCAATCCGTGAAGGTGGTAGAACAGTTGGTGCAGGTCAGGTAACTGAATTATTAGACTAAGTTTTTAGTTTATTAATTAATAAAATATAAGGGTGTTCCGTTTTTTACGGAACGCCTTTATCAATGAATAAGAAACGGGTTTAGCTCAGTTGGTAGAGCACTGGTCTCCAAAACCAGGTGTCGGGGGTTCGAGTCCCTCAATCCGTGCAAAATAAAACATAAGCGTTATGAATTTTATACAATATATCAAAGATTCTTTTGAAGAACTAAGTAATCATATGACTTGGATATCTAAAGAAGATGCTCAGAAATCAACTGTTACAGTAGCGGTTTTTACAATTGTGTTTGCTTTAGCAGTAGCTGGTATAGATTATGTTTTTCAGACAGGATTAGATAACTTTTTTGGACTGTTTAAATCTAATTAATTATGGCAGCTGATTCAGTAATGAAATGGTATGTTGTTAGAGCCATTGGTGGACAAGAGAATAAAGTTAAATCTTATATTGAAAATGAAATTTCTAGAGTTGGATTATCTGATTATGTGAGTCAGGTTATTGTGCCAACTGAAAAAGTTATTCAGATAAGAAATGGAAAAAAAGTAAACAGAGAAAGAGTTTATTTTCCTGGTTATATTATGGTAGAGGCTAATCTTTCAGGAGAAGTACCTCATGTTATAAAAGCAATAACTGGTGTTATAGGTTTTTTAGGTGAAACTAAAGGAGGAGAACCTGTTCCTATGAGAAAATCTGAAGTTAACAGAATGTTAGGTAAGGTTGATGAGCTTTCTGTTCAAGATGAAAACATTGCAATACCTTTTAATATAGGAGAAACAGTGAAAGTTGTTGATGGTCCTTTTAATGGATTTGATGGAACAATAGAAAAAGTTAATGAAGAAAAGCGTAAACTTGAAGTTATGGTGAAAATCTTTGGAAGAAAGACACCTTTAGAGTTGAGTTATATGCAAGTAGAAAAGATATAATTGTTACACAAATATATATTTATTCCGATTTATTTTAATGCTTCCAAATTAAAATAAATCATTAAACATTTTTAAAATGGCAAAAGAAGTTAGTAAAGTAGTTAAGTTACAAGTAAGGGGAGGCGCAGCGAATCCATCGCCGCCGGTTGGACCCGCTTTAGGAGCTGCTGGTGTTAACATTATGGAGTTCTGTAAACAGTTTAATGCAAGAACGCAAGACAAACAAGGTAAAGTTTTACCTGTTGTTATTACTGTTTTCAAAGACAAATCGTTTGATTTTGTTGTAAAAACTCCTCCTGCAGCAGTTCAGTTACTAGAAGCGGCCAAAATTAAAAAAGGTTCAGGAGAACCAAACAGAAAGAAAGTAGCATCAGTTACTTGGGATCAAATTAAAGTTATTGCAGAAGACAAAATGGTAGATTTAAATGCCTTTGAAGTTTCTTCAGCAATGCGTATGATTGCAGGTACAGCACGTTCTATGGGATTAACAGTTAAAGGTGATGCACCAGCATAAGCTTTATAAAAAGTAGTAAAATGGCAAAATTAACAAAAAAGCAAAAAGAAGCTTACGCAAAGTTAGATAGCTCTAAATCTTATGATTTAGCAGCAGCTTCATCGCTAGTCAAAGACATTACTAATGTAAAGTTTGATGCATCAGTAGATTTAGCAATTCGTTTAGGAGTAGATCCTCGTAAAGCAAACCAAATGGTTCGTGGTGTAGTAACATTACCACACGGAACAGGTAAAGATGTAAAAGTTTTAGCATTAGTTACACCAGATAAAGAAGCAGAAGCTACAGCAGCAGGCGCAGATTATGTTGGTTTAGATGAGTACCTTCAAAAAATTAAAGGAGGATGGACAGACGTAGACGTAATTATTACTATGCCAAGTGTTATGGGTAAATTAGGTCCTTTAGGAAGAATTTTAGGTCCTAGAGGTTTAATGCCAAACCCAAAGACTGGTACTGTAACTATGGATGTTGCAAAAGCTGTTACAGATGTAAAAGCTGGTAAAATCGACTTTAAAGTTGATAAAACTGGTATCGTACATGCAGCAATTGGAAAAGTATCTTTTGATGCTAAGAAAATTGAAGAAAATGCAAACGAGTTAATACAAACTATTATTAAATTAAAACCAACAACTGCAAAAGGAACGTATGTAAAAAGCGTTTTTATGTCTAGCACAATGAGTCCTAGTATTGAAGTTGAGGTTAAAGCTGTTTAATACGTTAAAACTTATAATCATGACTAGAGAAGAGAAATCACAAGTAATACAAGATTTAACAGCAGTATTAGCAGATACAAATACGTTATATTTGGCAGATATTTCAGGATTAGATGCACAAACAACCTCTAATTTACGTAGAGCTTGTTTTAAAGCAGGAGTTCAGTTATCTATCGTTAAAAACACATTACTTGCAAAAGCAATGGAAGCTTCAGATAAAGAGTTTGAAGACTTACCATCAGTATTAAAAGGTAATACATCAATGATGATTGCTGAGGCAGCAAATGCTCCAGCAAAATTAATCAAAGAATTCAGAAAGAAATCAGATAAACCTTTATTAAAAGGAGCATTTGCAGAAGAGTCTGTTTACATAGGTGATGATCAATTAGATGCTTTAGTAGAAATTAAATCTAGAGAAGAATTAATTGGTGAAATCATCGGATTATTACAATCTCCAGCTAAGAATGTTATTTCAGCATTACAATCTGGTGGACAAACACTTTCAGGTATTATTAAAACATTATCTGAAAAAGAATAAGCGCACAAATAAACTATAATAAACAAAATTAAAAAACAATTAAAATGGCAGAATTAAAAGATTTCGCAGAACAATTAGTTAACTTAACAGTAAAAGAAGTTAATGAATTAGCTACTATTTTAAAAGATGAGTACGGTATTGAGCCAGCAGCAGCAGCAGTTGCAGTTGCAGGACCAGCAGCAGGTGGTGAAGCAGCAGCAGAAGAGCAAACAGAATTTGATGTTATATTAACAGCAGCAGGAGGTTCTAAATTAGCAGTTGTAAAGTTAGTTAAAGAATTAACTGGTTTAGGTTTAAAAGAAGCTAAAGGTATTGTAGATAGCGCACCAGCAGCAGTAAAAGAAGGTGTTTCTAAAGATGAGGCTGAAGGTCTTAAAAAATCTTTAGAAGAAGCTGGAGCTGAGGTAGAGCTTAAGTAATCTATTACTCCCGATTTTGAGATAATCAAAACGGGAAAACAAATTTAGGTTTAGGTACTAGAAACAAATGTTTTTAGACCTAAACCATTTTGTGTATATATTCGTTTTTTATTTTTATTCAGATTTTAATCAAAAAAATATTCTCTTTTGGCAACGAAAAACACTACTGAAAGAATCAACTTCGCAACTTCTCAATTGATTAAAGAATACCCAAATTTTTTGGATATTCAGGTAAAATCTTTCCAAGATTTTTTCCAACTTCAAACTAAGGCAGAAGAAAGAGGTGAAGAAGGTTTGTATAAAACCTTCATGGATAACTTTCCAATTACAGATACAAGAAATCAATTTGTATTAGAATTTTTAGACTACTTTGTAGACCCACCAAGATATTCAATACAAGAATGTATTGAAAGAGGTCTTACACATAGTGTGCCTTTAAAAGCACGTCTAAAATTATATTGTACAGATCCTGAACACGAGGATTTCGAAACGATTGTACAAGATGTATATCTTGGTACAATTCCATATATGACAAACTCTGGAACATTTGTTATTAATGGAGCAGAGCGTGTTGTTGTTTCTCAGTTACACAGATCACCAGGTGTATTCTTTGGACAATCATTCCATGCAAATGGTACAAAATTATATTCAGCAAGAGTTATTCCTTTTAAGGGATCGTGGATAGAATTTGCTACAGATATCAATCAAGTAATGTATGCTTATATTGATAGAAAGAAAAAATTACCAGTTACAACATTATTCAGAGCCATTGGTTTTGAAAGAGATAAAGATATTTTAGAAATTTTTGATCTTGCAGAAGAAGTAAAAGTTTCTAAAGCTGGATTAAAAAAAGTATTAGGTCGCAAGTTAGCTGCTAGAGTTTTAAAAACTTGGCATGAAGATTTTGTAGATGAAGATACTGGAGAAGTTGTTTCAATCGAAAGAAATGAAATTATTTTTGATCGTGATACAATTTTAGATAAAGAACATATTGATGAAATAATTGAAGCAGGTGCTAAAACTATCTTACTACATAAAGTAGATAATGATATGGCAGATTATGCTATTATTCATAATACACTTCAGAAAGACCCTACAAATTCAGAAAAAGAAGCTGTAGAACATATCTATAGACAGTTACGTAATGCAGAACCGCCAGATGAGGAGACAGCTAGAGGTATTATAGACAAGTTATTCTTTTCTGAACAAAGATATAATTTA
>NZ_JBDVJE010000023.1:0-4578 GCF_039939415.1 Polaribacter sp.
TTATTATATAAAGGTACCTAGAGTAAATGGTTTTGTAAGAACCTATGCTAGTATTGATGAATTGAATGAAAATTTAAATGTTATTTTAATTAATAAAAATGACACCATAGAAACAGTAAATATTAAAACTTCAGAATTTAAATTACAACCAAATTATACTGTAAAAACATTCTCAGGTCAAATGCCTGAAGATGTAACTCCTGTTTATACAGAGAAGATATATAATAAGATAAAGAATCAAATTTTAAAAATTGAACTAGCGCCTTTATCATTAAATGTAATTGCTGTAAAACTGAACTAATTTTAGATAAAATAGCTGTTTTAAAAAATGTTGCTTTAATAGTTTTTGATATAGAATAAATATATTTTTTAATGTGTAATTGATAGAAATGAGAGCTAAACTTAAATATAATTACTTAGCAATACTATGTGTTTTACTTTTTAGTAATTCAGGTTTTTCACAATCTAAATTTAATTTAGATACAAAAACAGCTTTTCAGGTAGGTTCTCTTTTTAAAAATCATATGATATTACAAAGAGATATGCCAATTCCTGTTTGGGGTAAAGCACCACCAGGAACAACCATTACTGTAAAATTTGCAAATTTAAAAAAGCAAGCAATAACAGATGCTAATGGAAAATGGATTTTAAAATTAAACCCATTACCAGCAAGTTTTAAACCCCAAAAGATGATAATTTCTTCTTCTTTGGATAAAAAAAACATAGAGATTTCTGATATTTTAATTGGAGATATTTGGATTTGTTCAGGGCAATCGAACATGCAATTTTCTGTAAATGGGGCACCAGAAGTAAAAAAACTAGTTCCATCAGCAAAAAATATTAGAACTTTTAAAGTAAAAAACACAGTTGCTTTTACACCTCAAGATACTTGCGAAGGTAACTGGTCAGTAAAATACCCTAACAGTGCAGTAGCATTTTCATTTGCCTATTTTTTAGAAAAATCTGCAAATGCACCTATTGGTATTATTTTAACTTCTTGGGGTAGTTCTTCTATAGAAGCTTGGATGCCTAGAAATATGACAGAAACAGTTCCGCATTTTAAAATATTAATGGATGAGTTTGATGCTGATAGCAAAACAAAAAATAGAATAACAGCTATTTTAGACGGACCAAAACCATGGAAAAAAGCAGATGATATTTTTTTAAGAAGACAATCAAATATTCTATATAATGCCATGATGCATCCATTAATTCCTTACGCATGTAGAGGTTTGGTTTGGTATCAAGGAGAACGAAATACACAATCTATGTTTGGAATGGTGAAAAAACCTTGGTTTTCTAGAAATTCTGGAATGTTAAAATATGGAGATGTTCTTAAAGAATGGATATTACAATACCGAAAAAAATGGGATAATGAAAAATTACATTTTTTAGTTGTAATGCTTCCTGGTTATGGAAAAGAATTAAAAACTGATAGAAATATAGCCCCAAATACACCTAGTGCTCATTCTTGGGCATGGATGCGAGAATCTCAATTAAAAATACTAGCACTGCCAAATACATCTGTTGTAAATACAATTGATTTGGGCAATGCAAAAAACATAGATCCTAAAGATAAACTACCTGTTGGTAAACGAGCAGCTTTACTTGCTGCTCACAAAGTTCTTAATAAAAAAGTTAAAGCTTTTGGGCCAACAGCAAAAAAGGTAAAAGTTAAAAGACAATCAATTATTGTATATTTTAATAATGTAAAAAAATTAAAAACAACAGATGGCAAAACACCAACAAGTTTTTGGTTATCAGACAATTCAAAAGAATGGTTTGCTGCAGAAGCTAAAATAAAAGGTAAAAAAATTATATTAAATTGTAAAGAGCTAGAACAACCATTGTATGTAAGGTATGCATTTACAGGAAACCCCAATGTTAATTTAGTTAACGAAGCTAATTTACCTGCATATCCGTTTAGAACAGATACTTTTAAACCTTAGAGATAATTAACAGAATGAAATCAAAAAAAACTATAATTATATTGCTATTATTATTTGTTTCAATTTTAAATGTTGGAGCTCAAAACATTACTCCAGATAAAAAAATAGTATATAAAGAGGTAAATGGAGATAGCTTATATCTTCATCTATTTAAACCTAAATTATCTAAAAAACCAACTGCAGTAATTGTCTTCTTTTTTGGTGGTGGTTGGGTTGGTGGAACTCCAGAACAATTTTATCAACAAAGTAAATATTTTGCCTCTAGAGGTATTTTGGCAATATCTGCAGAATATAGAATTCAAAAGACACATAAAAGTTCTCCTTTTGATGCTGTTGAAGATGCAAAATCTGCAATTCGATTTGTTAGAGAAAATGCAAAAGAGTTACATATTAATCCTAACAAAATTATTGCAAGTGGAGGTTCTGCAGGAGGGCATATTGCTATAAATACAGCTTTAATAGATGGTCTTGACAATAGTAAAGAAAATTTATCTGTTAGTTCTATTCCTAATGCTATTGTTGCTTATAATCCAGTTTTAGATACTACAAAAAAAGGGTATGGTTCAAAAAAAGTGATAGGTAGAGAAACAGAAATATCTCCCTGTCATCAAGTGAAAAAAAATATGCCACCTATGTTAATTTTTCATGGAAAAGAAGATAAAACAGTGCCTTTTGAAAATGCAGAACGTTTTACCAATTTAATGAAAAAAGCTGGTAATAATATTGAGTTAATTGCGATAGAAAATGTTGACCATGGCTTTTTTAACGGTGATTTTTTTAGAAAAGGAGCTGGCAATAAATATTATAATTTAACTACCTATCAAACAGATGTTTTTTTAGAAAAACTGTGTTATATAAAAGGCAAACCCACCGTTGTTAAAAATATTAAACATATTTCTTGTATTGGAGATAGTAATACAGAAGCTAAATATCCTAAATTTTTACAAGATAAGTTAGGTGAAAAATATCAAGTAAAAAATTTCGGAAAAGGTGGTGCAACTTTATTAAATGGCACAAATCATCCTTATTTTAAAAAGAAACATTACAAAAACTCATTAAAATTTACGCCTGATATTGTTTTAATAATGTTTGGTACAAATGATGCAAATTCTAAATGGTGTTTAGATGCATCAAGAAAAACAGATTTTATCGGTACAGCTCAAGAAGAGTTTAAAAGTCAATATATTAAGCTCATAAATAATTACAAACGTAAAAATGCAAATGTAGAAATATATGTATTAACACCAATGCCAATTTATGAACATCGAAAAAGTAGAGACCCAAAAATTAAAGAACGAATAAAACATTTAAACGAATGGGTAATTCCTACTATTAAAGAAATTGCAACAGAACAAAATGTGACATTGCTAGATGTAAATAAACTAATGAAAGATGTATTCGTAAAATATACTAAAGATGGTGTACACCTTAACAATGAAGGTTATAAAGTTTTAGCTAATAAAATTGCTAAAGCAATAAAATAACCTAAAATGAAATTAAAATACGGAATCCTTATTGTATTCACTTTTATAATTGCTTCTTGCAACAGTAATAAAAAAGAGAAGAACAAAGAAAACCAGTTAATTAAAAAAATACAACTGTAAAATTTACGTACCAAAAAATAACAGGTGTTGATAAAGATACTGTTTATAATAGGCGTGATAATATCAATGATTCAAAAGAAAGGATTAACCTATTTAATACGTTTTGAAATGACAGAACCATAACAAATTTTATAGGATTGTAAAGTAGTAGAAATTCATCATAATAATAAAAAATAAAAAATAAAAAAATGAAAAAATATATTATAGCAATAATAGTTACGCTATTATTAATTACATCTGTAAATGCAGAAATTAAGCTACCAAAAATCGTTTCCTCTAATATGGTTTTGCAAAGAAATACTACTGTTGTACTTTGGGGTTGGGCAGATGTAAATGAAAAAATTACTATTAAAACTTCTTGGTTAAAAAAGAAGATTAGTTTTAAGGCTAATGATAAAGGTAACTGGAAAATAGAAGTAAAAACAACCAATAGTAAAGAACCTCAGTTTATTAATATTAAGGGTAAATCTTCGGATATTAGACTAGATAATATTCTTTTTGGAGAAGTTTGGTTATGTTCTGGGCAATCTAATATGGAGCAACCTATTAATGGTTATAACGGACAGCCAACTTTTGGATCTTTAAAGGCAAAAACAAAATCTCATAATAAAAATTTACGTATTTTTAATGTTGCAAAAGTAGCGTCAAAAACACCTTTAGATAAAATTCAAAAATTTACTGGGTGGCAAAATTCTACTCCTCAAAGTATATCTAAGTTTAGTGCAGTAGCTTATTTTTTTGGTAGTCAATTGCAAGAAGTTTTAGATTGCCCCGTTGGTTTAATTCATACTTCTTGGGGAGGTAGTATTGTACAAGCTTGGATGAGTAAAGAAGTACTTAGCACTTATAAAAAAGTAGATTTAAGCAATGTAAACCTTAAAAAGAGAGCCCAATATAACCCCACAGTATTGTATAATTCGATGATACATCCATTAATTCCTTATACAATAAAAGGAGCCTTATGGTATCAAGGAGAAAGTAATCGTAAAAAACCTAATGATTACAAAAAGTTATTTCCTGCAATG
>NZ_JBDVJE010000024.1:0-31964 GCF_039939415.1 Polaribacter sp.
GTTAGCTGTTTTTCTGTTGTTTTTTTACAAGAAAATAAAATTGATAAACAGCATAAAGCGAAAATGTATTTTTTAATCATACTCTAAAACTACAAATAAGATTTTTTATACTAAAATATTTAGCAAATCATTAACTAAAAAAAAATCTAAGAGAAAATATCATTTAAAATTTTTGCCAAACGAATTCCTCCTTTTTGTAATTGTGTTCTTACAATTCCAAAATTATCATAAGAATATCTATAACGTAAATTCTCTCCTACTTTAGCAGATTTATAAACTTCTACAGTTAGTTTATGAACTTCATTTACCCAATCTACAATAGATCCTTTTTCTATAGCTTGTACTTGTTTTTTAGATAAATATTTAGCATTGTTAGCCAACTCAATATAACTCATATCCCAATCTTCAATCATGTTTTCATCCCAAACTCTATGTAAGTTTGTTCCGCGTCCAAACCATTGTACTTGTATTGTGTTACCTCCTTTATCTTCTCTTCTTCCAATATGCATTGGTTGGTGTAAATCTCCAACAAAATGAACTAATAATTTTAAATGAAATTCTTTGTCTTCATCAGAACTATTTTTATCTTTTAAAACTTCTATACATTTTTCAATTCCTGTAACTAAATCTCCTTGCGGGTTTTTCTTAGCAGTTTCATAAGTTTCATCAAAATCCATATTGATATAATGCATTGGATAATACTTACTATATTTTCTATCAGATTTTATTTCATCTGCATATGTAGAAACAAACGCTAGACTTTGTCCTTTTAAAATTTTATCTATCTTTTTCTTTGCTCTTTTTGTTAAATATTCTTGTGCAATTTGCCCTGTAGCTCTATGTCCGTTTTTTCCCCAATCATCTGATTTTTTTTCAGATACGTTAGAAAAAAACAGAAAAGAAATCATCATAAATAATTTAATCTTCATCTTTAAATAATATTATAAATTCTACGCTAAAGTATAAAATATATCTCTAAATATTTGGAAATCAATAAAAAATAATTATATCTTTGTGATATCGTTTTAATATCGTAACAAATTCAATATATATGAAAGCAGAAAAAATTATTAAACCCGCAAATGGTTATTTAATGTTACTAATCGTTTTATTGTTATTCTTTGGCGGAATTACATTCATCATTAAAAAAGAAAGTCCATTGTATTTGTTACCAACACTTCTTGGTTTTATAGGCTTTTTTGGTTTTATATTGGTAAACCCTAATACTTCTAAAGTAATTTTATTGTTTGGTAAATATGTAGGTACTATAAAAGAAAATGGTTTGTATTGGGCAAATCCTTTATTCAGAAAAAAAACAATATCATTAAGAGCAAGTAATTTTGATAGCGAACGTTTAAAAGTAAACGACAAATTAGGAAACCCTGTAATGATTTCAACTATTTTAGTTTGGCGAGTTACAGATACCTACAAAGCTGCTTTTGATGTTGATAATTATGAAAATTTTGTACGTGTACAAACAGATGCTGCTGTTAGAAAATTAGCAAGCATGTATCCTTATGATAATTTTGCAGATGAAGGCCATACAGAAGATATTACTTTACGTTCTAGTGTTAATGAAGTATCTGAAGCTTTAGAAAAAGAAATTGAAGAGCGTTTGGCTATTGCTGGTATAGAAGTTTTAGAAGCAAGAATTGGGTATTTAGCATATGCACAAGAAATTGCAAGCGCTATGTTAAAAAGACAACAAGCAACTGCAATTGTAGCGGCAAGACATAAAATTGTTGAAGGTGCTGTAAGTATGGTCGAAATGGCTTTAGAAGAACTAAATAAAAAAGATATTGTTGAGTTAGATGAAGAGCGTAAAGCTGCGATGGTTAGTAACTTAATGGTTATTTTATGTGGTGATAAAGAAGCTTCACCAGTATTAAACACAGGAACTTTAAGTCATTAAAATATATGAAAGAATATAAATTAATACAGCCAAAATTAGGTTTTAGAAATAGATTTCAAAATTTTGAAGATTTATTAAACCAATATGCCAGAGAAGGTTGGCGAGTAATAGAAATTCACCAAGGATGGTCTGCTGTTCTTTTTGAAAGAGACAAAAATAGATAAAATGAAAATTTTTAAAGAAGAGCAACGTTTTACACAAACTTGGTTAATTGTAGTATTAGCATTTAGTGTTATTGTACCAATTACAGTTATTACAAAAGAATATTTAGAGAAAGATTCTAATATGTCTACCAATAAATTTATAATAACATTAGCAGGTGTATTAATATCTATTTCACTTATCTTCTTTTTTAAACTAACAACAAGAATAGATGAAAAAGGGATTCACTATCAATTCTTCCCTTTTCATTTTTCTATAAAACTAATTCCTTGGCATGAGATTTCTAAAGCAGGAATTAGAACCTATTTTCCTATTAGTGAATTTGGCGGTTGGGGATTAAAAGGTGGTTTCTTTTTTAACAAAGGAAGAGGAAAAGCTATTAATGTTTCTGGGGATATTGGCATTCAATTAGTGCTTAAAAATGGTGAAAAACTATTAATAGGAACTCAAAAAAAAGAAGAAGCTAAACAAGTTTTAGAAACTTATAAAAATAAATTATCATGATTCGTATTATTTCTTATTTAGTAATTACAATTTTTGGAGTGGCAGTTTCTTTAGCACAAGTAAAAACTGAAGAAGTTTTATTGAAAAACGGAGTTATAGAGTTACCAGGTACTTTAACATTTACACAAGAAAAATCGCCATTAATTATTTGGGTGCATGGTTCTGGAAATGTAGATAGAAATGGAAATCAGCAACCTATAATTAAAGCAAATTATATTAAACAATTTAGAGATAGTATCAACAAAAAAGGGATTGCTTTTTATAGTTATGATAAACGTACATCAAACATAAAAAATAAAGAAAGTCTTTTAAAAGGAGTGACGTTTTTAGATTATGTTACAGATTTACAAAAAGCAATTACTCATTTTAAAAATGACAAACGTTTTTCTAAAATCATTTTGTTAGGTCATAGCCAAGGTTCTTTAGTAGCTATGTTAACTGCAAAAGAAGTAGATCAATTTATTTCTGTTGCTGGTGCAGGTATGAGTGCAGATAAAGTAATTATAAAACAGATTCAAGAAAAAGCACCTTTTTTAGATTCTATAACACAAGCTCACTTTAAGGAATTAGCAAAAACTGGCGAAATAAAAGAAATAAATCCAATGTTACTTTCTATTTTTGCTAAACAGAATCAATCTTTTTTAAGTTCTTGGATTCAATTTAATCCATCAAAAGAAATTGAAAAAATTACCATTCCAACCTTAATTATTAATGGTGATAGTGATTTACAAGTAAAAATAACTGATGCAGAAATTTTACATAGTTCTAATAAAAATTCTAAATTAGTAATTATAAAAAAAATGAATCATGTTTTAAAAAAAGTGAATACGGTAACAGAAAATCAATCTTCATATTTAAAAGCAGATTTTCCCTTATCACAAAAACTAATAGAAACTATTGTAAATTTTGTTAACCAATAAATTATGGCTAAGAAAAAAGCATTTGCATTACGGATGAATGAAGACATGATGAAAGCTATTGAAAGATGGGCTGCAGATGAGTTTCGCTCTACAAACGGACAAATAGAATGGATCTTAATGCAATCTCTTAAAAATGCAAAAAGAGAGCCTAAAAAAAAGGATGAATAAAATAATTTAAACAAAAATGTTAAAAAAACGCTCAATTTATATTGAGCGTTTTCTATTTTGTATCTTGTTGCCTTCAAACTTAATTCAATAAAATTTTAACAATGAAAAAACTAATTACTTTTATTTTTCTATGTGCTTCCTCTCTATTGTTTTCGCAAGAATTTTCAATGGATTTAGTAAAAAACATGAAACCTAGAAATATTGGTCCTGGTGGAATGTCTGGACGTGTAACTTCTATTGATGTTGTAGAATCTAACCCAGAAATAATGTATGTAGGTACAGCTTCTGGTGGTATCTGGAAATCTACTTCTGGTGGTATTAAATGGGAACCTATTTTTGAAAAAGAACTAACAGCTTCTATTGGTGCTATTGCCATTCAACAATCTAACCCAAGTGTAATTTGGGCAGGTACAGGAGAAGGTAACCCAAGAAATAGTTTAAATGGTGGTTTTGGTATTTATAAATCTTTAGATGCTGGTAAAACTTGGACAGCTATGGGATTAGAAAAAACCAGACATATTCATAGAGTAATTATAGATCCATCAAACCCAAATATTGTGTATGCTGCTGCAATAGGATCTCCTTGGGGAGAACATAAAGAACGTGGTGTTTACAAAACTACAGATGGTGGTAGAACTTGGAAACAGATTTTGTTTAATAATACTAAAACAGGAGCTGCAGATTTAATTATGGATCCTAAAAATCCTAATAAATTAATTGCTTCTATGTGGGAACACAAACGTGATCCTTGGTTTTTTAAATCAGGAGGAAAAGGTTCTGGTTTATACATTACACATGATGGTGGAGAAAACTGGAAAAAAATTACAGAAAAAGAAGGTTTTCCTAAAGGAGAATTGGGTAGAATTGGTGTAGCAATTGCACCAAATAATCCTGATGTAATTTATGCCTTAGTAGAAGCAAAAAAGAATGCTTTATACAAAAGTGAAGATGGTGGTTTTAAATGGAAAAAAATTAACGATAAACCAGGTATTGGAAACAGACCTTTTTATTATTCAGAAATTTATGTAGATCCACAAAACGAAAACAGGGTTTTTTCTGTATTTACTTATGTAAATGTATCACAAGATGGTGGTAAGAACTTTCAACAATTAATGCCAGCTTATAGCGCAAATAATGGTATACATCCAGATCATCATGCTTGGTGGATTCACCCTAAGAATGGTAAATTTATGATTGATGGAAATGATGGTGGTCTAAATATTACAAAAGATGGTGGTAAAACTTGGCGTTTTATTGGTAATATTCCTGTAGCACAATTTTATCACATAAATGTGGATAATGAATATCCTTATAATGTTTATGGTGGAATGCAAGACAATGGTTCTTGGAGAGGTCCTGCTTATGTTTGGAAAGCTCAAGGAATTCGTAATTCTTACTGGCAAGAAATTAGTTTTGGTGATGGTTTTGATGTAGTACCAGACAAAGATAATTCACGTTATGGTTGGTCTATGAGTCAGCAAGGTTCTGTAGTAAGATATGATTATCTTACTGGTAACAATTACAGTGTAAAACCTACACATAAAGATGCAAATGTAAAATTACGTTTCAATTGGAATGCAGCCATAAATATGGATCCTTTTGATAATAATACTTTATATTTTGGTAGTCAATTTGTACATAAATCTACTGACAAAGGATTGACTTGGAAAGTAATTTCTCCAGATTTATCTACTAATGATCCAGAAAAATTAAAACAAGCAGAAAGTGGTGGTTTAACTATGGATGCAACTGGAGCAGAAAACCATTGTACAATACTTGTAATTGAACCTACAGAATTAGAAAAAGATGTTTTATGGGCTGCTACCGATGATGGACAAGTGCACATCACAAAAAATGGTGGAACAAACTGGACAAACGTTTCTAAAAACTTAAAAGGTTTACCAACTAATAGTTGGATAACTCAAATAAAAGCGTCAAACAAAAACAAAGGTGAAGCTTTGTTAATTGCTAATGATTACAGGCGTTTTAATTATACGCCTTATGCATACAGAACAAAAAATTACGGTAAATCTTGGGAACGTATTGTAGATGAAAATGATGTACAAAGCTATACGCTTTGTATTATAGAAGATCCTTTAAATAAAAACTTATTGTTTTTAGGTACAGATGATGGTTTATATATTTCTATTAATGCTGGTAAAAAATGGACTAAATGGACCAATGGATTTCCTACAGTTCCTGTAAAAGATTTAGTAATTCATCCAAGAGAAAACGATTTAATTATTGGTACTTTTGGAAGAGCAGCTTGGGTTTTAGATGATATAAAACCTTTAAGAGCAATGGCAAATGGTAAAACTATATTTTCAAAGAAATTGGAGTTATTTGAACCTGCAGTGGCATATCAACATGCATCTCAACAACCAACAGGAAGTAGGTTTGGTGCAGATGCAATGTATCAAGGAGAAAATAGAAAACGTGGGGCTATAATTTCTTATTACATTAATAAACCAAAGGTTGATAAAAAAGTAAAAAATAAAATTAAATACGATTCTATTCAATTAGAAATTTTTGATGGTACAAAGTTAATAAGAACATTAAAAATGAAAACTCCAAAAGAAAATGGAATTCACAAAACAACTTGGTATTTAAGAGAAAAAGGAGTTGCAAGACCTTCTAGAGCCATTAGAAAATCTAAAAGAGAACCTTCTGGAGTAAATGTGAAACCTGGTATTTATAAGTTAAAGATGACTTTTGGCAATGTTATTTCTGAACAAAATATTAAAGTTCAGTCTGACCCTAGATTACAAATTTCTAACATTGCTATCAATCAAAAATATAATGCTAGTAAAGTACTAGAATCTTATCAAGAAAAAATGGCTAATGTGGTTAAACAATTGATAGAGAGTAAAAATACAGCTACTGCTTTTAAAACTAAATTAGTAAAAGAAGACAAGAAAAAATATAAAGTAGCAATAAAATCATCTACAGATATTATTAAAAAAATAGATACATTAATTGCATTATATATTGGTAAAGTAGATAAAAGACAAGGAATTACAAGAAATCCAGAGGTAAATGTTTACCAACGTTTTAATTTAGCCAGAAGATATGTATATTCACGTTTTGGAGAGCAAACATCTACAGAAAAGGTTTTGGTAAATCAATTTAAAAACGACTTAAAAAGCACCTTAGAAAAAACAAATTCTTTCTTTAATTTAGATTGGATTTCATACCAAAACAATATAGAAAATATTAAAATCTCTCCTTTTAAAGAAACTAAACGATTTATTATTGATTAGTTTCTTTAAAAAATAAATATTTAATTAAAAAATCTAAATTCGCTTATTTATTATCATAAAATCATTCAATGAATATTTCAGAAATCAATAATGATATTCCTTTATTTGCAAACGACACTATTATTTTTGGTGTTTTATGTGTTATTTTGGCAGGAATTTTTTATACATCAACACAAAAAACTTTTAGTAAATTTTACAAATATGTCCCTGCACTTTTATTGTGTTATTTTGTTCCCTCAATTTTTAGTTCTTTAGGTATTATTGCTGATAAGTGGATTGATGTACAAGCAACAATTTCACATTTAAGTTCCTTATATGGTAACTTAGAAGGTGTAACAGATTTAGCATCTTTAAAAGCTTATGTAACTACTAATAATATAGATAGTTCTGTATATGCTCAATTTTCTGGAGGCAGTAAACTTTATTATGTTTCTTCTCGATTTTTATTACCAGCTTCTTTAGTATTATTAACCTTAAGTATCGATTTAAAAGGGGTTTTTAAATTAGGTCCTAAAGCTTTAATTATGTTTTTAACAGCAACTTTTGGTGTTATGATTGGAGGTCCTTTAGCTATAGTTTTCTTTAAATATGTTGCACCAGATATTTTAGTTCAAGTAGAGGGTACAGAACTTTGGAAAGGTTTATCTACTGTTGCAGGAAGTTGGATTGGTGGTGGTGCAAACCAATTAGCTATGAAAGAACAATGGGAAGTTAGTGATAGTCTATTTAGTATTATGGCTGTAGTAGATGTATTAGTTGCAGAAGTGTGGATGGCATTCTTACTTTTAGGAGTTGCAAAATCTGATGCTATTGATAAATGGTTTAAAGCAGATAATTCTTCTATTACAAGTCTAAAAAACAAAATGGAGAAGTTTACATTAGAGTCTGCTAGAGTTCCGTCATTTAATGATTTAATTATCCTTTTAGGAATTGCTTTTGGGGTAACTGCTATTGGACATATAGTTGGTGATAATTTAGGAAGATATATTGCAGAAAATATTCCGTTTTTAGTTGATTTTGGTTTGGGAAGTTCATTCTTTTGGTTGATAATTTCTGCAACCACAATTGGAATCTTTTTATCTTTTACAAAAGTAAAAAGTTATGAAGGTGCAGGAGCAAGCAAAATAGGAACCGTTTTTATTTACATTTTAGTAGCATCTATTGGTATGAAAATGAATTTAAATGCCATTGTGGAAAATATAAGTTTATTTGCAATTGGTTTTGTTTGGATGATTATTCATGTAAGTTTACTATTTTTAGTTGCAAAACTTATAAAAGCACCTTATTTCTTCTTAGCTGTAGGATCTAAGGCAAATATTGGTGGTGCAGCATCTGCCCCTGTTGTTGCAGGTGCATTTCACCCATCTTTAGCTCCTGTTGGAGTTTTACTAGCTGTTCTTGGTTATGCTTTAGGAACTTATGGAGCGTTCTTTTGTGCATTAATGATGAAATGGGTTAGTTAAATTTTATACTATTTTAGTAGACATTAACTTAATAAAAATGCATATTTGCAATCGAAATTTAAGATTTATGAAGAAAATTATTACACTTTTAGTCCTTTCTATTTTAATTAATGCATGTTCCTCTAAAAAACAAGGAAACATGATTGTACAAGGACAAATTAAAGGACTTAAAAAGGGTACTTTATATCTTCAGAAAATGAAAGACACTCTTTTAGTTTCTGTAGATTCTATAAAATTATTAGGTAGTGACAAATTTACATTAACAGACCATATAGAATCACCTGTTTTATACTATTTAACTTTTGATGGAAATACAACTGATAAAAGAATTTTATTCTTTGGTGAACAAGGAGCTATTACGATTAATGATAATGTAGAAAAATTTGGTTATACTCCAGAAATAACTGGTTCTAAAAACCAAGAACTTTTAGATAAATATACAAAAGTTAAGAAAAAGTTTCAAAACCAACGTTTAGAATTTGTTAAAAAAGACTTTGATGCAAAAAAAGCAAATGACATGGATTTAGTTACTCAATTAGAAAAAGATTACTTAAAACTAGCTAAAAAAAGAATTTTATACACAACAAACTTTGCGATTACAAATGCAGATAATGAAGTTGCCCCTTATATTGCATTAACAGAAATGTATGATGCTAGTTTAAAAATGTTAGATACCGTTAATAATTCTTTATCAGCTAAAGTTAAAAATTCTGTTTACGGTAAAAGTTTTCAAGAGTATATAAATAAAATTAAAGTAACTGAGAAGCAATAAATGATTTCTTCTAATTTATTAAAAACCGAGCAATATGCTCGGTTTTTTTGTTTAAAACAATTTTTTATTGTTGATTTTTTACTAGCTCAATGAATAAATGGTAAATTCATTAAAAAAGACTTTATAATAGTTTAAATTAATAAATTATTATACTTAATCTCTTATTAACGGTAAAGTTGAACATCTTAACAAACCTTCTTGTTTTGCTATTTCTGAGTAAGGTACTTCTTCTACAGTAAAACCTTTTTTTCTAAGCCAAGTATTTAGTCTTAAAAAATTATTTTCAGAAATTATTACTTCTTCAGAAATTGAAAAAATATTACTATTCATGTTATACATTTCTTCTTTTGTAATTTCAAAAACGTTCTCTTTTCCAAAGAAATTTAACAGCCATTCATATTCACTTTTAACTAAAAAACCATTTTTATGAAGAATAGCTTTATCTTTTCCTATTGGTTGAAAACAACAATCTAGATGCAATGCATTTTCTTTTGCATTTGTATTCGATTTTCTTAACTCAAAAGACTTTACTATTTTATTTGGGAATAATTCTTGAATTGCAATTACTGCATCTATATTTGTACGAGCAGTTATATAATCTGCATAATCGCTACCAGAATATGTCCCTATAAAAATATAGTCATTCCAAGGCATCACATCTCCTCCTTCTACATGACATTCTTGTGGTAAAACAATTACATTTTCTTTATTTATTTGAGAAATTACTTTATCTATTGCCTTATACTCTCTTTCTCTATCTGGAAGAATATTTGCTTCTACAAAAACATCATCAATAACAAATGCAATATCTCTAGAAAAAATTTGATTGTAATTTTCAATAATTTCTGGTCTAAATACTTTTACATTATATTTTTCAAAAACTTCTGCTACAGCTTCTATTTCTTTAATCATGTCTTTTTCTTTAGGGTAAGTTCTTGCTAAAACATGCTCTACACTTTTAGGATCGTAACAATCTTGAACTTTAGGAACAGGTCCATTACTAATAGCGGTTCCTAAAATAACTGCTCTTAATCTTGAAGTCTCGTTTTTAATATTAAGTTGCAACATATATTTAATAGATAAAAAAAGCTTCATAAAATATGAAGCTTTTTTTTTGTAAATGTAGTAAAATTTATCTTTTATTTATGTCTGTAAAATCTCTTAAATTTTTTCCAGTATAAATTTGTCTTGGACGTCCTATTGGTTCTTTTTTCAATCTCATTTCTTTCCATTGAGCAATCCAACCTGGCAAACGACCTAGTGCAAACATTACTGTAAACATATCTGTAGGAATTCCCATAGCTCTATAAATAATACCTGAATAGAAATCTACATTTGGATACAGTTTTCTATCTACAAAATAAGGATCGTTTAAAGCTTCTTGTTCTAATCCTTTTGCTATTTCTAAAATAGGATCATTAACACCTAAATCATTTAATACTTCATCTGCAGCTATTTTAATGATTTTTGCTCTTGGGTCAAAGTTTTTATAAACTCTATGTCCAAATCCCATTAATCTAAAAGGATCATTTTTATCTTTAGCTTTAGCCATGTATTTTTTTGTATCTCCTCCATCAGCATTAATTGCTTCTAACATTTCTAAAACGGCTTGATTAGCTCCACCATGTAATGGACCCCAAAGTGCAGAAATACCTGCTGATAAAGATGCAAATAAACCTGCGTGAGAAGACCCCACGATTCTTACTGTAGAAGTAGAACAGTTTTGTTCATGATCTGCATGTAGAATTAATAATTTATCTAAAGCGTTTTTAATGATTGGGTTAACTTCAAAATCTTCATTAGGTTGTTTAAACATCATGTACATTAAGTTCTCTACATAACCTAAGTTTTTTCTACCATAATTAAGGTGTAAACCATTTTTCTTACGCATTGTCCAAGCAACTAAAACAGGAAATTTTGCTAAAATTCTAACAATAGCAGCATACATTTCTTCCCTAGAGTTAATGTCTACAGAAGAAGGATTAAATGCTGTTAAGGCACTTGTTAGGGAAGATAAAACTCCCATTGGGTGAGCATTTCTTGGAAATGCCTCAATAATTTTTCTTACATCATCATCAACAATAGCATGATCCTTTATATCATTTTCAAATTTAGCTAACTCATCTTTATTTGGTAAATCACCAAATATTAAAGCGTAAGCTACTTCTAAAAAATCTGCTTTATCAGCTAAATCTTCAATTGAATACCCTCTATAACGTAAAATTCCTTTTTCTCCATCTAAAAAAGTAATAGCACTTTCGCAAGAACCTGTATTCTTGTACCCAGGATCTATAGTTATTACTCCATTTGTTGCAGTTCTAAGAGTTTTAATATTAATTGCAACTTCATTTTCTGTTCCTTTTACTAATGGAAATTCAAATGAATCACCTCCAATTTGTAATTTAGCTATTTCTGACATTTAATAATGATTTATTGTTGTGTTGTTTAGTTTTGCGAAGTTACCAATTTTTATAGGATTTTGAAAGGATGTTATAATAGTTTTTAGATATTTTAAGATAACATTAATTTATATGTGAAATTCATAAAAAAAACCTCATAATTACTTATGAGGTTTTAATATAATTTAAAAAAAGTTGTTTAGATTTTAAATGCTTTTTCTTTTGGGAAATAAGCCGTTTCACCTAATTCTTCTTCAATACGTAATAATTGATTATATTTTGCCATTCTATCAGAACGAGAAGCAGAACCTGTTTTTATTTGACCACAATTTAATGCTACTGCTAAATCTGCAATAGTATTATCTTCAGTTTCTCCAGATCTGTGAGACATTACAGAAGTATATCCAGCATTTTTTGCCATATTAACTGCTGCAATAGTTTCAGTTAAAGAACCTATTTGGTTTACTTTAATTAGTATTGAGTTTGCAATACCTTCTTTAATACCTCTAGATAAACGCTCTACATTAGTTACAAATAAATCATCACCAACTAATTGTACTTTATCTCCAATTAATTCAGTAAGGTATTTTGTTCCTTCCCAATCATTTTCATCCATTCCATCTTCAATAGAAATAATTGGATATTTATTTGCTAATTCTGCTAAATATTCTGCTTGTTCATTTGAAGTTCTAATAACACCTTTATCTCCTTCGAATTTAGTGTAATCATATTTTCCATCTACAAAGAACTCTGCAGAAGCACAGTCTAAAGCAATTTTAATTTCATCACCAAATGAATATCCAGCATTTTTAACAGCTAAAGCTATTGTTTCAATTGCATCTTCTGTTCCGTCTAAAGTTGGTGCAAAACCTCCTTCATCTCCAACAGCTGTAGATAAATTTCTATCATGCAATACTTTCTTTAAGTTATGAAAAATTTCAGAACCCATTTTCATAGCTTGAGAAAAAGTTTCAGCTTTAACTGGCATAACCATAAATTCTTGAAATGCAATTGGTGCATCTGAGTGAGAACCTCCATTAATGATATTCATCATTGGAACAGGTAAAGTATTAGCAGAAACACCACCAACATATCTGTATAAAGGCATACCTAACTCATTAGCAGCAGCTTTAGCAGCAGCTAGAGAAACTCCTAAAATTGCATTAGCACCTAATTTAGATTTATTTGGAGTACCATCTAAATCTATCATTAATTTATCGATAGAATTTTGTTCAAATACAGAAGTTCCTAATAATTCTGGAGCTATAATATTATTTACATTTTCTACTGCTTTTAAAACACCTTTACCCATGTAATCACTACCTCCGTCTCTTAATTCTACAGCTTCATGTTCTCCGGTAGAAGCTCCAGATGGAACTGCTGCTCTACCTAAAACACCATTTTCTGTTGTTACATCTACTTCTACTGTTGGATTTCCTCTTGAATCAAAAATCTGACGTGCATGAACGCTAATTATAATACTCATTTTATTGTAATTTATTTAATTTATGTCTTTATTTTATATTTGCTAAATTACGAAATATAGCACATTTACACTTTGTTTAAATCAGTTAGTTACGAAAACGTTTTCTACTTAAAAAAAAATTATAATTCTAATTTTTAAACTTATTTAGATGACTTTATATTCGCAATAAATTGATCAAACAAATATTCAGAATCATGAGGTCCTGGGCTTGCTTCTGGGTGATATTGAACAGAAAATGCATTTTTATTTTTAATACGTATACCAGCTACTGTATGATCGTTTAAATGAACATGAGTAATTTCTACATTATCGCTTGCTTCTGTTTCTTTTCTATTAATTGCAAAACCATGATTTTGAGAAGTAATTTCTCCTTTGCCTGTTAATAAATTTTTAACTGGATGATTTATTCCTCTATGCCCATTGTGCATTTTATAAGTAGAAATACCGTTTGCCAAAGCAATTACTTGATGTCCTAAACAGATACCAAATAAAGGTAAATCTCTTTTTACAATTTCTTTAGCTACTTTTTGTGCATCTACTAATGGTTCTGGATCACCAGGTCCATTTGAGATAAAATATCCATCAGGATTAAAAGATGACAAATCTTCAAAAGAAGAATTGTAAGGAAATACTTTAATACAAGCTCCTCTTTTAGCTAAGTTTCTTAAAATATTCTTTTTAATACCTATGTCTAAAGCAGAAATTTTAATTTCAGCATTTTCATCACCTATAAAATAAGGTTCTTTGGTAGAAACTTTCGATGCTAATTCTAAGCCTTCCATACTTGGTACTTGAGCTAATTGCTGTTTTAATCCTTCAATATTGTCTATTTCAGTAGAAATAATAGCATTCATTGCTCCATTATCTCTAATATATGAAACTAAGGCTCTTGTGTCTACATCGGAAATGGCAACTAAATTGTGTTCTAGAAACCAATCTTTTAAATTTCCATCGGAATCTACACGAGAATGTGTAAAACTAAAATTTCTACAAATTAATCCAGAAATTTTAATTCCATCAGATTCTACTTCTTCATTATTTACCCCATAATTACCAATATGAGCATTAGTAGCTACCATTAACTGACCGAAATAAGAAGGATCTGTAAATATTTCTTGGTAACCTGTCATACCTGTATTAAAACAAATTTCTCCAGTAGATGTTCCTTCAATTCCTACAGATTTTCCATAAAAAATTGTTCCGTCTGCTAGTAAAACGAGTGCTTTTTTTCTTGTTTGATATTTCATTGATAGTGGTTATTGTTGTTGTGTTACGTAATACAAAAATATAAAAAAAGGGATAAACGTAAACGTTTATCCCTTTTATATAATTAAAAAATTATCATTTTTTATTCTTCAGATTTTTCTTCTGTTGCTACTTCTTCAACTTGAGCTGAATCTGCTTTTTTGCTTCTTCCTCTACGAGTTGATTTTTTAGCTTTTTTACCTTTAGGATTATAGATTTCGTTGTAATCAACTAATTCTACCATTGCCATAGGAGCATTATCTCCTTGACGATTTCCTAATTTAATAATACGAACATAACCTCCAGGTCTGTCTCCAACCTTTACAGAAATTTCTTTAAATAATTCTGTAACTGCAAATTTATCACGTAAATAAGAAAATACTACACGTCTGTTATGAGTTGTATCTGACTTAGATTTTGTAATTAATGGTTCAACAAAAACTCTTAAAGCTTTTGCTTTTGCAACAGTTGTATTAATACGCTTGTGTTCTATTAAAGAGCAAGTCATATTAGCTAACATCGCCTTTCTATGCGAAGTTGTTCTTCCTAAATGGTTGTGTTTTTTTCCGTGTCTCATTACGTTTGTTTTATACTTTCATCTTGCATCTACCCTTTTTGAGGAGCAAAATATGAAAGATTAATCTCTATCTAATTTATATTTTGTTAAATCCATTCCGAAACTTAAGCCTTTAACAATAACTAATTCTTCTAGTTCAGTTAAAGATTTTTTACCAAAGTTTCTAAATTTCATTAAATCGCTTTTGTTAAAAGAAACTAAATCTCCTAATGTATCTACTTCTGCAGCTTTTAAACAATTTAAAGCTCTAACAGATAAATCCATATCGATTAATCTAGTTTTTAATAATTGACGCATATGTAATGATTCTTCATCATATGTTTCAGTTTGTGCAATTTCATCTGCCTCTAAAGTGATACGCTCATCAGAGAATAACATAAAGTGGTGGATTAATATTTTTGCAGCTTCTGTTAATGCATCTTTAGGGTTTATTGAACCATCTGTATCAATATCAAAAACTAATTTTTCATAATCTGTTTTTTGCTCAACACGATAATTTTCAATTGCATATTTTACATTCTTAATTGGTGTGTAAATAGAATCAGTAAAAATTGTTCCTATTGGTGCTGAAGCTTTTTTATTTTCTTCAGCAGGAACAAAACCTCTACCTTTTTCTATTGTAATTTCAGCATTTAACTTTACAGATTTATCCATATTACAGATTACTAAATCTGGGTTTAAAACTTGAAAGCCAGAAATAAATTTCTGTAAGTCTCCAGCTGTAAACTGTTCTTGACCAGACAGTGATATAGAAACCGTTTCTCTATCATTTTCATCTATTTGTTTCTTAAAACGTACTTGTTTTAAGTTTAAAATAATTTCTGTAACATCTTCTACGATTCCAGGAACTGTTGAAAATTCATGCTCAACACCATCAACTCTTAATGATGTAATTGCAAATCCTTCTAAAGAAGATAATAAAACTCTTCTTAAAGCATTACCTACTGTTAAACCAAAACCTGGTTCTAAAGGTCTAAATTCAAATCTTCCAGAAAAATCTGTAGATTCAATCATTATTACTTTATCAGGTTTTTGAAAATTTAAAATTGCCATTTTTTTCTTCGTTTTAATTGTTATTTAGTTGCGCGGTTTATAAGTGTGAAGAAATACAAATAAACCCTTTGGCTAAATAACAATGTGATTAATTTATTACTTAGAATATAATTCTACGATTAATTGCTCTTTGAAAGTCTCTGGAATTTGAATTCTTTCTGGTACTTTGACAAAAGTTCCAGTTTTAGTATCACTATTCCAAGTTAACCATTCGTATACATTGTTGTTAGATGCCAATGCATTTTCGATAGCTACTAAAGATTTAGATTTTTCTCTTACTGCAACAACATCACCTGCTTTTAAACTATAAGAAGGAATATTAACGATTTCTCCATTAACTGTAATATGTCTGTGAGAAACTAATTGACGAGCTCCACTACGAGAATTAGAAACACCCATTCTAAAAACTACGTTATCTAAACGAGATTCACATAATTGTAATAAAACTTCACCAGTAATACCACCAGCAGCTTGTGCTTTTTTAAATAAGTTACTGAATTGACGCTCTAAAATACCATAAGTATATTTAGCTTTCTGCTTCTCCATTAATTGAGTTGCGTATTCAGATTTTTTTCCTCTTCTTCTTGCATTTCCATGCTGTCCTGGAGGATAATTTCTTTTTTCGAAATTTTTATCATCTCCAAAAATTGCTTCTCCAAACTTACGAGCAATCTTAGTTTTTGGTCCTGTATATCTTGCCATTTCTTTTTTGTTATAGATAGGGATTATGAATTAAGGCTTACTCCTTCGATAATCTTATTCCTATCAAGTTAAAATATTTAATTATACTCTTCTTCTCTTAGGTGGACGACATCCATTATGAGGAATTGGTGTAACATCAATAATTTCTGTTACTTCAATACCTGCATTATGAATAGATCTAATTGCAGATTCTCTACCATTACCTGGTCCTTTTACATAAACTTTTACTTTACGTAAACCTGCTTCTTTTGCAACATTTGCACAATCTTCTGCTGCTAATTGAGCTGCATATGGAGTATTCTTTTTAGAACCTCTAAAACCCATTTTACCTGCAGATGACCATGAAATAACGTCACCTTTCTTATTTGTTAAAGAAATAATGATATTATTAAAAGATGCAGTTACGTGCGCCTCTCCAATAGCATCAATAATTACTTTACGTTTTTTTGAACTTGCTTTTGCCATAATTTTACAGTTTTAGTAATTTAGTTTTCTAATTTTATAGTTAAAACTATTATTAGATCTTGATTACTTATCTAACTTATTTTTTCTTGTTAGCTACAGTTTTTCTCTTACCTTTTCTTGTACGAGAGTTATTCTTAGTTCTTTGTCCTCTTAATGGAAGACCAAGTCTATGACGAATTCCTCTTTGACAACCGATATCCATCAAGCGTTTGATGTTCAACTGTATTTCAGAACGTAATTCTCCTTCAATGGTGAAAGATCCTACATTTTCTCTAATTGCTGCGATTTGCTCATCAGTCCAATCTTGAACTTTAATGTTTTCATCTACTTTTGCTTCTGCTAAAACTTGTTTAGCTCTGCTGTCTCCTATACCAAAGATGTAAGTTAAAGCAATAACTCCTCTTTTATTCTTTGGAATATCAATACCTGCTATTCTTGCCATTACCCTTGTCTTTGTTTAAATCTAGGATTTTGTTTATTAATCACGTATAATCTACCTTTTCTGCGAACTATTTTGCAGTCGGCACTTCTTTTTTTAACTGATGCTCTAACTTTCATCTGTTTTGTTTTTTTAGTATCTGTAAGTAATTCTTGCTTTTGATAAATCGTAAGGACTCATTTCTAATTTCACTTTATCACCAGGTAATAATTTGATATAATGCATGCGCATTTTACCAGAAATGTGTGCCGTAACTATATGTCCATTTTCTAACTCTACACGAAACATTGCATTTGATAATGCTTCTGTAATTGTTCCATCTTGTTGTATTGCTGATTGTTTAGCCATATTATTTATTCGATTTTCTATTGCTGTTTCCCGCTTTCATTAATCCATCATAATGACGGTTTAATAAATATGAGTTAATTTGTTGCAAAGTATCAATTGCAACTCCTACCATAATTATTAATGATGTACCACCATAAAACATTGCCCAACTTTGTTGTACTCCAAATTGAACTACAATTGCTGGTAAGATAGATAATGCTGCTAAAAACAACGATCCTGGGAACGTAATTCTTGACAATACAGAATCTAATCTATCTGCTGTATCCTTTCCTGGTCTAATACCTGGTATAAAACCACCACTCCTTTTTAAATCTTCTGCCATTTTATTCGTAGGAATAGTAATTGCAGTGTAGAAATAACTAAAAATGATAATTAATAATGCAAAAATTACATTATACCATAATCCATTAATATCTTGTAAGCTAGCAATTGCTGGAAATCTCTGAGCTAAAGCAACTGGTAAAAACATAATTGCTTGTGCAAAGATAATTGGCATAACTCCTGCTGCATTTAATTTTAAAGGGATATAATCTCTTGATCCTGCAACATTTTGTATGTTTCCTGCAACTGTTCTTCTGGCATATTGTACAGCGATCTTACGAACAGCGGTTACTAATAGCACAGTTAATAAAATTACTACAAACCAAACAATGATTTCAATTAAAACCATCATGATTCCACCTGCACCAGCATTTGTTGTTTTTGCAACAAACTCTTGCAAAAATGCTGCTGGAAAGTTCGCGATAATACCAACAGTAATTAATAATGAAATACCATTACCAACTCCTTTATCTGTAATACGCTCACCTAACCACATAGCAAAAATTGTTCCTGCAGTTAAGATAATGATTGATGATACCCAGAAAGTTGCACCACTTACTAAAAAAGCTTCAGGGCCTAGACCAAACTGAGTTTTAATAGCTGTAATATAGGTTGGTGCTTGCACCAACGTAATAGCAATGGTTAACCATCTAGTTATTTGTGTAATTTTTTTACGTCCACTTTCTCCATCTTTTTGTAGTTTTTGTAAATAAGGAACCGCGATTCCCATTAACTGAACTACAATAGAAGCAGAAATATATGGCATAATACCAAGTGCCATTACTGACGCCCTAGCAAATGCTCCTCCTGTAAATGCATTTAATAATCCTAAAAGACCTCCAGATGTACTCTCTTTTAATGCTGATAACTGTAATGGATCTATTCCTGGTAAAGGAACAGCAGCCATAAAACGGTATACAGCAATTAAACCGATAGTTAGAAGGATTTTGTTTTTTAATTCTTCTATACTGAAAATATCTTTTAATCTATTAATAAAATTCATCATTTACGGGGTCTTATAAAGTAACAGCTTCTCCTCCAGCTGCTTCAATAGCTGCTTTTGCTGATGCTGTAAATTTATGTACAGTTATATTTAATTTAGCTTTTAATTCTCCGTTTCCTAATATTTTTACTAGGTCGTTTTTACCTGCTAATCTGTTAGCAACTAAAATATCTAAACTAACTGTATCTGTTATTACTCCACTATCAACTAAAGACTGTAATTTATCTAAATTGATACCTTGATATTCTTTTCGGTTTATGTTAGTGAAACCAAATTTTGGCACACGTCTTTGAAGTGGCATTTGTCCTCCTTCAAAACCAATTTTCTTAGAATAACCAGAACGAGATTTCTGTCCATTGTGACCTCTTGTAGCGGTACCACCTTTTCCAGATCCTTCACCTCTTGCAATTCTTTTTCCTTTTTTAACGGAACCTTCTGCTGGTGTTAAATTATGTAAACTCATTTTTCTAAATATCTTATTTAATTTCTTCAAAAGAAACTAAGTGTTTAACTGTATTTACCATACCAATAATAGAAGGAGTTGCCTCATGTTCTACTGTTTGGTTCATTTTTCGTAAACCTAATGCTTCTAAAGTTCTTTTTTGATTCTTAAGACGCCCGATTTGACTTTTTACTTGTGTAACTTTTATTTTTGCCATCGTTCTTAGATTTATCCGTTAAATACTTTCTCTAAAGAAATCCCTCTCTGTTTTGCTATTGATGCTGCACTACGTAATTGTAATAATGCATCAAATGTAGCTTTAACAACGTTATGAGGGTTTGAAGACCCTTGAGATTTTGATAATACATCATGTACTCCTACTGCTTCTAACACTGCTCTTACAGCTCCACCAGCAATAACTCCAGTACCATGAGAGGCAGGTTTGATAAATACTTTCGCACCACCAAATTTCCCTTTTTGCTCATGAGGTAAAGTTGCATCTAAAATAGGTATTCTAACTAAATTTTTCTTTGCATCTTCAACTGCTTTTGCAATTGCAGAAGAAACATCTTTAGACTTACCTAAACCATGACCAACAACACCATTACCATCTCCTACAACAACAATTGCAGAAAAACCAAAAGCTCTACCACCTTTAGTTACTTTAGTAACACGTTGTACACCTACTAATCTATCTACAAGCTCTAAACCGCTTGGTTTTACTCTTTCTACGTTTTTATATCCTTGCATAATTTCTTAAAATTTTAAACCTGCTTCTCTTGCAGCATCTGCTAATACTTTAACTCTACCGTGGTATAAATATCCGTTTCTGTCAAAAGCAACTGTTTCTATTCCTGCTTTAACAGCTTTCTCAGCAATTGCTTTACCTACTGCTGTAGCTGCTTCAGATTTAGTAGTTGCTTTTATTTCTTTATTTCTTGATGAAACTGAAGCTAATGTAACTCCGTTTACATCATCAACTAATTGAGCATAGATTTCTTTATTACTCCTATAAACCGATAACCTTGGTTTTGTAGCTGTACCAGAAATAATTTTTCTAATTCTTTGCTTAATTCTAGTTCTTCTTTGTAGCTTTGATAATGCCATAATACTATATATTATGCAGATTTACCTGCTTTTCTTCTTAATACTTCACCAACAAACTTAACACCTTTTCCTTTATAAGGTTCAGGAGCTCTGAAAGAACGAATCTTTGCAGCTACTTGACCAACTAACTGTTTGTCAAAAGAAGTTAATTTAATGATTGGGTTTTTCCCTTTCTCTGATATTGTTTCAACTTTTACTTCTGGAGCTAAATTTAAAACGATATTATGAGAGAAACCTAAAGCCAAGTCTAATTTTTGTCCTTGATTAGATGCTCTATAACCAACACCTACTAATTCTAAATCTTTAGTCCAACCTTTACTTACACCTTCAATCATATTACTGATTAAAGCTCTCATTAAACCATGTTGTGCTTTATGGTCTTTACTTTCTGACGCTCTATCTAAAGTAATAGTCGCATCTTCTATTTTAACTGTAATACCTTCAGAAATTTCTTGAGATAATTCTCCTAATTTTCCTTTAACAGTTATAACATTGTCTTTTATGTTTACATCTACACCTTGTGAAATGCTAACGGGATTTTTTCCTATTCTACTCATCTCTTAAGAATTAATAAACATAACATAAAACTTCTCCTCCAACATTTTCAAGACGTGCTTTTTTGTTTGTCATAACACCTTTCGATGTAGAAACAATAGCAATTCCTAGTCCGTTTAATACTCTTGGCATCTCAGTTGAGCCAACATATTTACGTAAACCTGGTGTACTGATACGTTGAATTTTTCTAATTACTGACTCTTTTGTGTCTTTGTCATATTTTAAAGCTATCTTAATAGTCCCTTGAACTTTATCATCATTGAACTGGTAACTTAAAATATATCCTTGATCAAACAAAATTTTAGTCATTTCCTTCTTCAAATTTGAAGCTGGAATTTCTACTACTCTGTGTCCTGCAGCGATTGCATTTCTTACTCTGGTAAGAAAATCTGCGATTGGATCTGTATACATATTAATATAAAATTGCGATTACGGTTTTCAAATACCTCTATTTATACTACAGATTTCTCTGTGATAAATGAACCTATAATCAGTTAAAATTCTTATACTCAAAAAAAATAGAGCGTGCAAAGATACACATTCTATTTTTATTTTTAAGCTTTATTTAAAATTTCTACCAACTTGCTTTTTTAACACCTGGTATTAATCCTTGATTTGCCATTTCACGGAACGTTACACGAGAAATACCAAACTGACGCATATAACCTTTTGGACGACCAGTTAACTTACATCTGTTATGCATTCTAATTGGTGAAGCGTTTTTTGGTAATTTTTGCAATGCTTCATAGTCTCCAGCTTCTTTTAAAGCTTTTCTCTTTTCTGCATATTTTGCTACAGTTTTTGCTCTTTTACGTTCGCGAGCTTTCATTGATTCTTTAGCCATTTCTTAATTTTTTTTGAATGGTAAACCTAATTCTCCTAATAATGATTTAGCCTCTTTATCAGTGTTTGCAGATGTTACAAAAGTAATATCCATTCCACTAATTTTTTTAACTTGATCAATATTTATTTCTGGGTAGATGATTTGTTCAGTAATACCTAAATTGTAATTACCTCTTCCATCAAATCCATTAGCTTTAATACCGTGAAAGTCTCTTACACGAGGTAAAGAAGCAGTAACTAATCTATCTAAGAATTCATACATTTTATCACCACGTAAAGTAACTTTAACACCAATTGGCATTCCTTTACGTAATTTAAATGATGCAACATCTTTTTTAGACATAGTAGAAACAGCTTTTTGACCAGTAATTTTAGTCAATTCTTCTACAGCATAATCTATTAATTTCTTATCTGCAATAGCAGCACCAACACCTTTAGAAACAACAATTTTTTCTAATTTTGGAACTTGCATTACATTCTTATAACTGAATTCTTCAGTAAGAGCATTAATTACTCTTTCTTTGTATTCTGCTTTTAATCTTGGTACGTAACTCATGATTATTCTTATTTTTTAGTTTTTTTAGAGATTCTATTTTTAGTATCTCCATCAACCTGATAACCTACTCTTACAGCTACACCATCTTCTACTAACATTACGTTAGAAATATGTAATGAAGCTTCTTTTTTTACAATACCACCTTGAGGATTTTGAGCGCTAGGTTTAGTGTGCTTAGAAATTAAGTTTACACCTTCTACTAAAACTCTATCTTTATCTTTAATGATTTGTAAAACTTTACCTTCAGACCCTTTATGATCTCCTGCAATTACTTTTACAGTATCTCCTGATTTTAATTTGAACTTTTTCATCTTAATATAATGATTTAAAGCACTTCAGGTGCTAATGATACTATTTTCATGAATTGTTTCTCACGAAGTTCACGAGCAACGGGCCCAAATACACGAGTACCTCTCATATCCTCTGTAGGATTTAAAAGCACACAGGCATTATCATCAAATCTGATGTATGATCCGTCTTTTCGTCTTACTTCTTTTTTAGTTCTTACAACAACTGCTCTAGATACTTGACCTTTTTTTACAGTTCCGTTAGGAGTTGCAGATTTAACAGATACAACAATTTTGTCTCCAATACTTGCGTAACGTTTTCTTGTTCCTCCTAAAACTCTAATTACTAAAACCTCTTTGGCACCAGTATTATCTGCTACTTTTAATCTTGATTCTGTCTGTAACATATTATTTAGCTCTTTCTAGGATTTCTACTAATCTCCAACGTTTAGATTTACTCATAGGTCTTGTTTCCATGATCCTAACTGTATCTCCTTCGTTGCAATCATTCTTTTCGTCGTGTGCAACATACTTTTTCGTTTTTAATACGAATTTACCGTACATTGGGTGCTTTACTCTTTTAGTTTCTGCAACAACAATAGATTTCTCCATTTTACTACTAGAAACAACACCAATTCTCTCTTTTCTAAGATTTCTTTTTTCCATCTTTAAAACTGACTATAGAATTATTGTAATTCTCTTTTTGTTAATTCTGTTGCAATTCTTGCTACAGTTCTTCTTAAACTTCTCAATTGCAATGGGTTCTCCAGAGGAGTGATTGCGTGAGCCATCTTAAGATCAGTATAATTCTTTTGCAACGCTCCAAGCTTCTCTTGTAAATCTGCTATAGATAATTCTTTAATTTCTGATTGTTTCATTTTTTTTAGAATTATGCGTTAATATCAAAATCTCTTGCTACTACAAACTTCGTTTTTACTGGAAGTTTCTGTGCTGCTAAACGTAAAGCTTCTTTTGCTACATTCATTGGCACACCACCAACTTCAAACAAAATTCTACCTGGTTTAATAACTGCAACAAAATGATCTGGTGCTCCTTTACCCTTACCCATACGTACCTCTAAAGGTTTCTTAGTGATAGGTTTGTCTGGAAATATTTTAATCCATAACTGACCTTCTCTTTTCATATGACGAGTTGCCGCGATACGAGCTGCTTCTATTTGACGTGAAGTTAATAAGTTCTGGTCTAAAGATTTGATACCAAACATTCCATTAGAAAGTTGATTTCCTCTTTGAGAATTTCCAGTCATATTTCCCTTCGCCTTCTGTACCTTACGGTATTTTACTCTTTTTGGCTGTAACATTTTTAATTTCTAATTTTAAAAATTATTTTCTTCTACGAGGTTGACGCTTAGATCTATCTCCTCCTTTATTACCACCTTGTTTTTTAGACAAGCCAACTAATGGAGATAATTCTCTTTTACCATAAACCTCACCCTTCATAATCCATACTTTAATACCTAATCTTCCGTATTGAGTATGAGCTTCAACAAGTGCATAGTCTATATCTGCTCTAAAAGTAGAAAGAGGAATTCTACCTTCTTTATAATGCTCTGAACGTGCCATTTCAGCCCCGTTTAAACGACCTGAAAGTTGAACTTTAATTCCTTCAGCATTCATACGCATTGTAGCTTGAATAGCCATTTTAGTAGCTCTTTTGTAAGAAATTCTATTTTCAATTTGACGAGCAATACTAGTTGCAACTAATTTTGCATCTAATTCTGGACGTTTAATTTCAAAAATATTAATTTGAACTTCTTTACCTGTAATTTTCTTAAGCTCTTCTTTTAACTTGTCTACCTCTTGACCTCCTTTACCAATAATGATACCTGGACGTGCAGTAGTGATAGTAACGGTTACAAGTTTTAAAGTACGCTCAATAATTACTCGAGAAACACTTGCTTTAAATAATCTAGCATTTACATACTTTCTTATTTTATCATCTTCAGCTAATTTATCTCCGTAGTCATTACCACCATACCAGTTAGACTCCCAACCTCTGATGATTCCTAAACGATTCCCTATTGGATTTGTTTTTTGTCCCATTTCTACTTTGATTAATTACTTAAATTTTTACTACCTAACTCTAAAGTAACGTGATTAGATCTCTTACGGATTCTATGAGCACGCCCTTGTGGAGCTGGTCTTAATCTTTTTAACATTCCTGCGCTATCTACACAAATAGATTTTACGAATAAACCAGCCTCTTCAATAGATGCATCTTCATTTTTAGCTTGCCAGTTTGCAATTGCAGACAATAACAATTTCTCTAAATTGATAGACGCTTCTTTAGGACTGAATTTTAAGATTTGTAAAGCTTTTTCAACTTCAACTCCTCTTACTTGATCCGCTACTAAACGCATTTTTCTTGGTGATGTAGGACAGTTAGTAAGCTTCGCGAAAGCACGTTGCTTTCTATCTGCTTTTAACTGATCTGCCATATTTTTTTTACGAACTCCCATTTCCTACTATTTTTTACCTTTATTTTTTGCACCAGCATGTCCTCTAAAAGAACGAGTTGGTGAAAATTCGCCTAATTTATGCCCTACCATGTTTTCTGTAACATAAACTGGTACAAACTGACGTCCATTATGAACAGCAATAGTTTGTCCAACAAAATCTGGAGAAATCATACTTGCTCTTGACCAAGTTTTGATTACTGTTTTGTTTCCAGCTTCTACATTAGCCAACACTTTTTTCTCTAATTTATAGTGAATGTAAGGTCCTTTTTTTAATGATCTTGCCATAACTTAATTATTTCTTTCTACGTTCGATAATGTACTTATTACTAGCTTTAGTCTTAGATCTAGTTTTAAATCCTTTAGCAGGAATACCATTTCTAGATCTTGGATGACCTCCAGAAGAACGTCCTTCACCACCACCCATTGGGTGATCTACAGGATTCATTCTTACAGCATTAACTCTAGGCCTTCTACCTAACCATCTTCTTCTACCTGCTTTACCAGATACTAATAATTGATGATCAGAATTAGAAACAACTCCTATAGTTGCCATACAAGTTAATAAGATAAGTCTTGTTTCACCAGAAGGTAACTTTACAGTTGCGTACTTACCATCTCTTGCCATTAACTGAGCAAAAGAACCTGCAGAACGAGCCATAACTGCTCCTTGACCTGGACGTAATTCAATACAAGAAATTGTAGTTCCTAAAGGAATTTCACTTAATGGCATTGCATTTCCAATTTCTGGAGCAATATCACTACCTGATACAATTGTTTGACCTACTGTTAAACCGTTTTGTGCAATTACATAACGCTTTTCACCATCAGCATAACTAAGTAAAGCAATAAATGCAGTACGATTTGGATCATACTCTATAGTTTTTACTGTTGCGGGAATACCACTTTTATCTCTTTTAAAATCGATAATACGATATCTTTGTTTATGACCACCTCCTATATTACGAGTTGTCATTCTTCCCTGACTGTTTCGACCTCCAGATCGTTTTTTCGGAGCAAGTAAACTTTTCTCCGGCTTATCAGTTGTAATGGTGTCGAACCCATTTACAACTCTAAAACGCTGACCTGGTGTTATTGGTTTTAATTTTCTAACTGACATTCTGTCTTTTCTTAAAGATTGTTATAAAAATCAATGCTTTCTCCTTCTGCTAATTGAACGATAGCTTTTTTGTATCCACTTTTAACACCTGTTACTAAACCTTTTTTAGTAAACTTAGTATTTCTTTGAATTGGATAATTTAAAGTCTTAACGCTTGATATAGAAACTCCATATGCTTTTTCAACAGCACTTTTAATTTCTAATTTATTAGCTTTTTTATCTACTACAAACGTATAACGATTAAATAATTCACTATCGTTAGTAGCTTTTTCCGTGATAATAGGTTTTATTAAAATACTCATCTTGAATCCCTATTTACTTAAATTTGTATTAATCCCTTCTAAAGAACCTTCAGTAACAACTACCTTATTAGCATTTAAAACACCATAAGTATTAATTTCTGAAGCTTTTACAACTTTAGAATTTTTTAAGTTACGTGATGATAAATACACATTTGCGTTATCATTACTTAACACAAATAATGATTTTTTAGTATCTAATTCTAAAGCTTTTAAAACATCTACAAAGTTTTTTGTCTTTGGAGTATCAAAAGTAAAATCTTCAATTACTACTAAATTCTTATCATTTGCTTGAATACTTAAAGCAGACTTACGTGCTAAACGCTTTAAGTTTTTATTCAATTTAAACGAATAACTTCTTGGTCTTGGACCGAACATACGCCCTCCACCTCTAAAAACACCAGACTTGATAGAACCTGCTCTTGCAGTACCAGTTCCTTTTTGTTTTTTAATCTTTCTTGTAGAACCAGCTATCTCAGCCCTTTCTTTAGCTTTATGCGTTCCTTGACGTTGATTTGCCAAATACTGCTTAACATCTAAATAAATTGCATGATCGTTTGGTTCAATACCGAATACATCTTTAGAAAGTTCAACTTTTCTACCTGTATCTTTTCCTGTAATATCTAAAACTGCTACTTTCATTATTTCTGAATAGTTACAAAAGCATTCTTGTGTCCAGGTATCGCTCCTTTAACAACTAGTAAATTCTTTTCAGAAACTACTTTTAATACTTTTAAGTTTTGAACTTTTACTTTATCTCCTCCCATTCTACCTGCCATACGCATTCCTTTGAATACTCTTGCAGGATATGAAGCTGCACCAATTGAACCTGGAGCTCTTAAACGGTTATGCTGACCATGAGTAGCTTGACCTACACCAGCAAATCCATGACGTTTTACAACACCTTGAAAACCTTTACCTTTAGAAACACCAGATACATCTACAAACTCACCTTCTTCAAAGTGATCTACAGATATAGAGTCTCCTAATTTATACTCTCCTTCAAACCCTTGAAATTCAACGACTTTTTTCTTAGCAGTGGTACCAGCTTTTTTAAAGTGACCATCTAAAGCTTTATTAGAGCTCTTTGCTTTTTTGTCATCGAAACCAAGTTGCAACGCACTATAGCCGTCAACCTCTTCGGTTCTGACCTGAGTGACTACACAAGGACCTGCTTCGATTACAGTACAAGGAATATTCTTCCCGTTCTCATCGAATAAGCTGGTCATTCCAATCTTTCTTCCTATTAACCCAGACATTTAGTTAAAATTTAAGACGATAGATATTTACCCAGCGCGTCTATATATTAATAATTATTTTTTTGAAACCATTGTTTCACTTTTGTCCTTAAAATTTCAATCAAAAAAAACAGCGCAAACAAATTCAACGCTGATTTTGTTTTTCCGTTTTTCCTTCGCGAAACGCTCTGGACATGTTACTATTTTTGCTTTTAAAGTAAAAATAGTTTAACCCTACTCTATTTCGGGTTGCAAAAGTAAAAAAAACTTTCGGTTTATCAAAATAAACCGAAAGTTAAAAATTTACTTAAACTTTTATCTCAACTTCAACACCACTTGGTAACTCAAGTTTCATTAAAGCATCAATAGTTTTCGAAGAAGAACTATAAATGTCTAATAATCTTTTGTAAGCAGCTAATTGAAATTGCTCTCTAGATTTTTTGTTTACGTGTGGAGAACGTAATACAGTAAAAATCTTTTTATGTGTTGGTAATGGTATTGGCCCATTTACAACTGCACCAGTACTTTTTACCGTCTTTACGATTTTCTCAGCAGATTTATCTACTAAATTATAATCGTAAGACTTTAATTTTATTCTAATTTTTTGACTCATCTTATATTATTTAGTCGATTAACCTTTAGATTTTGCTATAACTTCTTCAGAAACATTAGAAGGAGTTTCAGCATAATGTGAAAATTCCATTGTAGAAGTTGCTCTACCTGAAGACATAGTTCTTAAAGCAGTAACATAACCAAACATTTCTGATAATGGCACTAATGCTTTAACAACTTTAGATCCATTACGATCACTCATGTCATTTACCTGACCTCTTCTTCTATTTAAATCACCAACGATATCTCCCATGTTCTCCTCTGGAGTTAACACTTCTAATTTCATTAATGGCTCCATAATTTTAGCTTTAGCAGCTTTAGCAGCAGCTTTATAACCTAATTTTGCAGCTAACTCAAAAGATAATTGATCAGAATCCACTGCATGGAAAGAACCATCTTTTAAAGTCACTTTCATTGAATCCATTTCGTATCCGGCTAAAGGTCCATTCTTCATTGCTTCTTTGAATCCTTTTTCTACAGAAGGAACAAATTCTCTAGGAACGTTACCACCTTTAATCACTGATTCAAATTGTAACCCTTGAACACCTTCATCTGCAGGTTCCATAGTAAATACAATATCAGCAAATTTACCACGTCCACCAGATTGCTTCTTGTAAACTTCTCTGTGATCAGCAGCAGCAGTAATAGCTTCTTTATATTCTACTTGTGGTTGACCTTGATTAACTTCAACTTTAAACTCACGCTTTAAACGATCTACAATTACATCTAAATGTAACTCACCCATTCCTGAGATAATTGTTTGACCAGAAGCTTCGTCAGAACGTACTGTAAAAGTAGGGTCTTCTTCAGCTAACTTACCTAAACCAATACCTAATCTATCAACATCCGCTTTCGTTTTAGGCTCAACTGCGATACCAATTACTGGATCTGGAAAATCCATTGATTCTAACACAATTGGACTTTTTTCAGCTGTTAAAGTATCTCCTGTTTTAATAGATTTGAAACCTACAGCAGCACCAATGTCTCCAGCTTCGATATAATCAATTGCATTTTGTTTATTAGCATGCATTTGATAGATACGTGAAATACGTTCTTTTTTGTTAGAACGATTGTTCAACACATAAGAACCAGCATCTAAACGACCAGAATATGCTCTAAAAAATGCTAAACGACCAACAAAAGGGTCTGTAGCAATTTTAAATGCTAAAGCAGCAAAAGGCTCTTTTACATCTGGCTTACGCACTTCTTCTAAACCTGTGTCAGGATTTGTACCTACAATACCTTCTTTATCTACAGGAGAAGGTAAATAACGACAAACAGCATCTAACAAGAACTGAACACCTTTATTTTTAAATGCAGAACCACAAATCATAGGAATAATTGCCATATCCATTACAGCAGCTCTAAGTGCAGCATGCACTTCTTCTTCTGTAATTGAATCTTCATCTTCCATGAATTTTTCTAAAAGATCTTCATCATAACTTGCTACTTCTTCAATTAAAAGCGCACGATATTTACGAGCCTCTTCTTTCATATCCTCAGGGATTTCGATAATATCGAAAGTTGCTCCTTGAGTTTCATCATGCCATACAATGGCACGATTCTTAACTAAATCAATGATACCTTTAAATTCATCTTCGTCACCAATATTTAAAACGATTGGCACCGCATTCGACTTTAACATATCTTTCACCTGTTGACAAACTCCTAAAAAATCAGATCCCTGACGGTCCATTTTGTTAACGAAACCAATTCTTGGAACTTTATAGTTATCAGCTAACCTCCAGTTAGTTTCTGATTGAGGCTCAACACCATCAACAGCAGAAAATAAGAAAACTAAACCATCTAATACACGTAATGATCTATTTACCTCTACAGTAAAATCAACGTGACCAGGAGTATCAATAATATTAAAGTGATATCCTTTTGTATCTGGAGTTTTAGCTCCATTTTCAATTGGAAAATCCCATGTACAAGTAGTTGCTGCAGAAGTAATTGTAATACCTCTTTCTTGCTCTTGTTCCATCCAGTCCATTGTAGCTGCACCATCATGTACTTCTCCAATTTTATGAGAAACACCTGTATAATACAATACACGCTCTGTTGTTGTGGTTTTACCAGCATCAATATGTGCTGCAATCCCAATATTTCTTGTGAATTTTAAATCTCTAGCCATTTCTATTAAAATCTAAAGTGAGAGAATGCTTTATTAGCCTCTGCCATTTTGTGAGTATCTACTCTTTTCTTAACAGCAGCTCCTTCTTCTTTAGCCGCAGCTAAAATCTCAGCAGCTAAACGCTGTGCCATAGTTTTTTCATTTCTCTTACGAGTATACAAAATCATCCATTTAATAGCCATAGACACTTTACGGTCTGGTCTAATTTGCATTGGAATTTGGAATGTAGCACCACCAACACGACGAGATCTTACTTCTACGTGAGGCATTACATTTGACAAACCATCTTTCCAGATTTCTAAAGCCGATTTTTCTTCGTCTTCTCCTTTTCTTTCTTCCACGATATCCATTGCATCGTAAAATACTTTAAACGCTACTGACTTCTTACCACTCCACATTAAGTTATTAACAAAACGCGTTACTAACTGATCATTAAACTTTGGATCCGGTAATAAGACTCTTTTTTTTGCTGCTCTTTTTCTCATGTCTTTACATTAAAAAAGTTACTAATTTTACTTTTTTGGGCGTTTTGCACCATACTTAGACCTACGCTGAGTTCTTCCCTCAACACCTGCTGTATCTAATGCTCCACGTACCACGTGATATTTAACACCTGGTAAATCTTTTACCCTTCCACCTCTAACTAATACTATCGAGTGCTCTTGTAAGTTATGTCCTTCACCTGGAATGTACGCGTTTATCTCATTACCATTTGTCAATCTAACTCTGGCAACTTTACGCATTGCTGAATTAGGTTTCTTTGGTGTTGTAGTATAAACACGAGTACAAACTCCACGTCTTTGAGGACAAGACGACAAAGCAGCCGATTTACTCTTCTTAGTTATTTTGGTTCTTCCTTTACGAACTAATTGTTGAATAGTTGGCATACTAAATAATTACTGTTTTTCGTTTATAATTAAACTTTGCTCTTTTTTAAGAGTGCGCAAATGTACGATTATTTTATAATTATACAAGTATCAGTCAGTTATTTTTTCTTATTAGCGATTTATATACTAATTTTTATGATTTTAATCTACATTTGAATATTATATTTCACAAAACCTTGAAACAAACAACAACATACACAACTATT
>NZ_JBDVJE010000025.1:0-5968 GCF_039939415.1 Polaribacter sp.
CAATATTTTTTTCCAAAACATACCTTAACTGTATTATTGCCATGTTTATTTAACACTTCAATAATTGTTATTAATCCAGTTTTTTCTATGATTTTTTGGTTGTTATTACACCATTTAAATCAGTTATTTGTTGTTTTGTACTTTTAGTAGAATAACTATAGTTTTGGTAGATTAAGCTCCGTTTTTAAAGGTTGTAAAAATTTATTTAAAGTATCTAAATTTTGTGTTTGTGTAGTAGAATTGCCTTAACAGGTTATGTCTACATATCCTAAATTATCTTTTATATGTATTATTGTATTAGGTTTTATTTTTATATTTTTTGTACTTCCAAATGAGTTTGATGTAAAAAGAAAAACCTCTCATAATTTTTATAAGAGGCTTTTTAGTTATAAATGTTGTTATATCTTAAAAAGTATATTGATTTACACCGTCAACTTCTCTATTTCTAAATTCTAAAACCTCTGTAACTTCATATTTAAAAAAATTAAACTCAAAAGAATAGTTAAGTTTTATTTCACGTGTTTCAGGGTTATAAGAAGAACTCCCGTCATCAACAATTGTTACTCCACCTGTAGCTGTTTCTATCGATATTGAATTATCATCAGCAAGAATTATATTTAATTTTTTATCAGATCCTTTTAAATCTGCAATTCCATCATTCACCAAACTATTAGGAGATACCATTGTGAATTCTAAAACATCTGAAACAGCTCCTGGGTAAACAATTGTTTCTGGAGCTCCTGACTCATCTTCAGTAGTGGATGGATCATCTAACGCAGTTTTTATAAATTGTCCTTTTTGAATATAATTACCATATAATTGGTTTATATAAGTAAATGTTATTTTAGTTGATTTTAAATTAGCTAAAATAGAATCTGCTTTTACCACATTGTCTAATGTAAACCCTAATGCATAATTATTACCTAATGATACTGGGTCATTAAGAAATTTGATAGAATCTGCTTTTACATATACAAACCCTTGTGTTTTTCCTGCAGGAATTATTATTTTATTATTAGCAGGATTTCCTTCACTATCTACTAACTCATAGTAGCTTTCTGGTAGTGCAGAACCTGGATCTAAAAGAGATTCATCTAATGAGAAAGTTACTTCTACATCTTCTGTGTTATCTAATCGACCACCTAGCACAACACCAACACCAATTTGCATTCCTTCTCCCATAATAAATGTACGGTCAATAGTTTCTTTTGGTAAGTAGACAGAAGTAAAGTCAAATTCATTTTCAACAAAATCTTCATAACATGATGTAATACTTAATGCTATTACAACCAATGCCAATAATTTGGAGATAGATCTTAATTTATTATTCTTCATAATCTTTGTGTTTAAATTTTTTACCATCCTTGGTTTTGTTTCAAATTAGGGTTTAATATCAATTCACTATATGGTAAAGGTAAATAATAGTTTTTATTTTCGTAGCCTCTTTCTTCTACCGTAATGTTTTCGTAAGAAAAAGTATCATCATTATTTTTAGTGATTTTTACACCTTTAATATCTTCAATATTAACAATATCCTTCCATCTTCTTAAATCATGGAATCTTTCACCGCTAAAACATAATTCTATTCGTCTTTCATTTTTTAAAAAATCTCTAAATTTGTCTGAATCAGTAGAAACTTCATCTAAATAAGGATCTGAAAATATATTAGCCCTTTGTCTTATTTTTTTTATTACATCTTTAGCTGAGTAATTTAACCCTGCAGGAGCAGTTTCTATTTGACCATATGCTTCATTAACTGCTTCTGCGTAACTTAAATATATATCCGTAAGATCAAGTTGAACATAAACTTTAGGTTCAGCAGCAGGAGCAGGATCTAGCGTTGGGTCTAAATCAATGTCATATAAATATTTTTTTAAATAATACCCAGTTCTTGTACCTACATTAGAAATAAATCCCCCAAAATTATCTAATCCTCCTTGAAAAGTTTCTAAAGAGTTAAAATCAGTAGCAGTTTCTGTTGTGAAACCTTTATCTCCATTGTAAAAAATAAATTTATAAAATCTAGAATCTCTAGAAGCGTATGGCGTTGTAGCATCATATAAACTTTTAGAATCACTAATAGGATACCCATTTTTTGAAGCAAATGCATCTACTAAATTTTGAGATGGATTTACCAGACCATTACCATATAACGTTGGAGGGTATAAATTACGTTCTAAAGTAGATGAATTTCTAGAGTCACGCAATCTCCAAATGTGATCTGAATTATTCTCATTACTAACATTAAAAGTTTTTAATGAAACTAAACCACCGTTTTGATCAATTAAGTCTTGGGCATATTTTGCTGCTAATTCCCATTTAGAAATATCATTTGTTAGGTTAAAAGCAGGACTAGCTGCAAATAAAGCTACTTTTGCTTTTACAGCATATGCAGCTAAACCACTTGCTCTACCTAGTTCTGCACTACTAAATGGATCAGACCCAGTATATTTAAGTGGTAAATTTGCTATTGCAACATCTAAATCTGACATAATTTGATCTACACATTCTTGATATGTATTTCTACTTAATAAAGCATATTCATCATTTTCTAGAATTTCATTTACAATTGGAAAACCTAACATAGTTCCATCAGGTCCTGGTCCACCAAATATTTTTAATAACTCCCATTCTGCCCAAGCTTTTAAGAAAAAAGCTTCTCCGTAATACCTCGTTACTACTAAGTCACTTAAATCTGAACTAGCTTCAGAAGATAAGTATGGTAATCCTTCATCATGTACCAACTTAATGTATTCTTGGATTTGTCTTATGTTTTTATATGATTGAGCCCAAACATAATTGTAAGGATTATTTGTTGGTCCCCAATTTAAATTTGCAAGAGGTGTTTCTGCATTACGATATACACCATTATCCGATAATGTTTCTAAAGAAAATTCCTGAAGATATCTACTAAAAGAGTAATCAGTATAAATATCATCGATTAAACCTCTTGATCTTATTCCGGATGTTATTATTTCTTCTTCAGTTAAATGTTCAACCTCATCTTCTAAAAAAGAGCTACATCCTGTAATGCTAAGCATTAAGGTTATAATTATTAATATTTTATTAGTTAATTTCATTTTTTTATTTTTTAGCATTTAACTTATTAAAAATTGATAGAAGCACCTAAAGCAAAAGTACGTAACATTGGATATCTACTAATACCAGCATATATGTCTTCTGGATCTAAATCACTAAACTTGCTGAATACGGCTAAATTATTACCTCTTATAAAGAATTTTATATCTGAAAATACGCTATTAGAAACTGTAGATTTTGGTAATGAATATCCTAACTCTACATTAGAAATTCTAAAATGAGCTCCATCTGCTAACCAATAATCTGAGTTTACATAATTATTAGAATTTGATAGAGTACTTAATCTTGGATTTGCATTTCCATTTGGAAGATCGCTATTTACACTACCAAAATAATTAGCAGAACCATTATGTTTATAATATGAAGATGAATTAAGATTAATATCATAACCTGTAACTCCTGTACCTACAATGTCTAAGTTTATACCTTTATACTCAAAACCTAGGTTAATTCCATAATTGTATCTAGGATTACTGTTTCCAATTGTTCTTTGATCTCTAGAATCTATTACATTATCTCCGTTTTGATCAACGTATCTGATATCACCAATTTGTACATCTGTAAATTGAGGTAAAGCTGTATCTATATTAGAAGCAGTAAATAAACCATCGCTTACATAACCTGTAATAACGTCTTGTGCTTGTCCTTGTTTTAATCGATATTGATCTGGATACTGTACTTCAGCTAATTTTTCTCCTATTACCTTGTTATGACCAACATTAACATTAGCATAATATTTAAAAGAACCAACATTATCTCTATATGTAAGGTTAGCGTTAAAACCAACATTTCTACTAGTAGTAAAATTTAATTGTGGTAAGTATACATTTTCTCCTAAAGCATCTGCATATAAAGCACTTGCATTGGTAGTCTGATTTTGAATTTCTATATTAAAATAGTTTACTCCTAATGAGAATTTTTTTAATAGCCTTAGTTCTAGACCAGCAAAAAGTTGATTATATAAAACCCAATCTATTTCTGGATTTCCAGTAGCAGCTAAACTGTATCCATAATCATCTTGTGTATTGTTTGCTCCGTTATATGTAGTACCAGAATTTCTACCACCAGACCATCTATCTAAATATAAAAGACTATTACCATCATACTCTGTTCCTACAACTCCATAAGAAGTTCTAAATTTAAGGTAATCTATTACTTTACTATTTTTTAAGAAATTTTCATTTGATGCAACCCAGGCAACTCCTAAAGTTGGAAATATTTTTGTTTTATTATCTCCAATAAATTTAGAACTACTGCTTGAGTTTGCGTTCGCATAAAGAATGTATTTATCTTTTAAAACATAAGAACTATTCAAATTAAAAGTTAAATTACGTTTATCTGCATTTGCACCACCTGAACTAGGATTAAAATATAAAAGATGACTTAAATTTAAATTTAAAATTCCATCATTATTTTCTTTAACATAGCTTAAGTTACCACCAAATGAAAAATAACGACCAATAACAGCAGTATTTCTAGATGGTGATGTCTTTATATCTTCATCTTGATATATTTTATATCCAGCTAAAGAATCTAAATTATTGATATCTTTTTGTATATCTAGTAACAGTAATTCAGGGGCATTATTAGTAACTAGGGAGTGATTGTTATTTGTTCTAATCATACCATAGGTACTATATTTTAGTCCTTTTATATATTTATCAAAATCAAAATCTAAACCTATATCAAAAATCATATTAGAACTATAATCTGTTCTAGTACCTCCTTTTTCTAATTCAGCTAATAAGTTACCTTGATACTGATTACTAACAACGTATGCAGAGTCCCCTACATTTAAAGGGAATGCATTTGCAGGTGTATTATTAATCCATTGAATAGTTTGATCTGAAGTTAAAACATTTCTTTTATTTCGTCCAAATTGCCCATAAACACTTCCATGTGTAGTTATTACGTCATTAAGCTTTGCTTTAATTTTTGTTCTAAAAGTAATATTTCTACCATCTGTTTTTTCGCCTACTTTTTCTAAACCTTTCCAGTCAGAATATGAAACAAACCCACTGTAGTTTACATTGTTATCTCCTCCATAAACATTCAAAGACATAAAATTAGCGGATGAAGAATCTTCTAAAAATGTTTCTTGAGCATTTACATTTGGATATAAGACAGGGTCTGTACCATTTTGATAAGCATCTATTGCTTCTTGACTATAAACATCACCAAACCCATCATTATTAGATGCCTTATTTATTACTGTTGCATATTCTGCAGCAGATAAATGTTTTGGTGTAGTTGTAATAGTATTTAGAGTCCTTTGATAATTAACTTCTACAATAGGTTTACTGGCTTTACCTCCTTTTGTAATTACATATATTAAACCATTATCTCCTAAATTACCCAATAAAGAGTTAAAAGTAGCATCAGTAAGTACAATGACTTCTTCTACTTCTCTTAAATCTACTTGTAAACCTCTAGGTTGTCCATCTACTAATATACTTGGTGTTCTACCATTTAAATTATAGCTATAAGAACCACCATTAACAGGAGAGTTATTTGTTCTAACAACTCTTAAGCCTGGTACTCTACCTCTTAAAGCATTTATTAAATTATCTCCTATTGTTTTTCTTAGTTCATCTCCTGATATTCTAAATACACTTCCAGTTGTATTTTTAAGATTAAATGTTCCGAAAGGAGTTTCCAAGATATTGGTATTATTTTTTATTTGAAGCGAATCTTTTAATTCTATATTATCTAATGATGCATTTTGTGCAACACCAATATTTATAGCTAATATATTAAGTACGCAGAAAATGAAAAACTTAAATTGTTTTATGTTTATTTTCATTTGTTTTGTTTTATAGTTTTAAGTAAGTGGTATTGTAATAATTTTTTATTTTAACTATTAATTACC
>NZ_JBDVJE010000026.1:0-30328 GCF_039939415.1 Polaribacter sp.
AAACAGGAAATCCTGTTCATCAAGATTTGTTATCAATTCATTCTAAAACAGAAGAAGGAAAAAAGTTTTTTGAATTAAACAAAACAAAGAAAACTATTTTAGTCTTAGGGGGAAGTTTAGGCGCAAGAAAAATAAATCAATTAGTAGAAAGTAATTTAGAATTCTTTAAAAAGCAAGAAGTTCAGGTTATATGGCAATGTGGTAAATTGTATTTTGATGAATATAAAAAATACAGTGAGTTAGAAAATATTCAAGTTCATCAATTTCTAAATAGAATGGATTTAGCTTATGCTTCTGCAGATATTATTATCTCAAGAGCTGGTGCAAGTTCGGTTTCAGAGTTATGCATTGTTGGTAAACCTGTAATATTTATACCTTCTCCTAATGTAGCAGAAGATCATCAAACAAAAAATGCAAAAGCAATTGTAGATAAACATGGAGCAATTCTTTTAAAAGAAAGTGAACTAGATACGTTTCCGATTGTTTTTGAAACATTATTAAAAGATAAAGGAAAGCAAGAACATTTATCAGAAAATATACATGAATTAGCTTTACCAGGTGCAACAACAGATATTGTTAATGAAATAGAAAATTTATTAAAAAAGTGAATCTAAACAATATACATAACGTTTATTTTGTAGGAATTGGAGGTATAGGAATGAGTGCAATTGCTCGTTATTTTGCTTCTAACGGAAAGCATGTGGCTGGTTATGATAAAACTCCGTCTCAAATTACATTAGATTTAGAAGACCTAGGAGTTGATGTTCATTTTGAAGATGCGTTAAAAAATATACCAATTTCTTTTTTGAATAAAAAGAAAACTCTAGTGGTGTATACACCAGCAATTCCAGAAAATCATTTGCAGTTAAATTATTTTTTTAAAAATGATTTTACAGTTTTAAAAAGATCAGAAATTTTAGGAAAAATAACAGAAGATACTTTTTGTTTAGCAGTTGCAGGAACCCATGGAAAAACAACAACTTCCTCTATTTTAGGTCATATTATGGCTCAGGTAAAAGCGACATCTTTTTTAGGAGGAATAGCAGAGAATTATAATTCTAATTTAATTTTAGGAGAAGATAAAATTAGTGTGGTTGAAGCAGATGAGTTTGATAGATCTTTCTTAAAATTAAGTCCAAATATTGCTTGTGTAACTTCTATGGATGCAGATCACTTAGATATTTATGGAGATTCTGAAGCTTTAAACGAGTCTTTTATTGAGTTTTCAAATAAAGTTTCAGACACATTAATTATTGCAAAAGGTTTGCCTTTAAATGGTTTAACTTATGCTGTTAATGAAGAAGCAGATTATAAAGCATTTAATTTAAAAATAGAAAGCGGAAAATACATTTTTGATGTAAAAACGCCTTCGTCAGAAATTAAAAATATTGAATTTCATTTACCAGGTCAGCATAATGTTATGAATGCATTAGCAGCTTTGGCGATGGCAGATGTTTGTGGAATTTCATTAGAAAATATCAAACAAAGTTTATCAACTTTTAAAGGTGTTAAGCGTCGTTTTTCTTATAAAATAAAAACAGAAGATTTTGTTTTGATAGATGATTATGCACATCATCCAACAGAAATAAATGCGGTTGTGACTTCTGTAAGAGAAATGTATCCTAATGAAGAAGTATTAGTTGTTTTTCAGCCGCATTTGTTTTCTAGAACTAGAGATTTTATAGAAGATTTTGCATCTGCATTATCAAGATTTGATGAGGTTTTGTTGTTAGATATTTATCCTGCTAGAGAAAAACCTATTTCTGGTGTTAATTCAGAGTGGTTATTAGGTAAAATTAATAGCAAGAAGAAAAAAATGACACAAAAAAAAGATTTGGTAAAAGATATTAAAAATTCTTCTGCAAAAGTGTTAACAATGTTAGGTGCTGGAGACATAGGGCTAATGATTAATGAAGTAACAAAAGAACTTTTAAAATCGATAGAAAATGAAGTTTAAAAAATTTTTAAAATACATTTTATTCCTTTTGTTGATAGTGGGTTTGGGTTTTTTATATAGTTTTTCTTCTAGCAGAAATTCTAATAAAATTGTGGATGAAATTATCGTAGAATTTGAAGCCGGGGATAATAATTTTTTAACACATTCTATGGTTAATAAATTGTTAATACAAAATGATGAAAGTGTGAAAAACCAAGCAAAATCTGTAATAAATTTATACAGTTTGGAAAAAAAGGTTTCTAAAAATCCATATGTAGAAAATGCATCTGTATTTTTAACCATTACTGGTACGTTAAAATCTATCATAAAACAGCGAACTCCTGTTGCTAGAATTGTAAATGAGAACGATTCTTATTATATTGATAAACAAGGAGTAAAAACACCTTTGTCTAGTAATTATTCAGCTAGAGTATTATTGGTTTCTGGTGTAAGAAGTGATGAAGAAGTTGATGAAATATTGCCTTTAATATCGTTTATTTTGGAGGATAATTTCTTGCAAAAAGAAGTGGTAGGGATAAAGAAATTTGCTAATGAAGAGTATCAGTTTTCCGTTAGAAGTGGAAATTATAAAATTGATTTTGGAAAATTAACTAAGATGGATGTAAAATTTAAGAAGTTAAAAGCGTTTTATAATAAAACATTTGAAAACAAAACGATTCAGAATTATAAATTGATTAATGTAAAATATCACAACCAAGTTGTGTGCACAAAATAAATCTAAAAATGGAAAACAATAAAATAGCAGTTGGTTTAGATATTGGTACAACCAAAATTGTTGCCATGATTGGTCGTAAAAATGAATATGACAAGATTGAGGTTGTTGGTATTGGTAAAGCAAAAAGTTTAGGAGTAAAACGTGGTGTTGTTAGTAATATTACACAAACAATACAATCTATTCAACAGTCTGTTGATGAGGCAGAAAGCGTTTCTGGTGTTAAAATAGATGAAGTGGTTGTAGGTATTGCTGGTCAACATATTCGTAGTTTACATCACAGCGATTATATCACAAGAAATAATGCAGATGAAGTTATTGATGAAAGCGATATTGAAGATCTTGTTAATCAGGTTCATAAATTAGTAATGTTGCCTGGAGAAGAAATTATACATGTTTTACCACAAGAATTTAAAGTAGATTCTCAAGCAGATATTAAAGAGCCAATAGGTATGTATGGAGGTCGTTTAGAAGCTAATTTTCATGTAGTTGTTGGGCAAGTTTCTTCTATCAGAAATATTGGGCGTTGTGTAAAAAGTGCAGGTTTAGGCTTAAGTGAAATTACATTAGAACCTTTAGCATCAGCATCTGCAGTATTAAGTCAAGAAGAAAAAGAAGCAGGAGTAGCATTGATTGATATAGGTGGAGGTACAACAGATTTAGCCATTTTTAAAGACGGAATAATTAGACATACAGCTGTAATTCCTTTTGGAGGTAATGTGATTACAGATGACATAAAAGAAGGTTGTTCTATTATCGAAAAACAAGCAGAATTATTAAAAATAAAATTTGGTTCTGCATGGCCAGGAGAAAATAAAGAAACAGAAATTGTTTCTATTCCTGGATTAAGAGGTAGAGAGCCTAAAGAAATAACATTAAAGAATTTATCTAAGATTATACACGCCAGAGTTCAAGAAATTATTGAGCATGTATATTTAGAAATTAAAAATTACGGACACGAAACTGCAAAAGGAAAACTAATTGCAGGTATTGTGTTAACAGGTGGTGGTTCTCAACTAAAGCATTTACGTCAGTTGGTAGAGTATATAACTGGTATGGATGCAAGAATTGGTTTTCCCAATGAACATTTAGCAGGAGATTCAGATGAAACTTTATCTAGTCCTTCTTATGCAACAGCTGTAGGTTTGTTAATGGAAGGTTTAGAAAAAGGATCAACTATTGAAGAGGTAGAAGAGGTTGTTGAAGAAGTTATTGATGAAAATTTAGAGACAATTCAAGAAGAAGTAAAACCAATTGAAGAAGAAAAACAAAAAGCACCCAAAAAGAAGTCGTTTTTTGAAAAGTTTACAGAAGGTCTAAAAGATTTTCTTGACAATGCAGAATAAAAGTTGAAAGAAGAAAAACAAAAACAAAAAATTAAAAATAATAATAAACAATAGATAGGTTATTATGAGCGCAGAATTCGATAACATTTCATTTGACATGCCTAAAACACAATCTAACACAATTAAAGTAATTGGTGTTGGTGGTGGTGGAAGCAACGCGGTAAACCACATGTTTACGCAACACATAAAAGGAGTAGACTTTGTAATTTGTAATACAGATGCACAAGCTTTAGAAAATAGTCCTGTTCCTAATAAAATTCAATTAGGAGCAAATTTAACATCAGGTTTAGGAGCAGGTGCAAATCCAGAAGTGGGTGCACAAGCAGCAAAAGAAAGTTTGCAAGAGATACAGCAAATGTTAAATACTCAAACAAAAATGGTATTTATTACTGCTGGTATGGGAGGAGGAACAGGTACTGGAGCTGCACCTATAATTGCAAAAATAGCTAAAGATATGGATATCCTTACAGTGGGTATTGTAACTATGCCATTTGCATTTGAAGGAAGAAGACGTTCTAAACAAGCTCAAACAGGAATCGATCAACTGCGCCAAAATGTAGATTCGCTAATTGTAATTAATAATAACAAATTACGCGAGGTTTATGGTAATTTAGGGTTTAAAGCTGGTTTCTCAAAAGCTGATGAGGTTTTATCTACAGCTTCTCGTGGAATTGCAGAAGTTATTACACATCATTACAAGCAAAATATTGATTTACATGATGCTAAAACTGTACTTTCAAATAGTGGTACTGCAATTATGGGTTCTGCAAAAGAAGAAGGACAAACAAGAGCAAAAAATGCGATTGTTAAAGCATTAGATTCTCCTTTATTAAATGATAACAAAATTACTGGTGCTAAAAATGTATTATTATTAATTGTGTCTGGTACTAATGAGGTTACTTTAGATGAAATAGGAGAAATTAACGATTATATTCAAGATGAAGCTGGTTATGATGCCAACATTATTATGGGTATAGGAGAAGATGAGGATTTAGGAGATGCAATAGCGGTAACTATTGTTGCAACAGGTTTTGCTGCAGATCAACAAAGTACAATAACGAATACAGAGGTTAAGAAAATTGTACATACTTTAGAAGATGAGCAAAAAGCTACTTATGATTTTGGTGAAAAAACAATTACAAAATCACCAACTTTAAATCAGCCTCTTACTAATAAAACTGAAGAGAAAATTGTACATACTTTAGAAGATGACATTGAAGTATCAATACCTAAATCTAATTTAATAAACACAACTAACGAAATTGAAAATACTGCTGTTGTTTTTGAAGAAGTTAAAATAGAAGATATTTCTGAAGACGATTTTGTGATTACAGATGTAACACCCGTAAAAGAAGAAATAGAAGTTGAAGAACCAAAATCAATTCAAACAGATTTATTATTTGATTTACCTTTAAATTCTAATGCTGACATAAATAAAAATGAAGAAGTTCGTTTTAATTTAGAAGAAGAGTCTAAGGTTAATGTAAATGAAATAGAAGTATATGCTGCAGAAGAAGTTGTTTTTGAAAGAAAAGAAGTAGAAACACGTTATGTATTAGAAGATTTTGATGCGCAGCCAACAATTGGTAAAAGTTCTGCTTTTGTGGAAAAAAAAGTAAAAGAAGAAGAAATTCATTTTGAATTAAAAACAAAAACTCCATCAGAAGTAGTTAATCAAATAGAAACTCAAAGTGAAGAAGTTTCTCCTTTAGATTTAACAATAACAGAATTACAAAAGAGAGCAGAAGAGAGACGTAAAAAAATGAAAGGTTTCAACTATAAGTTTAACGATCAAATGAACAAGAATATAGATGAAATTGAGCGTCAACCTGCATACAAAAGGTTAGGGGTAGATTTAGATACGAATAGTCCTATAAGTAAAGATAGAACATCAATGAGTAATGATTCTGACGGAATTAATTTAAAATCTAACAATTCTTTTTTGCATGATAATGTAGATTAATACATTCTAAATATTAACCCCTATATAAAGAACCACATCAATATTTGATGTGGTTTTTTTATTTATAATGTTTTAACTTATAATCATTTAAACAGTACCATTTATCTACACTTTATGGTATGTTGTCTTAAAATCGTATTTTTAAGTTTAATAATGCGCTATTTTTACACAAAATTAAAGAAAATGACAAAAAAACTACAATCTTCAAAATCTAGACTTTTACTTTTTTTAAGTTTTATATTAAGTCTAACAGTTAACGCACAAAGTGAACCTTTTAACTGCGATTATAATGCATATTTATTTCAATATAATGATATTTATGCTTTAGATCTGGCATCAGGTAGTTCTTACTTAGTAAAAGAAAATATTACTAGCGGTAATTTAAATGCAGTTGGTTATAATCCTGCTGATGGTTTTATTTGGGCTTCTCTAAGTTCTCCAGCAAAAACAATAGCAAAAATTGGTAAAAATTTTCAAGTAGAGACTTTTTATATAGATGAGTTACCAACTTCAAGTAGATATGTAGGTGATGTAAGTTTTGAAGGTATTTATTATTTAAAAGGTGGAGGAACGTCTTTTTATAAGGTAGATTTAAATCCAGAATCTGCTAATTATACAAAATTTATAAGTAATGAAAAACTTTCTAAAAATATTAGTATTCATGATTGGGCATTTAATGCTGTAGATGGTCATTTATATACAGTAGAGAAAAAAACAAATCATTTATATCGAATTAATGCTTTAACTAGTGAGGTTGTAGATTTAGGAGAAGTGCCAATTTTAGCTGGTTTAAATTATACTTATGGTGCGGTTTATTTTGATGCATCTGGACGTTTTTATGTGTCTGCAAATCAAACAGGAACTGTGTATGTAATTCAAAATGTACAAACCTTAACAGTAGGTGGCCAAATGGATTCTAACCTTTTTGCTTATGGTCCTTCTAGTAGTCAGAATGATGGAGCAAGATGTCCAACTGCTCCAGTTCCTCAAGAAGATTGTGTAAATGGTGTAGATGATGATGGTGATGGTTTAACAGACTGTGATGATCCTGCGTGTTCTGGTGTTGCAGCATGTCCTGTGCTTGTGCCACAAGTTTCTAGTGGAAATGATGGAGGTTTAGAAAGTAATGATCGTCTTTCTCAGCAAATAAATAAAAGAAATTATTTAAGAATAAAACAGAATCATAATTTTGATAAAAAGAAAGCTAAGAAAGTTATAAAGACCGAAAGTTATAAAAAAACGTTATCAAAAACATCAAGTTTTGATTTAAAAGATTTAATTCCGTTAGATGTTATTTCTGGAGCAGAAGCTGTAGAATCTTCACCTTCAGATTTAATAGCTATTACAAATGCCACAGAATTATACTCTTTAGATTATGTAAAAAATGGAGAAACTGTAGCTGTAGTTTTAGCAACAAAAACAGAAAATGGAGTTTATGAACATACAAAGTTTATTTGCGATAGATTATTAGGAGCAGAATTATTATCAGTTTCTACAATAGAATTGTTTAAAGATGAAAGTGAAGAAGGTGATGAAGGAGAAGGAGGACAAGAAGGTGTTCAGTTTATAAAATCTATTATAAAAAATAGTAACGGAACTAAAGAGTTTGTATTAAGTTTTTCTGGAAGACTTGCTAATAATGATGAGAATTTTGAAATAGATAGTCATTGGAATATAGATAAATACGAAGCAGGTGCAACCTATTATAACTTTCAAATTTGGAGTAATAGTGTAGATGATTTATTAAGTTTAGGTCAAGAAGCAATTGCTTTATTTGAAATTCAAAAACCAATATCAAATTATAACACATCAACTCCACCACCTGTTTTTGTTAAAAAAGGAGCATATATAAATGGGGCATTAGAACTAGAATTAATTAATGTTAGAAGAAGTAAAAGTGCTGTTATAGATGCTGGATTTAAAAGAACAGAAACTTCTACAACAGAGTATTTTAATCAAACTGTTGAATTAACAGGGAATTATATTGAAACTTTGGTAATTGAAACTGGAAATATTTTTGATATTGGATTTAGAATAGAAAATGAATATAATTTAACACCAGATGATTTATTTATGTCTGATGGTGTTTGGGGTAAAGATGATTCTCCAGCAGGAACAAATGTAACCGATTTTACAATAACTCAAAATGATAATATTTATACAGGAAGTGGCTATAGAATAGAAAGAAATATTTCTTTAAAAGCAACAACAAGCGAATATGTTTCTGCTTTTAGATCATTTACTCCTAGGTTTACAGCCATAGACTTGTCTGACTATGATGTATTAGAGTTAGATGCATATGGAACAGGAGATTTAGAAATTACAATTGTTAAAGAAAATATTGATGTATGGGAAAATCAATACAGAACTACAATTAAATTAAATGAAACAGAAAGTCATTTTGCAATTCCTTTTGCGCACTTTATTTCTGCTGCTGGTGGAGATTTAGATTTAAATGATGCCGTAAATATTGTTTTTACAATGTCATCTGATGGAGTAGCTGTTTTAGAGAAAGAAATGAGTTTAAATGACATTCAGTTTACACAACAAGTACTTAGTGTAGGTAATGAAGTTATTGCAGAAAATGAAGCAATTTTAATGCCTAACCCAATGAGTACTAATTCTGAATTAAGTTTTTATGCAGAAACTAATTCTAAAACAAAAATTGAAATTTATAATTTAACAGGAGCTTTAATTAGGAGAACTGAAGAAAATACTATGATTGGAAATAATAAAATTACTTTACAGAAAGAAGCTTTAAAATCTGGAGTGTATTTTGTAAAGATTAGAAATAATTATAGAAATTATAAAACCATAAAATTGGTTGTAAATTAAAAAAATAAAATTCCCCCAATATTTATTAATAAAAACCTCATAATTAATTTAATTATGAGGTTTTTCTGTTTTTTTTCTCATTGTCGTAAACCATGAATGCTACAAGTGGTTGTTTTTTAAAGGTTCCAGTAGTTTTTTCTTTGTAACAATTATTTTTTAAAGTCGTCTACTTTATATAATCAACAAAACCAAATATTATGAAATATTTACAATCAGTATCAGTACAAGAAAGAGGAATTTTAACTTCTACATACAAAAAAGAGATAAAAAAGAATATGAGAATAGAGAAATCTAAATCTGTATCTAAAATTAAATCGATGATTATAAATCATCATGGAAAAATAGAAAGTCAAACAGGAACCATTTTACAAGTTTCTTTGTTTGTAGTTGCTATTATTTTAATTGCTTCTTAAAAAGTATTATTGTTTTAAATTAAACAATCTGTTTGTAAACTAGTTTGCGTGAAGGATTGAAGCATTTGTTTGAGCTCTTTTGTGAAGAATGAACAAAAAGCGAGTGCGAAAAGCCTGACCTGAAAGGACACGCCAAAATAAAGCAAAAAAAATCCATCTAAAAAAGATGGATTTAATTTTGATATAACTTTAAGTCTAACTTAAAGCAGTCTTAATTCTTTTAATTGCTTCTCTAATTTGTAACTCAGATGCTGCATAAGATATTCTAATACAGTTTGGTGTACCAAAAGCATCACCAGTTACAGTTGCAACGTTTGCTTTTTCTAAAATAAATAATGCAAAATCACTAGCGTTTTCAATTTTTACACCATTAATGGTTTTACCAAAGAAAGCAGAAACGTCTGGAAAAACGTAAAAAGCTCCTTCAGGAACATTTACTTTAAATCCGTCTATTTCTCTTAATAAACCTATAATGATATCTCTGCGAGTTTTAAACTCATCTACCATAAATTGAATTTTAGAAACTGGGGCTAGTAAGGCAGTAATTGCAGCTCTTTGAGCAATACAGTTTGTACCAGAAGTAATTTGCCCTTGCATTTTTGTACAAGCTTTTGCAATCCATTCTGGGGCACCAATAAAACCAATTCTCCAACCTGTCATTGCAAATGCTTTTGCTAAACCGTTAACAGTAATTGTTCTATCGTACATACTCTCAATTGCAGCAAAACTAAAAGGTTTTGTATTGTAATTTATGTGTTCGTAAATTTCATCTGATAAGATATAAATCTGTGGGTGTTTTTCTAAAACTGCTGCTAACGCTCTGTATTCTGCTTCACTATAAATAGTTCCACTTGGGTTGTTAGGTGAGTTAAAGAAAATCATTTTTGTTTTAGGCGTAATTACTGCTTCTAATTGTGCTGGTGTAATTTTAAAATCAGTATCAATAGAAGAAGGAATTTCTACATATTTTGCTTCACATAAAGTTGCAATAGCAGAATAACTTACCCAATAAGGTGCTGGTAATAAAACTTCATCACCCGGGTTTAACAAAACTTGTGCAATATTTGCAATAGATTGTTTTGCTCCTGTAGAAACTACAATTTGACTTGGTTTGTAAACCAAATCATTATCACGTTTAAACTTTGTACAAATGGCTTCTTTTAAATCTACATATCCGTCTACTGGTGAATATGAATTGTAATTTTGATTGATAGCTTCAATTGCAGCGTCTTTGATAAAATCTGGCGTATTAAAATCTGGCTCTCCCAAACTTAAACCTATAATATCTTTTCCTTCTGCTCTTAATTCTCTTGCTTTAGCAGCCATTGCTAAAGTTTGAGACACAGGTAAACTGTTAATTCTGTCCGATAATGGATTTTTCATTTTTGTATTAGTTGTTGTTGTCTTTGTTATGTTACTTATGCTATTTCTGGGTTTTTTCCCAAAACGCCTAAATGTCTAAAATGCTCTATAATAGCTTTTCTCATTGTAGCATATTCATTATAAGGCAAATTAAATTCTTTAGCAGTTTCTTTTACAATTTTAGCCAATTTATCATAATGAACATGAGAAATATGTGGAAAAATATGATGTTCAACTTGGTGATTTAAACCACCTGTATAGAAATTTACCAACCAGTTGCTAGGTGCAAAGTTAGAAGTGGTGTATAATTGATGGACTGCCCAAGTGTGCTCTAAATTACCACTTTTATCTGGTAATGGCATTTCTGTATTAGGCACAATATGTGCTAATTGAAATACTAAACTTAAGATCATACCAGCTGTATAATGCATTACAAAAAATCCAATTAAAACTTTCCACCAAGAAACCTCTAAAATAGCTATTGGTAAAACTATCCAAAGGGAATAATATGCAATCTTAGAAATTACTAATTTTGTCCATTCTGTAGTAGGATTAGGAAATTTACCATAAGACAATTTACGTTTTAAATAACGATGCATTTGTTTTACATCTGTAGTAATAGCCCAATTTATGGTTAGTAAGCCATATAAAAATATTGAATAATATTTCTGAAATTTATGAATGTTAAACCATTTAGAATGTTGAGAAAAACGGATAATTCTTCCTGCATCAATATCTTCATCATGCCCTTCTACATTTGTAAAAGTATGGTGTAATACATTGTGTTGCACTTTCCAGTTATAGACATTACCTGCTAAAATGTAAATACTGCTTCCCATTAATTGGTTTACCCATTTTCTTTTAGAAAAAGATTCGTGATTTGCATCATGCATTACATTCATTCCTACACCTGCCATTCCTATTCCAGTTACTACCATTAATAAAATCATAGCCCATTGTGGCATAGAAACTGTTAAAACTAGAATAAAAGGAATTAAAAATAACGAAAACATAATAATTGCTTTCGTATACAATTTCCAGTTTCCTGTTCTTTTTATTTTATTTTCTTTAAAATAAGTATTTACTCTTTTGTTAAGAGTTCTAAAGAATTTAGCTTTATCTACTCTAGAAAAGTTTATTGTTTTCATTTAATATACATATAGTTTACAAAAATAAGATTTTTAAAATATCTTTAAGTAACAAACGTATCATTTTGTTAAGAATTGTTCCAAAACAAATAACTATTTTTGCAGTTCAAATATATTGATTGATGGAAATTATACAGAAATATTTTAAAGATTTAACTGCAACTCAAATAGAACAGTTCTCTAAATTACAAGAGTTATATAAAGATTGGAATTTAAAAATAAATGTAGTTTCTAGAAAAGATATAGATGAGTTATACTTAAGGCATGTTTTACATTCTCTTGGAATAGCAAAAGTAATGCAATTTAAACCAGAAGCAAAAGTAATGGATGTTGGTACAGGTGGTGGGTTTCCTGGGATTCCGTTAGCAATTTTGTTTCCAGAAACGCAGTTTCATTTGGTAGATTCTATTGGTAAAAAGATAAAAGTTGTAAATGAAGTTGTTGCTGGTTTAGGTTTAGAAAACGTTAAAACTACTCATGGTAGAGTAGAAGAAGTAAAAGATACCTATGATTTTATTGTGAGTAGAGCAGTAGCACAAATGGAAACTTTTGTAAGATGGAATAAAGGTAGAATTGCTAAAAAACAAAATCACGATTTAAAAAACGGAATTCTATATCTAAAAGGAGGGGATTTAACAGAAGAATTAAAACTTTATACTTCAGCAACTATTTATAATTTACCAGATTATTTTGAAGAAGACTTTTTTGAAACTAAAAAAGTGGTGCATTTAGGAATGAAGTATAAAGGGTAATTAATATCTTTTTCACTGTTTTTTTAGAATAAAATCTGAATCTAGTCATCTATGATTTAAAATCAATCTATTTTTAATAGGTTTAAATAACTCATTTTAATTTTGTCTTATTCCTAATTATGGTATAATCAAAACCTAAGGGTTATGTAACATAAGTAACTTTTATACCTATAATTTATCTGTAATTTTACCAAACAAAATTAAAACGGAACAATTATGAAAACTTTAGAATTAAAAGTAGGATTAGATCAAGATTATAAATTAGATGTTACAAAAAAACTTAATATACTTTTAGCAGATTTTCAAATTTATTATATGAATTTAAGAGGTTTACACTGGAATGTTAAAGGAAGAAAATTTTTCTTATTGCACGAAAAATTTGAAGAATTGTATAATAATACCAATGAAATAGTTGATGAAATTGCAGAACGTATTTTAACATTAGGACTTACGCCTTACCATACATTCGAAGATTATTTAGAAAACAAAACTATAAAAGCAATTTTAGAAAACTTAAATGGTTTATTAATTCATGAACGTGAAATTATAGAATTAGCTGCTGATCATAATGATGAAGGAACAGCTTCTTTAATGGGAGATTTAATTTCTGATCAAGAAAAACTAGTTTGGATGTTAAATGCTTACTTAAGTTAAGCTTACATTTAAATTTCAAAAAAAAAGCAAGAATTAAATAATTTTGGTTCTTGCTTTTTTTATTTTATAACTTTTTAATTATTGATTTATTAAAAAATAGAATTTTCTGTATTGGTTGTAAACTTTTCTAAGAATAACATGCCTTTATAAGAGTTTCCTTTTTCGTTTAGTTTTGGGCTCCAAACAGCAATACAAAACTCATCTGGATGAATAGCAATAATACCACCACCAACGCCACTTTTTCCTGGCAATCCAACTCTAAAGGCAAATTCACCAGATTCATCATAAAAACCACAAGTTAACATTATTGCATTTATTCTTTTTGCTTCACTTGTTGTTAAAATGTTTTCTTCTTTATCATTTTTATAGGTGTCATCTGCTAAATAAAGAAATATTTCTGATAATTCTTTACAGCTCATTTCTAAAGAACAGGTGTAAAAATAGAAATCTAAGACTTCTTCAACATCATTTTTAATATTACCAAACGATTTTATAAAATTGCATAGAGCAATATTTCTAAATCCAGATTTTTTTTCTGATAATGCTACTTTATCAGAATAATTTAAAGCAGTATTGTTAGAGATATTTCTACAAAAAGATAAAAAATCTTCCTTCGGATTTTTTAATTGACTAATTAAAACATCACAAACCACTATTGCACCAGCATTTATAAACGGATTTCTTGGTTTCCCTAAATCTGCTTCTAATTGCAATAAAGAGTTAAAAGGGTTTCCAGAAGGTTCAACATCTACACGATCCCAAATTTTTTCTCCAATTTTTTTGTAAGCTAATGTTAGGGTTAAGATTTTTGAAACACTTTGAATTGAAAATTTTTTATTTGAATCTCCAATTCCAAACTCTTCACCATTTATAGTGGTTACATGAATTCCAAAATGATTATCATCAATGTTTGCTAATTCAGGAATATAATTGGCAACCTTACCAATATCATTAACTTGTTTAATGTTATTATAAATGTCTTCAATAATTTTTTTATAATTTTTCATTGACGATTTTTTTACTGAAACAAATCTATCAGAATTTAGTTTATTAAACAAAAAAAGGAACTACATTGCTGTAATTCCTTTAGTAAATATTTTGTTTTTATAGAATTTACAAAGCTTCTACAAACAAACCTTCGTCTGTTTTAGAAACTTTTGCAATGTCTTTTTTAGTTAAACCTTTAATCGTTTTATCCCATTTTTTATTAGATAAACCAGATTGGGTTTTTAATGCTGATAAATCTATTTTTTCTGCTTTAGTGATAATTTCAAGTACTGCTTTTTCTTCGTCATTCAATTCTACTGTAGGGGCTTTTTTTTCTGGTCTCATTTGGGGGAAAAATAAAACTTCTTGTATAGATTGATTATTAGTTAAGAACATAATTAAACGATCCATTCCAATTCCCATTCCAGATGTTGGAGGCATTCCGTATTCTAAAGCACGTAAAAAGTCTTCATCAATAAATTCAGTAGCTTCATCATCCCCTTTTTGCGCTAATTTTAATTGGTGTTCAAAACGCTCACGTTGGTCAATTGGGTCATTTAATTCAGAATAAGCATTTGCAATTTCTTTACCACAAACCATTAATTCAAAACGCTCTGTTAACTCAGGGTTGTCTCTGTGTTCTTTACAAAGCGGAGACATTTCTTTAGGATAATCTGTAATAAAAGTTGGCTGTATGTAGTTTCCTTCACATTTTTCACCAAAAATTTCATCAATTAATTTTCCTTTCCCCATTGTTTCATCAACCTCTATATGCATAGATTTTGCAGCTGCTCTAATTTCATCTTCTGTTTTACCAGTAATGTCGAAACCAGTAAAATGTTTAATAGAATCTGCCATTGTTACTCTTGCATAAGGTGCTTTAAAATCTATTTTATGCTCACCAAAAGTAGCTTCAGAAGTTCCGTTTACAGCAATTGCACAATGCTCTAAAAGTTGTTCAGCAAAATCCATCATCCAATTGTAATCTTTGTATGATACATAGATTTCCATGGCTGTAAATTCTGGATTATGAGTTCTATCCATTCCTTCATTTCTAAAGTTTTTAGAAAACTCATAAACACCATCAAAACCACCAACAATTAGTCTTTTTAAATACAATTCATTAGCAATTCTCATATACAAAGGAATGTCTAAAGAGTTGTGATGTGTAATAAAAGGTCTTGCTGCTGCACCTCCAGGAATTGGTTGTAAAACTGGTGTTTCTACTTCAAAATAACCAGCATCATTAAAGAAAGAACGCATTGCATTAAACAATTTTGTTCTTTTTACAAATACTTCTTTTACATGTGGATTTACAACTAAATCTGCATAACGTTGTCTGTATCTTAATTCTGGGTCTGTAAAAGCATCATAAACTTTACCGTCTTTTTCTTTTGGTAAAGGCAAAGGTTTTAAAGCTTTACTTAATAAAGTGAAATCTTTAACACGTACCGTTTTTTCTCCTACTTTAGTGGTAAACAATTCTCCTTCTATACCTACAAAATCTCCTAAATCTAATAATTTTTTAAAAACATCATTGTACAAAGTTTTGTCTTCACCTGCACAAATTTCATCTCTGTTAAAGTACACTTGTACTCTTCCTTCACCATCTTGTAATTGTGCAAAAGAAGCTTTACCTTGTACATTAATAGACATTAATCTACCAGCAATAACTACCTTTTTTCCTTCAGAATATTCTTTCTTAATTTTGTTAGAATCTGTATCAATTGGAAATAAATCTGCAGGATAAGGATTGATACCTAAAGCACGTAATTTTACAAGCTTTTCTCTACGTACAACTTCTTGTTCTGATAATTGCATTATAATGTCTTTGTTTTCTGTTATTTATTAAAGAATGCAAAGATACAATGCTTTGATTTAATAGACAATTGAGAAAAAAATAAAAAAAAACAACTTTATTTGCGAATATGTAAAAACATTGTATATTTGTAGGCTGCTTTTTGTTAGGGCAGCATAGTTGTGTTGTTTTTGACATTTTAATAAAAGTGTCATGGTTTTGTTAACCAATGGAAAGCTACCCTGAAATGGGTCGCTTTTTTTTTGCCCAAATTTTTAGAAGCTATTTCCTGCTTTACGCACTCGCTTTTTTTCATGCTTCAAAAAGAGCTCAAACATTTGCTTCAATCAGGGCTAAAATTGTTTGCTAACTTTTAGATTATCTTTTAAAAGAATGTTCCTTTAACTTCCCAAAACTGAATTATAAATAAAACAAAGTAAACAGCAGCAATAGAAAATTTAATAGTTGCAGAAGCTAAAAAACCTAAGAAGGCTCCAAAAGATGCTTTTAAAGCTCTGTTTGTGTCTTTACTATCATATAACATTTCGCCTATAAATGCACCCAAAAATGCACCAATTAACATACCAAAAGGAATAGGAGAGAATAAGCCAACAATTAATCCAATTGTTGTTCCGTAAACTCCATACTTTGTACCTCCAAAACGTTTTGTTCCTATTGCAGGTATAAAGTAATCTAGTATCCAAATTAAAACAGCTAAACCTAAAGTAATACCTAAAAAGGTCCAATCTATAGGAATAACTTTTGTAGAATGTAATAATAAAAGTCCAAACCAACTTGTTAAAGGTCCAGGCAATACTGGTAAAAATGAGCCCACAATTCCTAAGCAAACTAAAATAAAGCCTAAGAGTAATAAAAAAATATCCATAGTTTTTTAATAATTATACTAGCTTAAAGTCAATAATCGCGCCAGTTTTCTAAATATAAGACGAAAAATTCAATTGTTTGTTACAAATTTTACTAACTAAAAAATTAGTTAAAACTAAATATTTAGTTATATTTGTAAAAAAAACTAATGACTAAAACATTATTTTGTCAGTTTATATTGTTCTTTATATTGATTTCTTTTGGAACAGCATACTCTCAGCAAAGAGCAGATAATATAATCATTCCAGAAATAAACAATCCAAGGTTTAAAAAGGAAGAGGGTCCAAAAGTTTATATAGACCAAGGACACAATAATTTTCATCAAAAAACAGGAAGATTTAAACCGTTTTCTGATTTAATTATAAAAGATGGTTATAGGGTTGATAGTATTACTAATTTAAAAAAAATAAAGCAAGGAGACATTTTAGTAATTGCTAATGCAGTTAATGAGAGTAATAGACGAAATTGGAGAAAACCTATAGAACAAGCTTTTACTAAAGATGAAGTTTTATTTTTAAAAGAATGGGTAAAAAAAGGAGGGAAGTTATTATTAATAGCAGATCATATGCCTTTTGCAGGAGCAAGTAATGGTTTAGCAAATGCTTTCGGATTTAATTTTTGCGATGGTTTTGCATATTTAATAAAAGATAATAGAAATAATCCAGATGTTTTTTCAATAAAAAATAAAAGGATGTTAGATTCAGAAATTATCAATGGTAAATTTGGTATAAAAATAGATTTTCTAACAACTTTTACTGGTTCTTCTTTTTCTATTCCTAAAGAAGCAAAAGGGATTTTAAAGTTTAAAAAAGGAGATTATTGTTTAGCACCAGAAATTGCGTGGCAATTTACTGAAACTACAGAACGACAAGATTTAGAGGATAAATATCAAGGAGCAATTTTAAATTTTGGAAAAGGAAAAGTTGCTGTTTTTGGTGAGGCAGCTATGTTTACAGCGCAGACAATTACAAACAATTCAGGTACTTTTAAGTTTGGTTTTCATTCAGAAAATGCACCCAATAATATAGAGTTTATAAGAAATTTAATGTACTGGTTAAGTATAAAATAAAAAAGATGAGCAAACAATTAACAAAAGCAGAGGAGCAAATAATGCAAGTTTTATGGACTTTAGAAGAAGCGTCTGTAAAAGATGTTATTGAAAAATTACCCGAACCTAAACCTGCGTATAATACAGTTTCTACTATCATAAGAATTTTAGAAAACAAAGAATTTGTTAATCATAAACCTGTTGGTAGAGGTTTTGTGTATTATCCAATTATAGAAAAAGAGGTTTATAGCAACCAGAGTTTACACAAATTAATGAATGGTTATTTTAATGGTTCTTTTAAAAGTATGGTTTCATTTTTTGTAAAAGAAAACAAAATGGACGTTTCTGAATTAGAATCTATTTTAAAAGAAGTGAATAAGAAAAAGTAAACAGTAAATCAATATTCAGTAGGTGTTGATAATTAATAGGATATGTCTGTTCGAGTGAATTTGTTAAGTATAAACAGATTTGTATCTAGAACAAAAAATAAAAAGTTATGATTAATTATATTTTACAAGTAATCTTATTCCAAGTTTTATTCTTGGCTATTTATGATTTCTTTTTAAGTAAAGAAACGTTTTTTACAAAAAACAGATGGTATTTATTAAGCACACCTTTAGTGTCTTTTTTAATTCCGTTTATTAAAATAGCAACGTTTCAAAAAGCAGTTCCTCAAGAATTAATTATTCAATTACCAGAAATATTTTTATCACCAGAAAAAGTAATTCAAGAAACAGAAATGTATCAATCTATAAATTACGGAGCAATTTTATTTTGGATTGGAGTAACCGTGTTTTTAATCTTGTTTTTAGTAAAACTATTTAAAATTACCAACTTAATTAGAAAACATGAAGTTGTAAAAAAGAAAGATTTTGCTTTAATTTTTATTCCTAATCAAACAAAAGCATTTTCTTTTTTCAATTATATTTTTTTAGGAAAAGAAATTTCTATTTCTCAACAAGATCAAATTATAGAACACGAATTGGTACACAGCAAACAAAAACATTCTTTAGACTTATTATTTTTCGAGTTTTTAAAAATAATGATGTGGTTTAATCCAATGGTTTACTTCTATCAAAAAAGAATCACTTTAATACACGAATACATTTCTGATGAAATTACTGCAAAGTCAGAAACAAAAGAAACCTATATAAATAATTTGCTATCCAACTTTTTTCAGGTTGAAAACATTGCGTTTGTCAATCAATTTTATAAACAAACATTAATTAAAAAAAGAATTATTATGATGAAGAAAAATCAATCAAAAAAAATGAATCAATTAAAGTATTTAGTATTGATTCCTGTATTAGTAAGTATGTTGTTTTATGTAGCATGTACAACTGAGAATATTAAAGAAGAACCTATAAGTAAAGAAGCAAGAATACAAGAATTATTGGATGAATTAGCTCTGTTAAGAGGTGACAATACTAATCAATATGAGGAGAAGGTAGAACTAGAAACTGTTAATTTAAAAAATGAAGTTTCATTTATGGTAATAGATAAAGCCCCAACTTTTCCTGGTTGTGAATCTGGAGATAAAGATTGTTTTTCAAAAGAAGTTCAAAAACATTTTTCAAGAAATTTCGATTCGAAATTACCAAATCAGTTAGGTTTAGGGGCTGGAAAAAAAAGAGTTTTTATCGGGTTTAAAATTGATAAAGAAGGAAATATTGTTGATGTTAATGCTAGAGCTCCTCATATAGATATTAAAGAAGAAGTTATTAGAGTGATGAATTCTTTACCTAAGGTTGTTCCAGGAGAACAAAATGGTGAAAAAGTAGCAGTAAAATATGCAATTCCGTTTACATTAATTGTAGAATAAAAAATTTATGAAAAAGAAAATTTTACTTGTATTATTATTTGCTATTATAAAAGTCGAGGCGCAATCCTCGGCTTTTTCTGCTATTGATAGTTTGTTTGAAAAAGGGAGATATAAATTTGCGTTAAAAGAGTTGGAAAAGGTAAAAGAACCTTCTTTTTTATCAAATTATAAAACAGCAATTATTTATGAATCTATAGATAATTATAGTAAAACTGCTCAGTTTTTAGAAAAAGCACTCACTTTTAAAGATGATTATAAATCGAAATTAAAATTAGCCAAAGCATATCAAAGACTTAAAAAAGCCAAAAAATCTATTAAAATTTATGAAGAGATTCTTTCTAGAGATTCGTTAAATTTAGTCTTAAAATATCAATTAGGTAAGCTTTATTTAGCATCTAAAAAAGGAGATAATGCAATACAAACATTTAAGTATTTAATTAATAAAGATTCTTTAAATGCGAATTACTCATATCAATTAGGTATTGCTTACGCTTTAAAAAATGATAGAGATAGAATGATTAATAGTTTTTTAGATACTTATGAAAAAGATTCTACTCATTTAAAATCTATAGTAAGATTAGCTTCAAGTTTTAATAAGTTAAAAGAAAAAGATTCTACCCAAATTTTTGTTGATAAAGGTTTAGAGTTAAATGAACTTGAAGTAACTTTAAATAAGTTAAAAATAAATCAATTGTACAGAGATAAAAAGTATACTGAAGCAATTACGTATTTGATAAAACTAGATACGATTGTAAAAGATGATACTTATTTTAAATCTATGTTAGGTAGAACGTATTATAATATAGATAGTTTAGATATTGCTATGAAGTATTTTAGAAAATTAAGTTCTATAGATAGAGAAAACTTTAAAGCCTACACATATCAAGGTCATATTTTATCAAAGCAAAAAAAATACATGATGGCAAGATTTAGATATTTGATGGCCACCCATATTGGTAAAGAAAAACGAGATGAAGAATATTATGGTTTAGGAACTGTAAATTTTGGTATGAAAAAACCAAAAGAGGCTATTTTTTATTTTGACAAAGCTTATCAAGAAAATAGTAGTAATTATAAAGCATTGTATCAAGTAGCAAAATTATCGGATGATTATTACAAAGACAAATCGATTGGATATAAAAAATATGTAAGATACCTAGAACGCTTTGAAAGTATAGATAAAGTAATTACAGAATTTGTTAAAAAAAGAATTTCAGAAATAAAAAAAGACTATTTTTTAAGAGGAGAAAAATTAGAATAAATGATTATTTTTGTAGCAATTACTAAAAGTTTGCAATGAAAGTATTTATTTTATCCTTAACATTAATTTTTACTATATTTTCTACAAATGCACAAGATAAAAAAGATATTGCTAAAGTTTATTTTAAGAGAGTTTTAAGTAGTTATAAAGCAAAAGATTTAGTTAAAACAGAAAAGTATTTAGAAAAAACAGTTCTATATGATGAAGGTATTTCTAGTAAAGAAATTGCGATGTTTGGATCCAATTTTTATTATAATAATAAAAAGTATACTAAAGCTAAAGAATATTTAACAGCTTATTTTAAGTTAGAAAAGAATAAAAAATCTACCAATTATACAGAAATGCTAGTACTGTATACAGATACTTTAGACGGAATTGCAAATACGACTAAGCCAAAAAATAAAATAAAAAAAGACACTTCTAAAGTTACTCCCATAGTTAAGCCTAAAGTAATTACAAATGTTATTAATAAAGATATAAAGAAGAAAATTCATGTTGAAAAGAAAGTTTTAGATAACTCAGAATCAGATGAAGGTTCTAATTCTGTTAATGAAAATACTAATAATACAAATGAAGAATTAGGTGGAGGTATTATAGAAAATGTATCCTTTTCAATAATAGAAAATGTGCCTGTTTTTCCGGGATGTAAAGGAAATAAGATAGAACTTAAAAACTGTTTTTCTAAAAAGGTTCAGTACCATTTTTCTAGAAAATTTAATGCAGATTTGCCTAACAAATTAGGGTTGTCTGCTGGTAGAAAAAGAGTATTAATAACTTTTACAATTAAAAAAAGTGGACTTGTAGAAGATATCTTTGTAAGGGCTCCACATCCTGCAATAAAAAATGAAGTTGTAAGGGTAATGGAACTTTTACCAAAAATGAAACCTGGTTCTCAAAGAGGGAAAAATGTAAATGTTAAATTTGGTTTCCCTTTTACGTTGATTGTTGAAGGTGATGTAGAAAAAAAAGAGTAGATGTCTTTTAATTTTAGTAAATTCACGCAATAAATAGTTTTATGTTTTTGCGTACACTTTCTTTTTTGTTGATTATTGTTTTTTGCACTTCGTGCGATAAATTTACATTTTCAAAAAATACGCAAAAAGGGATTTTAGATACTATTGTAGATTTTTCTTCTGTAGACACTTTTCCTTCTTTTAGAGTTTGCGATTCTATTATTGATAAATCTAAAAAATCTACATGTTTTAGAAATACAATGCATCAAAAAATAGGGGAGGAATTACAAAAAAAATCCTTTACTATAAAAGATTCTATTGATGAAATTGTTTATGTTGATTTGTTAATTAATTCTAACGGAATTTTTTCTTTAGATTCAATACATGCTTCATTAAAAATTAAAAATGAAATTCCTAGTTTAGATAGTGTTTTAAGAGCAAGTATTAAAAAGTTGCCTAAAATTTTTCCTGCGAATAAAAGGGGTATTCCTGTTACTACAAAATATAGGTTACCTATAAGAATTCAGTTAAAGGATTAATTTTGTCATAAAAAAACCTGCAAAAGCAGGAATTTTATTTTAATCAAAATTGATGATAGAATTAAGTTATTAATTCAGCATTCCCCAAAGTTTATCCTTTAGTTCTTGCAATCCTTTTTGTGCAACCGAAGAAATAAATAAAGCCTCTACACCTTGTGGTAATTCTTCTTTTATTTCTGCTTGTAATTCATCATCTAACATATCAGATTTAGAAATTGCTAATAATCGTTCTTTATCTAACAATTCTGGATTGTGCTTTTTAAGCTCATTTAACAGAATTTCATATTCTTTGTTTATATCATCACTATCTGCAGGAATTAAAAATAACAAAGCAGAATTACGTTCTATATGACGTAAAAACCTGTGTCCTAAACCTTTTCCTTCTGCAGCACCTTCTATAATTCCAGGAATATCTGCAATTACAAATGTTTTATGATTTCTATGTTCAACAATTCCTAAGTTGGGTTTTAAAGTAGTAAAAGCATAATCTGCAATTTTTGGTTTTGCAGCGGTTAAAACTGATAATAAAGTAGATTTTCCTGCATTTGGGAAACCAACCAAACCAACATCTGCTAATAATTTTAATTCCATTCTAAACCAACCATCAAAACCATCCATTCCTGGTTGAGCGTATCTAGGAGTTTGATTTGTAGAAGATTTAAAGTTCCAGTTTCCTAGTCCTCCTTTTCCACCACGTAATAAAATTACTTCTTTTTGGTCTTCTGTAATTTCTAAAATTACTTCATCAGTATCTGCATCTTTTATAATGGTTCCTAAAGGAACATCAATATAAATATCTTCTGCATCATGACCAGTACTTCTACTAGCACTTCCTGCACCACCAGTTTCTGCTCTAAAATGACGTTTAAATTTTAAGTGAAATAAAGTCCACATATTTTTATCACCACGTAAAATGATGTGTCCTCCACGTCCACCATCTCCACCATCTGGTCCTCCTTTAGTAATAAACTTTTCTCTATGTAAATGCATAGATCCTTGCCCACCTTTACCAGAAGAAGCGTATATTTTTATGTAGTCAACGAAGTTACCTTCTGTCATTATTTCTTGTTTTAAACTTGATTTAAATTACTAAACAGCCTCAGGCTGTTCTCCTTTTAATTTCAAATCTTCAGTCATTTTTATTGTGTAATTGTTGGTTTTACTTTAAACAATTAAATGCTTAAACATTTACACTTTTTTATAATTTATCAAATACTTTAGCAATACGTTGTGTGATATCTTCAATAGAACCTACACCGTTAATTCCATAGTATTTATCCTGCTCATTAAAAAAATCTTTTAAGATTGCAGTTTTAGTATTATATTCGTTAAAACGATTTCTAATTTTACTTTCATCAGTATCATCTGTTCTTCCACTCGTTTTTCCTCTTTCTAATAAACGAGTAACTAAAACATTTTCTGGTACTTCTAAAGCAACCATTCCGTTAATCTGCTCTCCTTTTTCAGCTAAAAATGCATCTAAAGCTTTTGCTTGAGATTCTGTTCTAGGAAAACCATCAAAAATAAAGCCATTAGCATCTGCATTTTTATTTACTTCAGCTTTTAGCATATTGATAGTTACTTCATCTGGAACTAAATCTCCTTCATCCATATATTTTTTAGCTAACAAACCTAATTCTGTTTGGTTTTTGATGTTAAAACGGAATACATCTCCTGTAGAAATATGTACCAAATTGTACATGTCTTTTAAGAATTCTGCTTGTGTTCCTTTTCCTGCCCCTGGAGGGCCAAATAATACAATATTTTTCATTTTAGGTTTTGTTGATAGTTGATATATTGCTGGGTAATTTCTACCTATACCATTGTAATCTAATCCGTAACCAACAATAAATTTATCTTCAATGCTTTTTCCGATATAATCTATTGGCAATTCTTTTCTAAATACATCTGGTTTAAAAAATAACGTCGCAACTTTTAGTTGTTTTAAATTTTTATCTCTAAAGATATTATAAATTTCTTGAAGTGTGTTTCCTGTATCAATAATATCTTCTAAGATGATAACAGTTCTTCCTGTTAAGTCTTCATTAATACCTACTAATTGTTTTACATTTTCGGTAGAAGTTGTACCGCTATAAGAAGCTAATTTTACAAAAGAAACCTCACAATCATTATTAAATTCTCTTATAAAGTCCGCAGCAAATAAGAAACATCCATTTAAAATTCCTACAAAAATAGGTACTTCGTCTTTTGGAAGATCTGCTTGTACTTGTGCTGCTAAATGTTTTACAACTTTAGCAATTTCTGCCTCATTAATATAAGGTTTAAAGTATAAATCTTGAAGTTTAATTATGCTCATAAGAATGCAAATATAATAGTATATGTTTAATGAAAAAACCGTTTTTAAATTCTGATAGCCAGCTTAAAAACGGTTTTAATTTATTTTAAAATAAAATTAATTATTTTTTTCTTCTTTTTTAGAAGTATCAAACATTATTGGTGTTGCTACAAATAATGAAGAATATGTACCAACAGCTACACCAACAATTAAAGCAAACATAAATCCTTTAATTGAATCTCCTCCAAATAAGAAGATAGCTAACATTACTAATAATGTTGTTAATGATGTATTAATTGTTCTTCCTAAAGTAGAGCTTAAAGCTTTGTCTACAACCTCACTGTATTTCCAGTTAGAGTGTGTACCAGCAAATTCTCTAATTCTATCAAAAATTACCACGGTATCATTTAGGGAATAACCTACTACTGTAAGAATTGCTGCAATAAAAGATTGGCCAATTTCCATATCAAAAGGCATAAAGCTATAAGTAATAGAGAATACACCTAATACAATTAACACATCATGGAATACTGCAACTACAGCACCAATAGAGAAAGATACTTTTCTAAAACGTAATAAAATGTATAAGAAAACTACTAATAATGAACCAAGAACTGCATATAAAGCAGATGTTTTAATATCATCTGCAATGGTAGGTTCTACTTTCATATAACTCATTACACCAGCACCTTGTTTTTCAAAACCAGGTTTAAAGTTTTCGTAAGTTGTGTCTCCTAAATAAGATTTTAATCCTGTAAATAAAGTATTTTGAACTTGGTCATCAATTTCAATACCTTCTTCATCAATCTTATAAACAGTTGTAATTTTTAACTGATTGTCTGAACCATAAGTTTTAACTTCTGGAGCAGTACCAAAAGCATCTTTTAAAGTTCCTGCAACTTCTGTAGCGCTCATTGCTTGATCAAAACGAACAACATAAGAACGTCCTCCTTTAAAATCTACACCTTGTTTTAAACCTATAGAGAAAATAGAAACAATACCTGCAATAATAATTGCACCAGATATTACGTAAGCAATTTTACGTTTCTTTAAGAACTCTACATTAATATTTTGGAACCATCCTTTAGAGATAGAAGTATTAAAGGTTAAATTGTTTCCTTTATTTACAGATCTGTCAATTAATAAACGAGTAATAAATACTGCAGTAAATAATGATGTTGCAATACCAATCATTAATGTTAAAGCAAAACCTTTAATTGGTCCTGTTCCAAAAACATATAAAATAATACCTGTTAATAAGGTAGTAATGTTTGCATCAATAATTGCAGATAAAGCTCCTTTTACAGAGAATCCTTCTTCTACAGACTGTTTTAAGCCTTTCTTTTTGAATAATCCTTCTTTTATTCTTTCGAAGATAATTACGTTGGCATCTACAGACATACCAATGGTTAAGATTATACCAGCAATACCAGGTAAAGTTAATACAGCGTTGAAAGAAGCTAAGATTCCGAAAATGAATAAGATGTTAATTAACAAAGCAATATCTGCATAAATACCTGCCTTACCATAGTATAAAACCATCCAAAGTAAAACTAAGATAATTGCTAACCCAAAAGAACTAATTGAAGCATTAATAGATTCTTGTCCTAAAGATGGCCCAACAACTTCTGCTTGAATAATTCTTGCTGCTGCTGGTAATTTACCTGCTTTTAAAACTGTAGCAATATCTTCTGCTTCAGCAATTGTCATACTTCCACCAGAAATAGAAGTTCTACCACCAGTAATTGCACCTGGTACAGTTGGTGCAGTATAAACATACTCATCTAATACAACAGCAACAAAACCACCAGTGTTATCACCTGTAAGTTTGGCCCATTGTTTAGAACCTGAACTGTTCATAGTCATGCTAACTTCTGGTTTGTTTAACTGGTCAAATACTTGAGCAGCATCTAAAATTACATCACCTTCAATATTTGCTTTTCCGTTTCTACTTCCTTTAATTGCATATAAACCAATTAAATCTGTTCCGTCTTTTCCTTTGTTAGATTTATAATCCCATAAGAACTTAACATATTTTAAGTCGTTAGGTAATAATGCTCTTACTTCTTTTCTGTTTAATAAGTCATTAACTTTTGCTGTATCTAAAACTCTAGCTTGTCCTACTAGAGAACTCATTTGTTGTTGAGATTGTGCTATATTAGGGAAAAAGTAAGTAAAAAGATTTTTTTGAGCTACGTTTGTAGAATCTTTAGTTTCACCTAATAAATCATCAATATCATCTTTCTTTGTTGTGTCTACAGCTTTTTCTAAAACTGTAGTATCTTTTAATAATTCAGCAACTTTGGTGTTTGCAGAGAAAAAGAAGTTTTGAACTTCTGCATTTGTATATACTTCCCAGAATTGTAATTCTGCTTTACTAGTAATTAATTTTGTAACACGCTCAATATCTTTTGCTCCTGGTAATTCAATTTGAATTCTTCCAGAATTTCCAATTCTTTGAATGTTAGGTTGAGTAACACCAAATTTATCAATTCTACTTCTTAATACTTCAAAAGCAGTACCAATAGAACTGTTAATTTCTTCTTGTAATGTTTCTTTTACTGTTGAATTTACTTCATCAAAAGAAATTTTATCACTTAAAGCTTTTGTTCCAAAAATAGAAGGATTACTTAATTTAGTATCTCCAGCAACTTTTTCGAATTCTTCAAAAAATAAATCTAAATAAGTAGCATTACTATTTTTTTGTCTTTCATCTGCTGCAGCTAAAGCTTGATTAAAAACAACATTCTTAGAATCGTTAGATAAGCTTTTTAAAACTTCTTTAACAGATACTTGTAAGATAGCGTTAATACCACCTTTTAAGTCTAGACCAAGATTCATTTCTTTGTCTTTTACGTCATTGTAGCTGTATTTAGTTATACCTAAATTAATAATTTCTTTATTAGCAACACTATCTAAGTACTTTCTTTCTAAAGTAGCTTTTTGTCTTGCACTTTTATCAGTACCTTTAGTTTCTGCGTAACTAACAGCGTCGTCTTCTACTTTGTTAGCAAGAAATGTAAATGATAATTGATATAAACTTACCAATCCAAAAAGGATTGCAAATAATTTTATAAGTCCTTTGTTCTGCATTTTATATGTATTTTTTAGTCAAATTTTTTAAAACGAGCAAATATATAGTTTCTCGTAAAACCTGACAATTATTTTTTTTGATTGTTTCTTTGATATTATGAGTTTAAAACTCATGATTTTAAGCTGTTATAGAAAAATGTATATGATTACATTTTAAAATAAATTATTTTTTGGGCCTGCTCTAACTTCTGGTTCTTTGTGAGAAGAATGATCCTTTATAAAAGGATTGTTTTTATTTGCATTGTAAGTGGTTTTAAAAAGTTGATTTTCTTTTTGCTCATCTGCCTTTTTAAAATATGCATGATAGTTATAAGTTGTAAATCTATCAGAATTAGATTTAATTTCGAATACAAAATTTTTATCTGATTTATGTATATCAGTTTCATTTGTTAATTCATGAATGTCTATATTATAATTAGAAGAATTCTTACTTTTTTCTTTGTTTTTAGAATTCTTATTTACTACTAAATTATTTTCTTTAACAAGCTTTTCTTTGATGTTATCAATATCAATAGCACTGTAATAAGATATTTTTAAAGTGCTGTTTTGAGTTTTTTTGATTTTAATATTAGAAACGCCAATTGTTAGTAATTTTTCTTTTACTACAGCAATAGTGTTTTCAACATCTTTTGTGTTGATTTTAGTGTCAATAAACTCAAGAACAATTTCTTGATTAGGTATAAAAACCTGATTTTGAAATGCTCCAAATGAAATAAGTAATATGAATATAGTACTAATGTACCATTTTGCTCTCATGTGTCAAATATATAAAAAGATTACTTTGGAACGATTAAAAGATGTATCTATTTTCTTTTGAATTTATGTATATTTAATTAACATGTGTTAAGCCTTTTTTGTTAGTTTTTATCTAAAAAAAAATACTTTAATATGATTAATTTAAGTATACGATATTGTTAGTGTTCTATTTAATGAAGTTCACTATCAATAAATATTTATAACAATAAAAAAAGTCCAACTTTATAGTTGGACTTTTTTTATTTAATTTATAAGATATCTATAATTCTAATAAACCATTTGTTTTGGTAACACCAGCAGCAGATTCTTGCATGTGTGCTTTTTCAGCATCATTTAAGTTAATTTCTACAATACTCTCAATTCCGTTTTTACCTAAAACAACAGGAACTCCAATACATAAATCATTTAAACCATATTCTCCTTCTAATAAAGTAGAACAAGGGTAAATTTTCTTTTGGTCACATGCAATAGCTTGTACCAAACCGCTTACTGCAGCTCCAGGTGCATACCAAGCAGAAGTACCTAATAAACCAGTTAATGTAGCTCCACCAACTTTAGTGTCTTGCAACACTTGTTCTAATCTTTCTTCTGAGATAAATTCAGATACAGGAACAGAATTTCTTGTTGCTAATCTTGTTAAAGGAACCATACCTTTATCAGAATGACCACCAATTACCATTCCGTCAACATCAGAAATAGGCGCTCCTAAAGCTTCAGCTAATCTATATTTAAAACGAGCAGAATCTAAAGCACCACCCATTCCAATAATTCTATTTTTAGGTAATCCTGTAGTTTTATGAACTAAATAAGTCATGGTATCCATTGGATTTGAAACTACAATAATAATTGTATTTGGAGAATGTTCGATTAAATTAGAAGAAACAGTTTTAACGATTCCTGCATTAATACCTATTAACTCTTCACGAGTCATACCAGGTTTACGAGGAATTCCAGAAGTAATAACGCAAATATCAGAACCTGCTGTTTTAGCATAGTCATTTGTACTTCCAGAGATTTTAGTATCAAAACCATTTAAGGAAGCAGTTTGCATTAAATCCATTGCTTTACCTTCTGCAAAGCCTTCTTTAATGTCTAAAATAACAACTTCTGAAGCAAAGTCTTTAATTGCAATGTATTCTGCACAACTTGCACCTACTGCACCAGCACCTACTACTGTAACTTTCATATTTTTTGTTTTTAAGTTTTTATAATTTATGAGATGAATGCAAAAGTACAAAAATTACAGATGGTTTAAGTTTTCTAAAACAAAAAAAAGACATCTATACAAGATGTCTTTTTTTGTTATATTTTTATTTATTATTATCTAATACTAATTGCTACTCCTGCAGAAAATGTGTTGTATTCTTGAAAAGCATAACTACCAAAAATTTTAAAGAAACCTAAACTTAATCTAGCTCCTAAAGTTGCTGTCATTCCGTTAGATTCGAAATCTAAATTAGAAGGAATACTTAAGCTTTTAGTTATTGTTGGTTGTAATGGGTTACCTGTTTGGTACTCACCAGTAAAAGTACCAGACATAGCATAACTAGAGCTTCCGCTATTGTAGCCTATACCACCATATAAGTTAATTATTGGGAGATTTAAAGAAGCTATTGCTTGCACTGTATAAGCTTTTAAATTGAATTCAGTTAAAGCATTTTGTACTTGAATTTCTCCTGAATTCTGATCTTCAATTCCATAATTCACATCCATAGTTGTATAAGCAGCTAAAAGTGAAATATGTAAAG
>NZ_JBDVJE010000027.1:0-3376 GCF_039939415.1 Polaribacter sp.
CGTTTCAAATGGTACATTTTCTACTGATGTTAGCAATCCAGATAATACAGGTATTAATACAAATTCTATTGTTTCACGTTTCAAGAGAAATGAAAGTACTAGTGCCCACATTTCATTTGGGTTGAAATCACCAATAACAAAAACAACCAATTTAAAAATCGGCCTAAAAGCTCATATTAGTTTAGCAACAGAAGATTTAAAAAACCCAAATACAAGAATAAGAATCTATTTAGGTAATTCAACTGTTAGCAGTGATATATATATACAAAAACATTTTTCGATTGGTCAGACATGGCAAGCATTTGAATTTAATTTTTCTGATTTAGAAATCCCTAATGATGTTATAAATGCAGGTGGATTTGATATATTACGTATAAGTTTTATAAATGCCAACAATCCTGCAGCTGCAGCTACCTATCATTTAGATAGTATTTATGGAAGCTTAGATCAAACAGGACATATTGCATCTTGGCTAGCTGGTTCTTGGGGAATTACATTTCCTGTTTATGGAGGTGAGCGTTTAGATTCGGAGATTAAAGGAGGTTATAATCTTCTTGCTGGAGCTCAAGAAGTGGTAGACGAACTTCCTGCAGTGGGCCATGTTATTACAAATCTTTCCTATTTTGCGCATTCGCATTATTTTACTTTAAGACAAAATAGTAATGTAGATGTAGCTACTGAAATCCATGAAGCTCTAATACCTAGTGTAGCAAATGAGAATATCATTTTTGAAGTCATGCAAAAATTTAAGGATGATGGTAAAAAAGTAATTTTATACATCTCTACAAACTATTTAGATAGAGCTATAAATGATGGTGCAGATATAGAAGCGGCTTGGATTAATTACTACACCAATAATTTTGCTGGTGATGAATACGCAGCATACAGAAATCTAATTGAAGGCTTTATACTGCAGGTTAAAGATTATGCCGATGGCTATTGGTTAGATACAACTGCAGAGCTGAATAAAGATGGAAATATAGAAGATTTTGTTCAAATGATTAGAGATGCTGATCCTGGTGCAATAATTTCTGCCCAACCCAATGGTGCATATTTTAAGGATGAAAACGGTAATAATATTTTAGTAGATTCTGACGGATTGGACGACGACGACGATACCAACTATAAAATAGTAAGTTTTGAAGGCGTTAATGTTTACCAAGATTTTACAAGTGGACATGTAACACCATTAGGACAAGGAGCGCCTCCAAATTCATGGGCTTATGAAGAATTTACAATACCAGAAATGGAGGATAATCCGTGGTCAATGTTTGAAGAAAATACAGTATTAAAACACGCCTGGTTTCCAATACGAGAAAAGTGGCATGTTTCTTCACAACCCATAGTTTTTGGAATTGAAGATGCATATAGGTTTGCCAAGCGTATTATAGATGGAAATGCAGCTGTAACGTTTGCTACTACAATTAATGATGTAAACAATGGTAAAGGTTATATGATGGATGATGAAATGATTATTATGAAAGCAATTAATGATAGACTTCTATCAAGTTCTGTTCCTGATTATGAACCATATGTAAGACCAGAAGGTGCTCATTTAGTAGGAGAAACATTGAGTGCATATACTAATATAACAGAAACTAATAAGCTTATTTTATTTCCAAATATTGTAAATCAAAATTTTAAATTGTCAAAAGAAATTTCTTCTGCAATTATTTACAATATTAAAGGACAAAAAGTTTTAACTTTTAAAAGTAATCAAACCTTCTTTGATGTATCTATGCTTACAGATGGCGTTTATCTTATAAAAACATTAGAAAAAAATGGCAACCGTCAAATTTTTAAATTTATAAAACAATAATAATATCAAATAAAACCTAAAAACAAAAGCACCTTATAAAATGAAAAAAGTAGTACTATTATTAATTATCAGCGTAATTACAACAAGTAGTTTTGCGCAAGAAAGACCAAACATCATCTTCCTTTTATCTGATGATCAAACAAGTATTGCTACTGGTTGTTATGGTAATGACCAAGTAGTAACTCCTAATATGGATACACTAGCTGAAGAAGGTGTGCTTTTTAAGAATCACTATAATACAACTGCTATTTGTATGGCTAGTAGAGCCATACTTTTAACAGGAATGTATGAATACAAAGCAGGTTGTAATTTTGAGCACGGACCTTTAAGAAAAGAGAAGTTTGCTAAATCCTATCCTGTACTTTTAAGAGAACAAGGATATTATACAGGTTTTGCTGGTAAATTTGGATTAGCAGTTTCTGATGGAAAAAGTGTAAAGCATAATAGTTGGGATTCACTTCCAATAGACGATTTCGACAACTGGGCAGGAGGCTTAGGCCAAACAAGTTACAGTACAAAGAAGAACAAGTATATGTCAAAATATGCTAAAAAATATCCTCATAGTACAAGAGCATATGCAGCTTGGGCTGAAGATTTTATTAAAGAAGCTAAACAAACAGGTAAACCATTTTCAATGTCTATTAGTTTTAAAGCACCTCATATGCCTTTTTCTCCAGACAAATATTTTGATTATGTCTACAAAGGCAAAAAATATAAAAAACCAGAGAATTATGGTGCAGAAAATGCAAAACATCTTGCTCCACAAGCAAAGACAGGAAGACAATATAAAAGTTATAATTTTTGGAGAGAATCTGAAGAAAGCTACCAAGAAGCTATTAAAAAATACAATCAATTAATTCACGGAGTAGATTATGCTTTAGGAATGATTAGAAAAACTTTAGAAGAACAAGGAGTTGCAGATAATACCATCATCATATTTACAAGCGATAATGGTTATAGTTGTGGTGCTCATAATTTTGGTGGTAAAGTATTGCCATATGAAGAAGCTTCTAAATCTCCTTTAATTATTTACGATCCTAGAACACCAATCAAAGAAAGAGGTATTCAACGTGATGCAATTACTGCAAATATTGATATGGCTCCAACTATTTTAAATTATGCAGGTATAAAACCTCCTTCAAATATGGATGGAGAAGATTTACGTTTATTGATAAAAAAGCCAAAGAAATTTAAACGAGAAACAATTGCTCTTACAAATATGTGGGGTAATGATGAAATACAAGCAATGTCTGTGGTTTCTAAAGATTGGAAATATATTTTCTGGCAATATGAAGATGATATTATGAACCCTACTGAAGAATTATATCATATCGAAAAAGATCGTTTAGAAATGACAAATAAGGTTACTGACCCAGCTGTAAAAAAACAGCTTAAAAAAATGAGAGCGTTATATGATGTTCATCTTAATAAATTAAAAAAAGAAGCTACAAAATATAATTCTTATCAAAAATATGCAGTTTTATTTGATAGAACATCTACTGCCGAAGACAAAAAACCTTATTTGATTGGAAGCTATGTTGAATCAAAAAAGAAAGG
>NZ_JBDVJE010000028.1:0-7852 GCF_039939415.1 Polaribacter sp.
CATCAACAAACCCTTCATATAATAAAGAAGCTTCTCTTGCCATTGATGGAGATATTAATGGAAATTATGGAGGAGGATCTGTTACTGTTACAAATAATGAAGAAAACCCTTGGTGGCAAGTAGATTTAGGTGCTGATAAAACAATTGATTATATTAAAGTTTTTAATAGAACAGATGGATGTTGTAAAGCTGCAATGTCTAATTTTACAGTATCCGTTATTAATGATGCTGGTACAGAGGTTTTTTCAGAAACATTTACTAATTATCCAGACCCTTCTGTTATTATTGATACAGAAGGTATTCATGGGCAAATTGTTAAAGTTCAATTAAATGCTACTGGTGCATTAACGCTTGCAGAAGTACAAGTTTTTGGTTCTGATGAAGTATTATCTACTACAGGTTATAAAGATATTAATGTTATTATGTCCCCCAATCCTTTTGTAAATGAGTTGAAAATAGTTTCTCCAAAGGCTATTTTTAACTCATTATCCATATACAATATTAATGGGCAGAAAATATTAAGTAATAAAATAGAAACTAATTTAAGGGAAGTTAGTGTAAATACAAGTAATTTTTCAAAAGGTATTTATTTTGTAAAATTAAACGGTGATTCCTTTTCAAAAACATACAAGGTCATTAAGAATTAGTAAGTTTTAGTTAGTTTAAGTAATTTTTGCATAATGTAGAGGTATGTCAGAGAAAAAAAATAAAAGTATTCTAAGAATATTTGTTGTACTAATGGTATTTGGAATAAATAGTAGTGTATTTAGCCAAACTATCTATACTAATGATATGGATTATGTTATAGGTGATGTAAAGCAACGCTTTATTACTGGTGCAGTTACAACAGAAGAGCAAGCCGATAATTTATTGAAAGGCCTTAAAGAAATGAAGGTTAATGGTATTCGTATTCCTATTTTTCCAAGAGATGCTAATACAGGAGTGAGTGTGAACCCTCAACCTGCTATTATGAAATATTTTTACGAACAAGCTATAGCAGAAGGGTTTTATGTTTTTGCTAATCCAGCACAAGGTGGAGGTGGTATTAGAATTGCTAATCATTCGCTTACCAACACAACTTCTGTAAATGGTAAGCAAGAGGCAACTGATGAACTAGTAAATAGAATCATTGAGTTTTCAAATGAATACCCAGAATGTAAATGGATGAATCCGTTTAATGAAGATGGTAGAGCTACCAATAGTACTTGGAGTGTAAATCAAATTAACGAAATTTATCAAAGACTTTCTAATCATGGTTTAAACGGAGCAGCATTAATAGGTCCTTGTACTTGGGGGCTTCCTGCTGCTATAGATATGTTTAAAAACACCAATATAGCAGATTATATAACTGTTGCAACATCTCATAATTTAGGTCATAATGATGGCTTGTGGGATGACTTTAGAGCACTTGCCGATGCAGAAAATTTGCCTATGTGGGATTCTGAAGCAAATAATGATCCTGGTAGTGGAACCGTTAATAAATTAGAGGCTGCAATAGCAAATAAAGTAGATGGCTTAGTTGTATACAATGCAGGAAATAATATCTATTTAAGTACAGGAGCATTAACTAATACCAATTATTATTACATGTCTCAGTATTTAAAACCTGTAATTAATTTAGCAAGTACGGGTACCGCAACACAATCATCAACAAATCCTACTTATGACAAAGGTCCAGAATTAGCTATTGATGGCGATATTAATGGAAATTATGGAGGTGGTTCTGTTACGGTTACGAATAATGAAGAAAATCCTTGGTGGCAAGTAGATTTAGGTGATGATAAAGTAATTGGAGATATTAAAGTATTTAATAGAACCGATGGTTGTTGTAAGGCTGTCATGTCTAACTTTACAGTATCTGTTATTAATGATGCAGGTGCAACCGTCTTTTCAAAAACATATACAACATATCCAAATCCTGCGGTTACTATGAATGCAGATAATGTAAAAGGAAGAATTGTTAAGGTACAACTAAACGTTACAGGTGCTTTAACATTGGCAGAAGTACAGGTTTTACAAGGAGAAGAACAATTGTCAGTAGGTGATTATAAAAGTATTAATGTTAGTATTTATCCAAATCCGGTTACTGATATTTTTACCATTTCTGCTCCTGTTTCTACATTTAGTCAATATGAAATTTATACCATAAACGGCCAGCGAATTTTAAGTGAAACAGTTTCAAATAATACAGGACAAATTAAGGTTAGCTTAAACAAGTTTTCAAAAGGTATTTATTTGATAAAACTAAATAGCAACACATTTTCTAAGACATATAAAATTGTAAAAAAATAATTTTAGTTTTTTGATTTGTAAGGCAGTATTTTTTATAAGTGCTGTCTTTTTTTATGTGTAAGAATAGATGCTTTATAAAGTGAATCTATTATTCTTATTTGAACTTAATAATCTATCATTATGTATAAGAAGGTAAAGAATTATCTTAATTGAAAATCAGTTTTATGCCAATAAATTGTCCAAATTTATAAAAAGATAAAATTAGTAAACTTACTATATTCTTCTTCTTTGTCTCAATATATGGGCATTAATGTCTCTGTTTTTTTTGTTTTTCTGTTGTTATGTTGTTGTTTTTGAATGCTTTATAGGTAAAAATAAAAAAGATGTAATTTAAAATTATTCTTTTATGGTTTTGTTTTATTCAATAATAATAATAAATTTAAAGAAAAATGTCTATTCCAATGTTTAAGTTTCCCTCAACTAAACAAAAAACTGTTTTATTAATTACCTTCTTGTTTATGCTGGTATTAATTTGGATTCCACAAATTAATATGAGAGAGTATCCTCAATCAACAATAACAAGTAAGTTTTTAGTATTTAGTTATTTCTGTATTATTTTTTTAATTATTTGTGTTTTTGTACTTATAAAAACTAAAAGACAGCTTATTGTTTTATCTCTATTAGACATAGCTTTAGTTACTTTACTTATTTACATTTCTATAAATAGATTCATACTTCAACCAGAGTATAGTTTTTCAAATCGTTATATTGAATTAATAGAGTTAAGCTTTGTTTACATAGTAGCAAGATGTTTTAATAAAACTACTTTTTATTTGCTGTTATTAGCAATTATTATTTCAGGTATAATTCAAGCTATATATGGTAACCTACAACTATTAAACTTCTACCCATCAAATCATTCAGGGTTTAAGATCACAGGAAGTTTTTTTAATCCAGGTCCTTATGCTGGGTTTCTTGTATCTGTATTTCCTATAGCGCTAGGTTTATACCTTTTTAAAGAAAAAGTAACTGAGCAAGTGTTGCTTAACATAAAAAAGAAGCAATTAATTCTTTGTACATTTATCAAACATGTATTTGAGTATATTCCTTTAATTGGTATTATAAGTATTGTTGTAGTAATACTAGCAACACAATCTAGAGCATCTTGGTTAGCTGTTTTAGCAAGTACTTTATTACTATTTGAGGCACGTTATCAAATTATAAAAAAGGTCTTTAAACAGCTTAATGCTTATAAAAAAACAATTTTAATAATTGTTACAATTCTTTCTGTAGGAATAAGTTTATTTGGTATTTATCATTTCAAAAAAGGATCGTCTGATGGGCGATTATTTATTTGGAAAGTTTCTACAGAATTCATAAAAGGGAATCCAATTTTTGGTGTCGGATTTGACCGTTTTAAAGCGTATTATATGAATTTCCAAGCTAATTATTTTATTAGGTCTGGAGAAACAACAGAAGCTTTAGTTGCAGATAATACGTACTATGCTTTTAATGAGTTTGTTCAATTTTTTACTGAAAATGGTTTTGTTGGCTTTGTACTACTAATAATCGTCCTTTCTTTTATTATTAAATCTAAAGCGATAAAAGAAAATGATTATTTAAGTGTCATTTTAAAACTAAGTTTACTAACTATTTGTGTATTTGCTTTCTTTTCTTATCCTATGCAAATTCTACCTATTAAACTTGTTATAGTTGTTTTATTAGCAAGTCTTGCTAAGTTAAGTATTAATAAAATAATTTTATTTGAGAAAACTAAAATAAAATTCAAAAACCCAATTCTAAAAGGATTTGCACTAGTTGGTATTTTAATTGTGGCTTTTTTTAGCTTTAATTATATATCTAAATTAGATAATAGTTTTAAAAACTGGAAGTTAGCATTAATTAGTTATCAATATGGCGATTATGAAAGTGCAATAGAAGAATACGAAAAAGCGTATCCAGAATTAAAAAACAATGGAGATTTTTTAATGAATTACGGCAAAACACTTTCTATAAACAAACAAGATAAAAAAGCGATAGAAATTTTAGAGCAAGCAAAAAACCATTTAAATACTACTATTATAGAGACTGCTTTGGGAGATTCTTATAAAAACCTAAAACAATATCATAAAGCAGAAATAGCTTATAAAAATGCAGCTAATATGATACCTATAAGGTTTTATCCATTGTATTTATTAGCGAAACTCTATGAAGAAATTGGACAAAAAGAAAAGGCAATTACAATGGCAAAAACTATTTTAGAAAAGGATATAAAAATACCATCAACAGCCATTAAAGAAATAAAAACAGAAATGAAAAAGATAATAAGTAATTATAAACAAAAATAATAATGAATAGGAGAAACGAGTATTTAAGTAAATGTTTTTTTTTATTGATTTGCATTAGTGTTTTAATAAACTGCACCAAACCTAAAGAAACCAAAGAAGAATCAATTACAAAAAAAGAATACCTCCCAGATAAGAACGAAGTAAATATTCTTGTTTTAGAAAAAGGTGTTTTTAAAAAAGAATTAGTTAGTAATGGACGACTTGTAGCGTTAGAAAAAAGCGAACTAAAATTTAAAGTGAGTGAGAAACTTAATAGAATTTACGTAAAAAATGGAGCTTTTGTTAAAAATGGACAACTGTTAGCCAGTTTAGATGCTTTTACGTATCAACAAAAAGTAACCAAAGCAGAGATAGACTTAAAGCAAGCTACTTTAGAATTTAATGATTTACAAATAAGACGTGGATTTAATTCAGAGAATAAAGAAGAAATCCCTGAAAAGGAATACGAAATGATGGCCATTAAGTCTGGTTATAAAAATGCGTTGCATCAGTTAAAAAATGCACAATTCGATTTGAAGTCTACCAAATTAATTGCTCCATTTAGTGGTAAAGTAGCGAATATGAATAGTAAAAAATACGATCAAATTAATTCTGGTAAAGAATTTCTTACTTTAATAAATGATGCTGTTTTTGAGGTGGAATTTTATGTAATAGAATCGGAACTTAAAGACATTAAGGTGAAAGATGAAATTACGATTGAACCTTTTGCTTCAAATAAAACGTATAAAGGAAAAGTTATTACCATAAATCCACAAGTTGAAAAAGATGGTACTATCCTCATTAGAGCCCAAATAAAGAATGATGGTGGTTTATTGGAAGGGATGAATGTGAAGGTGTTTATTAAAAAAGACATTACAGATCAATTTGTTGTACCTAAATCTGCTGTAGTTTTAAGAGATAATCAAGAGGTGTTATTTACCGTTAAAAACGGGAAAGCGTATTGGACTTATATTTTAACTACGTTAGAAAATAGCACATCTTATTCGGTGATTCCAAATCCAGACAAGAGTAGTGCATCATTAAAACCTGGAGATACTATTATTGTTTCTAACAATTTAAATTTAGCGCACGATAGTGCCATTACCGTTAAAAATAATAATTAATAGTTTATTAAAATTTGTATGGTAAAATTTTTAATACATAAACCGATTGCTGTTTTAATGACAACATTAGGTATTTTAATCTTAGGTGTTTATGCTTTTGGTTTTATACCAGTTTCATTAATGCCAGATATAGACATTCCAGAAATTACAGTGCAAGTCCAGGCAGATAATATGTCTGCAAGACAATTAGAAGATGCCATTGTAAAGCCATTACGATTTCGTTTAATGCAAGTAGGTCATTTAAAAGATGTAAAAAGTGAAACTACCAATGAATTAGGTATTATTAAACTTAGTTTTTCTCATGGTAGTAATATTGATTATGCTTTTATAGAGGTAAATGAAAAGATAGATAGAATGATGGGGAGTTTGCCAAAAACCATCAAACGCCCAAAGGTGATAAAAGCGAATGCTACAGATATTCCTGTGTTTTATTTAAGTATGACACTTAAAGAATCTGCTAAAGATAACAAAACATCAACTAATAAAATAGATGATTTATTTCCTGTTTCTCAAGAATTTGTAGATTTCAACCGTTTTTCTAATCAAGTAATTCGTAAACGAATTGAACAGATTAACGAAGTGGCTATGGTTGATATTAGTGGTTTAGTATCTTCAGAAATTTTAGTAAAAGTAGATCAGAAAAAGATAGATGCTTTAGGGATTCGTTTAGATGATTTAGAGGCTGTTATTAAAACAAATGATTTAGATATAGGAAGTCTTTTAATTAAAGATAACCAATATCAATATGATGTTCGTTTAGGGAATTCTTTAAGCACCATAAATGATGTAAAATCTATTTACATCAATAAAAACAATAAAGTTTATCAATTAAAAGAACTTGCAGAAGTTATAGAACATCCGCAAAAAAGAACCGGTTTGGTCTTGTCTAATGGAGACGAAGCGATTACAATGGCAATCATAAAACAAAGTGATGCTAGAATGGGCGATTTAAAAACTTCTTTAAATAACCTAATAAAAAACCTGAAAAAAGATTACGAGCATATTAATTTCTCAATTACTAGAGATCAAACCAAGCTATTGGATATTGCCATAAATAATTTATTACAAAGTTTATTATGGGGAATGATTTTAGCATTTACAGTAATGTTTTTATTTCTAAAAAATGTGAAATCACCCTTGTTAATAGGAATTACCATTCCAACCTCAATTATTATTTGTTTATTATTTTTTCATCTTTTAGGGATTTTTATAAACATTATATCACTTTCTGGATTGGTTTTAGGAATTGGTTTGATGATAGACAATTCTATTATTGTCATCGATAATATTACTCAATATAGAGAAAGAGGTTACAACTTATCAGAATCTTGCGTTTTAGGAACAAATGAAGTTATAAAACCATTATTAAGTTCAGCATTAACTACCTGTGCAGTTTTTTTACCACTGGTTTTTTTAAGTGGTATTAGTGGTGCTTTGTTTTACGACCAAGCAATGGCTGTAAGTATTGGTTTGTTCATTTCCTTTTTTGTTTCCATTACACTATTACCTGTATTATATCGCTTATTTCACAGCAAAGAAAGTGATGTAATAGCACAAGAAATTAATTTTTTATCCAAAATAAACACCTTAGATTATGCAGTTTTGTATGAAAAAGGATTTCGTTGGGTAATGAAAAAGCAAGTGGCTTCTTGGAGTATTATTATCCTCCTTTTAGTTTCCGTTATTGGATTGTTTAGCATTTTGCCAAAAACACAAATACCAGCACTTACAAGTACAGAAGTTTTGTTAAAAGTAGATTGGAACGAACCCATTAATGTAGATGAAAATAAACGTAGAGTACTAGAAATTTTAAAACCTATTAAAGAAAAATTAATAAATCAAACGGCTTTAGTAGGCACGCAGCAATTCATTCTAGATAAAAATGCAGATGCTAAAGGTTCAGAAATGACACTATATGTAGAAGCAGCATCAGAAACAGAGCTGAAAAATATAAAAAGTCATTTAAATGAACTTTTGACAACAAAATATCCCAATGCTGTATTTGTGTATGAAGATGTAGACAATATTTTTAGTTTAATTTTTTCAAATAAAGAAACTTCTTTAGTCGCAAAATTACGTCCTGTTGAAAATTTAGGAAGTCAACAGCAACAACAATTAAAAACTATTTGGCATCAATTACAAGCAAATTCAGGCACAGTTAAGTTAGAA
>NZ_JBDVJE010000029.1:0-49224 GCF_039939415.1 Polaribacter sp.
GCAATTATGCAAAGTCTTTTGACGGTTTTAAAACTAGAATTTTATCTAAAATAACTGCTTTAACTACAATTCAATACATCAATAAGTTTATTTTCAATAGAAATATCAATAATATTAAAATTAGTATAATTTAAAATGCACAACGGGTAAATAATATTATTTATTTAATTATAAAGCCCTAAAACCTTAAACATTGTTTTGAGATTTTTATTTAAAAAAAATTATTTTTTTTCAAAATGCTCTTCAATATCTGCAATATGATGCTTTAATGCTTCTGTAGAAATTTGTATTTCTTTAATTAATAAAGCTAAAGAAATAATTAATAAAATTAAAGCAAAACCAAAAACCCAAATTGCTGCTAAATTTAAGTGTATATATATTAGAAACATAGAAACTACACAAAAAAGCAAACTAGAAATACCAAAAATTTGCATAAACTTCGTTAAATTTAATCGCTTTTTTAAATTATTAATTTGTCTTAACAAAGACGCTTCTTTTCTTTCTAAATAAATTGCATGTAAATTTCTAATTACAGATGCATATGCCAAAAAACGATTTGTATAGGCTAACATTATTAAAGAAATTGCCGAAAATAAAAGTGCAGGTGTTGTAAGTGTTAATTCTTCCATATGAATAGCAAATTTAAGCAATAATAGTAACCTATAAACATAAGAAATATAATTTCTCATTCAGAATTCATTACATTTAAAACCAACAAAAATAGTACATTTGCAAAATGCGAATAGATATTATTTCAGTTGCTCCAAACTTATTAGAAAGTCCTTTTAATCACTCTATTGTTAAAAGAGCAAAAGACAAAGGTTTATCAGAAATTATAATTCACGATTTACGTGAATATGGTTTAGGAAATTACAAACAAATAGATGATACTCAATTTGGTGGCGGTGCAGGTATGGTTATGATGATAGAACCAATATCTAATTGTATAAAAAAACTTCAGTCAGAAAGAGTATATGATGAAATTATTTATATGACTCCAGATGCAAAAACCTTAAACCAAGGAACTGCAAATACACTTTCGTTAAAAGAGAATATTTTAATTCTTACGGGGCACTATAAAGGTGTAGATCAAAGAATAAGAGATAAATACATAACCAAAGAAATTTCTATTGGAGATTATGTTTTAACTGGTGGTGAGTTGGCTGCAGCAGTTTTGGTTGATGCTGTTGTACGTTTAATTCCTGGTGTTATTGGCGATGAACAATCTGCATTAACAGATTCTTTTCAAGACAATTTATTATCTCCACCAGTATATACAAGACCTTCAGAATTTGAAGGCATGAAAGTTCCTGATATTTTATTATCTGGTAATTTCCCAAAAATTGATGATTGGAGAAGTGAAAAAGCTTACGAAAGAACAAAACAAATAAGACCAGATTTATTAGAAAATGAATAAGTTTTCATCTTTTTTAAAAAACAACAAAGCCATATCTTTGGTTTTAGGATTTCAATTATTTAGATTGCTATTATTACCATTTATGGGCTTAATGCCACAGGATGCTTACTATTATTTATATGGTCAAAACTTATCTTTATCTTATTTTGATCATCCTGGAATGATTGGTTACATTTTAAGGATTTTTACAGATGTTTTTGGAACTTCAATATTTGCAGTCAAATTTGCAGACTTTGTAATTACCTCATTAACTATCTTAAGTTTTTATAAACTTGCTTCTTATTTTTTATCAAAACAAAAATTACAAAGAGCAATTATTTTATTAGCTTCAACCATTTTTGTTTCCATATTATCTTTTAATTCTACGCCAGATGTACCATTATTATTATTCTGGACATTGAGTTTAATCTGTTTGTACAAAGCTATTTTTGAGGATAAAAAAATATTTTGGCTTTTAGGCGGAATTGCAATGGGATTAGCCTTTAACAGTAAATACACAGCACTATTATTACAAATAGGATTATTTGCATTTCTTATTTTTTCTAACAAATACAGAAAACTATTCCTTTCTCCTTGGCTTTGGATATCCTTAATAATATCAATTGCTGTTACGTTCCCTGTTTGGTATTGGAATTATCAAAACGAATTTGCATCCTTTGCATTTCAATCATCAGAAAGAACAAGTTCTATATCAGAATTTAAGATTTCTCCTAAGAATTTCTTTGGAGCAATTGGGCATCAAATGTTTTTACTTTTACCTGTTTTATTTTTAATATTTATCACATTTACGTATAAATATGTAAAAAGAGCTTTACTTAAATTTAAAATTCCACAAGCCAAAACATTGTTTTTATTGGCATTTTTTATTCCAACTTTTGTTGGATTCTTTACCCTTACTCCTATTTATTGGGTAAAATTAAATTGGATGATGCCTTCTTACATTACAGGAATCATTTTAGCAGGAATGTTTATCAACAAGAAATTACTAAAAACTCAAATCATTATTTCTATTGTTTTTCATGTTTTAGTAAGCCTACAAGTAATATTCTATTTAGCTCCTATTAAAAGTGATGATACTTGGGTTGGTTGGGAAGAATTAGCTTTAGAAACAGAAAAATTACAAGAAAAACATCCAAATACTTTTGTGTTTTCTAATGATAATTATAAAACTTCTGCTTGTTTAAACTTTTTTATGGATGATAAAGTATATGCACAAAACATTATAGGTTTACCTGCTTTACATTTCGATTATTTAGGAGATGATTTATCAACTTTAAATACTAAAAACGCTTTATTTATAGATTCCGATAAACGTTTTAAAAATAAAGATCCAAAAGATGATTATCACCCTTTGTTAAATAATCATTTTGAGAATGTAACAGAATTAGAACCAATTATAATTAAAATCAATGGTAAAGAATCTAGAAAATTCTGGGTTTTCTATTGTACTAACTATCAAGCAAAAAAATAATTAGTTTTAGTTTTTTTCAACAAAATATATTGTTTACTTTTGCAACCGCTAAATTAACCTCTGACGAAGAAATCGTGAATGTTGCTTTACAAAACCAATTAAATTAAAAGATATGGAATCTTTAATAAAATTTGTACAAGACGAATTTGTAACAAAAAAAGAATTTGCAGAATTTGCTGCTGGAGATACAATTACTGTATACTACGAAATTAAAGAAGGAAACAAAACTCGTACTCAGTTTTTCAGAGGAGTTGTGTTACAGAGAAGAGGTTCTGGACTTTCAGAAACTTTTACAATCAGAAAAATGTCTGGTACTGTTGGAGTAGAAAGAATTTTTCCTGTAAACTTACCTTCTATTCAAAAAATTGAAGTTAACAAAAGAGGTAAGGTACGTAGAGCTCGTATTTTCTACTTTAGAGGTCTTACTGGTAAGAAAGCTAGAATTACTGAAAAAAGAAGATAATTTATTTTTCATAAAAGTATTAAAAAAGCGTTGTGATTTTCACAACGCTTTTTTTAGTTAACAATTGTTAATAAGCATAGTTAATATTGTGTTGATTTCTAAATAGTTAAAAAATTTCCTAATACTAAAATCAGATATATATTTGTGACAGAATTTACACGTTAATTAAAATTATTAGCCTTAAAAAAACTAATAAAATTATCAAGTAAATAATAAAGTAACGTTCTTTATATATTGTTTTTCTCACTAACTAGAGATTAGTTTTTTTATATAAGTCTAAATTGATAAATTATAGTCTAAAATTTTAAACTAAAGTAAGTAGACCTAAAATGTAACTTAGAGACTATAGATGAAAATTTATAGAAACTGTAAGACAATTAAGGTAAACTGAATTTAAATGAAGTTTTTATAATGATTCATACATAGCAACTTATTTAGATGTATAGATTAGTTAACGGTTTAAGAAAAAAACAATCGAAACATTAATAAAAATTTTAAACAAGTAGAATGCTGGTTTTTAATTAAGGATGTTTCAAAACCAGAATTAGTAAACAGTAATTTCTTTGTAAAAAGAAAGAGATAAAAAGCAACTTTTATTTCCATTTTGTAGCAATACAAAACAATACAGGATACTATTTCTAAGAAGCCATATCACTACAAGAAATTGTACGATATGGCTTTTATTTTTAAATAAACCCATATTCACATTAATAACCTTTTTTTATTGTTAAATCAATAAAAAAAACATGTAATTAATAACAATTTACCAATAAAAATATCATTTTTAATTCATAAATTTGCCTCACTTTTTTTACGAAAAGCATTTCGTACAGAAATAATTAACTATAAAATTAACAATATAATGAGTAAAATAGCTAAAATTGTATACACAAAGACTGATGAAGCTCCTGCATTAGCAACTAGATCATTCTTACCTATTGTAAAAGCTTTTACAAAATCTTCGAATATAGAAATTGAAGTGAAAGACATTTCTTTAGCTGCAAGAATTCTTGCTAATTTTTCAGATTACATTACTGAAGAACAAAAGGTTGAAGATGCATTAGCTATTTTAGGTGATTTAGCAAAAAAACCAGAAGCTAACATTATTAAATTACCAAACATTAGTGCTTCTGTACCGCAACTAAAAGCTGCAATATCTGAGTTACAAACTTTAGGTTACAAATTACCTAATTATCCAGAAGAAGTAAATACAGATGAAGACAAAGCTGTTTTAGCACTCTATAATAAAGTAAAAGGTTCTGCTGTAAACCCTGTTTTAAGAGAAGGTAATTCAGACAGAAGAGCGCCAAAAGCAATTAAAAACTACGCTCGTAAAAATCCACATTCTATGGGTGCATGGGCTGCAGACTCTAAAACTCATGTTGCAACTATGAGCGAAGGAGATTTTGCAAACAATGAAAAATCTATTACAATAGAAAACGCTACTAATATTAATATTACTCACATTGCTAATGATGGTTCTAAAACTACTTTAAAAGAAAACTTAGCTTTAATTGATGGCGAAATTATAGATGCAACTGTAATGAGTAAAAAAGCATTGTTAACTTTTTTAGACAAAGAGTTTACAGATGCTGCAGAACAAGGGGTTTTACTTTCTTTACACATGAAAGCAACAATGATGAAGGTTTCAGACCCTATCATTTTTGGTTTAGCCGTAAAAACATATTTTAAAGATGTATTTGAAAAACATGAAACTACTTTTGATGAAATTGGAGTTGATGTAAATAACGGATTTGGAAACTTATTAAGTAACTTAGATGAAGTTTCTGTGGAAAAGAAAGCTGAAATTTTAGCTGATATAGATGCTGCTTTCGAAAAAAATGCAGATTTAGCAATGGTAAATTCCGATAAAGGAATTACCAATTTACATGTTCCTTCAGATGTAATTATTGATGCTTCAATGCCAGCAATGATTAGAACTTCTGGTAGAATGTGGAATTCCAAAGGAGAATTGCAAGACACTAAAGCTGTAATACCAGATAGTTCTTATGCTGGTATATATGCTGCAACTATAGATTTCTGTAAAAAGAATGGTGCCTTCGATCCCACAACAATGGGTACAGTACCTAACGTTGGTTTAATGGCTCAAAAAGCAGAAGAATATGGTTCTCATGATAAAACCTTTCAAATTGCCTCTGAAGGTAAAGTTATAGTAACTGATACTTCTGGAAACACTCTTTTAGAGCACAATGTTGAAGAAGGTGATATTTGGAGAATGTGTCAAACTAAAGACTTACCAATTCAAGATTGGGTTAAATTAGCTGTAACAAGAGCTAGAGCCTCTAAAACACCTGCTGTTTTTTGGTTAGATAAAAATAGAGCTCATGATGCAGAAATCATTAAAAAAGTAAACAAATATTTACCAAACCATGATACTTCTGGTTTAGATATTAGAATTTTATCTCCAATTGAAGCTACCATATTTACTTGCAAAAGAATAGCTAAGGGAGAAGATACAATTTCTGTTTCTGGTAACGTTTTACGTGATTATTTAACAGATTTATTTCCTATATTAGAAGTTGGTACTTCTGCAAAAATGTTATCTATTGTTCCTTTAATGAATGGTGGTGGATTGTTTGAAACTGGTGCTGGAGGTTCTGCTCCTAAACACGTACAGCAATTCTTACAAGAAAATCACTTACGTTGGGATTCTTTAGGAGAATTTTTAGCATTAGCGGTTTCTTTAGAACATTTAGGAACTTCTAACAACAACTCTAAAGCTTTAATTTTAGCTGAAACTTTAGATGATGCAACAGATAAATTCTTAGAAAATGACAAATCTCCTTCAAGAAAAGTTGGGGAGTTAGACAATAGAGGAAGTCACTTTTATTTAGCAATGTATTGGGCAGAAGGATTAGCAAATCAAAATAAAGATGCTGATTTAAAAGTTTCTTTTACTAAAATAGCAAATGACTTAAAAGAGAATGAATCAAAAATTGTTTCCGAATTAAATGAAATTCAGGGTAAGGCTAATAATATTGGAGGTTATTATCAACCTACTGATAGTTTAGCTAACGCTGCAATGAGACCTAACGAAACATTAAATAAGGTTTTAGAATCGATTTAATTTTTTAAAACATTTTTTTTTAACAAAAGCCGATGTTATTCATCGGCTTTTGTTGTTATTAACGGATACATTAAAAAACTTCTTTTTTAACATTTTATTATCTTTTAGAATTGTATTTTTGTTTAAATTATTAACTCAAACATTAAACAGAAAATTACATTTGAAAAAAATATTCTTTTTATTTTTATTTTTGACTTTTTCATTATTTAGCCAAGAAAAAAACACCATTAGCGGAACTGTTTATGATGATAGAAATAATGAAACCTTAATTGGTGTTTCTATCTATTTTCCAGAAATAAACATTGGTACCACAACCAATGAATATGGATTCTACTCTGTTACTTTACCAGAAGGAAGTTATAAAATTCAGGTTAGCTATATCGGTTTTTCTACTATTACAGAAACTATAAACTTAAAAAACAAACTATCAAAAAACTTCAAATTAAAAGAAGAAGCAGAAAGTCTAGATGAAATAATTATTGAATCTAATATCGAAAAACTAAATGTTAGAACTCCTCAAATGAGTGTTAACAAACTTACTTCATCAACCATAAAACAAATTCCTGTTGTTTTGGGTGAAGCAGATATTATTAAATCTATAATTTTATTACCTGGAGTTACAAGTGCTGGCGAAGGTGCTTCTGGTTTTAATGTAAGAGGGGGTGCTGCAGATCAAAATTTAATTTTATTAGATGAAGCAACCGTTTTTAATTCATCTCATTTATTTGGTTTTTTCTCAGTTTTTAATCCTGATGTTATAAAAGATGTTAAGCTATACAAAGGTGGAATTCCTGCAAAATACGGAGGAAGATTATCATCCGTTTTAGATATTTATCAAAAAGAAGGAAATAGTAAAGAGTTTAAAACTACAGGAGGAATTGGTTTGGTTTCTTCTAGATTATTAATTGAAGGACCAATTAAAAAAGAAAAAATATCATTTTTAGTTGGTGGTAGATCTTCTTATGCACACTTGTTCTTACCATTGTTTGATATTGATAACACCGCCTATTTTTATGATTTAAATACTAAAATTAACTATAGAATTGATAACAGAAATAGTGTTTTCTTTTCTGGTTATTTTGGTAAAGATGTATTTGGAATTAGTGATAGTTTTGTAAATAAGTATGGAAATAAGGTTGCCAATTTACGTTGGAATCATTTATTCTCAGACAAATTATTTTCTAATTTATCTTTAATATATTCTGATTATTTCTATGGGTTAACTCTCGATTTTGTTGGTTTTGAGTGGGATTCTGGAATTACAAACTATAACCTAAAATACGATTTTAAACACTACTTAAGTAGTAATTTTAAATTGAGTTATGGTATTAATAATATCTACAGTAAATTTAATCCAGGAGAAATTAGACCAAACAGAGAAGATTCTGGTATAGTAGCAGAAAAGTTAATAGATAAATATGCCAATGAATTTGCTACTTATATAGATGCAGAACATAAAATTAACAATAATCTAAGATTACAATATGGAATTCGATTTAGCAATTTTACAAGATTAGGCCAAAGTGAATTAAATATTTACACAAACAATGAGGCTGTAATTTATAATAGTGAATTTAAAAAATATGAATCTGCAGAGGCAATTGGTACAGAAAATTTTAATAAAAGTGATGTAATAAGCAGTTTTAATAATTTAGAACCAAGACTTTCAATATCCTATATTGTAGATCAAAATACTTCTATTAAAGCTAGTTATAATAGAATGGCACAGTATTTACATTTACTATCTAACACCTCTTCTCCTACTCCTTTAGATGTTTGGACTCCAAGTGGAAAATATATAAAACCACAGTTATTAGATCAATTTGCAATTGGATATTTTAAGACACTAAAAGAGGGAGATTATTCTATAGAAACAGAAGCTTTTTATAAAGACATTCAAAATAGAATAGACTACATAAATGGCGCTAATTTAGTTGCTAACAACGAAATTGAAACCGTAATTTTAAACGGAAAAGCAAGAGCTTATGGTTTAGAAGTTTTATTAAAAAAGAACAAAGGTAAATTTAAAGGATGGTTAGCATATACATTATCTAGGTCAGAACAATTAACACCTGGTAGAACTACTAATGAACCTGGTATTAATAGTGGAGAATGGTACAATACTCCTTATGACAAAACACACGACTTTTCTATTAATGCTAGTTATGAATTAAATGATAAATGGAAATTTAATACCAACTTTGTTTTTCAAACTGGGCAACCTACAAATTACCCTGTTGGTCAATATGAAATACAAGGTTTAAATGTGCCAATTTATGATGATAATAGAAGAAATGCAGACAGATTACCTGCATATCATAGAGTAGATGTTTCTGCAACTTTAACTCCTAAAAAGAATAAAAACAGAAAATGGCAAGGAGAATGGGTTTTTGGAATTTATAATTTATATGGAAGGCAAAATGCTGCTTCTATAAATTTTTCTCAAAATAGAGAAACCTTTAAAAATGAAGCTGTACAAACTTCTATTTTTGGTATGGTGCCTTCTGTTACTTATAATTTTAAATTTTAACCCAATGAAAAAGATATATTTACTTCCAATTTTAACAATATTCTTTTTTACCAGTTGTGAAAAAGTAATAGATGTTGATGTTCCTTCTATAGAACCAAAATTAATTATTGATGCTTCTTTTGAAGTTTTATTTGATGAAAACCCAGTTGTTGCAAATACTACAGTAAAACTTAGTTTATCTTCAGATTATTTTGAAGATGAAATTCCTGCAGTTACAAATGCAACTGTGTTTTTAACCAACTTATCAGACAATAGTGTTATTAATTTTTCTGCTGTAAATGCTGATGGAAATTACGAACCAACAACTTCTTTTATACCTGAAGATGATATTGAATATGAATTGACAATTATTCATGACAATGAAACCTATAATGGAAAAGCAACTAAAGTAAAATCTGCTGTTATAAATAATATTGAACAAGGTGATAAAACGCTGTTTTCTGGTGATGAAATTGAAATTAAAACTTCATTTACAGATGATGGTACAAAAGAAAATTATTATTTATTTAATTTTGATTATAATAATTTTACAACCATTGAGGATCAGTTTTTAAATGGTTCTGAATACAATTTTTCATATTATATTGATATGAAAGAAATAGAATTACCTTCAACTGTAGTTGTTAGACTTTCTGGTATTACCAAAGAATATTACACATATTTCCAGATTTTGGTTAGCCAAAGTGGTCAAAATAGTGGTGGACCTTTTCAGGCTGTACCATCATCTTTATTAGGTAATATGATAAACACAACTAAAGAAGAGAATTTTCCTTTAGGTTATTTTCATATTTCTGAAACAGATACCTTTACAATAGAGTTAGTTGAAAAAAATTAAATTCCTTTATTAAACTAGCTTTTGCGTTAGGGATTGAAACGACATCCTTTTTTTATTTTTCTAAAAAAAGATATAGTGTAAAGCCCGTTAAAACGCCCAAAAAATAATACAGAATATAACATAGAATTCTGTATTTTTGAATAATGATTTTTATAAAAACCACAGAACAAGATTCTAAATACAATCATCTAGAAAAGATGTCTGTAGCAGATTTATTAACCAATATTAATAACGAAGACAAAACAGTACCATTAGCTGTAGAAAAAGCTTTGCCCCAAATTGAAGCTTTAACCAAACAGATTGTAAATAAATTACAAAATGGTGGAAGGTTATTCTATTTAGGTGCAGGAACATCTGGGAGATTAGGTGTTGTAGATGCTTCTGAATGTCCGCCAACTTTTGGTGTACCTCATGAATTGGTGGTTGGTATTATTGCTGGTGGAGATATTGCCATAAGAAAATCCGTTGAAAATGCAGAAGATTCTAAAAACCAAGGTTGGTTAGATTTACAAGACCATAAAATTACAGACAAAGATGTTGTGGTTGGTATTGCTGCTTCTGGCACAACGCCATATGTAATTGCTGCACTAGAAAAATGTAATGAAAACAATATTATTACTGGTTGTATTTCTTGTAATAAAAATAGCCCTTTATCTAATACAGCTAAATTTGCTATTGATGTTATTGTTGGTCCAGAGTTTGTAACTGGAAGCTCGAGAATGAAAGCTGGAACTGCACAAAAGCTTGTTTTAAACATGCTTTCTACAGCAACAATGATACAATTAGGAAAAATTAAAGGTAACAAAATGGTTGATATGCAGCTTTCTAACAATAAATTGGTAGAAAGAGGACAAAAAATGTTAGCTAAAGAATTAAATATAGACCAAGTAAAAGCTGCTAGTTTATTACAAAAGTTTGGTAATGTTAGAACAGCTATTAAAAACTACACAAAATGAGTACAGATGTAAATTTATTGGGCAAAGGATTAAAACATTTAGGTATTTTAATTCTACTTTTTATTACATCTCCTATTTCTCTTACTATGGGGTTTAAAGCTTTAAAAAAGTTTGAAAACACACCAAAACAATATATGTCTTATCTAATTTTAACGGTTGCTGGTTTGCTCATCATTTTTACAATTTACTTTGCTTTTAAAACTTTCAAAATTTTATTAAAAGCTTTGTTTAATAATTAACAGCATGCAAAATTCTGACGGAATAATAATAATTCTTTCTTACCCAGATACAGTAGTAAGGCCTGCTTATTGGGAAAAATCTAGTAAGATTTGGCCAAAAATAGGTATTGGTGGTAAACACGCTGTACAAGCAGGACATGCTGCTTTATTATTGATAGAAAAAGGGAATTCCGAAATTAATTATTTCGATTTTGGAAGATACATTACAACTTATGGAAATGGACGTGTTCGTTGTAAAGAAACAGATCCTGATGTAAAAGTTGGCATAAAAGCTAAATTTAAAAATGGAGAGTTAAATAATCTAAAAGAAATATTATTTTGGATTGAAAAGCATCCTGAAAAAACGCATGGTGATGGCAGATTAGTTGCTAGTATAAATGATAAAATTGATTTTAATAAAGCTAAAAATTACATTTATCAACTAATACATAATAAAGAAATTCCTTACGGTGCTTTTATAAAAAACGGCACTAATTGCGCACGTTTTGTTACGGATACAATTATTTCTTCTACAACTAATCATAAAATTGATAAACAATTAAAACAATCTAATTTATTTACTCCTAGTCCTATTGGAAATGTAATTAAAGGCAATACAACTAACAAAATATTTTCTATCTTTAAGCAACAGCTTGTAGAATACAAAAACAGGTCTATTACTAAGGAATACAAAGCTTCATTTTTTAAAAGTTTTAAAGGAGAACCCAACCTAATTGGTACTGAAAAACCAGATTTAAAAACTTTTAAATTAAAAAAAGGAACTTGGCTTGGTGGAATTGGAAGTGGTGCTTGGTTTAATATTGAAGAAAAAATAGATGATAATTTTTATAAAATTTCTAGATATAATTCTTTTGGAGTAAAAGATTTTGAAACCTTATTTACAATTGATAAAACATGTTTTAATCATCAAAAAGAATATCAATTTATACACCCTACAAATTGCAAAGAAGTAATCATACAGCAAAATAGTACAATTTATACTCTAAAAATAAGCTAATAATCGTTATTTATTTCCTTTGTAAATTTAACTTTGGTGTAGTTGGGTTAAAACCAAAATCTGCGTCTGGTAATTCTATTCCTAAATGATAAATAATATACCCTACACTTGCAAAATGATGAATTGCATGACTATGAGCTTGCATTAAAATTGCTCCTAAAGTATAATTTACAGACTCAACACCTAACCCCATGTCATCTGAAACTATAATTGTTTTAGAAAAATCTGTAGCACCTAATACTTTTAATTGATGAATTGTATTTTCGAAATACTCAATTCCTAAATTTGTTTGTTGTTCTACTAATTGATTTCTATTTCTTTTATTTAAGCAAACATTACTTTTATCTAAACCTTCAAAAATACAAGAAAATACATCTAAAATATGACGCATATGACATCCAATACTTGAATAATATGGTGCTAAAGTAGCATCAGAATATTGTTCGTTTGAAATTGAATTTAATAAATTAATCCCTCTTTGCAAGTTTTTTTCAATAGCATCAATCATAAAAAAATAATTTCAAATTTGGTCGTTAAAATTTGACTCAATTTACAAGTTATTTCTCTTTTTTAAAAATTTTTTTTAAAAATATAAATCACTATACAACAAACCTTTACGTACATATAATTTAAATAATCACATAAAAAAAAATTAATTATTCATTTTTTTGGCACACTATTTGAATTTATGATAATCGAATACGGAAGCCGAAAAGTATTTAGAGTAGGCAAAACCCTTAAAACCATATATTATGAAAAAAGGTGTACTTATATTATTAGGAATGTTTATGATGGTTTCTACTGTTGAAGCCAAAAACGGCAATGAATTATCAAACAGAATTGGGTTTAATTACTCTTATAATAATGCTGTAAATTTTATAGAACGTGGGATTGAATTTTTCATTTTTACAAATGGCGAATTTGATTTTAATTCAGATTATAATAAGACCTATTTTAACTACAATAAAAATCGTAATGAAAGAAAAATTAGAATTGAAAAAGACTTTAGGGGTAGAATAAAAAGAATAGGTGATGCAAATATTAACTACGATAGAAATGGAAATGTAACAAAAATTGGAAACGTTAACATGAGATATTATAGAGGTCAATTAACCAATGTTGGTAACTTAAAAGTTAGATATAATTACTGGGGAAATCCTAGTTTTTACGGAAATGTAAAAGATAATTATTATAACCATAATGGCTTTAGAATTAATTTAAATATTGGTGATATTTTTAATTATAATGATGCTTATTTTTATAGAGATGACTTTAAAAGAAATTATATTAAAATTAGAGAAGACAGAAACTACTTTTATTATAGAGCAAACACAAATGCTAATACAAGTAAAAGAAGTAAAACTATAAGAAGAAAAAAACCAGCTACAACTATATTAAAGAATATTACTAAAAATAATTTAAGAAGAAACAATACAACTTATAGAAAACCTACTTCTGTAAATTCTGATAGAAAAGTTATAATTGAAAAAAGAAATACTAACTCTACAACTAGAAGGTCTAATATAAATACAAACAGAAATTCTGTTTCAAAAAACACTATTAAAAAAAGTGTTAATAATAAACCTATTAACTCTAATAGAACTATAAATAAATCTACAAAAAGAAAAATAGATACTAAAAAAACAACCGAAAGAAAAAGAAGAAACTAAAAAACAGGTATTTATACGTGGTTTATTTTTAAGGTAGTTTTTTACATTTGTAATATGAAAATTCGAAAAAGAACTACAACTAACCACTAATTAGTTGTGATAGAAAAAGTAGAAGTTAAAAGCCTCATTTCTTAAAGAAATGAGGCTTTTTATTTTGTTTTTATTTGAAATAAAATTGTCAAGAAAAATATTTTCTACATATTAAATACCAAAACTATTATTAATACAAGTTCTAGGTATAGGAACTTCTACACAAGTTTGCCCCCCATTCCCATCACTATAACATTGTTTTTTTGTTTGACATGTACTTTCTTTCTCACAAGAAAAGATAAATACAAATAGTAATAATATTAGTGTTTTTAAAATACGCTTTTTCATAACTTTTTTATCTAATAAGCTTTTTATATTTAATACGTTTTGGCATTAAGTCTCCTCCTAAACGTTTTTTCTTATTCTCTTCATAATCAGAGAAAGATCCTTCAAAGAAATATACTTCACTATTTCCTTCAAAAGCTAAAATATGTGTACAAATTCTATCTAAAAACCATCTATCGTGACTAATTACCACTGCACAACCTGCAAAATTTTCTAGTCCTTCTTCTAAAGCTCTTAAAGTATTTACATCTAAATCATTTGTTGGCTCATCTAAAAGTAAAACGTTACCTTCTTCTTTTAGTGTCATTGCTAAATGAAGCCTGTTTCTTTCTCCTCCAGAAAGTGTATTTACTTTTTTGTTTTGTTCACTACCAGAAAAGTTAAAACGACTTAAATACGCTCTAGAGTTCACTTGTTTTCCTCCCATCATTACTAAATCTTGTCCATCAGAAAAATTTTCCCAAATTGTTTTGTTTGGGTCGATGTCTGAGTGTGCTTGATCTACGTAAGCAATTTTTGCAGTTTCTCCTACCTTAAAATTACCGTTATCAGGAGTTTCTTCTCCCATAATCATTTTAAAAATAGTAGTTTTACCAGCACCATTTGGACCAATAATCCCCACTATTCCTGCTTGAGGAAGATTAAACTCTAAATTTTCATATAATATTTTATCATCAAAAGCTTTAGAGACTCCAGTTGCTTCTATTACATTGGTTCCTAAGCGTGGACCATTAGGAATGTAAATTTCTAATTTTTCATCAACTTGTTTTTGGTCTTGACTCATTAATTTGTCATAGTTTTTCAAACGTGCTTTTTGTTTTGTTTGTCGACCTTTTGCTCCTTGACGAACCCATTCTAATTCTCGCTCTAATGTTTTTTGACGTTTAGAAGCTGTTTTGCTTTCTTGGTCCATTCTATTAGATTTTTGGTCTAACCAAGAAGAGTAATTTCCTTTCCAAGGAATGCCTTCTCCTCTATCTAACTCTAAAATCCAACCTGCAACATTATCTAAGAAATATCTATCATGCGTTACTGCAATTACAGTTCCTTTATATTGAGCTAAATGATGCTCTAACCAATGTACAGATTCTGCATCTAAATGGTTAGTAGGTTCATCTAATAATAAAATTTCTGGTTCTTGTAATAATAATCTACAAAGTGCTACTCTACGTTTTTCTCCACCAGAAAGTACTCCTATTTTTTTATCAGAATCTGGCGTTCTTAAAGCATCCATTGCAATTTCTAATTTGGTATCTAATTCCCAAGCATTGGCAGCATCAATTTTATCTTGTAATTCTGCTTGTTGATTCATTAGTTTTTCCATCTTATCTGCATCAGAATAGACTTCTTCTAAACCAAACATATCGTTTATTTTATTGTATTCATCAAGAATAGCCACTGTTTCTGCAACTCCTTCTTTAACAACTTCTAAAACTGTTTTTTCTGGATCTAATTGTGGTTCTTGTTCTAAATAACCAACTTTATAACCTGGAGAAAAAGTAACATCACCTTGAAAATTCTTTTCTACACCAGCAATTATTTTTAATAAAGTAGATTTTCCAGATCCATTTAAACCAAGAATTCCAATTTTTGCTCCGTAGAAAAAACTTAAATAAATATCTTTTAAAACTTGTTTTCCTGTTGATTGATAGGTTTTAGAAACCTTATTCATAGAAAAGATTACTTTCTTATCGTCACTCATTATGCTATATTTTATATTTTTATTTGAAAAAATGCTACAGAAATAGTAGACTTTATACTCTTCCTTTTAGGGCATTAAAAACCCAGGCAATCGAAAAGAAACCAAAACCAACAGCTGCAAATCCCCAAGCTGAAACTTCCCTATATTTAAAAATTCCAATTGCGATTAATCCTAGTCCCACAACTATCATTATTAATGTTGCCCAACCAAGGACAGTATTTTTATTCATTCCCATAATTCGTAATTAGTTTGTTGAATCGCAAATATCGTTATTTATTTTTTTTTATTATAAAGAAGTCTCAAATAAAAAAATGCAGTTTAATTCCAACTTTTTTCAACTCTTACTTGTCGTTCTGAACTAAAAACTCTTTTTGAGTAAGATTTCTTCTAGTACTGTTTTGTGATAAAAAACTGATAGAAGTAAATATAATTAGGGTATATACTATTTTTTTCATTTTTTTTTCTCAAAAATAGTAATAATAAGCTTATCTTAATTTCTTCCAAGTTTACGCAAAGCAACCCATTGTTTCATTTTTTCTCTAGAGTCGCAAGCAGGATACCCCACCACTGTTTTACCAGCTGCAACATCTGCAATTACACCAGAACCTGCACCTACTTTTGCTCCAGAATGTATTGTAACATGATCTTTTATAGAAGCACTACCTCCAATAATAACACCATCTCCTAAAGTTACAGAACCTGCTAAACCACTGCTTCCTGCCATTATACAACATCTTCCTAAAACAGAATTATGACCAATTTGCACTAAGTTATCTATCTTACAACCATCACCCAAAATAGTAGAACTAAATTTTCCACGATCTACACAAGAATTTGCTCCAATTTCAACTCCATTTCCAATAACAACATTACCAATATGTATTATCTTTACTAAACCTCTACCATCATTACTTGGTCTATACCCAAATCCATCAGCACCAATACTTACATTTAGATGAAAAATACAATGACTACCAATTTTACTTCTTTCTCTAATTACAGTTCCTGACCAAACAATTGTTTCGTTTCCAATTGTTGTATCATCGAAAATGGAAACATTAGGATATATTGTTACACCATCTCCTAATACTACATTTTTCCCTATATAAGTGTTTGCTCCAATTTTACAACCAACTCCTAATATTGCAGTTTTATCTATAACTGCAGTAGGATGTATTTCTTTTTCAAAACTTGGTGATTTTGGCTCAAAAGCTTCTAATAAAACTGCCATAGCTAAATCTGCATTTTTTACTTTTATAAATGCTTTTCCTTCTCCAGGTTCAATTTTTATATTTTCATATACTACAGCAATACTTGCATTAGAATCTTTCCATAACTTTACATATTTTGAGCTCCCAATAAAGGTTATATTTCCTTTTACTGCTTTTTCTATTTGTTCTGGTGCATTTATTTGATCATTACAATTTCCTATAAGTTTACCATTAATAAGTTTTACAATTTCTTGAGCAGTAAATAATTTCATAAATAGTTTATATATTTTGCTAAAAATAGCATTTTTATTTTTAATCTTTTTTTAGAAATAAATCTAAAAAACTACCAAAGTAGAATTTTTATCAATTCATAAAATTATTGTCTTCTTCTACCTCCTCCATTTTGCATTTGCCTTTGGCCTTGTCTTTGATTGTTTTTAGCCCTTTTTGGCTGTATACTTTCTTTCTTTTTCTTTTGATATTTCAACCATTTTTTAAATTGCTTTTCTGATAAAATTTTCGATAAATTATCATTTAGCACTTTTTCCATTTCATGAATATCTTCTCTTACGGGTTTAATCAACTCATCAATCTTTGTTCTTAATTTTTTTATTACTTCTATATCACCTCCTTGAGGAATAGAATTAACTACAGCATCTAAATCTGTAAATTTTTTAGAATTTAAAAATGAAATTTCTTTCACTTTAAAATTATAATTTTTTAATTCTTTGCTGACTAAAAACTGATTATTTTCTTCTTTAACCTTAGTTTTTTTTATTACATCTTCAATATCATAATAAAAAATACCAGCCATATTACTTGCATTAAATTTTACTGGTTTTTGTGTTTGGTTTGATTGTGCTGATGTACCTTGTTGTCTTCTACCACCACCTCCTGGAGGTTGTGCTAAAATAGTATAGGTTAAGAAAGTTATTAAGATAAAAATTATATTTTTCATGATTTATATTTTTTTGAAATAAACATTATTTGTTTAGATGCAACAAATATAAAAAACTTGCTAATTATTATGATTGTACTTTTTAAATAATTACAAGTTAGCTGCTAATCTTGCACCTTGATTAATAGCTCTTTTAGCATCTAACTCACTTGCAAAATCTGCTCCACCAATTACATGTACATTTTTACCAGCATCCAATAATGGTTGATACAATTCTTTAAAAGGAACTTGACCAGCACAAATAATTACATTATCAACTTCTAAGATTTTAGCTTCTTCATTTTGAGTATAATGCAACCCTTTATCATCAATTTTTGTATACTGAACTTCGTTGATAAATTGGACATTTTTCTTTTTCAAAGAAGAACGATGAATCCAACCCGTTGTTTTACCAAGATTTCCTCCAAACTTCCCTTTACTTCTTTTAAACATAAAAACTTCTCTAGGAGAGACTTCATATTTTGGTTTAACGTTTTCAATACCAGCTCTGGCTTCTAAAGTTTTATCAATTCCCCATTCTTTTAACCAAGCATCAATATTTTGTGAAGTTGCTTCTCCTTTATGTGTTAAATATTCTGAAACGTCAAAACCAATACCTCCTGCTCCAATTACAGCAACACGTTTTCCTACTGGTTTTTTATGTTTTAAAACATCAATATAGCTTAATACTTTTTGATGTTTAATTCCTTCTATTTTTAATTCTCTAGGTTTAATTCCTGTAGCTATAATAATTTCATCGAAATTTGAATCATTTAAATCTTCTACTGAAACTTTAGTATTCAATTTAACTTCAACATTATGGATTTCTATTTGTTTCTTGAAGTAACGTAAGGTTTCATAAAACTCTTCTTTACCAGGAATTTGTTTTGCTATGTTAAACTGACCACCAATTTCTTTATCAGCATCAAACAAAGTAACAGTATGACCTCTTTCTGCTGAAATTGTTGCAGCTGCTAATCCTGCAGGTCCTGCTCCAATTACGGCAACTTTCTTTTTGTTTTCTGTTGGATTATAATTCAATTCAGTTTCATGACAAGCTCTTGGATTTACCAAACAACTTGCTACTTTTTGTTGAAAAACATGGTCTAAACAAGCTTGATTACAACCAATACACGTATTTATTTCATCACTTTTATCAGCTTCAGCTTTATTAACCCACTCAGGATCAGCTAAAAAAGGACGTGCCATAGAAATCATATCTGCATCTCCTTCTGATAGTATTTTCTCTGCAGTTTCTGGCATATTAATTCTGTTAGAAGTAATCAACGGAATTGATAATTCTTCTTTCATTTTTTTAGTTACCCAAGTAAATGCAGCTCTTGGTACTGATGTTGCAATGGTTGGTATTCTTGCTTCATGCCAACCAATACCTGTATTTATAATAGTTGCTCCAGCTTTTTCAATTTCTTTTCCTAGTTGAACAACTTCTTGCCAAGAACTTCCGTTTTCTACTAAATCTAACATTGATAATCTGTAGATAATAATAAAATTTTCTCCAAGTGCTTCTCTAGTTTGCTTTACCAATTCTATTGGTAAACGCATTCTATTTTCATACGCACCACCCCAAGAATCGGTTCTTTTATTGGTTCTTTTTGCTATAAACTGATTTATTAAATAACCTTCTGAACCCATAATTTCTACACCGTCATAACCTGCTAATTGAGACAATTCTGCACTATTAACAAAATCATTAATGGTTCTTTTAATACCAGATTCTCTTAATTTATAAGGTGTGAATGGTGTTATTGGCGATTTTATTTTTGAAGGAGCTACATTAAAAGGATGGTATCCATAACGACCAGCATGTAGAATTTGCATACAAATTTTACCTCCTTCTTTATGTACTGCATCTGTTATTTTTTGATGATGTTTTGCATGTTTATTTGTAGACATTCTTGCAGAAAAAGGAGCTGTCCAACCTTGTATGTTTGGTGAAATACCTCCAGTAACAATTAATCCTACTCCACCTTTTGCTCTTTCTGCATAATAGGTTGCAATTTTATCAATTCCGTTTTTTTCTTCCTCTAAACCTGTATGCATAGAACCCATTAAAATTCTATTTTTTAAAGTTGTAAATCCTAAATCTAAGGGTTCAAAAATGTGCTTATATTTCATGTCTTTTGGAATTAAATTTATTATGCATGCATAACACTTTGCAAGATATGTTTATTTTTTGAAAAGAAAAAACCCCAAAGAAATGATTCTTTGAGGTGTATATTATTTTATATCTATGGTTTTTTACATGGGTACTTCTATTAGTAATAATTCTGAATTAGAGTTAGTTTTAATGTTAAAACTTTCTGTTTCATAAATTCCTAAAGCATCTCTACTACTTAATTTGGTAACATCAATTTCTATTTCTCCAAAAATATTCATCACATAAACTCCATGATTTTTAGATATTAATTGATATTCAAAACTTTGATTCTCATCCAAATCAATTCTAGAAATTTGTGCATCTTGATGTATTTTTAAACTATTTTCATCATCAGAATTAAACGAACTTACTAATATTTGTAATTTATTTTTTCTATCAATTTCATCAAATTCTTTTTGATCATATCTAGGTTTCACACCATTTTTTTCTGGAATTACCCATAACTGAAACAAACTTAAATGTGCTGTTTCAGAGCCATTTATTTCTGAATGATACACTCCTGTTCCTGCAGACATTACTTGAACTTCTCCTGGTAAAACAGAAATCCAATCATTTGCCATATTATCTTTATGTTTTAAAACGCCAGATAATGGAATCGTTATAATTTCCATATCCTTATGAGGATGTGTCCCAAAACCCATACTTGGAGCAATTAAATCATCATTTAAAACTCTTAAAGCTCCAAACTGTAATCTATTTGAATCATAAAAATTAGCAAAACTAAACGAATGATTTGCTTGTAACCATCCATGATTTACATGTCCTCTATTTGCTGATTTATGAATTATAGTATTCATTTTCTACCTAATTTTATCTAAAAGATTACTTAAAATAGTTGCCTCTTCTTCTGTAATATTATCTAAAAAAGAAAGATTTTTAGTAGCATCAATTGTTGATAATAATTCTAAACCAGTCTTTGTAATTTTCACATAAACAACTCTTCTATCATGCCTACAACGCTCTCTATCAATTAAATTCTTATCACATAGTTTATCCATTAAACGTGTTGCATTGGGCGCTCTTTCAATCATTCTATCTTTTACAATTTGCACCTTTATTTGTTCTTTTGCTCCACGTAAAATTCGTAGTATATTATATTGTTGTGATGAAATTCCGTAAGGTTTAAAAAATGTTGCTTCTTTACTGCTTAACCAATTTGCAGTATACTTTATATTGATTAAAGCTTTTACTTTATTGTTTACAAACTTCGATTTTATGTCTTTAGAAATATCTCCCATAATATGTTCAGTGTTCAGTGTTCAGTGTTCAGTGTTCAGTGTTCAAAACTAAAAAATTACAACGAATATCATTTTGAAATAAATTTCTTTTAAACGGTTGATAAATTTTAATCTTTAAACAAAAAAACTACATTCCTAATTTTAAATATTGTTTTGTTTTATTGGTGAACAAAGTTTTCAAATTTACTAACTTCTTGTTTTAAGGAATTCAATAATTCTTTATTTACAATTACATCTTCTTTAAAATTATCATAAAAACTAGGTAAAGAATATGTAATTAATTCTTTTGCACCTTGTCTAGAAAATCTTTGCTCTCCTGCTTGTAAAACAAACTTACCTCCTAAAGCTCCTGGAGAAGTTGCCATTAATAATAAAGGTTTGTTTCTGAAAACTTTTGCTTCAATTCTTGAGCTCCAGTCAAAAATATTTTTAAAAGCTGCAGCGTAAGAACCATTGTGTTCTGCCAATGAAAGGATAAATCCATCATAATTATCTAACAAAGTAGAAAACTTTTTTGCGTCTTCTGGAAATCCATTTTTCTCTTCATCTTCACTATAAATTGGTAACGTAAAATCTCGTAAATCGATAACATCAAAAGAGGTGTTTTCTAAATTTTCTGCAGCAAAGGTTGCTAATTTTTTATTGATTGATGTAGAACTTGTACTTCCTGCAAAGGCTAGTATTTTTTTCATATTTTCAAATTTTGTGTAATTGTTGAATTGTTTAAAAGTTGAATCGTAAAAACGTTTAATTTATTAATGCAACTGAAAACTGTGACTGTAAACTGCTCCTTTACAACTACTGAATACTAGTAACTATTTTTGTTTCTCCTTTTACCATTTTTGCTACAGGACATTTACCTGCAATAGTCAACAGTCTTTTCTTTTGCTCTTCTGTTACTTCTTTTTCAAAAGAAATTTCTTCGGTTAAAGATCTTTTGTTATTCTCTATTACTTGAGAAACATTCACCGTTATTTCGCCAACATCCCAACCTTTTCTTTCTGCATACATTCTTAAAGTGATAGAAACACAACCACCAATTGCAGTTAATAAATATTCTACGGGTGTTGGTCCATTATCATCTCCTCCTGCAGAAACAGGTTCGTCAATTACAGAAAAATGATTTCTCACTTTTGCTTCTGCTAAATAATGTTTGTTTGTTAAAACTACTTTAGAATTTGCCATTAGTTTAATTTTTTAGAAGTTATGTATGAAGTAATTAGAAACACCATTGCTAGTATTGCTCCCATTTGTTCTCCATCATTAATCATTATATGTGCAAAAAAAGCGAAAATAAATGCGAAGAAAAAACCAGCATATGCCCATTCTTTAACCGTTTTATTCGCGACAAACCATAACGCAACCAAACCTAATAATTTTGCAATTGCATATGGATAAATAATATAGGTTGGATACCCAAAATTTGTAAACATACCTGCTACCTCTGCGTGATTGAAAAAATACATTCCTGCAGAAAAAAGCATTAATAAAGTTAATAATGTTGTAGAAACGTAGTATATAATTTTTGTAGTTTTCATCTTAAGATTTTAAATTCTTGACAAAGTTACAAAATATAAATTTATTTACCAAGGAAAATAAACCCAAGGAAACATTATGCCTGTCAAATTAATTTTAAATCAAATAGTAACAAAGAAAATAATAGAATCCTTAAATTTTCTAAAAAACAGCAATTAAGTTTAGCCCAGATTGAATGGCATGTTTGAGCTCTTTTTTTCTTTTTCAGAAAAAAAAGCGAGTAATGAAAGCTGGAAATAGCTACAAAAATTATTGGTTATTTTTAATAGAATCTATTTGTTTTTGAAGTTTTTCTATTTCTTTACGCTTCATTTCTTGCTTTGAAAGTAACTTTATAGAATCTAAGATTTGCTGATTTTTTTCTAAAACCGTATGTTCTTTTTCGAAATAAATATTGGTACCCTCACTTGTTCTCCAAGCTTCATTTAATTGGCTATACACTTCTTCGTTCCAAGTACTTGGTTTTTTTGCGTTAATCCAAACAACATCTCTATATTCACTATCAACCAAAGCTAAATCTGGTGTTGCAGAACCATCAAATTGTTCTGGATTGTTGGCACTTATTGTTGAAACTGTACCTAAGAAAAACATGCGTTTTCTACCTGCAATTTCTTTAATATAGGGTCTAAATTCTACAGGTGTATTTGAGTTCCAATCGTATTCTTTTTTAGATTCTTTTACTTTTAAAGGCATTGCAGAAACACCTGCATAACCTTGTTTTTTTGATGCATGATCGTAATAATACAATTTATCTGTACCATCTGCAGGAATAAAAACACTGTAACTTAAACTAGTTCTTTCGTTACCAACAGGTTCTAAACCAAACCAATGATACAAGCCACTATATGCGTCTGTTTTAGAATCTGAAAAATTAAAATCTGTAACATAAGGTTGTGCATTTTGATCTTTGGGTGCTTCAGGAATTTTTACAGCACTTTCCATATTCCAAGGTAATGGGTCTGAAAAACCTGCTAAAAACTTTAAGCTTTCTGCTTGTAAACGAGAAACGCTTTCTGATAAGGTATTTTGCTTTGTTAAATAAGCAAAATTTTTCATTTCTTCTGGAGAAATATAGGTTCCTTTACCAATAGTAATTCTCTCTAAATAATCTTTTACATCATGTTCTCCATTTTCAATTACCATTACACCTCCAAATGTTGGATATGGGAAAAAGAAACCTTTCCATTTTATTAAACTTACAACCTCAACCCAAGCGCCTTTATCATTTTTCATGTAATATGTATCACTTGGTTCGTAATTAAATAACATCCAAGGATTTAAACGCTGAACAACTGCATTGTACGTATTTCTACTAAATTTTAAAGATTCTCCTATAGAAAATGTTACTGGAATTCTATTTTCTGATGAAAAACGAGGAAATGGTGTTGTGCTAGACACAGAAAAAACTTCTTCTGTATTATCTTTTATACCTTGCCAAACATATTTTTCTGTTGGCTGAATTGCCATTGTCCATTGATTATGACCATCTACTCTAACTAAATGTGGAAGAGAAACATCTTTAGTTTCTCCAACAGATTCATTTGCCATAGAAAATATATTTCTTAATGGCTGAATTCTTTCGTTTTGTGTTAATGGTAATTCGTTGATTTCTACTTTATTTAAATCGTTAAAAACATTATATGTTTTCATGTAATCGTAAAAATTCATACTCCAACCAACATAATATAAAGCTCCAAAAAAGAGCGATAAGAAAAATAAAATTCCTATTCTATTACCAGTACTTGCAGATTTTCTAAATTTTCTTAAACCTAAAAATAAGAAAGACAAACACAAAACAATGATGAAAATAAATTTTCTTACAAATAATAATGCTGGTTGATAATCATCTCTTAAAAAAAATAATACCGCTAACAGAATTATACTAAATATGATAACTCTTTTCTTTTGTTTTGATCCTTTACTCCAATAATTTTTAATCATAATGTATATCTGTCATTGCAAGACTTTAAAAAAAGTCGTGGCAATTTGTTAATTTATAGTTTTAATAAAAAAAGATTACTTCGTCGAAAACTCCCTCCTCGTAATGACGCTTTTTATAATAATCCTTTATCTTTTAATCTTTCTCTGGCACTTTTAGTTTCAACCTTAGGTACTTCTTCTGGTGTTTCTATAATTTCTTTTTCTTTTGATTGAAAATCTTCAATAAATTCTTTTCCTTTTTCTATAACTTCTTCAAATTTCTCTTCAATAGTTTCTGTTTGTTCTTCTATAATTTCTGTTGATTTAAAGATAGCTCCAGCAATGTAGGTTCCTATTAAGGTTCCTACAATCATAGATGCAAATAATGAAACTGCTGCTATACCAATAGGTATTAAAAACTGTGTTATTAAAATACCTATCAGAAATAAAGCTGAAATATACACCAACCTTAGAACAAAATTTTGTTTAAAAACAAAACCTTTTTTATCTGATGGTTTCATCTGTAACTCTTCTGAATTCATTAATTTATTGAAAAATCTGTAGATTTTATTTCCTTGAGATTCTCTCCAATAAATAACAATTCCTAATAAAATTGCTGCTATAAATATGATGATTTCTAATGTCATGGTTGTTGAATTAAACGTCTATATAAAATTAGTCTATTTTTTCTAAAAATTGTTACAAATTGTTTCTATTACCCAATCTTGAGTTGAATCTTCTAATGTTGTAAATAATTGATAGAACTGTTCTTTATCATACCAATATAGGAATAACACATCTTTAGGAACAATATTTACCAATAAACTCCATATTAAATCTTGATGATTAGGTTTTAAAGACGAATGTGGTTTATGCAGAGAAATATATATTTCTTCTTCTATACTATCTTTAGGAATCAAGGTTTTAGATACTTTTTGTTTATCTAAAAAACGTTCTAAACTCATTACTTTTTTTCTTGCAGAAATATCTATTTTATTTAAATAACTTTTAAATAAAATTCCGTCTTGTAATATTTCTTTTATTGGATGTCTTGTTTCTTTTAAATAGGTAGAAAACAAGTACTTCTGAATTCTTTTGTATCTTTTCTTTGTGGTTTCTTCTTCTATTTCTAATTCAATTACATTATAACTAACAAGTTTCTCAATCATTTCTGCATGTGAAATGTGATACATTAACACATCATAAGTTGTGTCTTGTATCGCTTCTTTATAAGTTTCTTCTGACTCAAAAATTAAAATAGGAATTGCTAAATCTCTCAATAAATAAATACCTCCAAACGCTTTGGTATAAAACGAATCTGTGGTAAAACTAATTTCTTCTATATTTAAGTTTCTTTCTCTTAAATCGCCATGTTTTTTTGCTGATATTAAAAGCTGTTGATGAATATTTTCATCAATAAAATTGTTTTCATAATTAAATGATTCAATCAACTTTAACTGTTCTTCTTTAGCTTTATTAAGATTGTCGATTAAATGAAACTTAATAACAACATCTTTATATCTTAAAACATCTAAAGGTTCATAAAAGACATCTATTTTTTGATCAAAATCGATGCAAATAGCTGAATCTCTTGTAATATCATTAATGGTTTTTTCGTGTTTTTTAAACACAGCTTTCATTAATTCTTTATCAAAAGAATGAAAAGGGTTATACACAGGTAATCCTTTTTGTTTTGGAGTAATGATAATTGCATGCGTGTTTGCTTCTCCATTATTTAAGTAAAAAGATTCTCCTTTTTCGTCTGCAATTTCTGGACTCCAACCCACACCATCAATTGTAAACTTTTTAAGTTTAGTTTCTGTAAAACCAAGTTTTACTAAACATTTATTATAACGTTCTACCAATTTTCCACTAATAGAAATTGACTCACTTCTGTATAAATTGGCTTGTTTTAGTTTTTGCATTTTCTTTTTTGTCATTCCTGTGAAAACAGGAATCTATTTTATTTAATGTGGATTCCTGCTTACGCAAGAATGACAGAACTATTTATTCTAACAACTTATGAATTTGTGCATATTGTAATAACACAATCGTTCTTGTATCTACAATTTCTCCGTTTTCTAACATTCTAACAGCTTCAGTAAAAGGTATTTCTAAAACTTCAATATCTTCCGTTTCGCTTTCCAAACCTCCACCTTCACTCACCTTCATATCATCTGTATATTCACCTACAAAAAAGTGCATTTTTTCGGTTAAAACTCCAGGAGAAGAATAGCCTTCATACACTTTTTTAACAGACTTTAAACGAATACCGACTTCTTCTTCTGTTTCTCTTATAACACATTGTTCTGGATTATCTCCATCTAATAAACCTGCAGGAATTTCAATTAAAAACCCATCTTTATTATCGTGTAAAAAAGTAGGCATTCTAAATTGCTTGATTAAAACAACCGTTTTTTTAGTTGTATTGTATAACAAAATACCAGCTCCATGACCACGTTCATACACTTCACGCATTTGGTTTACCCAACTTCCATCTGGCATTTGATAATCGAAATTAAACTTATGAAGCGTGTAATAATTATCTGACAATAAAGTCTTTTCTATATTTTTGATTCGTTGATTACTCATTTTCAAAATTTCTTCTTGCTTCTAAATCTATATTCATTTGATTGACTCTTGCATCTACTTTTCTCTTAAAATCTGTGTCTGCAATGGTTGCTACATTGTCTAAATAACGTACAACTTCTTGTCTTCTTATTTCAGAAAAATCTAAACCTCTCATATTTGCTTTCATCAATTCTTGCAACATATTAAACTTAGTTTCATAATCTTTTTTGAAATAAATTTCAGGATTTTCAAACCAATCTTTCTCTAAATCAAAATCTGTTAATCGCAATGAAATTGCGGATTGAATATTACGTACATCTCTAGATGAAAAGAATGGAAATATTTTTTGAATTTCTTTGTAAAGCTTTGCAAAAAACAAATGCTCATTCGATTTATGATTTCTTTCTGCTCTATCATAAGCTTCTAAAACTCTTTCTTCTGATGGTTTTTCGATAGCACTTAAAATTTCTCCCATGCTTTTTGTTAAAGCTTGGTCTTTTAAAAACTCGTAATTAGATGGATTTTGCATATTCACAAAATCAGGCATTGTTTTTTCGAACTTTTTCCACCAAATATAATCTTGATCTAAGAAATCATGCTCTGTTCTTGCTCCATCAATTTTAAATCTTCCTTGTACTCTAGAAATTACAGCTTTGTCTAACATTTCTGGTAAATTGGTAAAAAGTCCAATAGATGAATTACCATAATTTACTGCATAAGCACCTTCTGTATAACGTAAGAAAACACCAATAACCTCTTTTACCCCTGCAGATACACCTTGTGCTGTTCTTTCTTGTAAATTATTTTCTGCATCATCAATAGGCGCAAAAATTAATTTTGTTGGATCTTGCATTGGTTTCATCCATTCTACCATTTTTTCTGCACTTCCTCCTTGAAAAGTAGAAATTAATGTATCTGGCATTGGATGAAATAAAAACGGAATATCTAAATTGTCTGAGTGTTCTTTTAAACGAGTTGCAATGGCTGCAATTAACATACTTTTTCCTGTTCCTGGAATTCCATATCCCATAAAAACTGGCATAAAACCACCTAATTCTTGAAACGGATTTTTCTTTGCATCAAAATCGTAACTTAACATTCTTTCTGTTAATCTACGTGCAAAATGTTTTGCATCTTTATTACCTACTATTTGCTCAAACTGAATTTTATTAAACTCAACACTTTTTGCAGTACCAGAAAAAATGTTTTCCCAACCAGAAACTGCAAACTCAGAGTTTTCTAATTTATAAGTTCTATCTACAATTGTTTCTGTGTATTCTAAACTGCTTTTTCTTAGCTGAATTTCATCTAACAAAGCTTCATAAAAAACCACTGTAAAATCTATAACATCTTTGTCTGATTTTACAATTTCTGGATGTCCTAAATATTTATCAAAATAAAACAAAGAACATGCAATTCCTTTTAAAGGAGATAGTAATGAAACTTCTGGAATACCTGCAAATTTTTGTTTCATTACAGATAAATCATCTGAAGCATGTGGTTTTAAATCGTATAAAATTTTATAAGATGTTGCAAATAATTGAAAGGCAGTTGCTGTTTGCATTTTGCTTTCAAATTCTCGTTTTCCTTGAGAATTTAAAGCCGATTTACGTTCGTTTAAAGAAGATAAACCAGAAGCATCGTAATAATTATCTTTAATCCAAATTCCTAAAGTTAGTCCTTCTTGAACTGCGTATAAAGTTTGATTTAAATACACTGGTATTGCAATAGAATCTGGCAATAAACGCTTTTTTAATGCCAAAATTGTTTTAGAAACCGATGTAATTTCTACATTAGAACCAGAATTTGCTCTTGACAAATACAATAAAACTGAATCGTCTTTTGCATCATTTTCTTTACTTTTTGCTCTATTACTTTGCTCCCATTGAACCGATTTTAAATATCCAGAGGCTTCATCTCTAAGCATATCTAATTCGTTTTGTTTTATAGGAAAAGTTGAGTTATGTTCCATTTTTTTTTAAGTCTTCAGTCAGCAGTCTTCAGTTGGCAGTCTACTCTGCTCTTCTTATACTGCTATTTATATTATTTTTCTTTTTTAGTTTTACTATCTTTTTTATTTCACAAACCTACTGACTACATACTGTAGACTGAAAACTGCCTACCCAATAACAATCACCTGAATTTATCAGGATTATTCATCATATAATTTAGAAGCTTACCAACTTCTTCACTTTTATTTTGCAATTCTATTTTCTTTTCTTCGGAAATATATTCACAAGCTAATGCAAAATCTAGCCATAATTGAGTTTCAGAATTTTCACTATCAGCATCAGACATTTTACTTTTAAAATGTTTTTCATATTGCCTTTTTCTATATCCTTCAGAAATATTTGAGCAAACAGAACGACTTGAACGAACAATTTGAGAAGTTAAACTAAACAATTCTACTTTGGGAAATGTTTTTGTCATCTGAAAAATTTCCATTGCTAAAGCAAATCCCTTTTGATACGCTAAAAGTGTTTTAAAACTCATAATTTAGTTCTCAGTTGACAGTCTTCAGTAGGCAGTTCACTCTGCTTTTCTTACTTTGCTTGTTAATTTTTACTTTTTCTTACTTCACAAACTTGCTTACTGTAAACTGCCTACTGAAGACTGTTTACTGAATATCAGCCATTTGAATTGGTTGTTTTGCCAACTTGTCTAATGTTCTTGGCGCTTGATTATGCAATAATTGAATAATTCTATGAGGTGCAAAAACATATTTTTGTTTAATAACATCGCTCCATTTTTGCATGGTTTGTTTAGAGAAAAAACTTCCTTCTTTAAAAGTATCTCCAGAATAAACCTCATCTATCTTTAATGATAATGCATAAGATTCTAAAGGAATTTCCTTTTTAGCAATGCCTGCTAAAATAGCATGTGTTATTTCATTTTCGTCTTTTGCAAATACATTATGAAAGGGTCCTAAATCTATTCTTTTAATATATTTAGGTTCTATTTTTGGTAACTTTCTATCTATAGAATATGCCATGGTATCTAATGCCATATCTCTATCTGCCGTTTCTTTTAATACCTTATAAATATTTTCTTTTTCATCTAAAATTCGAGTTCCATCATAATTAAAATACATATAACAAATGTAAGGTCTGTTTCTACTTACATCATAAAAACTCCAACTTGTCATTAAATCTCCCTGGCTATTTTTTGGAGCTTCAACTATTTTTCCTTGAACAAATTTGTTGAAAATGTATTTTTGATTTACAGAATTATAATATACAATTGAAGAAGCTTGAAATAGTTTGTCTCTTCTAATTGGTTGTTTTGTTTTTAATAAAGTGTCTAAAAATTCTTTCTTTAGAATATCTTTCCCTTTTAATTTGCTAGCATATTCATTTTTCAATTCTAAATCATTATACAAATACCTAAATTCCAAATAATTAGGGAAACCAGAATCTGTTAAATCAACTTTCATATTATCTTCTTCATCATACATATATTTAATACGCATTGCTTCTATTGAATATAATAATAAGTCTGAATACTGTTTAAAAATCAGCAATTCTTGATGCGAACATAATTGTTCTTGTTGTACACTTACTATAAGTTCTTTTAATACAAAATCTACCATTTTATGGTAAAAAACATATTGTTCTTTAGAATTTAAGATTGCTGAATCTAAAGGTGTTGTAATCATTTCAGTATGCAGTTTTTCAGTTATCAGTTTGCAGTCATCGGTTCACAGTCAAATACTGACTGCAAACTGAATACTACCTTACTGTATACTTTTTTATGATAATAAATCGTCGTTTGATGATTCATTTTTGGGAGCTTCTGCTGGTTCTCCATCATCGCCTTTTGGAGCATTTGCATCTGCTTTGTAATAGTCTTCGAAAATTTCTTTCATATCTATTCCATATCTGTCTGCAAAGTTCTTTTGAATATCAATATCTTTTTCACGAATTTCATGTAAAGCCTCTGCATAAGTGCTGTAAACACCTTTCATTACTTTTTCGTGAACAGGAATATTATCCATCATTTCTTGACGAGCTCTTGCGCTTGCAGAATGCATAGACGCTAAAGTTTCTCCAATATGTTCATCAGTTTTTACACCTAAATGTTCTAAAATAGCTGCAAATTCTTGATCTGTTCTTGCTTTTAACGCAACTACATAGCCATCATAATATTTTAATCTTTCTTCTGTATCAGACTTTAATTTTGCTCTGTGAGTTTGTAAATTAGAACGTAAAGACGTTAATACTTTAATCGTTAAATTATGCTTGTGTACAAAACTATCTTTACTAGCTGCTAAAGTTGTATAAGCATTTTTAAGACCTTCTAGTTCTTCTACTTTTTGCTCAATAGTTGTCATTTTACCAATAGCTTCTGAATATTCAGTTGATTGTTTGTCGGCAATTTCATCTAATTCTTGACGAGATTGCTTTAACAAAGCATATTGTTCTTCTAGTTTACCTTCTACTTCTTTCTTTTTTTCTAAAGCTTTGGTGTGATTTTTAGAAGCTTCTACAATAGAGTCTTTTAATTTTTCTTCTACTTCTTTTATTTCTACTTCTCTATTTTTAAGACGAGTAACTGCTGCTTGAGATTTATATGAAAGCTCACTTAACAAAGTTTGAATATCTGCACTTTCAATTCTTTCTTGAAACATTGCTTTTGCTTTGTTATCTGCTCCTGCACGTACTTTTTCTGCTTCTTTAAATTCTGCTTGTTCTCTTTTAATCTTCGATTTTCTTCCCCAAAGATTGTTCCACCAAGTATCTGGTTTATTTTCTGCATCTTCTAACTCTATTCTGGCTCTTTCTAATGCTTTTTGTGCATCGTCAATTACCTTTTGTTCGGTTTCATTTAAAGACGAAAACTTTTCGAACATAATACCAACTTCATCTTGATAATCTGTAAGATCTTTAATAGCATCTAAAAGTGTAGTTCTGTCTTTTTCTGCCATATGTACAACATCATCTAAAGTTGCATTAAGAATTTTTTGGCGAGATTCTGGATCATCTTCTTGTGCTAATTTAGATTTCATGGTATCTATAGCTTTCCCCCAATTGACATCTACTTTTTCAGTTTTTTCGTTAGAACTAGTTTCTAGTAAATCAAAATCATCAGACATAGTTATTTTATAGTTTTTAAAGTTGAACAATTTTTAGACAAGCAATTTCGTTAAAAATTTTGAATTAAAACAAAATTGTCTCTAAATATATGTAGCAAATAAATCATCTTTGTTACAAGAAGTCTAAATTTTTATCAATTTCTTGCTACATTTAGCAATTAATATCCTTTCTAAAATACTCTATGTGTAAATATAAATTATCAGCAGTACTTATTGTTATTTTTAGTTTCATGAGTATTAAAAATATTCATGCTCAATTGAGTAAAAAACACTTTATTCCACCACTAACCTATGCTGATACTGGAAATGCGAACCCAGAAGGTCAATATTTTTACATTTCCACTTCTAGCAATCAAAATGTAACTTATACAATTACACAAATTGGTTCTAATAATGATATTACTGGAATTGTTTCTAATACTTCTCCTAAAGAAATTTATATAGGAGATGGAAACAGTCAACTTTTTGTAGATTCTAATACCACAAGTACTGTTTATAATAACAAAGGATATATTGTAGAAGCAAGCGATGTTGTATATGTTTCTATACGTGTTTTAGCTGGTAGTGGAGCACAAGCAGGCGCACTAGTTAGTAAAGGTTCTTCTGCTTTAGGTACAACTTTTAGAGCAGGAATGTTTACAAATGAAAACCCGCAAGACAATTATTTAAGTTTCATTTCTGTTATGGCAACTGAAGATAATACAAATGTTATTTTTAGTGATTTACCTCTTGGTCTTTCAATTCAAAATTCTACTGAAAATGGAGGCTCACCAATTTCTATTAATTTAAATGAAGGTGAAAGCTATATTATTGCTGCAAGTTCAGATGAAAACATTGTTAATACAGATGGCTTAATTGGAACTTTAATAGCTTCTAACAAAGATATTGTAACAAACGTTGGTTCTACAAATGGAAGTTTTCATAACGGAACTGGAAGAGATTATGGAATAGATCAAATTGTAGGGGCAGATAAAATTGGAAGCGAATATATTTTTGTAAAAGGTGATGGTTCTGATGGTTGGGAGAACATATTAATTGTTGCTAACGAAGATAATACCGAAATATTTACTAACGGAAACACTACAGCTACAACTTCCTTAAACGCAGGTGAATATTATTTAATTGAAGGAAATCAATACAATACAAATGGAAATATGTATGTAGAAACATCTAAAGATGTTTTTGCTTATCAAGGTATTGGTGCAAATAATAGCGAAGCGAATCAAGGTTTATTTTTTGTTCCTCCTTTAAGTTGTGAAAACAGAGGAAAAGTAGATAATATTCCTGATATTGAAGATATTGGAACGACAATATTTACTGGAGGAGTAACTATTGTAACTAACAAAGGTGCTTCTGTAAATATTAATTCTCTACCAATATCAAATTTCGCAACTTCAGGCCCTTTTAATGTTGATGGAAATACAGAATATGTAACTTATAAGGTAACCAATTTAACAGGTGATACTTCTATTGAAAGTAGTGGCGAATTATATTGTGCTTATTTTAATCAAAATGGTGCTGCATCTTCTGGTAGTTTTTACTCTGGATTTCCTTCTGCACCAGAAATTAATTTTAACGTTGACATAGAAACTTTAGGAAACTGTCTTGGTAACGGTTTAAAATTACAAGCGGCAAATACCAATCTTTTTGATAATTTAGAATGGTTTATTTACGATAACACCATTAATGATTATAAAACAACAAATAATACAGATCCTGAATACACACCAATGGAAGCTGGAACCTATCAATTAAGAGGTATAATTAGTTGTACAATGACTACTTATACCTCTACAGACATTGTTGTAAGTATTTGTCCAGATGATTATGATAGTGATGGAATTATTGACAATATTGATATTGATATTGATAATGATGGAATAATAAACGATATAGAATCTCTAGGAAATGTGAATATTGATTTATCCGACAAACATAATGCGTCTGCCTTAAACCCAACAAACAATGTAAATATTATTAGCAATAGTTTATACACTCCAAATGATATTGCTAATTCTTTTGCAGGTGATATCAATGGAAATTTTACTTCTACAATACCTTCATCAACTTCTTCTAATTCTATCTATAATATAGAATTTACTCAAGAAATAAACTTTATTTTTAAACAAAATAGCACTAGCAATCATACAATTTCTGATGGTGAATCTTTTATACTAAAAATTGGTCCAGACAATAAAAACATTACACTTATAGATCCAGATGATCAATTACTTATTGATACTAATTTTGATGGTGAATTTGAAACTGGAGTTACAAATATATCTGCTTCTCAAATTCATTTTAAATTTACTACAAATACTACAGGTGCGGCAAGTACATTTCAGTTTTTAGCAAATCAAGTAAATGAAATTAGTTTTGAACATAAAACAAATGGAAATACTATAGCATCTACTTTTAATGGAAACATTGAATTAACAAATTTCACCAGAGATTCTGATGGAGATGGAATTGAAGACATGTTTGATTTAGATAGTAATAATGACGGAGTTCCTGACTTTTTTGAATCAACAACACAAGATGTAACTTTAACAAACGTAGACACAAATTTAGATGGTTTGGATGATCTTTTTGATACAGTTACTCCAAATCAAGACACAGATAATGATGGTATCTCAAACTATCTAGACATCGATTCTGATAACGATGGTATTTATGACATCATTGAAGCAGGTTATGAAAGTTTAGACACAGATAATAATGGATTTATTGACAGTGCCAACGCATCAACAGTAGGTATAAATGGATTGTTAGATGCTTTAGAAACCTCACCTGATTCAGGTATTTTAATTACTCCTATTAGAAATTCTGACAGCGCTTCAATTGTTGTAGACAACCAAGATCTCTTTTTCAATTTTGTTGATTTAGACGCAGACGGCGATGATTGTTTTGATGTTATTGAAGCCGGTTATACTGGAGATGGTTCAGGAATTTTAAACGCATCTCCTTTTGCTGTTAATCTCTTTGGAAAAGTAGTGAATAACTCAGATGGTTATACAACTCCAAACTCAAACTACACATTATCAGCTCCAATTGTAATAGATAAATTTGAAAACATTACATTCTGTGAAGATGAAACAAATGAATTAAAAATAGAAAGCAATGCAGATTCTTTTCAATGGGAAGTTTCTACAGATGGCACAACTTGGCAAACTATTAATGATTTAGATACAACAGACACATACGAAGGAGCAACAACAAAATCTTTACAAATAGCAAATACACCTTATAGTTATAATAATTATCAATTTAGAGTACAATTAAACAAAATAGGAAATAGCTGCGGTCTTCCTTCTAACACAATTACATTAACTGTAAACCCTAAACCAATTATTTTAAATAATCCTGCACAATTGTTTCAATGCGATAACAATTCAGACCTCCAAACAACTTTTAACCTTACAGAAGCTGAAATTAGTATTACAAGTGAAACCAATGTAGTTTTCGAATATTATAAAACGGAAACTGATGCAGAAAATGGTACGCCAGAAGTTGACGATAAAACCACTTATTTTGTAGATACTTCTGGTGAAGCTTGGGTAAAAACAATTTCTATCACAACAAGTTGTTACACTATTTCTAAAATTGAATTAAGTGTTAGCTACACTCCTAATCAAACGTTTGGTGATACTTTTTATGAATGTGATGACTTATTTGATATTGATGGAAATAATTCTGATAAAGATGGAATTACAGATTTCGATTTAAGTGCTGTCCCAAATAAAATTACAACAGACACTAACCAAAAAGTTGAATTTTATGAAACAGATGAAGACAGAACAAAATCTATAGATGAAATTACAGAAACTCAAAATTTATCAAATTATAGAAATACAAACAATCCATACTCTACAACTATTTTTTACAAAATTATAGATAAAACAAATAACAATTGTCAAGGTATTAGTGAATTTTATTTAGAAGTAAATCAAATTCCAGAGTTTTCAGTTGAAGGTGAATCTCCTGACGACCCAATAATTATTTGTGCAAAAAATATTCCTTATACATTAAATGTGTTAAATCCTACTGATACATACAGTTACAAATGGACCAACAAAAATGGAGATGATTTAGGAAACACCCAAAATATAGAGATTAGTAATGCCGGTGAGTATACTGTTACAGCATCAAGTAATGGAGCAAATAGTTGTTCTCGATCAAGAACAATTAACGTATTAAAATCTAGTTTTGAAACAATTGATGAAAGTTATATTACTATTACAGATGATACTTCTAGTACAAACACCAATCTTAGTATTCAAATAAACATCCCTACAAATCCTTTAATCTATGAAGAATTTCAATATGCTTTAGAAGATGAAAATGGAACCTTAATTCATGCTTATCAGGATAGTAATATATTTAATGATATTGAAGGTGGTATCTACAATATATTAGTAGAAAACAAAAATGGATGTGGATCTTCAGAACTTTTAGTTTCTGTACTCCAATTCCCTAAATTCTTCACACCCAATGGCGATGGAGAAAATGATTTATGGAAAATAAAAGGAGCTAATACAACTTTCTATACCTCTACAAGTAATATTCATATTTTTAACAGGTTTGGAAAACTAGTTGCACAAATTCTTATTGAAGATCAAGGTTGGGATGGAACCTATAACGGAAAAATATTACCTTCTGATGACTACTGGTTTAACATTCAACTTTTTCCTACCGACACTAGTAAACCTCCAATCAATAAAAAAGGACATTTTTCTTTATTAAGAAGATAAAAACAAAGCCTTTTTGAAAATTTTAAAAAGACTTTATAAAGTTTTAATCTAATATCTATTAAGTTAGATTTGGTAATAATCAGATGGATAAGAACTTCACAAAAAGTTATGATTTAAGTTTCGCATCACCTATTATTATATAAGTTTGGAGTTTTATTTTTTTCTATTTACCTTACTCAATATTTAAAAAAAAAAGATTTTTAATACTTATTAAAGTATATTTTATATTCTACCAACAGACACATCTTAAAATGAAAAAAATACTTTTTTTACTTCTATTTATTACATTACATTCATTTTCACAAGATGAAGCTAACTTTTGGTATTTCGGTTTTAATGCAGGTCTAGATTTTACTGATTGTACACCTAAAGCTATAGAAAATGGTGAATTATCAACTTATGAAGGTTGTTCTACAATCTCAAGTAAAACTGGTGAATTAAGGTTTTATTCTGATGGATCTACTGTATGGGGCCAAGATCATAATGTAATTACAGGAGGAACTGGGTTACTCGGAGATTCTTCGAGCGCACAAGCTGCTTTATTTATTCCAAACCCAGAAAATTCAAATATATACTACCTTTTTGTTACTGGGAGTAATTTTAACTCTGGTTTTTATTATTACACAATTACTATTGATCCATTAATAAACAATGGATACGGAAGTATTACAGATGGACCTATAGATTTAAATAATGGAGAAAAACATTTTTGGACAGAAAGAGTTACTGCTATACAGTCTAATAAAAGTGATGAGTTTTGGATTATTTCTGCAAGTAGAACCAAAATATATGCCTATAAGGCTACAAAAGACGGAGTAGATACAACACCAATAATATCTTTAATAGATGAAGAGGACACTTATTACAGAGGAAGTTTAAAAGTATCTCCTAATGGATCTAAGTTAATCATTACAAGTCAACGATCTAATTGTTTACTTTTTGATTTTAATACAACTACAGGTCTGGTTACCAATAAAACAACCCTAAATGTGAGTAGAAGTTATGGTGCAGAGTTCTCGCCAACAGGAAATAGATTGTATATTTCTACAGGTAATGCTGGAGACCAAAATGGTACAGGTTATTTCCCCTCTGATTCCTATATTTATCAATACGATTTAACAAATAATACAATTGATGATATTAATAATTCAAAATCTATAATTAATGTTTGGAATGGATTTAGAGGTGCTTTGCAATTAGGACCAGATGCAAAAATTTATTATGCCAAAAGTGGAGAAAACAGTTTAGGTATTATTAATAACCCTGAAGAATTAGGTACTAGCGTAGATTATGTTCATAATGGAATATCATTAGGCTCTAAAACTTCTTCTGAAGGACTACCACCTTTCATTCAATCATTTTTTGAAGTTTCTTTAACTGATTTTGATACTGGAACTAAAATTACAAGTGATTTATTCGTTTGTAAAGGTGAAACTAAAAAATTCGGAATTAATAATATTACAGATTTTGATGATAAAGCAGATACAACAAAACCAATTACTTATAAATGGCTTAAAGACAACACCTTATTAACTAGTGAAACTAATAGTATAATTACAGTTGGAACTCCAGATAAAGACACAAATGCTATTTATACTTTAAAAGCTACTTACTATTTCAATAATTGTGATAAAGAGAGAACGTTAGAAGCATCTATAAATGTAGTATTTGAGTCAAAACCTACAATTAACACCATTGATGTTTATGAGCAATGTGACTTCGATTCAAATCCAAATGATTTTATTACAAGTTTTAACTTAACAAGTAGAGAATCTCAATTATATACAGGAACTAATGATGTTATAATTGAGTTTTTTGAAATATCTGATGTTTCATTTTCTTCACCAGTAACAAAAGAGAATTATAGAAATATTACAGCAACAACAATTTCTAACGGAAATCATAAATTAAATGTAAGAATAACAAATATAAATACAGGCTGTTATCAAACTAAAGAAATTGAACTAAAAGTGAATCCATCTGGAGTTTCCTATTACCAAGATGTTTATGCGAGCGAATTAGATAGTAATTTAAATACAGTAGACAGCAGAAATAGCTCAGGGTCTGGAAATTCTACTTATGATTTTGATTCAAAAACGCAAGATATTATTTCCAATTCTGGTGGTGCTTTAACTTTAACCACACACGAATTTGCTTACTATAAAACAAAAGATGACGCTGGTTTACAAAACAATGAAATTACTACTCCTTTTGAAGATCACCTTTTTAATGATGAAGATAATATTTTTGTAAGGATTACTTTAAAAGATTCTAATTCTTGTGAAAGTATTGGTCAATTTAAAATGAACGTTTTAGCCTTACCTATTCCACAAGGGAATTCAACTGAACAGATTTTATGTGTAAATAACCCTATTGATAATTCTAAACTTACTTCTATAAATCTAGATGGAAATACAGGAAATTCAACAGATACATATAAATGGTATCTAAATAATCAATTAATTAGTGGAGAAACAAATGCTACTATAAACGCAAATGAAACAGGTACCTACAAGGTTAAAGCTTATAGAGAATATGAAAATGACACAGCAATTAATTCCGATAACATCATTAATGTTGGCTATAATTCTTTTACTATAACAAGATCTAATTTTGCTTTAATTGAATCTTTAGAGTTCAATGATGACCAAGACATTTTAGATGAAAACACATTAACAATCAAAGTTAGTGGAGTAGGAAATTATGAATTCGCTTTAAACACAGATGATATTAGTGAATTCGAAAAAGGAAATAACAATCTTTCTTACACTTTCACTAATATCAAACCAGGATTGAATAAAGTATACATTAGAGATATTAATGAATGTGGTGTAACCTCTTCTCAAGAAATTTCTTTTTTATACTTTCAAAGACATTTTACACCTAATGACGATGGGATAAATGATACCTGGAAAATTTCAGGAATAGATAATTCATTTTACAATAAAATTAGTTTTAAAATATTTGATAGATATGGTAGGTTGTTAAAGGTTATAAATCAAAAAAACGAAAATGGATGGAATGGATTCTCAAATGGAAAATTATTACCTTCAAATGATTATTGGTACAATGCTGTTTTAATTGATATAAATGGAAATATTAGAACAAAAAATGGCCATTTTTCTTTATTAAGAAGATAAAATATATTTTAATTAACTTAAGCTGAAATAATTATTTTACCGAATTTTTTATCAATTCAATCAGAAGAATATTTCTTAATTTAGCACAAACTAAGAAAACAATTTCTATGGATTTAAACTTCAATAAAAACGAAGATTATAATAGATTACTAGCATCTGATTTAAAAAAACGTTTTGCAAAAGTAAAGTTAGGTGGTGGTCTAAAAAAGATTGACAAGCAACATACTAAAGGTAAAATGACTGCAAGAGAAAGAATAGATTATCTTTTAGATAACAATTCTAAATCTATAGAAATAGGTGCTTTTGCAGGAGAAGATATGTATAAAGAACATGGGGGTTGTCCTTCTGGTGGAGTTGTAGTAAAGGTTGGCTATATAAAAGGAAAACAATGTATAGTTGTTGCTAACGACGCTACTGTTAAAGCTGGTGCTTGGTTTCCTATTACAGGAAAAAAGAATTTACGTGCTCAAGAAATATCAATAGAAAATAAGTTACCTATCATTTATTTGGTAGATTCTGCAGGAGTTTATTTACCAATGCAGGATGAAATTTTCCCTGATAAAGAACATTTTGGACGCATTTTTAGAAACAATGCAATAATGAGTAGTATAGGAATTACACAAATTTCTGCTGTTATGGGAAGTTGTGTTGCTGGTGGAGCCTATTTACCAATTATGAGTGATGAGGCTTTGATTGTTGATAAAACTGCTAGTATTTTTCTTGCTGGAAGTTATTTAGTAAAAGCTGCAATTGGCGAGTCTATAGACAATGAAACTCTTGGAGGAGCAACTACACATTGCGAAATATCTGGAGTAACAGATTATAAAGCAAAAGATGATAAAGAAGCTTTAGATAAAATTAAATTTATTATTGATAAAATTGGTGATTATGATAAGGCTGGTTTTAGCAAAACTGAATCTTTTCCGCCAAAAGAAAATGAAGATGAAATTTTTGGAATTCTTCCAAAAGAAAGAAATGCACAATATGATATGCTAGAAATTATCAAACGTTTGGTTGATAATTCTGAATTTGAACAATACAAAGAAGGTTATGGAAAAACAATTATAACTGGGTATGCTAGAATAGATGGTTGGGCAGTTGGTATTATTGCCAATCAACGAAAGTTAGTAAAAACTAAAAAAGGAGAGATGCAATTTGGAGGTGTTATTTATAATGACTCCGCAGATAAATCTACACGTTTTATTGCCAATTGTAATCAGAAAAAAATACCTTTGGTTTTTTTACAAGATGTAACTGGTTTTATGGTTGGAAGTAAATCTGAACATGGAGGAATCATAAAAGATGGCGCTAAAATGGTAAATGCTGTAAGTAATTCTGTGGTTCCTAAATTCACAATTATTATAGGTAATTCTTACGGAGCAGGAAACTATGCAATGTGTGGTAAAGCGTATGACCCAAGATTAATTGTTGCGTGGCCAAGTGCAGAACTGGCTGTAATGAGCGGAAATTCCGCAGCAAAAGTTTTATTACAAATAGAAACGGCTTCACTAAAAAAACGTGGAGAAGAAATAACTCCTGAAAAAGAAGCTGAATTATTTGATAAAATTAAATCTCGTTACGACAATCAAATATCGCCATATTACGCAGCTGCCAGAATTTGGACAGATGCAGTTATCAATCCTTTAGATACTAGAACTTGGATTTCTATGGGAATTGAAGCTGCAAATCATGCTACAATAGAAAAACAATTTAATATGGGAATATTACAAGTGTAAAACTTGTACTTTGTTGAATAAAACACAATTTTAATAAGGTTTGTTTATTTTTTTTATTGAATACTAAATTTTTTAAACTAAAACCTATTTATTTTTCAAAAAATAATGACTATTATCATAATTAGTAGTTACTTTATGATATATTTTTGCCAAATAATTATTTAAACACAACATGAGTAAAGCTATTTATATTGCCGCAGTAGAATCGGACAGTGGTAAATCATTGGTTTCATTAGGTCTTTTAAGAATGATGTTAACCAAATCTTCTAAAGTAGGATATTTTAGACCTATTATTAATGATTTAGAAGGCAGTAAACGTGATAATCATACAAATACTGCTATCAATTTTTTTAACTTAAACATCAATTATCACGATTGTTTTGCATACAAACAAAGTGAAGTTGTAGAACTTTTAAGTGATGGAAAAGCTGATGATGTAATTCAAACTGTTATCGAAAAATACAAAAAACTTGAAGCCAATTACGATTATGTTTTAGTAGAAGGTACAGATTTTTCTGGTGAAGGAGGTTTTACAGAGTTAGATGTTAACCTTATGATTGCCAAAAACCTTGGTATTCCTGCATTAATTGTTGGTTCTGGAAATGGTAAAAAGAAGAAAGATTTTATAAATACAATGCAACTTACTTATAAATCTTTTATCAATAAAGAAGTTGATGTTATTGGTCTTATTGCTAATAAAATAGAAATTGATGAAGTAGATTATATTAAAAAAGAACTGCAAAAAAGTTTTCCTGAAAAATTACAAATAGACATCATTCCTAAAGTTGACTTTTTATCTAACCCTACAGTTAAAGAGGTTGTAGAAGCTTTAAACGGAAGAGTTTTATTTGGAGAACAATTTCTAGACAACCCAATTGGAAGTTACAGTACTGGTGCAATGCAATTGCGTAACTATTTAACCAGATTAAAAGAAAACGCCCTTGTTGTAACTCCTGGTGATAGAGCAGATATTATTTTAGGTGCTTTACAAGCAAATGCATCTAGCAATTATCCTAAAATATCTGGTATTATTTTAACCGGAACTTTAATACCTGAAGAATCTATTATCAAATTAATTGAAGGGGTACAATCTACTGTACCAATTATTTCTGTTGATGGTGGAACTTTTGGAATCTCAAATAAAATTGGTAACGTAAAATCTAAAATTTACTCATCGCATAATAAAAAGATTTTATTATCATTAGACACTTTCGATAAATACGTAAACGCAGAAGGTTTAACAAACATATTAACTTCTTATCAATCTAATAAGTTAACACCAAGTATGTTTCAATACAACTTAATGCAAAAAGCAAGAGCTAATAAAAAACACATTGTTTTACCAGAGGGTGAAGACGAAAGAATTATTAGAGCTGCTGCTCGCTTACAATTGTTAGATATTGTAGATTTAACTTTATTAGGAGATAAAGCTAGCATACAATTAAAATGTGATCAAATAGGTTCTCAATTAAATCTAAATGAAATAAATATTTTAAACCCTGAAGATTCTATTCATAATGATGATTTTGTAAATACATTGTTTGAAGCACGTAAACATAAGGGTATGACAGAAACAGCTGCACAAGATTTAGTAAATGATGTTTCTTATTATGGAACTTTAATGATTATGAATGGTTTAGCAGATGGTATGGTTTCTGGTGCAGTACACACAACAATGCATACCATTAAACCATCTTTACAATTAATTAAAACAAAACCTGGCGTTTCTGTAGTTTCTTCTGTTTTCTTTATGTGTTTATCAGATAGAGTTTCAGTAATGGGAGATTGTGCAGTAAACCCAAACCCAAATGCAGAACAATTAGCAGAAATTGCCATTTCTTCAGCATTATCTGCGGAAGCTTTTGGTATAGAAGCTAGAGTAGCAATGTTATCATATTCTTCTGGTAATTCAGGAAAAGGTGAAGAAGTAGAAAAAGTAAGAAAAGCTACTGAAATTGTAAAAGAAAAAAATTCTCAATTAAAAATTGAAGGACCAATACAATATGATGCTGCTGTAGACATGTCTGTTGCAAAAACAAAAATGCCAGACTCTGAAGTAGCTGGTCAAGCATCTGTATTAATTTTTCCAGATTTAAATACAGGTAACAACACTTACAAAGCAATACAAAGAGAAACTGGTGCATTAGCAATTGGACCAATGTTACAAGGTTTAAACAAACCTGTTAACGATTTAAGTAGAGGTTGTACTGTTGAAGATATTTTTAACACAGTTTTATTAACTGCAATTCAAGCAAATCAAGAGTAATATGAATATTTTAGTTTTAAATGCTGGTTCTTCTTCTTTAAAGTACCAACTAATAGAAATGCCTGCTAAAACAGTAAAATGTGTAGGTCTTGTAGAAAGAATTGGTATGGAAGATGCCATTTTTAATCACGAAAAAGGAGATGATGAATATTCTGAAATTTTGCCAATTTTAAACCATGAAATAGGTTTAAAAAAAATTGCAGCAACTTTATTAGACTCTAAAATTGGTGTTATAAATTCTGTTGATGAAATTCTTGCAGTTGGCCATAGAGTTGTTCATGGTGGAAGCAAATTTAGTAGCACAGTTGTGGTTACTGAAGAAGTTAAAAAGAGTATTAGAGAATTATTTGATTTAGCGCCTTTACACAACCCTGCAAACTTAACAGGTATAGAAATAGCAGAAACAATTTTCACATCAGCAAAACAAATTGCAATTTTCGATACTGCTTTTCATCAAACAATGCCTAAAGAAGCCTACCAATATGCTATAGATAATTCTTACTTAGAAGAGCATAAAATTAGAGCTTATGGTTTTCATGGTACAAGTCATAAATTTGTTTCAGAAAAAGCAATTGAATATTTAGGAGAAAAATCTAAAAACATTATTACAATTCATTTAGGTAATGGTTGTAGCATGTCTGCAATTAAAGATGGAAAAAGTATTGAAAATTCTCTAGGTTTTGGACCAATGAATGGTTTAGTAATGGGAACTCGTTCTGGAGATATAGATCAGTCTGTAATTTTCTATTTAATGAAAAAATTAAATAAAACCGCAGATGAAGTTTCTAATTTACTCAACAAAGAGTCTGGAATGAAAGGTTTAACAGGATTTTCTGATTTAAGAGAAATTTCTGAAAAAGCAGAAAATGGAGATGCTAATTGTCAAAATGCTTTAGAATTAGCTGCCTATAGAATTAAAAAATATATTGGTTCTTATACTGCAATTTTAAATGGCTTAGATGCAATTGTATTTACTGCTGGAATTGGAGAAAATTCTGCATTAATGAGACAAATGTCTTGTGAAAACATGGACTTTTTTGGTATTGAATTAGATGATGCAAAAAATGCAATTCGTTCTAAAAAAATAAGGGAAATTCAAAAAGAAAATGGTAAAACAAAAATTTTAATTATTCCTACAAACGAAGAAATTGAAATTGCAAAACAATCTTACAATCTGTTAAAATAAATAAAAACCACAAGCTTAAAAAACTTGTGGTTTTTTATATCTATTTTCTTTTTCTAATTCTTCACAAATCTTTTTGTAGCAAAATTACCATTTATATCTTGTACTCTTAACATATAAATACCATTGGTAATATTTTCTATATTAACTTCATTTAGAGTTGTTGTTATTATTTTTTTACCTAATAAATTATAAACTTCTACACTTTTTATTGAAAAACTACTGTCATCAATATTTAAAATAGAAGATGTAGGATTTGGGTATATTTTAAATGCAAATGCATTAAATTCCTCTACACTAGCTGTATCACCATTATAATAATACGTAGTTCTATTTGAACCATCTGTTTCTAAAAGAATTTTGTTTACATAAAAATCACTTGTTTCAAAATCAATTTTTACTCCATACTTATCTTTAAAAGGATGAATAATATCCTTCATTTTTACATTTAAATCATATTGATACGTTGTTGTATCAGAATAATTAATTGTACCTTCATCAGTATATTCTACAAATCCTTCTTCTATAATATTATTATTTGAATCATAAGAATACTCAATACCCCCACCTAACAGATAAGTACCATCATCATTTTTTGAAAACCACTTTTCTTTTATTAATTTATTACTGGCATCATATGTATATTCGTCTTTATCATCTTCTACCCAAATATTATTGTGATATTCATAATAAATTATTTTTGTAAAATTAGAATTTGTATAAATATACTTAGCCTTATAAGAATTATCATCTTCTAAATACCATTCTTCACCATTCCACTCCTCGTATTCAACATAATAATCTATTTTAGTGCCATTGTAAACCACTTCTATTTTATCATCTTTAACCCAATTACCATTTTCTTTGTCATATTGTATTATTGTTTCAGGTAAATTATCGGAGTTATAAATAAATTCACTTTTATAAGAATCGTCTCCATAAATTGATTCTACCTCAATAAGCCTATTTAAACTATTATAAGTATAAGTTGTTGTGTCTGTTACATCATTATTACTATCATAGTAAGTTTCTGTAACTACATTCCCTTGAGTATCATAAGTGTACTCTGTTTTTCCTTGTATTAACCAATTTGTGCCATCATAATATTCTTCTATTGCCGAAGTTAATTTATCTTGCCCAAAAGCAGAAATAGAAACAATTGTTAAAAGTAAAAAAGTAATTTTTTTCATAATTATATTCATTTTAATTCGTTATAAAACTATTCTTAAATTAAGAACAAAACAATACTTACAAATAGGTATTCTTTTTTTTTAAATTTTAACTTAAAAATTGTAAAACAACTTGCTTATTTTTACATTTGTAGGCATTTTAATTAAAACAATCATTAGAAATGGGTAGAGCATTTGAGTTCAGGAAAGCAAGAAAAATGAAACGTTGGTCAGCAATGGCAAAAACTTTTACCAGAATAGGTAAAGATATTGTAATGGCTGTTAAAGAAGGAGGTCCTAACCCTGAAACAAACTCTCGTTTGCGTGCTGTTATACAAAATGCAAAAGCGGCAAACATGCCTAAAGACAATGTTGAGCGTGCAATTAAAAAGGCAACAGATAAAGATACTGCTAACTATAAAGAAGTTTTGTTTGAAGGGTATGCTCCTCATGGAATTGCAATTCTTTTAGAAACTGCAACAGACAATAATAACAGAACTGTAGCTAATGTTAGAGCAGCTTTTAATAAGTGCGATGGAAACCTAGGTACTTCTGGTTCTGTAGTTTTTATGTTTGACCATACTTGTAACTTCACCATTAAAAAAGAAGACATTACAATGGATATGGAAGAGTTAGAATTAGAATTAATTGACTTTGAAGTTGAAGAAGTTTTTGATGATGAAGAAGGTATTATTATTTATGCACCTTTTGAGCAGTTTGGAGCAATACAAGCTTTCTTTGAAAAAAATAATGCAGAAATCTTATCTTCTGGATTTGAAAGAATACCTACAACCACCACAACTTTAAGTGGAGACCAACAAGCTGATGTAGAGAAGCTTTTAGAAAAATTAGAAGAAGATGATGATGTACAAAACGTGTATCATTCTATGGTGATTGAATAAAAAGTGACTTTTATAAAAAATTTGTGTCATAAAAATGAAGTAACCTTATTAAAGATACTTCTAACAAAAATCAAAAAGAAGAAACCAGCGCTTAACAACGCTGGTTTTATTTTATATGATTTTTAATAATTAAATTAAATTCTTCTTTATTCTCTAGAAATGAAGTTTGAATCCCTAAAAAAGAAAGCTCTTCTAACTTACTTTCTAAACGAACATAATCTTTTTCTGTAGTTAAAATTAGTTTTTTAGCCGATTTAAAACCTAAAAATTCTTTCTTAATGTCTTCTATTTCTTTTTTTGTAAAATGATGATGGTCTGTATATTTTAAATGCGTATAACTTATATTTTTATCACTCAGAAAACTTAAAAGTGGTGTAGAATTTGCAATTCCGGTGATTAATAAGACCTCATAATCAGATAAATGACTTACTGGAACTTCTTGACTTCCAGAAGTTTTTAAATTGTAAGAAATAGTAGTAAAAAATACTTTTTTATGATATTTCTTTAATTTTCTTAAAATTTCATTTTTAGAAGCTTCAGTTAAATTTTCTGGACATTTAGTAACCAAAATAACATCCGCCCTTTTTGCTCCTATCCTACTTTCTCTTAAATTTCCTGTTGGCAGTAAAAAATCATCAGCAAACAAATCATTAAATTTAGTTAATAAAATATAAAAACTACCTTTTACTTTTCTATGCTGATAAGCATCATCTAATAAAATAACTTCAGGTGATTTATCTTTAACTAATTTAGTAATTCCTTCTACTCTATTTTCATCAACAACAATATTTATGTTTTTAAACTTCTTAAAATATTGTAAAGGTTCATCACCAACATCTTCTGCAAAATGTGTTTCATTTAACAAAACATATCCTTTAGTTTTTCGTTTGTAACCTCTACTTAAAACCGAAGTTTTAAATTCATCTTTTAGCAAACGAATTAAATATTCAATTTGAGGTGTTTTTCCTGTTCCTCCAACACTTAAATTACCAACAACAATTACTGGTGTCTTAAAAGATGTTTGCTTAAAAAACCCTACATCAAAAAAGAAATTGCGAATGGTTGTTACAACGTTATAAATAACAGCAAATGGAAATAATAAAAATCGTAGAAATTTCATTCATACGAAAATAAGTCATTTTTATGGATTGATGCATGGAAAATGTTAACTTTGATTTTCGATACAATTTTGATTTATGATTATAAAAGACATCACAAATTACTTAGAAGAATTAGCTCCTTTAAATTATGCTGAAGATTTTGATAATGTTGGTTTATTAGTTGGTAATTATTCTACTTCCGTTTCTGGAGTTTTAGTTACCTTAGACACTTTAGAAGAAACTGTAGATGAAGCTATTGCAAAAAAATGTAATTTAATTATTAGTTTTCATCCTATTATTTTTGGTGGATTAAAAAAATTGAATGGAAACTCGTATGTAGAACGTGTTGTTTTAAAAGCCATTAAAAATGACATTGCAATTTACGCTACTCATACAGCTTTAGACAATAGTAAAAACGGTGTTTCAGCTAAAATGTGTGCAATTTTAGGCTTAGAAAACACTAAAATATTAATTCCAAAAAAAGGAATTATAAAAAAATTAACCACTTATGTACCTACAAACAATACAAAAGCATTAAGAACTTCTCTTT
>NZ_JBDVJE010000030.1:0-63515 GCF_039939415.1 Polaribacter sp.
GGGGTATAAAAATGGTGTATGGACAGCTTTTAAAGGTAAAATTAAAAAATATGAAGAAACTTATAAAAAAGGAAGTTTATCTAAAGGGACAGGTTGGAATGATGCTGGAGAAAGTTTTTCTTACAAAGAAATAAAAACAGATGCATATTATAAGAACAGAGAAAATGGTGGTGTAAGAAAATATGTTGGTAAAAAATTTAATTCAAATACTGCTGGTGTAGCAGGAGAAATATTTGTTAATTTTTTGGTTACAAAAGAAGGTTTAGTAAAAGAGGTAAACATAATTAGAGGTTTAACGGTAGATTATAATACAGAAGTTAAAAAAATACTTTCTGAAATGAAAGGCTGGACACCAGCTAAAATTAGAGGTGAAGCTTATAACTCTACCTACTCATTAAACTTACGTTTTACAGAATAATTTATGAAGATTTTTGCTCTATTAGTTACATTTTTAGTTTTAGTTTCTTGTAATAAAGACACAGAAAAAGAAAAAGATTTTACAACCCTTTTCGAAAAAACAAAAGGAAAAGAAACCCCAAAATACAATGAGGTAATTTCTTTTTATGAAAATTTAGCAGAAGAATTTTCTGGTGTTTCTCTCTTTTCTTTCGGGCAAACAGATATCGGAGAACCATTACATTTGGTTGTTTACAGTCAGAAAGAAATTTATAATGTTTCAGAAATAAAAGAATCACCCAAAAATAGAATTCTAATTAATAACGGAATTCATCCAGGAGAATCTGATGGTATAGACGCTTCTATGATGTTGCTTAGAGATATTGTACAAAACGATTCTTTAAAAGAAAAATATAAAAATTCAATTATTTGTATAATTCCTGTTTATAATATTGGTGGTTCATTAAATAGAAATTCGCATTCAAGAGCCAATCAAAACGGCCCTTTAGAATATGGTTTTAGAGGTAATGCTAGAAATTACGATTTAAATAGAGATTTTATAAAACAAGACACAAAAAATGCTGCTGCGTTTGCAGAGATTTTTCATACTGTAAATCCAGATATATTTATAGATAATCATGTTAGTAATGGTGCAGATTATCAATATGCAATTACCCATTTATTTACTCAGCATAATAAATTAGGAGGAAATTTAGGTGCTTTTTTAGAAGCAGAAATGCGTCCAGGTTTAGAGAAATCATTGCAAGAAAAAAAGATAGATATTACACCATATGTTAATGTTTGGGGCACAACCCCAGAGGCAGGTTTTTCTCAGTTTTTTGATTCTCCAAGATATTCTACGGGTTATACAACATTGTTTCATACATTAGGTTTAATGGTAGAAACACATATGTTAAAACCTTATAAATTAAGAGTTGAACAAACGTATGAATTATTGTTTTCTGCATTAGATTTTACAGAAGTTAATTCAGAAAAGATTAAAGAGTTAAGAACAAAATCTTTAGCAGAAGTTTTGTCTAAAGAAACATATCCAATTGCTTTTAAGATTGATAGAGAAAATTCTACAGAGTTACAGTTTAAAGGTTTTGAAGGAACCTATATAGATAGTAAAGTTACCACAGGAAAACGCTTGTTTTACGATACCTCTAAGCCATATACAAAACCAGTAAAGTATTACAATAATTTTGTTGCTACAAAATCAGTAACAATACCAAAAGCATATATATTACAACAAGGTTGGCATAAAGTTATAGAGCGTTTAAAAAATAATAAAATTGCATTTACTCGTTTTAAAAAAGACACCATTATTTCTGTTGAGGTAAATCATATTGATGATTTTGAAACAAGAAAAGAGGCTTATGAGGGGCATTATTTACACTATAATACTTCTATTGAAAAATCAAAAAAAGAAATTCTATTTAAAAAAGGAGATATTTATATTTCTACAAACCAAAATGGTGTTCGTTATTTATTAGAAACTTTAGAAGCAGAAGCTACAGATTCATTTTTTAATTGGAATTTTTTCGATACTATTTTACAACAAAAAGAAGGGTATTCTTCATATGTTTTTGAAGATATAGCAGAAGACTTTTTAACGCAAAACCCTTTGATAAAAAAAGAATTTGAAGAGAAATTAAAAACAGATATTAAGTTTGCAGAAAACCCTAGGATACAACTAAATTTTATTTATAAAAAGTCTCCTTATTACGAATCTGCTCATTTGCGTTTGCCAATTTTTAAACTGTTCTAATTCTTCTTAAGTTGAAATATTTTATATATTTATTAGGTCTATTATTACTATTTAGTTGTAACTCTCCTGCTATAGTCAAAAAAGACATAAAAGAAGTTGCAAAAGAAGTTATGATAAAAGCCAAAAACTGTGCTTTAATAACTGTAGATTCTTTAGGACTTGCTTATGCAAGAACTATGGACCCTTTTTTACCAGAAGAAGATTTTACTGTTTGGATGGGAACAAATTCTAAAAGTTTTAAATTACAACAAATTAAAAATAATAAAAAAGTTTCTTTATATTACTTAGATAAAGAAACAGGAAGCTATGTTACTTTACAAGGGATTGCAAATATTGTAAATACTAAAAACGAAAAAGAAAAGTTTTGGAAAAAAGAATGGAAAAATTTTTATAAGAACAAGACAACAGATTATATTCTTATAAAGTTTACACCAAATTTTGCAAACGTAATTAGTGAGAAATATTCTATTCTAGGCGATTCTATCACTTGGAAAACTCCAGTAATAAAGTTTAAAGGTGATAATTAAAACATTTTTATTCAGTTATATATGAGTTTTTTGTAAGTCTAAAGTGTAGATGTAAATTGATGTTTGTTTTTAATTTATAATTACGGTATTTCTACTTACAATTTTTTTATCTTGTTTAAGAACAAAGAAATAAGATCCTGTTTTTAAATTTGAGACATCTATTTTGTTTTTTCGAATAGTAAGTTTCTTATCAATTAATTTCCCTAAAACATTATAAATGTATATTGTGTTAAAGTGTTCTAATGATTCTTGATTAAAAATAATTGTTTCTCTAACAGGGTTTGGACTGATTTGTATATTATTGTTTGTTTTTTTTGAATCTATAATTGATAAAGAGGTAACTTCTTCGATGCTAAAATCTGCAAATAAAACTTCTTCATCTCTTAAATCTGCAACATTAATAAGGCTTCTGTAAATGCCCCATTTTGGTCTTACAAACTCAGCCCCATTTTGCCAATTATCTATATTACTATTTTCATATTCAAAAAGAAGAGTTTTAGTATCAATTCGTTCAATTTTTAATGAATAGTTAGAATTAGTTCCATAAGTTATGTCTTCAGTTATTTCAACCCAATGCCCTTTTATTAAAGACAAATTTATTTTTTTAAGTGTTTCTTGATCGTTTGTACTAGTTTGCCTTAATTCTAGTTTATCTGGAGTACCTTTTCTAGCAGTTAAAGTGTACATGGGTATAGAAGAGTAATTACCACCTACAGATTTTAACTGATGTAAATGTGTGAAATTTGGAGAAGCTTGAAAAGAAACATCAATTTTCATTTTCCATTTATAAATAACTCTTTCACCTTGAATACCAAGTAAATTATTGGGGCTTTTATCATAAGCTTTTATTTCATTACGTTGTCTATCAAATTTAATGCATCTGTCATTATCATTACTTGTATGTATATAAAATCGAAATACATTTTTATTCAAATCGTTATCAAATAATTCATCAATATGTCTTCCAAAACTAGTATGGTTACAGTCAGGTACTTCAACTACATTGTAATTTGGAGCTAAAACTGAATTTATTAATTCGTAGGTGTTTCCTTCACCATCAGCAGTAAGTGTTACTTGGGCTTTAAGATGAAAAATAGATAGAATTGATAAGAAATAAAATAGAATTAAATGTTTCATATAATTTACATTAAACTGGTTAACCAATTTTAAAAGCATTAAAAGTAATAAATAAATATCTAATGTTTTAATTTTATGATTAATTTAAAATAAAAAAAAAATCCTGTTTATACAGGATTTTCTAATTTTATTAAAATTTATATTCGCTTAATGGCTTTGGAAAATCTTCTGGGTTAGCAGCTAGATGATAACGAGGATCATCAATATCTTCTTCAATAATATCAGTAAATATAGAACTAGATTTATGTAATAATAATTTACAATCTTCACTCAAATGTTTTAGAGTAATTTTTTTACCTGCTGCTTGGTATTTTTCTACTAAAGCAAAAATTGCTTCTATAGCAGAATGATCTGAAATACGCGCTTCAACAAAATCTATTTCTACTTTTTCTGGATCATTTTTAATGTCAAACTTTCCATTAAATTCAGTAATACTTCCAAAGAAAAGAGGTCCCCAGATTTCATAAATTTTTGTTCCATCAGTTTTAAAACGTTTTCTTGCTCTAATTTTTTTTGCGCTTGTCCAAGCAAAAGACAATGCAGAAATAATAACACCAACAAATACAGCTATTGCCAAATCAAATAAAACAGTAACTGCAGAAACTATTATTAAAACAAAAGCATCAGAAACAGGTATTTTCTTTAAAATTCTAAAACTAGACCAAGCAAAAGTTTCTATTACCATCATAAACATTACTCCAACTAAAGCAGCAATAGGTACTTGTTCTATATATTTATCAGCAAATAAAATAAAAGTTAAGAGAGTTAGTGCCATCATAACTCCAGAAAGACGACCTCTACCACCTGCATTAATATTAATTACAGTTTGTCCAATCATACCACAACCACCAGTGCCACCAAATATTCCACTTACAATATTTCCAGCACCTTGTGCAACACATTCTTTATTTCCATTACCTCTAGAATCAGTTAATTCATCAACTAAATTCATTGTCATTAAAGTTTCAATTAAACCTACAGAAGCAGCTAAAAAAGCATAAGGAGCAATAAATTTTAGTGTATCTAAATTAAAAGGAAGGTTGCTCCATAATTCTAAAACGTTTAGTTTTTTTGAAATCTCATCAATACCATTTAAGCCAGCACCACCACCATCTCTAATGAAATCACCAACGTTAATAGATTGTATTCCTCCAAAAATTGAAATTAAAGTAACAATTAAAATAGCAGTTAATGCAGCAGGAATTTTGGTTGTTATTTTTGGTAATCCCCATACAATAAGCATTGTTAAAAGTACTAACCCAACCATTATATATAGTGTTTTTCCTTGCATAGTAGATTTTACAACACCACTATCTTTTACAGAATAAAATCCTTTTTCTGAAGCATTAAAAACAACTTTTTTTGTTTTAGCATCAAATACTTGTCCTTCAGAAATTTTAAAAATTTCTTTATTTGTTGCATTATTTTTAACTGAATTTCCATCAATAGTAAACAGAACAGTGTTAGAAACTAAATCTTTAACTTGGTTGTTAGAGACATTGTAAACAAGTTCTTTAGATACAGTTTTACGCATATTTTGCCCTAAGAAGTCTTTTTTATTCTCTTTAAACATACCTAGTTGCGCCATAAAAATAACAATTGCTAATCCGTTTACAAATCCCATCATTACAGGATGTGGAATTAAACGCACAAATTTCCCCAACTTAAAAACCCCAGCAAGAACTTGTATAATACCCATTAATACTACAGCTGCTAATAAATAAAAATACCCCATATTTTCTACAGGAGTATCAAATAAGAGCCCTTTTGCATGTCCTTCTTGTATCATGTGAACAAAAATAACTGCAACTGCACCTGCAGCACCAGAGATTAAACCAGGTCTACCTCCAAAAATTGCTGAAATTATTCCAACAACAAATGCACCAAATAAAGCTACAATTGGGCTAATTTGTGCAACAAAAGCAAAAGCAACAACTTCTGGTATCATTGCTAAAGAAACAGTTATTCCTGCAAGAACATCGTCTTTTGCATTCGGTATTATTTTTCTAATAAAATCAGTCATATTTTTGGTGAATTTTAAAGTCGGCAAAGATAGGTTGTTTTTTTAAAAAACTATCCTTCTTTGAAAGTATAGTAAACTAATTTAATGTTTTCATATGTGTTTTTTAGAGCTATTTCTGTTTTAACACTGTTTTTAAAGGTTACTTGTGTAATTCCTTCTTCAAGTTGTGGTGTTAACTCTTTGTTGAAATCTGATGTCATTAGAAACCAGTGGGTTTGTTTAAGTTTAACTCCATTTTGGTTATAAATATGATAAGTGGTAACTAAAGGTTTTACTATTTTTAAATTATAAATACCACATTCTTCTTCTACTTCTCTTATTGCAGCGGATTCTATAGTTTCTTTTTTTTCAATCCAACCTTTTGGTAGATCCCAAACCCCATTTCTGTAAATAAATAAAATTTCTTTTTTATTATTTAAGACTAATCCTCCTGCAGCAAGAATAACTTCCATATTAGAAATAAAAGATTTCCAATCATTCTTTAAGTCTTTAGAGTACAGAATTATACCTTTAATGTCTTTAATTTTAGCTTTTTTAAGAACATCTTTAAAAAGAATACTTTTAAATTTGAAAAAAAGGTAATTATTTTTATTTTCTGAACAAGAAGTTATAATAATTGGAGTATCATTTACAAAAACTTTATACATTTGCATTATGAATTTAAACAAAGATACGGCAAAAAAAACAGCTGAACTTTTATTGCAAATTAAAGCAATAAAATTAAGCCCTAGTGAACCATTTAATTGGGCATCAGGTTGGAAATCTCCAATATATTGCGACAATAGAATTACGTTATCTTATCCACCAGTTCGTGTTTTTTTAAAAGAAGAAATTGCAAAAATTGTTGAATTAGAATACGGTAAACCAGATGTTATTGCTGGTGTTGCCACAGGCGCAATTGCTATTGGGGTTTTAGTAGCTCAAGAATTAGGTGTTCCTTTTATTTATGTTAGGCCAGAGCCAAAAAAACATGGTAGAAAGAATCAAATTGAGGGGCATTTAGAAAGTGGACAAAATGTTGTGGTAATTGAAGATTTAATTAGTACAGGAAATAGTAGTTTAAATGCAGTAGAGGCTTTAAAAGAGGTAGGAGCTGTTGTAAAAGGTATGGTTGCTATTTTTTCTTACGGATTTAATGTTGCTGACAAAAATTTTGATGACAAAGGAGTACGTTTAACTACTTTAAGTAATTATGAAAACTTATTAGAGCAAGCTTTAGAAAGTAATTATGTTACCCAAAAAGAGTTAAAAACTTTAAATGATTGGAGAGAAAATCCAAGTAAGTGGAAACAATAAAACAAAAAAATGAATATAAAAGGAAATACAGTTACCATTAAAAAATCTGCGGAAGAAGTTTTTGCTTTTTTTACAGAATTGAAGAATTTTAAAGAAATAATGCCAAATAATATTCAGAAATTTGAAGTAGATGGAGATTCTTTTATTTTTGGATTACCAGGAATGCCCGAAATTAGATTGGTTTTAAAAGAAAAAACTGAATTTTCTAACATTACCTTAGGTGCTGCAAGTAGTAAGTTGCCTTTTACTTTATCTGCAGATATTAATGAAATTTCTGAAAATAGTACTGAAGTTAAATTAGAATTTAACGGTGATTTTAATCCAATGATGTCTATGATGATAAAAAAGCCATTGTCAAAATTTGTAGATACACTCTCAGAAAATATAGGAAATCTCTAAAGAAAAGAAATTTCTTTAATTCCAAATTCTTTAATAGTATCATCTTGTAATTGAATTTGTAATTTCCCGTTATTAGAAATTCCAGATATTAAACCCATAAAAATTTCACTCTTACTGTTTTTAAACATTGTAGGAGTGTTTTTTTTGTACAAAACCTCTAAATATTTTTTATCTAAAACCTCAAACATATTTGATTCTAAAAAATCGATATTGTTTTTAATTTCAATTATAATTTCATTTAAAAGTTCATCTAAATTATAATTTACAGCAGTTTCTAATTTTAAAGAAGTAACGTTTTTAAGTAAATCAGGAAATATTTCTTGATTTACATTTAAACCAATTCCTATAATAGAATTCTTAATTTTATCTCCTGTAAAAGTATTTTCTATTAAAATACCACAAATTTTCTTGTTTGCTGACATAATGTCGTTAGGCCATTTAATAGAAAGTTTTGTTATTTTTTTTTTAAATAATACATTATAAATAGATAAAGAAGTTGCAAAATTTAAATATTTACTGTTTGTAATTTTAAAGTTTTTAAACTCTATAAATAGGCTAAAAGTAAGGTTTTTAAAGGGTTTAGAGACCCATTTGCTTTCATGTTGGCCTCTGCCTTTTGTTTGTTTTTGTGTAACAATAACAGTGTAATTTTCTAGCGTAGAATTATGTGACAAATCCTTTAAAAAAGAATTTGTAGAATCGGTGGCACTAAGTTTGATTATTTTCAAGTGTTAAATAAAGTGTAATCTACCGTAATATTACATAAAATACTCGCAAAAAAATAATAACTTTGCGATAAATTAGAAAAAAGTTAATGACAAAAACACAAGTAAGTACAGACGAATTAATTGCTGTTATTATAAAAGGGATTGATGAGATTAAAGGAGAAGACATACAGTTATTAGACTTACGAGAAATAGAAAACACTGTTTGCGATTATTTTATAATCTGTTCAGGAAATTCAAATACACATGTAAATGCAATTTCTGGTTCTATTCAAAAAATAGTAAGTAAAGAAATTAAAGATAAGCCTTGGCATATAGAAGGTCAGACAAATTCTGAATGGATATTAATGGATTATGTAAACGTAGTGGTTCATATATTTCAAAAACAAGTTCGAGATTTTTATGATATAGAAAGTCTTTGGGGTGATGCAAAAATTACAGAAATAAATCCAGTATAATTTTTTTATTTTTTAAATAAATGAGTGATTCAAAAAAAGATAGTAATTCAAATATGCCAAAATTTAAATTTAATGCGTATTGGATTTATGGTGCAATATTTATTTTAATAGTAGCTATTCAGATTTTTAGTAGTGGAGATTTAGCTACAAAAAGTATTTCAAAAAATGAGTTTAATGAGATCTTAAAAGAAAACGATATCTCAAAAATTGTTGTAGTTAATAACAATTTAGCTCAAATTTATATTAAAGAAGAAGCTCAAAAGAAAGAGCGTTATAGAAAGACGATTAATTCTACTTTTTATACAAAAGGAGCTTCTTTATATGAATACAATTTTGGAGATTTACAAAATTTTGAAAATAATATTGAAAAAGTTAGGCAATCAAATGATTTAGATTTCGATCTTAAGAACGAGAATGTAACAAGTATTTTCGATACAATTTTAGGCTTTTTACCTTTTATCATTTTAATAGCAGTTTGGTTATTTTTTATGCGTAGAATGTCTGGGGGAGGAGCTGGAGCTGGTGGTGGAGGTCAAATATTTAGTATTGGTAAATCTAAAGCAAAATTATTTGATAAAGATACTAAGGTAAAAACTACTTTCGAAAACGTTGCAGGATTAGAAGGAGCAAAAGAAGAAGTACAAGAAATTGTAGATTTCTTAAAAAGTCCAGAGAAATATACATCACTTGGTGGTAAAATACCTAAAGGTGCTTTATTAGTTGGGCCTCCAGGAACAGGTAAAACTTTATTGGCAAAAGCTGTAGCCGGTGAAGCAGATGTTCCTTTCTTTTCATTGTCAGGTTCAGATTTTGTAGAAATGTTTGTTGGTGTTGGTGCATCTAGAGTTAGAGATTTGTTTAAACAAGCACAACAAAAATCACCTTCTATTATTTTTATTGATGAGATTGATGCGATTGGTAGAGCACGTGGTAAAAACAGCATGACTGGTGGAAACGATGAACGTGAAAATACGTTGAATCAACTTTTAACAGAAATGGATGGTTTTGGTACAGATACAAACGTAATTGTTTTAGCTGCAACCAATAGAGCAGACGTTTTAGATAGCGCATTAATGCGTGCAGGACGTTTTGATAGACAGATTTATGTAGATTTACCTAATATAAACGAAAGAAAAGAAATTTTTGAAGTTCATATTAAAGCTTTAAAATTAGCAGAAGATGTTAAGATAGATTTCTTAGCACAACAAACACCAGGTTTTTCTGGTGCAGATATTGCAAATATGTGTAATGAGTCTGCATTAATTGCTGCCAGAAACGGTAAAAAAGCAATTCATCATCAAGATTTCTTAGATGCTGTAGATAGAATAGTAGGTGGTTTAGAAAAGAAAAATAAAGTAATTACACCAAAAGAGAAAAAAGTTATTGCTTTTCATGAAGCAGGTCATGCAACAATTAGTTGGATGTTAGAACATGCAGCACCTCTTGTAAAAGTTACAATTGTACCTAGAGGACAGTCTTTAGGAGCAGCTTGGTATTTACCAGCAGAAAGAATGATTGTTCAAACTGAACAAATGTTAGACGAAATGTGTGCTACAATGGGAGGTAGAGCAGCAGAAAAAGTAATGTTTAATAAAATATCTACAGGAGCATTAAGCGATTTAGAAAAAGTAACTAAACAAGCTAGGGCTATGGTTACTGTATATGGTTTAAATGAAGAAGTAGGTAATATTACATACTATGACTCTTCAGGTAATGATGGTTTTGTAAAACCTTATAGTGAAGAAACAGGAAAGAAAATTGATAAAGAAATTTCTAAAATAATAGAATCTCAATATGTAAGAGCTATTGATTTATTAGAAGAACATAAAGATAAATTAACCACTCTTGCAGAATTATTATTAGAAAAAGAGGTGATTTTTAAAGATGATTTAGAGAAAATCTTTGGTAAAAGACCTTTTGAAGAGGCGCTTGAAGTTGATTTAGTGAAAAAAGAAAAAATAATTGAAGAAAAAGAGAAAAATATTCCTCCAGTAGAAAAAAGTACTGAAGAATAATTAAAATCTTTAATTAAATGAATTTTTTTAAAAAGTTATTCAATATTCCTAATCAAGAAGAAAAGGAAATTAAAAAACAAGAAGTAGATCTTTCTTTAGATGATTTGTTTGTACATAATTTTGTTGAAAAAGGAGGTAAGTTTCTTTACTGTTTAAAAAAAACAGAAGTCATTGATAACTTAAAAAGTATTTTAAAAGAAAATAATTGGAATAAGTTAACCGTGTTAGAAAAAGGTTTGTATCCGTTTTTAGATGAAACTGAAGTTACAATAAATCAAAACTTTAATTCAGATTTACCGGTTTTTATTAATTGTGAGCATTTGATTGCAGATAATGGAGATATTTTATTTTCTTCAAATCAATTGAAAAGTATTAAGCTCTCTGCAATGTCTCAGAATTTTATTGTTTACGCAACTACTAGCCAGTTAGTTAAAGATGTGGGGCAGGGTTTAACCGGTATTAAAATTCATCATAAAGAAAATTTACCTACAAATATATCCGCTATAAAAAATTATAATATTGATAAAAATGATGATAATTTCTTAAACTACGGAAACAGTAATTCAAAAAACTTATATTTGCTGCTATTAGAAGATTTATAATATGAGTAACCTTTTAAGAAGGAGTTTTTCAGGCATTATTTACGTTTTAATTTTTATATCTGCTATTCTTTTCTCAAAAGAGTCATATATAATTTTAACAACTTTATTTGGATTGATATGTGTTTGGGAGTTTTCAAAACTTATAGATTTTAAAAGTTTAATAGGTTATATTTTGTTTGGTTTAACATTATTTTTGTTGTTAAAAAGACCAGATAGTTTTGAAATTGTTGGAATTTTAGGAATAACTATAATTTCATCTTTATTTCTTATGTATGCTTTGTTTACTAAAAAAGAAATTACTTTTTCTAGTGATAGAGCTAAATCAGGTTTGTTAATAAGGTACATTATATTCTCTATGATTTTCTTAGTACTCTTACCCATTCAGGGTAATGAATACAACCCTAATTTAATAATTGCAATTTTAATTTTAATTTGGGTGAATGATAGTTTTGCTTTTTTAGTTGGTAAAAACTTTGGTAAGACAAAATTATTTGTATCAGTTTCTCCCAAAAAAACAATTGAAGGCTTTATAGGTGGTTTATTATTTGCATTTGTAGCATCTTTTATAATTAGTAAATTTAATAATGATTTTACACTTATTAATTGGCTAATTATTGCTTTTATTGTTAGTGTTATTGGTACTATAGGAGATTTAGTAGAATCTAAATTTAAAAGACAAGCTAATATAAAAGATAGCGGTACTATTATGCCAGGTCATGGAGGGATGTTAGATAGATTAGATAGTCTGCTATTTGCAGCACCATTTGTATATTTGTATATTAATTTTATAATTTAAGTATGATTCGTTTTCACAAAGAAGGATATAAAATAATTACTATTGCTTTAATTTTATCTGTAGCAGGTATATTGTTAGTAGAAAAATTCATAGATATACCTTGGTTGGTTAAAACAATTCAAATTGTAATTCTAGCTTTTCTAATTATTATTTTACAGTTTTTTAGAAATCCAAAAAGAGTTGCACCTTTAAATGATAATGTTTTAGTTGCACCTGTAGATGGTAAAGTTGTAGTTATAGAAGAAGTAGAAGAACCAGAATATTTTAAAGGAAAAAGATTACAAGTTTCAATCTTTATGTCTCCTATAAATGTACATGTTACAAGATATGCAATGAGTGGTACTATAAAATATAGTAAATATCATCCTGGTAAATATTTAGTTGCATGGCACCCTAAAGCTTCTACAGATAATGAAAGAACTTCTGTAGTTATTAATAATAAAACTTTTGGAGATGTTTTATACAGACAAATTGCAGGAGCATTAGCTAAGAGAATTGTAAACTACGCAAAAGAAGGAGATAAAGTTGTGCAAGGTACAGATGCAGGTTTTATTAAATTTGGATCTAGAGTAGATTTATATCTTCCGTTAGAAACAAAATTAAACATATCTATAGGAGATGTAGTAAAAGGAGGTATCCAGGTAATTGCAGAAAAATAATATTTATGGAAACTGAATTAGACATAAAGTTTAATGAAGCTTTTGATAAAATTTCTAAATTAAGAAAAGCCATAGCTCCAGATATTATGCTAAAATTTTATGCATATAATAAGCAAGCAAATTTTGGTAATAAGTTTTCATTTCATAACGGACAAGATGTTAGAAGTGCTTTTAAGTTTAATGCATGGATGCAGTTGAATGGAATGTCATCAGAAGAAGCAAAAAAAGAATATATTACATTAGCAGAATCAGTTTTAAATAAAAAAAAATAATATCATGAAAAAAGTAATTATTTTAATATTAGTAGTAGCTTTTAATTTTTCATCTTGTAAAACAGAAAAAAAACCAGATTATAGTAAAGAAAATACTGAAGATGTAAAAAGAATAGTTTCTGCATTTTCAGTAGAAAAAGCAAAAAATGAAATTAATTTTACAGCATATAAAACAACAGATAAAATACCAGTTGGAGGTCAATTTAAAAAAGTAAATATTATCTCTGGAGGAGAAGGAAATACAATTAGAGAAGCTATAAATAATACTGAATTCTCAATACCTGTAAAAAGTATTTTTACTAAAGATACAAGTAGAGATTTTAAGATTAAGAAATACTTTTTTGGAGTTATGTCTGATACGAAGTTATTGTCTGGTAAATTAATTATAGAAAATGATTCTATTGGTTATACCAATATTAAAATGAATAGTGTTACAGAAAAAGTTCCATTTAATTATACTATACAAGGAAACGTATTCTCTATGAATGCCACTATGGATATCTCAAATTGGGATGCTATTAAGGCTTTAAATTCTCTTAATTTAATTTGTAAAGACCTGCATAAAGGTGCAGACGGGGTTTCAAAAACTTGGAGAGAAGTTGCTCTTAATATTAAAACTACTTTTTAGATATTTATTTATTTATTTATTTATTTATTTATTTATTTTTATTAATTTGTAAAAAAAAATATATATATTTGGATATATTTATAATTAATTAACCCCTAAAAATTAATAATTAAGTATTAAATAAATACTTTTTTGCCCCCCTAAGCAAATGACTAAAAAATTTTCCCCTAAATTTTTAAGACATTCGATTGTCTTAATATTCACATTTATTATTTTTCAAACCTTTTCGCAAAATGTAGATATTACTTTAACGGTAGATTGGAACCAATGGTCTAGAGAAAATAAAGTAGAATTGTATTCTCCAGAAAATACGTTGCTTTATACAATTCAACACCCTAATGGTTACACAGGTGGCTCATCTTCAGATGTGTATGATGCTATTTTACCAAGTACTGCTTTAAGTTTACCCATTGATGATAATATTCCAGCAAATTCTGGTTACTATGTTATTCTTTATGACAGCTGGGGTGATGGATGGAATAGTAATGGAAATTTATCAATTACAATAGATGGAGTCGTTTCTTATACTTTTAACGGAACATTTTCTACAAGTGCTTCTAATTCTGAAATAACACAACAAGAGTATTTTGCAGTAAATCAAGCAGTAGTGGTTGACGATGCTTCTTTTAGTTATTCTAAATCGGGTTATTGTCAAGTAGAATCAGATCCAACACCTACAATAACTGGTGAAACTGGTGGTACTTTTTCTTCTACATCAGGATTAGTTTTAAACTCTTCTTCTGGTCAAGTAGACGTTTCAGCTTCAGCTTTAGGAAGTTATGTAATTACTTATACAACATCTAATCCAAATCAAAATAGTTCAACTTTTAATATTACTTTATCAGATGGAGATGTTGCTACTTTTGAATATACAACATCAACTGCTACACAATCTAATTCAGATTTATCACCTACAACAACAGGCGTAACAGGAAGTTATAGTTCTACAAGCGGATTATCTATAAATCCATCAACTGGTGTTATAGATGTTTCAGCATCAACTGTTGGTGTGTATATGGTTTCTTATACAACAACTGGTAGTTGCCCAAAAGTATATTCAGATCAAATAGAAATTTTAGGAGCTTTTCCAGGAGTACCTCAATATTATAATTCAAGTAAAAAATACATAGAATATATTCCAGGTACAATGCCAGTTATTATATCTGCTCCACATGGTGGTACATTAACAGGTAGTGAATTGTCAACTAGAAGTTGTGGTACTGGTGAGATGGATGACAATACAGATATTCTAATCAGAGAGATTCAAAAGAAATGTTATGAACAATTTGGAGTATATCCATACATCATAATAAATAACTTAAGAAGAAATAAATTAGACCCTAATAGAAATGAGAGTGTGGCTACTTGTGATAATTCTTCTGCAAAGCCTTATTTTGATGCATACCATGGGTTTATAGATAATGCAAGTATAGATATTTCATCAAAGTTTGGTAAAGGATTATATATAGATTTACACGGCCAAAGTCATTCTATTCCAAGGATTGAAGCAGGTTATAATTTAAGTAGTAGTTCTTATGATGAAGATTTTAATAATACAGGAACAAATGTTGATGAATTGGCTAGAGTAACAATTAAAAATTTAATAAATAATAATCTTCAAAATTTAACTTTCGAAGACTTAATTAGAGGGGCACAAAGTTTTGGAGGATTAATGCAAACCACAGGAGGTACAGAATACGCTGCATTAGGACATGCAGGTTGTAGCAGAAGCGTGGGGTATAGAACCGTTCCGAGTCATGTGAAAACAGGCTCGGATCAAGGTTCTTGTGATGATACAAATCCTGGAGGTAATTCTTATTTTGCAGGTGATTATTATAGTAATATTAGACATGGTTCTGGTAGTACTATCAACCCAAATTCTGTTGTTGGAGGTGGTGGTTCTGTATATGGAGGTGGAGGTACTATAGATGGTATTATGACAGAAGTAAATAGAAGAGTAAGAGATCTTGGATCTGCATATTCTTCAGATTATGGAAGATCTGATACTAAAGATGCAACCATTCCTTATTTTTCTAGAGATTACGCTCAAGTGATAGAAGATTTTATTCAGAAACATTATAACAACTTTTCTAATTTTTTATATGATACGAATACTTATTCTATTTATGGCTTAGATCCCACACCTACAATTACAGGAATATCTGGAGGAACTTTTTCTAGTACTACTGGTTTATCCATAAATAGCTCTACAGGAAAAATAGATGTTTCTAACTCAAATACAGGTACATATACAATAACTTATGTCGGAGCAAATGTAGGTGATTATTATAAAAAAGAATTTTCGATAACTATAAATACTAATGTAGTAACAAATACTTTTACAGCATCAAATGGAGTATGGTCTTCCACAAATAATTGGAGCTTAAGTAGATTACCTAATGCAAACGATAATGTGTCAATCCCTTCAGGTAAAATAGCAAACTTAGATTTAAGTAATATTTCTGTTATTGATGTTTCTGTAGAAGGAACTTTAAATATTAATTCAGGTAAATCAATAACTATTACAGGAAATTTAACAACAACAGGTACTACCAATGTAATTTCTAATGCCACTAGCAGTGGTTCTATTATTGTTGATGGAACTTCTACAGGTAATATTACTTATGATAGATATATTAAAGATAATTCTAATTGGTATTTAGTTTCTAGTCCATTAGAAAATCAAGATATTGATACTTTTGCATCTGCTAGTTCTTTAGCTATTTCAGGAAGTAAAAGAGGTTTAAGTACTTATAATAATGTCTCTAAAACTTGGGATTATTATCTTAACGGAGCTACTAATTCTGGTGATTTTGAACTAGGTAAAGGTTATTCTATTAGATTATCTTCTGCAGGAGTTGTTTCATTTACAGGTAACTTAAAAACTAATAATGTTAGTAAAACTGTTACAGTTGGATCTAATGGTTGGAATTTAATTGGAAATACTTATGCATCTTTTATCAGTGTAAATAATTCTGCAAATGCTACAAATAATATATTAGATTTAACTTCAAATTTTTCAATTTTAGAATCAGGTTTTAAAGCTATTTATTACTGGGACACAGTGTCTAAAACCTATAAACCAATAAATAATGCTTCTGATGCTAAGTTTTTAGCTCCAGGGCAAGGTTATTTTGTAAAGGTAAATACAACAGGAAATATTACTATAAATAAAAACATGCAAAGTCATCAATCTGGAGATTTGTTTTTAAAGAGTAGTACAGATAGATTCGAAATTAAACTTAAAATTAATAACGGATTATCAGAAAAAAATACAGAAATCAAATATATAAAAGGAACCACAACTGGTTTAGATGAAGGTTATGATGCGGGTTTATTTAATGCAAATAGTAGCTCATTAGCATTGTATACGCATTTGGTGTCTGCTAAAGATGAAACCAAGTATGCTTTACAAGCATTGCCAAATAATAATTTTAATTCAATGGTTGTTCCAGTAGGTTTAACAGCTAGTATAGACTCTGAAATTACCTTTAAGGGGGAGTTAAAAAATATTCCTAAAGGAATTAATGTTTATTTAGAAGATAAAAAAAATGGAGTTTTTACAAGAATTGACGATGATAATTCTTTTTATAAAACAGTATTAGAAGATAATATAAATGGTGTAGGTCGTTTTTATATACATACAACATCAGAAACTTTATCAACAAATGATTTAGAAATTATTAAACCTCAGTTAAAAATTTATAAAACTAATAATACTACTTTAAGAATATTAAGTATAGATAATAATGATACAGTTTTTAAATTAATAACAGTTTCTGGTAAAGTAATTTTTACTACCAAATTAATAAATAATTCTAAGCAAGACATTTTATTACCTAAGTTAAGTGCTGGAGTTTATTTTGCACAAATAATATCACAATCAGAAAATATAAGTAAAAAAATAATTTTAGAGTAACCCTAACTTTAATAAAAATGAATAGTAAAGATCATCAAGAAATTTCAAGAAAAGAAGCCATAAAAAAAATTGGAAACTATGGTAAATATGCAGCTTTAACAGCTTTAGGAACTTATTTAATTTTAAATCCTCAAAAAGCACAAGCAGCATCTGCATCTATTGAAGAACCTGGAACAGGATTCTTCTAAAAGTAAATTAGTTTTTTAAAGAACAAAATTTAATCCCTAAACATAAATTTATTAACCCCTAAACTTTAACAAAATGAAAAATTTTACAAACAAATTATTATTAGCAGTAGTTTTATTATTTGCAGTTTATTTAAATGCACAAGACTACTTAATGACATTAAACCCTACAGCTTTAAATTTTATAGATAAAGACGCAAAAGAATTTAAAGGAGAACCTTTGGTAAGTAATAAAACCTTTACGTACATGTATGATGGAGGTGAAGTAGAAGTTGTATTTAAAGGAAATGAACATTATGAATTTCATAACAATAAACAACATTTTATAAAATCTAAGTTATTTTGGGTTTCTGAAGATTTAGTTTATGTAACTATTGAAGACTTTACAATTCCTAATTTTCCATTTGATAGAGGAACAAAAATGAAAATAGAAATAACAAAAGTAGAAAAAGATTATGTTTATTATAAATCGACTCTTGGAGGAAGAACTTGGCTGGGGAAAATGAAGGAGAGTAGCTTAGAATAATCTTTATTTTAAGTTACTCATAGCCTTCTGGAGCTTTGAAAATCGGAAAGAATACCTCTTATTCTTTTCGATTTTTTTTGTTGAAATTCTACTTCCTTCAAGCAATAAAATTGCCATTTCTCCAAAAACAATTTTTAATATAAAACTAGGGATTCCAACTCCCAAAAAAGGTCTTTTTATACTTTTTGCTAAAGTTCTTGAAAATGATTTACTAGTTTGATAATCTGGTGCCACAGCATTAAAAACACCAACTAAACGATCTTCAATTGCTTTTAAATACATTGTGCAAAGATCATCAATATGTATCCATGAAATATATTGTTTTCCAGATCCTAAAGGAGAAACTATAGGTGTTTTCATTTTATCTAAAGCGCCTCCGCTTTTAGCTAAAACAATACCAGTTCTTAAAATTGTTACCGGAATATTTTTTGTTGAAAATTGATGTGCAGCTTGTTCCCATTTTTGGCAAACTTCTCCTAAAAAATCATTTCCAGCTTTAGCTGTTTCTTCAAAAATTTTATCAGAAGTTATACTCCCATAATAACCAATACCAGAAGCAGAAATAAAACCTTTTAAATCAACTTTTAATTCGTCTGTTTTTTCAAATAGAAAATTGGCGGTTTTAACTCTACTATCAATAATTAATTGTTTTCTTTTGTCAGTCCAACGTTTATCTGAAATTCCAGCACCAGCCAAATGAACAATGTAGTCAATGTCTTTAAGTGCTTTTTCATCAATATAATTTAATGAAGCATCCCATTTAAATTCATTTTCATTTTTTGGATTTCTACTTAAAATTACAACTTCGTGATTTTTATTTATTAACATTTTTGTTAACCTTTTTCCCACTAAGCCTGTACCTCCAGTAATTAAAACTTTTGCCATAATGTAAATATAAATGTTTTTTTGTTTAATGTTTTTTACTTTTCATAAAACAAATTTATGTTAAGATATAATAAACTAATGTTAATCCTTTTTAAAGAGTTACTTAAAACCGTATTTTTATAGTGATGAAAAACAATAAAAAAAGAAAAGGTTTTGTTTTTAAAACTTATGAAGCAGAAAATCAATCTCCCTTTGATAAATTATTTGAGATATTCAAAGAATTAATTACACATACTTCTGGAGATTTTGATGAAGCCATAGATTGGTTACGTTCTTTAGATAAAGAATATAAATTAACGGATGAAAATTATACAATTGATGATTTTATTGAAGACTTAAAAAAGAAAGGATACATTAAAGAAGAAATTAAAGGAGATGGAACTGGTGAAACAAAAATTACTCCCAAAACAGAACGTGCAATTCGTCAGCAAGCGTTGAATCATATTTTTGGTAAGGTAAAAAGAAGTGGAGCAGGAAATCATAAAAGCAAATCTCCAGGAATTGGTGATGAACATACAGGTGATTTTAGAAATTATGAATTTGGAGATTCATTAGACAAAGTCTCTATGACAGAGAGTATTAGAAATGCTCAAGTTAATAACGGAATAGATAATTTTAACCTCACTGAAAATGATTTAGTTGTAGAAGAAACATTACATAAAAGCCAAATGAGCACTGTGTTAATGATTGATATTAGTCACTCTATGATTTTGTATGGAGAAGATAGAATTACACCTGCCAAAAAAGTTGCCATGGCTTTGGCAGAATTAATTACAACTCGTTATCCAAAAGATACTTTAGATATTATTGTTTTTGGTAATGATGCTTGGTCTATAAAAATTAAAGATTTACCCTATTTACAAGTAGGCCCTTATCATACTAATACAGTTGCAGGTTTGCAATTAGCAATGGATTTATTAAGAAGAAAAAGAAATACAAATAAACAAATATTTATGATTACTGATGGTAAACCAAGTTGTTTACGTTTATCAGATGGACAGTATTATAAAAACAGCAATGGTTTAGATAAATACATAGTAAATAAATGTTACGCAATGGCCCAACAAGCCAGAAAATTACACATACCCATAACCACTTTTATGATTGCTCAAGACCCATATTTAATGCAGTTTGTAAGAGCATTTACACAAGCAAATCAAGGAAAAGCATTTTATACCGGATTGAAAGGTTTGGGAGAAATGATTTTTGAAGATTACGAAACAAATAGAAAAAAAAGAATTAAAGGTTAAAAATTAGTGACAAAGTTGCAAAGTAAAAAGTTGCAAAGTTTTTATTTGATATATAAAATATGAGATTAAAAAATATAAAAACATTAGGAGGATTAAAGAAATCAGGATATCAATCAAAATCTATTAAAGATGAATTGAGGGAAAACTTAATCAGTAAAATGATGAGTAAAGAAACTGTTTTTAAAGGAATTCATGGATATGAAAGTACCGTAATTCCAGAGTTAGAACGTGCAATTTTAAGCAAACACAATATTAATTTATTGGGTTTAAGAGGACAAGCAAAAACGCGTTTAGCAAGATTAATGGTGAATTTGTTAGATGAATATATACCTGTTGTAGAAGGTTCTGAAATAAATGATGATCCATTACATCCTATATCAAGATTTGCAATAGAATCGATTAAAGAAAAAGGAGATGAAACTCCGATTTTTTGGTTGCATAGAAGTGAGCGTTTTGCAGAGAAATTAGCAACGCCAGATGTAACAGTTGCAGATATTATTGGTGATGTAGATCCTATAAAAGCAGCCAATTTAAAATTAAGTTATGCAGATGATAGAGTAATTCATTATGGTATGATTCCAAGAGCAAACAGGTGCATTTTTGTAATCAATGAATTGCCAGATTTACAAGCCAGAATTCAAGTTGCTTTGTTTAATATTTTACAAGAAGGAGATATTCAAATTAGAGGATTTAAATTACGTTTGCCTTTAGATATGCAATTTGTGTTTACTGCAAATCCAGAAGATTATACAAATAGAGGAAGCATTGTTACGCCTTTAAAAGATAGAATTGGTTCTCAGATTTTAACACATTATCCAGAAGATATAGAAACTGCAAAAAAGATAACACAACAAGAATCAAATAAAGTAAGTTCTCAAAAAGAATTTATTCAAGTGCCAGAACTGGCAAAAGATTTGTTAGAACAAATTGTTTTTGAAGCAAGAGAAAGTGAATATATTGATGCTAAAAGTGGAGTTAGTGCCCGTTTAAGTATTACAGCATTTGAAAACTTATTAAGCACAGCAGAAAGAAGAGCTTTGCTTTCTGGAGATGAAAAAACCATGATTCGTTTAAGTGATTTTGATGGAATAATACCTGCAATTACAGGGAAGGTAGAATTGGTTTATGAAGGTGAGCAAGAAGGAGCTCAAGTAGTTGCAGAAAACTTAATTAAAAACGCAATTAAAACATTGTTTCCTACATATTTTCTTGAAATAAAAAAGTTACAAAAACAAGAAGCAGAAACTCCTTATGATGCAATTATTTCTTGGTTTTTTAATACGGATGAAGATTTTGAACTGTTAGATGAATATACAGAAGAACACTATAAATTAGAACTGAATAAAGTAAAGCCTTTAGATGATTTTCTAAAAAAATATCAACCAAATATGAATATGGCAGATGTATATTTTGTAAAAGAATTTATACTTTGGGGACTGGTAGAATTTAAAAAATTAAGTAAATATAGATTTGCAGAAGGTACGCAGTTTAAAGATCCTTATGGAAATTTTATAAGTGGATTGTAATATTTTATAATTACCTATTTCCACGATTTTTAATATTTTCATTACAAAGCCGAATTATTTCTATAATTCGGTTTTGTCTTGTGGTTTCTCTTTTTGCTTGTTGTAACCAATACAAATAATTCTTTTTATAACTAGGAGCAAAGTTTTTAAAGTTCGTAAAAGCTGTTGTATTGGCATCAAATTCTATTTGTAAATCTTCAGGAATTATTCCTTTTTCAACAGCGTCTAAAGCAGTCCAAGAACCGTTTTTCTTTCCTAGTTTAATAATTTCTAAACCACTTTTATGCATTAAATTATTTGCAGACAATTCTTTAATATATTTTTTATTTAAAGCACTCCAAATACTTTTGGTATTTCGTTTACAGAAGTATTGCCTTCGTTTGCCGTTTCCTAAACTTTTTACAGTAGAATCTATCCAACCAAAACATAAGGCTACTTTTACAGCTTCTTCCCAACGCATGGATTCTTCTGTGTTTTCTACTTTATAAAATATAAGATAAACACCATTTGAATTGATATGATTTTCAGACAACCAAGTTCGCCATTCAACATCATTTTTAAAATACAATTCTGGTTTTTCAGACATTATCTCCAAATTTTATTTGGAAAAACAACAACGCTTTCATGGCCGTTTTTCCCAACTGCAGCAACTCCAAAGAAGAAATTATCAATAACAATTCCTTCTAAAGTAAATTCTGTAGTTTCTACATATCTAGAATGATCCCAAGTTGGTGAAGTTGTATCTCTCCAATAAATTTTATAACCTTTTGCTCCAGTTACTTTATTCCATTTTAGCTTTACAGATGCTTTTACAATTCCACCAATAGAAACTTCAGTTGGACTTGGTGGAGCCCAAGCTAAACTTGCCATTGTAATTGCATTTACAGATGTTAGTTTTTTAGCATAACCAAAGTTTACATGCTCAAAAGTATCACCATATTTTATGCCGTTTTCTGTTCTAATATCTTGGTGTTGTTGTGTGTAATTTTCATGAGCTTCCATAATTCTAATTCCTGGAAAACCTAAATCGTTAAAAGGTCTGTGATGTCCTCCACGTCCAAATCTATCTAATCTATAAATCATCATTGGATTCATTTCTGGCATATATTTTTTTGTTATTTTATGGGTGTATCTAGCTAATTGACGCGAAATCCCATCTACTTCACCTCCATAAAAACGACGCATTTTTCTTTGTTTTTCTGTTTCATTAGCGGGTACAGGTTCAGAAAAAATTCTAAAAGAACGATTATCAATAACACCATCAACACCAGTAATATTTCCAATCATATCATTATTTAAAACACCAATAATTTCCCAACCTTTTTCTTTGGCAAATTTTGCCAATCCTGCTCCACCAAATAAACCTTGTTCTTCACCAGAAAGCCCAACATAAATAATACTATTTTCAAATTTATATTTACTTAAAACTCTTGCAGCTTCTATTGTTCCTGCCATACCAGAAGCATTGTCATTTGCACCTGGAGCATCTGTTGTAAAATCCATAGTATCACTTGCACGAGAATCAATATCTCCACTCATAATAACATATTTATTTGGGTATTTTGTTCCTTTTTGAATTGCCACAACATTTACTACCCAAGCATCATGAGGTACTCTTCTATTTCCTTTTTTAGTAACAAAATCTTTTTGATAAAAGGTGTTTATACAATTATCGCAATTTTTAGAAATGTTATCAAATTCAGACTTTATCCAGCGTCTAGCTGCACCAATTCCTCGAGTATTAGAAATAGTATCAGAAAATGTGTTTCTTGTACCAAATTCAGTTAATGTTTTTATATCAGATTTAATTCTATCTGCAGAAACATCATTTATAATATCATAAATTTTAGAATCTGTTTGTGCTGTTATTGATATAGTTACCAATAAAAATAATAATGTAATTTTTTTCATGAGTTTATTCTTTATAATACCAAAAAGGGATATGTATTACTTTTTCTATTTCAATTTCTTTAGTTTTTTCTATTACGATATTTCTATTTATTTTTAATAAGTGTTTTCCTTCTGATATGTTTTTAATGGGGATTATAGTTTCAAAACCTAGTTGTTTATTAACTGTTGATATTAAAAAATTAGAAGTATAAGAAATTGTATCAATCTCTAAAAGATAATTTTTATTAAATGTTTTAAGATATAAACTATAAATACTATCCTTTTCTTTAAAATGTAACTTTCTTTCTTTTCTAGAGTTGCTATTTGTTATAAAAACAAAATCACTTTTTAACCCACGATTATCTTCTTGTGGTTCAAGATTTTTATTGTGTTTTAAAAGAGCGTCTTCCATTTTTTCTTTAAAAGGGATAAAAATCTTTAAATACGGTTTTTCTATAATTTTAGATTGTATTGAGGCTATTTTTACATATTGATTTTCTTCTAAAAGAGAAAGATAATTATTGTTTTTAGAAAAATTTTCTGAGGCATAAGAATTTTCTGAAATATAAATTGATCTCACATTATTTAATGAGGATAGGTAAAAAATACTACCATAAAGTGGTAATAATATAAATGCTATTCTTCGACCAAATTTATTGTCTAAAAAATTATAAACCAAAGGTCTATATAAGAAGGAAAGTGTTATTATACTAAATACTTTATATATTGGCATATATAAGAAAGAAGTCCATTCTTTTTTCTTTAAAAGGCCTTGAGTTATAAAATCTATAAAAACAAATAGAGCTAAAAATAAATAAAATATACCAAAGAAGCCAAGTATCATTGCTCCAACCATTTCTGAAAATAAACCAGAATCCATGGTAATTTTTCCAACTATTATTATTACAAACATTGTTGTAAAAAAGGCTATTATGTAGAATAATGTTAGAAAAGTAACTGCAAATAAAATGCTACAATAATTTTCTAATTTTGCAATATAATCATCAAAAGAACCTACCTTCTTTTGTAAATATTTGGTAAAACGTTTACCGTAATTTAACTCATTATAATCAATATCATTAGAAACATAGCGAAGCCCAATCGCTCCAATCCATAAACCTCTAATAATTACATGTATAATTAGATTAATTATTAAAACATAACAAGATAAAAATGCAATTTGATACAGTTTTGGAAAATATGGGTTTTCTAAAGCTCTTGCTTCATTTAAACCGCTTTCTATTGGTCCTAATGCACTAATTAAACCAAAAATTGCAAAACCAGAAATTAGTAATTCTAGTTGCCAACTTTCTTGTTGTAACTTGTCTAGTAGCTCTTTAAATTTGTTGCTTTTAAAATCATTACTCATAGAAAATTATTTTGCTCTAATATACAGACTTTTTAAAAACAAAAAAACCGCTTCAAAATATTGAAGCGGTTTTACTAATTTATGATTGCTATATTTTATTCTCTGTCTAATTTTTTAGTTTGTTTAAAACCAATTAACAAAGCTCCACCAGCACATAAAAATATAGATGCTGCATAAAAAACTCCAGAATCTATAGCATTTTCTGGTCTGTTTTGCCAAGAACCATTATAGCCAAAGTTATAACTTAATAAAGTTCCTAAAAGAATTCCAACCCCAATTCCCATTGCTAATAAACCTAGGTTAAGAATTAAAACTTTCCAAAAAGGAGCAGCATTTCTTTTTTTACTTGACATAAAAATACTAGCATCTGCTCCTTTTTCAATTAATGCCAAACGTTCTTTATTTCTTGTAGAAAAATATAAATAGAAAATTCCAAAAATACTTCCAAATATTACTGCTAAAACTGCTACTTCCATAATTTATTATTTTAAAAATTTAAATGATTAATTTTATTGTGTTGTAGCTTTGACGATCACATTAGAATAAAGGTTACAAAAAAACAAAAAAAATATTTTCAACAAAATCTGTAACCTATTTATATAAAGTATCGTCAAAGATAAAATGACCAACAACAACGACCAACTATATATATCTAAAGTGCTCAAAGGCGATGCAAATGCTTTTGCGTATGTTGTTAATACGTATAAAAATATGGTGTTTAGTTTGGCGTTTAAAATGACAAAGAATAGGGTAGAAGCAGAAGAGATTAGTCAAGACACTTTTATTAAAGCGTATAAAAATTTAAGTAAGTTTAAAGGTGATTCTAAATTTTCTACTTGGTTGTATCGCATTGCATACCATACAGGTTTAGATGCTATTAAAAAGAATAAAAAAAATAATAACACGTTAGAAATTAACGAAATTACGTTCAATCAAATAAAATCTGTTGATAATATTTTAGAAGGAATTGAAAGAAAAGAACGTGCTAAAATTATGAACGATTGTTTAGATAAATTACCAAAAGAAGAACGCTCAATTATTTGGATGTTTTATTATGATGAACTAAGTTTGAAAGAAATAATAGAAATTACTGAATTTTCTGAAGCAAATATAAAAGTGAAATTACACAGAGCTAGAAAGAAATTATTAGCAATTGTAGAAGAAAATGTAGCACCAGAAATTATAAACCATTATGGAAGAAAATAAACACATAGAAAAACTTGATGCTTTTTTAAAAAAGTACGTAAAAGAAATTCCACAAGAAAAACCTTCTATAGATTTTACTGCAACTATAATGCAAAATATTTTAGCAGAAAATACTGTAAAATCTACTGTATTTAAACCAAAAGCTTTAATTACTAAAAAAGGATGGTTCTTAATTATAGGTTTATTATTAACAGCAATATTTGTTCCTTTTAAGCAGATGAAAGAAACTACCATACAATTTCCTAAACTTGATTTTTCTTTCTTAGATAAAATTATAATACCTAATTTGTTTGAATCATTCTCTATTTCAAATACTGTTTTGTATGCTGTTTTTTTCTTTGGATTAATGATAATGGCACAAGTAGTTTTTTTAAAAGGATATTTTGAAAAGAGAATTCAATAACTCAAAAAAAATATTTTTTTGGTGATTCGTTAACGTTTTTGTATAGTAATAATGAGGATTTTTAAAGAAAAATCAGTTGTAATAAAAGTGCAATAACCTTTGTGTAGCTATAAAAATAACAATTATTTGTATATAGTGTTGTGCTTAGTCCTTTTTATAAATTTTTCTTAAACCAATCTATTAATAATTTATTTAGCACGTCTTTTTTATTGGAAAACTTGTGGTCAGTTTCTACTTTTTTAAGTTTAAAATTATAGCTTATTTTAGTTAATTTATTAGCTATTAAATCAGCTTGATTAGGGTTTACTTGTTTGTCTTCTGTACCACAAAGAATAAGTAAACTTGTGTTTTTTTCTAATTCATTAGCCCAGTAAGCTACAGAACGATTTTTTAGTTCTTCTTTTTTGTTTTGTTTGTAATTAGGAATTAGTTTAGCATATACCATAGTTTCCATTTTAGGTCTATCAATAATTAGCTTCTCTAAATCAGATGGACCATTTCCAATAACCGCAGTTTTAATTTGATTACTATACTTAAGTGATAAGTATGTCATCATACCACCTCTAGACCAACCAAACATTCCAATACGATTAGAATCTGCTTTTTTAATAGTTTTAATAGTTTTTGTTAAATTTAAAACATCATTAATATCATTACCACCAAACTCATCATTTTCTCTGTAACAACTAGCTATTACTAAATAACCTTCATTTACTAGTTTAGAAGAAGAATGTATTAGAGAATGAAGTGTTTTAGCTTTTGCCATTTTTCCAACCTCTTTATTTCCACCTCTATTAAAAATAATTACAGGGAATTTCCCTGCTTTTTTAGGTTCAGCAATGATTCCGTTAACTAATAATGAATCGCTTTTATAAACAATAACATAAAAATTAATGTCATCTAAATACTTGTAGTTTTTTGTTAAAGAATTGTTTTCAGAAATACTATTCCAAATAGGAGGTATTTCTGAAAGGTTTATTATTTTTTTAGATAAAATATCTCCGTTTTTTAGATTTCTAGAATCTTTATAATCGTCACTACTAATCGTGTCATCAAGAGTTGTATTGGTTAGCAAAGTAGCCTTTTGATGATACTTATAGTACTTTGTTCCAAATTTGAAACCAATAAAAAGAATTCCAACTAATATTAAAATTCCGATAAGTTTAGCAATTTGTTTAGTTAATTTCATAAAATAGGTTCGTTTATTAAGAGACGAATTATTTCATTTCTTGTTACAGATTTTACTATTAAGCAAAACTTTACACGATTATAATGTTAATTTAAATAACCTTTAATCTTTGCTAATTGAAGTTTGTATTTTTTTGTTAAAAAAATCAATTTTAAAAACCCCATGCTTTTTATAAACTAGCAACAGCAGCTTCTGCACAACGTTCACCATCCATAGCAGCAGAAACAATTCCACCTGCATAACCACCACCTTCTCCACAAGGAAATAAACCTTCTATTTCTGTGTGCTCTAAATTTTCTTTTCTTGGTATGTTTACAGGAGATGAGGTTCTAGACTCAACACCAATTATATTTGCTTCGTTTGTATGATAACCATGCATTTTTTGCCCAAAAGCAGCAAATCCTTTTCGTAATCTACTTCCAATAATTTTTGGTAATAAAGAATGTAAAGGAGCAGATTTTAATCCTGGTTGATAAGAACAATCATTTAAATCTGTCGATAATTTTCCATCTACAAAATCTACCAATCTTTGTGCAGGAGCAGTTTGCGTTCTTCCACCGGCATAAAAAGCTATTTTTTCTAAATCTTTTTGAAATTGTAATCCTTTTAAAGCACCTAAATGATCATACTTTTTAAAATCTCTATCAATGTCTAATTCAACCACAATTCCAGAATTAGCAAATTTGTTATTTCTTCTACTTGGTGACATTCCGTTAACTACAACTTCTCCATTTGCTGTAGCTGCAGGGACTATAAATCCTCCTGGGCACATACAAAAAGAATAAACACCTCTGTTATTTACTTGATGAACCAAACTATATGCAGCAGCAGGTAAAAGTTCATCTCTTTCTCCAGAACAATGATATTGAATTTGATCGATTATTTCTTGTGGATGTTCTACACGAACGCCCATTGCAAAAGATTTTGCTTTTAATGCAATATTTTTTTTATCTAACAACTCATAAATGTCTCTTGCAGAATGACCTGTTGCTAAAATTACAGAGTTTACAGACATTTCTTGTCCGTTTTGTAATTGAATAGCTTGTAGTTTATTGTTTTTTACAATAAAATCTGTAACTTTAGTTTCAAAATGAACTTCACCACCAAATTTTATAATATTCTCACGAATATTCTGAATGATTTTTGGCAATTTATTAGTTCCAATGTGAGGATGCGCATCAACCAAAATTTGATCTGTAGCTCCATGAAAAACCAAGTTTTCAAAAATTCTTCTAACATCACCACGTTTTAAACTTCTGGTATATAATTTACCATCAGAATAGGTACCAGCACCACCTTCTCCAAAACAATAGTTAGAATCTTCGTTTACAAAATGCTCTTGATTAATGGCTTTTAAATCACGTCTTCTATCTTGTACGTTTTTTCCACGTTCTAAAACAATAGGTTTGTAACCTAATTCTATACAACGCAATGCTGCGTACATTCCTGCAGGTCCAAAACCAACAATATGTACTTCTTTGGCATTAGAAACATCTTTGTATTCAAATTCGTATTCAGATTTTTCTGGTACAGATTCATTGATGTAAACTGCAACTTTATAATTGAAAATAATGTCTTTTTTACGGGCATCAATAGATTTACGTAAAATTTTTACTGCAGAAATTTCACTTTTATCTACTCCTAATTGTTTAGAAGCTTTGTATAAGAATGTGTTTTCTTTACGTTCTTCAATTAAATTTACACGAAGTTGAATTTCTTTAACCATTGTGCAAAAATAATGAAATTAAGGCTTCAAATAAGGAATAAATCAATTATCATAAAAGCACGTTAAAATCAATAAAAAAATCACTATTTTTTCTATCTTTAAAAAATATTTTAAACGCATATGAGTAAAGGGAATTATAAAGTAGAAAACACTATTAAACTTACAGATTACACTACAAAAGAAGTAATTGAAGATGCCGAAAAGAAGTTGAAAAAAGTAAGTAAAAAGCTAACTAAAATTCAAGATACTATGTATGCAGAAGGCAAGTATAGTATGTTAATTTGCTTACAAGGAATGGATACTTCAGGTAAAGACAGTTTAATAAGAGAGGTTTTTAAAAATGTAAATGCACGTGGAGTAGAGGTACATAGTTTTAAAGTACCAACTGAGTTAGAACTGAAACACGATTTTTTATGGAGACATTATATTGCATTACCATCTAAAGGAAAAATAGGTGTTTTTAACAGAACACATTACGAAAATGTATTGGTAACTCGTGTACATCCAGAATATGTTTTTGGTGAAAATATTCCGGATGTAAATAGTTTAGAGGATTTAAATAATGAATTTTATCATAACAGAATGGATAGAATTAATGCTTTTGAAAATCATATTGTTAAAAGCGGAACTATAGTTTTAAAATTCTTTTTAAACTTATCTAAAGAAGAACAAAAAAACAGATTATTACGTAGATTGAATTTACCAGAAAAGAATTGGAAATTTTCTGCAGGAGATTTAAAAGAACGTAAATTATGGGATAAATATCAGTTTTGTTACGAAGATTTATTAAACAGAACTTCAAAAGAAAATGCACCTTGGTATGTAATTCCTGCAGACGATAAACCAACAGCTAGATTATTATTAGCAGATATTGTTTTAAAAGAATTAAAAAAATATAATTTTAAAGAACCTATATTACCTGTAAAAATTCAGGCGAAAGTAGAAGCGTTTAAAACACAATTAAATAACGAATAATTATGATTTGAAAAGTTAAATGTTTAAAAGTTGTACTAGCAGAACTTTAACTTTAAAACCTTTTAACTTTATAAACTTTAAGAACTATAATAATGAATTTAGATTTAAAAAAACCAATTGTATTTTTCGATTTAGAAACTACTGGTATAAATATTGCTACAGATAAAATTGTAGAAATTTCAATATTAAAAGTGTTTCCTAATGGAAATAAAGAAAGCAAAACATGGTTGGTGAATCCAGAAATGGAAATTCCTCAAGGATCCATTGATGTACATGGAATTACAAATGAAAAAGTAGCTACAGAACCCACTTTTAAAGAATTGGCTTCAAAGGTAAATGAAATGATAGGAGATGCTGATTTAGCAGGTTTTAACTCTAATAGATTTGATATTCCTTTATTAGCAGAAGAATTAATGCGTGCAGGGATAGACTTTGATATGAAAAATAGAAAAGCCATTGATGTGCAAGTAATTTTTCATAAAAAAGAACAAAGAACGTTAAGTGCAGGTTATCAATTTTATTGCGGTAAAGAATTAGAAGGAGCTCATGGTGCAGAAGCAGATACAAATGCAACTTATGAAATTTTGTTGGCTCAATTAGATAAATATGATGATATAGAAAACAACGTTGATGCTTTAAGTGATTTTTCTACTCATGGCAAAAGAGCAGATTTTGCTGGTTTTATTTTGATGAATGAGGATGACCAAGAAATTTTTTCTTTCGGAAAATACAAAGGTAGAACTGTTGAAGAAGTTTTTAAAGAAAACCCTGGTTATAATAATTGGATGCAAAATGCAGATTTTCCTTTGTATACTAAAAAAGTATTAAGAGAAATTAAAGAAAGAATGACCCCTGCAAAAAAGAAAATGTCTGATGCTGAAAAGTTACAAGCTTTACAGCAGAAGTTTAATTTGAGATAAGCTATTAACAATAGATTAAGAGCTTAATTAAACTGAATTAATTAATTTAGAATACATGTTTACAGAATATAAAAATTTACCCAATAATTCTCGTGTTTGGATTTACCAATCTGATAGAGAATTTAAAACAAAAGAAGTTGAACTTATTTCAGCCAAAGCAAAAGATTTTATCAATCAATGGACGCGTCATGGAGATGATTTAAAAGGATCTTTTACTATAAAATACAATCAGTTTTTGGTTTTAGCTGTAGATGAGAGTTTTAATAACGTTTCTGGGTGTTCTATTGATAGTTCTGTTCGTTTTATTAAAGGTTTAGAAAAAGAATTGGAATTAGATTTAATGAACAAATTAAACATTACTTTTAAAGATAATGACAATATTAACTTGGTGAAGTTATCGAATTTTCAAAATTTTGCAAAAGAACAAAAAGTAACTGCAGAAACTATTGTTTTTAATAATATGGTAAGTACAAAAGCAGATTTTGAAAGCAATTGGGAAATTCCAGCAAAAGATAGTTGGCACAAGCGATTTTTGGTATAAAAATTGTATTTTATTTATTAAGTTTAGTTGCTAAAAAGTTGCGTTAAGGATTGTAATGGCATCCTTTTTATGTTTTTTTACATAAAAAGATATAATGGAAAGCCTGTTAAAACGCCCCCAAAAAAAATATTGAAATTACAGATGAAAAAAGAGTTACTTGTTGTTTTATTAATTGGTCTTGTTTTTAATTTATCGGCACAAAATGTAGATCCGTTAAGAACAAAAGATGCCGAAAATCAAACTATTTGGGTAGATAGTATCATGAAAAATATGACTATTGATGAAAAAATTGGTCAGCTTTTTATGGTGCAAGCATATTCTAATTTAGACAAAAAACACGAAGATTTTATTACAGAAATGATTACTAAATATCATGTAGGTAATTTAATTTTCATGCAAGGAACTCCAGAAAAACAAGCTGAATTAAACAACAAATATCAAGATACTGTAAAAGTACCTTTGTTAATTGGTTTTGATGGAGAGTGGGGTTTAGATATGCGTTTAAAAAATACCTATCGTTTTCCTTGGAACATGACTTTAGGTGCTATTAGAAACGATTCTTTAGTGAAACAATTTGGAGAGCATTTAGGTAAACATTGCAAACGATTGGGAATTCATGTTAATTTTGCACCAGTTGTAGATATAAATACAAATCCAGATAATCCAATTATTGGTAATCGATCTTTTGGAGAAAGTAAAGAAAACGTAACGCAAAAAGCAATTGCATTTACTCAAGGAATGCAAAGTATGGGAGTTTTGGCAAATGCGAAACATTTTCCTGGTCATGGAGATACTGCAACAGACTCTCATCATACTTTACCTGTTTTAAATTTTGATATGAATCGATTAGATTCAATAGAATTGTATCCGTATAAAAAAGTTTTTGATGCTGGTATTGCAAGTGTTATGACAGCACATTTAAGTATACCAAGCTTAGAATCTGACCCAAGGTTACCTACTTCTTTGTCTAAAAATGTTGTAACAAATTTATTACAACAAAAACTTGGTTTTAATGGTTTGGTTATTACAGATGGTTTAAACATGAAAGGTGCTGCAAATTACTCTTCTTCTGCAGAAATAGATTTAGCTGCCATACAAGCAGGTAATGATTTGTTGTTGATACCACAAGATGTGCCAGCTACAGTAAATCTAATTAAAAAAGCAATAGAATTAAAAACCTTAACTGAAGAACGAATAGATGTTTCTGTAAGAAAGGTTTTAAAAGCAAAATATTGGGCAGGTTTGCACAATTATAAACCAATTAAAATTGAGAACATTCAAAATGAATTGAATACTATTGAAGATGAATTATTACACAGAGAATTAATTAAAAATTCTTTAACGGTAATTAAAGATGTAAAAGGTGATTTGCCAATTAGAAATTTAGAAAAAAGAAAAATTGCTTATGTAAATTTAGGAGATGATTCTGGAAATCATTTTGTAAAAATGCTACAAAATTATGGTAAGGTTGATGTAATATCTGATAAAGATTTAAGCGAAATTATTAAAAAATTAAAACCATATAATTTGGTTGTTATTGGTTTTCATAAATCTAATTTGCACCCTTGGAAAAGTTATAAGTTTAAAAATCAAGAGTTAGTTTGGTTACAAGAAATTGCTAGAGAAAACAATGTTATTTTAGATGTTTTTACAAGTCCTTATAGCTTATTACAGATAAAAACTTTTACCAATATAGAAAGTATTATTGTTTCTTATCAGAATAGTAAATTGGCGCAAGAACTTTCTGCTCAATTAATTTTTGGAGCATTTGATGCAAAGGGGAAATTACCAGTTTCTATAAGAAATGAGTTTGCAGAAGGTCATGGCTTTATAACATCTAACCTTAAAAGATTTGAGTATACAATTCCAGAAGCTGTAAAAATGTCATCAACAAAGTTAAAAGATATTGATTCTTTAGCGAATGTTATCTTAGAAAACAAAATGGCTCCAGGTTTTCAAGTATTAGTTGCCAGAAAAGGAAAAATTATTTTAAATAAAAGTTATGGATTTCATACAGATAAAAAGACTTTAAAAGTCAAAAATTCTGATGTGTATGATTTAGCATCATTAACTAAAATTTTAGCTTCTTTGCCGTTAATAATGAAAGCAGAAGAAGAGCAAAAAATCACTTTAAATGAAAAGTTACAAGATTTACTTCCTAGTTTTAAAGGGTCTAACAAAGCAAGTGTTTCTGTAAGAGAAATTTTATCTCATTATGGTAAATTAAAAGCGTGGATTCCTTTTTATAAAGGTACTCAAGATAGTGTTACACATAAAAATTTGCCTGTGTTTTATCGTAATAAAAAATCTAAAAAATTCAATATAAAAGTAGCTCAAGATTTATATCTAAATAAAAATTATAAAGACAGTATTTATAAATACATTAGAGATGTAGATCAAAGAGAAAGAGATGGTTATAAATACAGCGATTTAGGTTATTATATTTTTAAAGAAGCAATTGAAAACGAATATCATAAACCTTTAAATGATCTGGTAGATCAAGAATTTTATCAATCTTTAGGAGCCAATAGAACAAGTTATTTACCATTGCAAAAATTTGCTAAAAAAGAGATTATTCCTACAGAAAAAGACAATTATTACAGAAACCAATTGTTACAAGGAGATGTGCATGATATGGGTGCAGCAATGTTAGGTGGAGTAGGAGGTCATGCAGGTTTATTTGCCAATGCAAATGATGTTGCAAAAATTATGCAAATGTATTTGCAAAAAGGTTATTATGGTGGTAAACGTTATTTAAAAACAGCAACTTTAGATAAATTTAATCATCGTTATTTTTCTGATAAAAAAGTACGTAGAGGTTTAGGTTTTGATAAGCCACAGTTAAACCCAAAAGTAAAAGCTACTTGTGGTTGTGTTTCCGATGAAAGCTTTGGGCATTCTGGTTTTACAGGTACTTATACTTGGGCAGATCCTAAAAGTGAAATTGTGTATGTATTTTTGTCAAACAGAGTGTATCCAACTATGGATAACAGAGGTTTAGTAAACAGTAATATGCGTACAGAAATTCAGCAAGTAATTCAAGATGCAATTCTAGATTAGAAGCTGTTTCCTGCTTTCACTACTCGCTTTTTTTCGTTCCTCAAAAAGAGCTCAAACAAACCGTTCAATCAGGGCTAAACCTGTTTACCAAATTCATTGAATTCTTTATGATTTTTAGCATTTGTAGGAGTAAATTTAGTGTAAATTAAAACTATAAAAGCAGAAATTGTTAAGTAAAAGAAACCAACTATATTTCCAAAAAAGACACTAACAATATAACTTTGTAAGCAATAAAATAAGGTGCAAGAAAACCAATTTATAGAAAAACGAAAAGTATCTATAAATTCTATTTCATCTATTTTTTTATGAACTATTTTCCAAAGAAAAAACGGAATAATACTATTTATAATGATGAGGTATAATAATGGCTTTACAAAGTTAATTTTTTCTTCTTTCCTTTTAGGAATTGCATTAGAAAGAATCATGTTATTCACTTCATCAATCTTTGTAAAATCTACTTGAGCATCGGTTAATTTTTGTAAAATTGTTTCGTAATTTTCATCATCAGTAATATGAACACTTAAAGTTTTTAACTGACTACTAACTTTCTCTTTTAAAATATTTATAGATTTTGCAGTTGTATTGCTTTCAAAAATTTCTCTTGTAGCAATTGGTTCTCCATAATTTATGGTAACTTTTGTAGGAAAATCAGAAGGGTGTTGATAGGTAATACCAACAGGAACTACTTTTATTTCTAAATCTTTGTGTTTTTCTAAAGCACCAAAAACAATCCTTGTAAACCCTTTACTTAAAGGTCTTATACTTCTTTTTTTATCATGACTTCCTTCAGGGAAAATCATTAAAGTATCTCCTTTATGTAAGATGTTAAAACACTTTTCAAAAATCTCTTGATTGTTAGAAAGTTGTTTAATTCCATCTCTAATTCTATAAATAGGCATTAAGTATAAAGACTCTAAAATTTTTTTAATTACTGGGTTTTTAAAAGAAGCCGCTCTTACTAAAAAATGATTTTGTCTGCTATTAGTTGTTGTAACAAATAAAGGGTCTATCAATCCATTTGGATGATTTACAGCAAATAAAACAGCACCTTTTTTGGGTATGTTTTTTTTACCTTTTACAATAATTTTATTACTGTAAAAAAACAATCCTAATTTTATAAAACTCCAAACAATTGTAAACCAAATTTTCTGAATCATAAACTAAATGCTTTCTATAATTTTTTCTTTTTTTCTTCCCCAATAAGTAGCCAAAGCCATACCAGAAAACACATCCCAAATTCCCCAAAAAGCAGCTAACAAAGCCATTCCACCTAAACCATCAAAGAAACCAAAAATTAGTAATAAACCTAAACCTCCATTCTGAATTCCTGTTTCCATAGAAATAGTTTTCCTGTCTTTATCTTTTAGTTTAAACACTTTAGCGGTATAAAATCCTAAGAAAAAAGCAAAAATATTATGAAAGATTACTAAAAACAAAACATGATGAATATGATTTACAAAAACATCTAAATTTTGTGAAAAAGCAATAAATATTAGAGCAATAAAAACCAACATAGACAAAGGTTTTAAAACCTTTTCTATTTTACCAGCCATTTCAGAATGATAATATTTTATCAACATTCCTAAAATTAAAGGAATACCTAATATCAAAGAAACTAGCTTGAATAAATCTATAGGATTTAGAGAAACGGTTTTTAAAATTTCATTTGTTGGTTCATACAAACTTCCCCAAAATTGTAAGTTAAAAGGAGTCATAATAATACAAATTAATGTTGCAAATGCAGTTAAACTAACAGAAAGTGCAGCATTACCTCCAGCCATTTTACTAAAAAAGTTAGATACATTTCCTCCTGGGCAAGCTGCAATCATCATCATTCCCAATGCAAAACTAGGATGAGGTTTTAGAACTAAAATAGCTAAAAAAGTGGCAGCAGGTAATAAGAAAAACTGAGACAAAACCCCAACAAAAACTATTTTTGGATTTTTAAATAAACGTTTAAAATCATCTATAGTAATACCTAAAGCAACACCAAACATTATAATACCAATAGCAATATTTAAAACCCATAGACCTTCTGTGTCAAAGTTTATTTTAATATCATCTATATCTAAATACGGACTAATTTTTAAAAGCATATTCTATAATATTTGCTCCCATTTTAAGTGCTTTTTCACGTACACTTTTTGGATTGTTATGTATAATTTCATCTTCCCAACCATCACTTAAATCGGTTTCATAATCATAAAACACAATCAATCTTCCTTCGTAAAACAAACCAAATCCTTGAGCAAATTTTTTATCATGTTCATGAATTTTAGGAATTCCGTTTGGAAATTTAAACGTCTGATTGTAAATAGGATGATTATTAGGTATTTCTAAAAATTCTAGTTTAGGAAAAACTTTTTTTAATTCTCTTCTTATAAATTTATCTAGACCATAATTGTCTGAAACATGTAAAAATCCACCAGAAATTAAATAATTTCTTAAGTTATTGGCATCGTCATCAGAAAACAAAACGTTTCCATGACCTGTCATAAATACAATTGGGTAGTTATAAATATCTTCACTATTAATTGCTACAGATTGTGGGTTTTTAGAGATGTTAGTTTTTATATTTTGGTTAGAAAATTCAATTAAGTTAGGAATTGCAGTTGGGTTTGCATACCAATCTCCACCACCATTATATTTTAAAATAGCAACATCTTGTGCAGAAATTGGATAAAATGATAAAGAGAGTAATAGTAAAATTAGTTGCTTCATTAATTATTTGGTAAGAATTGGAAGCAATATAGTAAAAACTTACTGATTGATAAACGAAACTGTATTAACAGCAACTAAAGCCGCAGTTTCTGTTCGTAATCTACTTTCTCCTAAAGATATTGGGATATAATTTTTTGCTAAACATTTTTTTATTTCTTCTGATGAAAAATCACCTTCTGGACCTATAAGTATTGTTGTTTTTTCTGATGGTTTTAAAACAGATTGTAACAATTTTTTTTCTTGTTCTTCACAATGAGCAATACAAACTTGTCCGTCTAAATCTTGTTTTAAAAAGTCATTCAGTTTTACAGGTTCATTCAATTTTGGGAGCGTAAATTTTAAAGATTGCTTCATAGCAGATTGAATAATTTTTTCAAATCGTTCTAACTTAACAACTCTGCGCTCTGAATTAGAGCAAATAATAGGTGTAATTTCATCAACGCCAATTTCTGTGGCTTTTTCTAAAAACCATTCTATTCTGTCATTCAGTTTTGTAGGTGCAATTGCAATGTGTAAATAATAATTCCAAGGTTTTGGCTTTTTTTCAAAAGAAATTATTTCTGCCAAACATTTTTTATCACTTGGAACTATAATTTTTACATCAAACAAAAAACCTCTACCATTAGTTATTTTAAGAATATCGTTTTCTTTTTTACGTAAAACACGCACAATATGTTTACTTTCAATTTTATCGAAAGTAATTTGAGTGGTTTCTGTAGATATTTCTGAATTATAAAATAGTTGCATTTAAATTATAGTTGCAAAGTTTTTAAAGTATCAAAGGTACAAAGTTTTAATGTTGAGATTTCTTAATCGTTTAAAAAAAGCTCATTTCAAAATGATATTTGATAGTTTTTTTATTTGTGATAACTGAAAACTGCGACTGCCTTACTGAAGACTAAATTACTGAATACTCTTTTTATAAGTTCTACGTCTTTTATGAGTAATAGGTTTAAAATTTTCCCATAATTTTTTAATGGCTTCATTATCTTCTAACTCTGGAGTTCTAATACAATTATCAATTCCTAATGGTGTAAAAGTTTTTGTGTATTGATCAAAAATAATAGCATGTACACCTTTGTTTTGATAATCTGGATGCACACCAATCAAGTAAAAAGTAACGTCTTTTGCATGTTTTCTGGCTTTTAGTAAATGAAACAATCCAAAAGGAAATAATTTACCTTTTGCTTTTTGTAAAGCTTCAGAAAAAGAAGGCATTACAATTGCAAAAGCGACTAGTCTATTGTTTTCATCAACCACAAACTTTATATATTCTGGGTTGATAAATGAAATGTATTTCTTTTTAAAAAATGCTATTTGAGAATCTGAAATAGGAACAAAAGTGGATAGTTTAGAATATGAAGCATCAAAAACTTCAAACATTTCATCTACATATGGCATAATGTCTTTTGTCTTTGTAAAATCTAAAGCTTTTAACTTGAAACGTCTTTTTAAAATGTTACTGATTCTATCAAAATAAACACCATCTACATTTTTAAATTTGAATTTATTTTCTAAATATTCTTTCTCTTTTACAAAACCTAATTGCTCTAAATGATCTTTGTAATAAGGATGATTGTACCAAGTAATCATGGTGCCAATATGATCAAAACCTTCAGTTAAAACTCCAGTTTTGTCTAAGTTATTAAAACCAACAGGACCTTCAATATATTCTAGTTTATTTTCTAAACCAATTTCTTTTACTTTGTTTAAAAGAACTTTAGAAACTTCAATATCATCAATCACATCAAACCAACCAAAACGCATTTTTTTAATTTGTTGTTTTTCAACTTCAAACCAATTTATAATTGCAATAACTCTACCAACAATTTTGTTGTCTCTAATTGCTACAAAAAATTGAGCATCTGCATTTTCGAAAACAGGATTTTTTGCTGGATCAAAATTATCAATTTCGTCTTTAATAATAGGTGGAACCCAATATTTATTATCTTTATATAGCGAAAAAGGAAATGTAACAAATTGTTTCATTTCCTTTTTAGTTGTCATTTTTTTAATTGTAATCATATTACAAAAATAGTATTTCTATTTATTATTTTTCTTCACTTCTTTTTCAAGTTCTTTAATTTCTCTTTCTAGCTTTTCAATTTCTGTTTCTTCCTTCTTTTTCTTTTTACCAAACAAGCCTAAAAAACCGCTTTTTTTCTTTTTAGTAGTTTTCTTTTTTCTACTTCTACTAGGTCTTTTTCTGGTAGTTTTTTTACTCTCTTTTCTTTTGAATATATTTAAAAAACGATTAAAAAAGTTTCCTTGTTTTTTATTATACCTTGTTATTGGGGTGTTTTTTTTGATTTCTGGTATTTCATTTAGGTCTATAAAAGAATCTTTGTGTTTATCTATTCTATAAGAAATTCCTAAACCACCATAAAAGCCATTTGTTCTACCTTCTAAAAGATATCTTGCAGAAGTATTTATTTGAAAATCCTTATTGAATAAATAAGCCAAACCTGCTCCGAAATTTAAGTTGTTTTGATATTTTAAAAACACACCTTGATGTTCTAAAAAACCAGACCACCTAGATCCAAAATTTTGTGTTGCTGTAATTATGTAAGATATTTCAGAAAAATCTGTTCCTATTTTATCATAATAAACATTAGAAATTACATTAAATTCATTTGTAAGATTGTGTTGCAGTAATACACCAACTTTAGGTGTTATACTTTGTGTTTTATGAATTTCGTTTACAAGGTCTGTATTCATTCCTAAATAAATAGCAACAGAAGGAATAAAACGTTTTTTATCAAAAGCATATCTTCTTTTCCAACTTTTAACTTCTTTAGATTTGTCTGTATAAGTTGGTTGAAACAATAAATATTTTGCTCCGATTGTAAATTTGCTTAACCCAGATGTAAAGTAATGTGATGTGAATATGTTTTTAAAAGCAATTTTGTCTCTTTGATACGTTAATTGCGTGTTTAATTCTAATTTTTCAAGAAAAAAACTCGTTCTAAAAAGTAAATCTACTCCAAAATCTTGTGGTCTAGAAAAAGTAGGATCTATACTTGTGCTTCTTAAGAAAAAGTTACTTTCAAATTGATAAACACCTGTACCCACACTATAAGGACTTTCAGAAAAACCAGGTTTGTTAGAATTGATAACTTCTGTATATTGCGCTTGCATTGAGTTTGTTACGAATAAAATAAGCGTAAAAAATATTTTTATAAAAAGGTTTTTCATAAATTATAATACAAGTTTAAAAGCACTAGCTATCAATGAACACAAACATAAGTTAAAAATGCTATTTTAAAAAAGCAAAGTATACTTTTTTGACTTTGTGAAAGTTTTATAAATTGTTAACGCTTCAATTGTGTTCAAATTGTTATTTTTGATTGATTTTTTAAATAGAGTTATGTTATTAGGATTATTGAAGACTGTTTTTTGGTTGTTACTTATTTATTATGCTTTTAAGTTTTTAGCAAGAATGTTTGCTCCTTTTTTAATGAAAAAAGCGGCAGAAACAATGCAGAAAAAAGCTGAACAACAATTTGGAGGTCAACAACAGCAAAAACAACAAAAAAATACTGTTCAAGAAGGAGAAACAGTAATAGACAAACAACCACAGAAGCAACAACAAAGTAAAGATTCTGTTGGAGAATATGTTGATTTCGAAGAAGTAGATTAGTCTATATTTCATTAATTAAAAAGCAACCAATTGAAGACTTTTAATAAAGTAATACCTTATATAATAGCTATTGCAATTTTTGCTTTGGCTTCAATTATATATTTCAATCCTGTTTTAAAAGGGCAAAAATTACATCAATCTGATATCACTCAATTTAGAGGAATGGTAAAAGATATTAATGATTTTAGAGCAGATAAAAATACAGAACCATATTGGACAGCATCTTCTTTTAGTGGAATGCCTGCATACCAAGTAAGTGCTTATTATCCTAATGATTTTGTTAGAGGTTTAGATAAATTATTACGTTTTTTACCAAGACCAGCAGATTATACTTTTCTTTATTTTCTTAGCTTTTTTGTACTGATGATGGCTTTAAAAGTTGAGTGGAGATTGGCCATTTTAGGATCGCTCGCCTTTGGGTTTTCAACCTATTTAATTATCATTTTTGGAGCAGGACATAATGCAAAAGCACATGCTATTGCATATATGCCTTTAGTTTTAGCAGGAGTTTTATGGGTTTTTCAAAAAAGATTTATTTTAGGTTTTATTGTAACTGGAGTTGCAATGGCTTTAGAGATATATACAAATCATCCACAGATGACTTATTATTTAGGTTTCTGTTTGTTGATTTTAGGAATAGTAGAGTTGGTAAATGCAATTAAAGAAAAAAAGATTTCGATTTTTATAAAACAAAGTGTGGTAATTATTGCAGCAGTATTTTTAGGTATTGGTGCTAATTCTTCTCGTTTAATGGCGATGAAAGAATATGCAGATCATAGTACAAGAGGAAAATCTGAATTAACAATTAATCCTGATGGAACTACAAAAGCAGCTACAAAAGGTTTAGATAAAGCATATATTACAGAATATAGTTATGCCAAATTAGAAACTTTTAATCTGTTTGTTCCACGTTTTATAGGTGGAGGAACCGTTGAGAAGTTAGGAGAAGATTCTAACTTCTACCAAACAATAGAAAGTGCTGCAGGAAAAAAAGTAGCCAAAGATTATGCTTCACAAGTATTATCATATTGGGGAGATCAAACAATTGTAGAAGCACCTGCATATATTGGAGCTGTGATTTTCTTTTTATTTTTTCTAGGATTTTTTTTAGTAAAAGGTAGATTAAAACAATGGTTAGTTGCTGCAACAGTATTTTCTATTTTAATGAGTTGGGGAAGGAACTTTGATGTTCTAACCAACTTTTTTATAGATTATATTCCTTTATACAATAAATTTAGAGCAGTTTCTTCAATACAAGTAATTGCAGAATTATGTGTGCCCATTTTAGGTGTTTTGGCTTTAAAAGAGTTATTTTCATCATCTATATCTAAGGAAGAAAAACTAGATTCGTTAAAAAAAGCAGTGTATGTTTTTGGAGGATTAATAGTTGTTGGGTTTTTATTAGCACATGGTTTTGCCACTTTTGAAGGATTAAGAGATGCTCAATACAGTCAATTACCAGGATTAACAGATGCTATTATTTCTGATAGAAAATCGATGTTATTAATGGATTCTTTACGTTCTATTTTTTTAATGTTGCTTTCTGCAGGAGTTTTATGGATGTTCTTAAAAGATAAATTAAAACAAAGTATTGTAATTATTGGATTAACAGTTTTTGTTTTGTTCGATTTGATTTCGGTAGATAAAAAGTATGTAAATGAAGATGATTTTAAAGCATCAAGAAAAATAGAAAAACCATTTACTGCATCTAAAGCAGATAAAATTATTTTACAAGATAAAGGATATTTTAGAGTTGGTAATTTTACGGTAAATCCAATGAATGATGGAAGTACCTCTTATTTTCATAATTCTATTGGTGGTTATCATGCAGCAAAATTAGGACGTTACCAAGAATTGTTTGATTATCAAATTGCAAAAAATAACATGCAGGTTTTAAACATGTTAAATACCAAATATTTTATTATTGGTAATGATAAAGGAGATAAACAAGCACAGTTAAATCCAGATGCAAATGGTAATGCTTGGTTTGTGGGTAATGTAAAGGTTGTAAATTCTGCGAATGAAGAAATACAAGCGTTAGATTCTTTAAATACTAAAAAAGAGGCAGTTTATCAAAAAGAATTTTTGAAACAAAAACAAAACCTATTTCCTAAAGGAATTGATTCTACAGCAGTTATTCAGCTTATAAATCAAGACATAACTTCGTTAACATACCAAACTAAAACAGTAAAAGAACAGTTTGCTGTATTTTCTGAAATCTATTATAAAGATGGTTGGAATGCTTATGTTGATGGAAAACTAACACCACATTTTAGAGTGAATTATGTTTTACGAGGAATGATTATTCCTGCAGGAAATCATGAAATAGAATTCAAATTTGAGCCAAAAGTTATTCAACAAGGAAAAATAATTTCATTATCATCTTATGCTTTGTTATTATTTATCACAATTGGATGGTTCTTTTATGAAAAGAAGAAGAAAGCATGAAAATAGGAATGATTTTAGATGCTGAATTTCCTCCTGATCCAAGGGTAGAAAATGAAGCAATTTCTTTAATTAAAAACGGACATGAAGTTTTTCTTTTTTGTTTAAAATATGCAGACGAAAGAAAAGCAGAAACAATAAATGGAATTCAAGTAAAAAGATTTTCTTCAAACAAACTTGAGTATAAATTATCCGCTTTAGCGTATACAATTCCTTTATATAGTTTCTTGATGAAAAAGAAGATTCATCAATTTATAAATGAGACAAAAATTGATACTTTGCATATTCATGATATAAGAATTGCAGAAGCGGTTTATAAGGCAAATAAGAATTTTAAATTACCAGTTGTTTTAGATTTACATGATAATATGCCAGAAGTGATGAAGTTGTATCCTCATCTTCAAAAATTTCCTGGAAAGTATATTATATCACCCTTAAAATGGAAGAAAAAAGAAAGAGAGTTTATTGAAAAAGCAGATAAAGTTATTTCTGTATCACCAGAATTTCTCGAAAATTTAGAAGAAAGAATTCCTGCTTCAAAAGATAAGTTAGTTTTGGTTCCAAATACGATTAGAGAATCCTTTTACAAGGATTATCAAGTAAAAGAAACCATTATAAATAGATATAAAAAGAATTTTGTAATCTTATATTTAGGAGATACACACTTAAGAAGAGGATTACAAACAGCTATCGAATCCATCAGTTTTTTAAAGGATACAATACCCAATATTAAGTTAGTAATTGTAGGTAGAAACACCACAGATGTAATTTTAAAACAGCAGGTAAAAGACTTAGAATTAGAACAATTTGTTGATTTTGAAGGTTGGCAAAATGTATCATTATTCCAATCTTATATTCTGTCTAGTGATATTTGTATTTCTCCTTTGCATAGAAATTTGCAACATGATGTTGCGTATGCTAATAAGATTTTTCAATATATGAGTTTAGCAAAACCACTTTTGGTAAGTGATGCAATTGCACAAAAAAGGTTGGTAGAAAAAAATAATACAGGTTTAGTTCATAAAGAAAAAGATGTTGATGATTTTTCTGATAAAGTATTAATGCTTTATGAAAATTCTGAATTAAGAAATGAATTAGGAAAAAATGGTGAAAATTTTATTAAGAATGAGTTTTCTTGGGAACAAACATCAAAAAAACTTCTACATTTATACGATAATTTAAAAACTTGAAAGTATTAATAATTACATATTATTGGCCACCTGCAGGAGGTTCTGGAGTTCAGCGTTGGTTGAAGTTTGTGAAATATTTACAAGAATTTGGTATAACACCTGTTGTGTATACGGTTGATAATGTTAATTATCCAAAAGAAGATACTACTTTAATTAATGAAGTGCAGAAAAATATAGAAATTTTAAAACAACCTATTTGGGAACCAACAGATATTCTATTTTGGAAGAAAGATAAACCACAGAAAAGTGGTATTTCTAATGTTGGTAAAAGTGGTTTGTTGTCTTTTATTAGAGGAAACTTCTTTATTCCTGATCCTAAAATATTTTGGGTAAAACCATCTGTGAAGTATTTACAAGAATATTTAGATTCAAATAAAGTTGATGCTATAATTTCTACTGGTCCGCCTCATAGTATGCATTTAATTGCACAGAAATTACAACAAAAAAACAATATAAAATGGATCGCAGATTTTAGAGATCCTTGGTCAGATTTGTATTATAATAAAGATTTTAATCAGCTTTCATTTGCTAATAATAAAAATAAAAGATTAGAAGAATCCGTTTTAAAAAATGCAGATTGTGTGTTAACAGTTAGTAATTCATTAAAAGAAGAGTTTTCTAAAAAAGCAAATAGAGTAGAGGTTATTACCAATGGTTTTGATAATGAAGTTTTAGCCGAAAATAATATAATATTAGATGTTAAATTTACTATTTCTTATATAGGTTTGTTGCCAAAACAAAGTAATCCAAAAATTTTATTTAAAGTTTTAAAAGAACTTAGTTCTAAGAATAAAAATTTTAAAAATGATTTAAAATTGAATTTTATTGGTGATATTTCTGATGATGTTAAAGCAGAAATAAAAAATAATAAACTAGATGAGAATACCAATTTTGTTGGTTATGTAAATCATATTAAAGCTATAGAATATCAGAAAAAAGCACAAATATTGCTATTGTTAATTCCTAATATAGAAAAATCTAAAGGAATTTTAACAGGGAAGTTATTTGAATATTTAACAGCAAAAAGGCCCATTTTAGCAATTGGTCCAGAAGAAGGAGATTTATCCGAAATTCTAAAAGAAACAAACGCAGGTTTTGTTGTTGATTTTTATAATGAAGAAAAATTATCATCAGAAATATTAAAACTTTATCAGCAATATAAAACAGGAAGTTTAAATGTAGACTCTAAAAATTTACATCAATTTCATAGAAAAGAATTGACTAAAAATTTAGCATCAATTATTAAAAGTTTACATTCGTAATATGGGAATTGTATTAAAACAGTCATTTAGAAATACTATTATTATTTATTCTGCATTTTTAATTGGAGGAATAAATACGATTGTTTTTTATCCAAGATTTTTAGAAAAGGAGTTTTATGGAATGGTTGTTTTTTTACTATCAGCTTCTAATGTAATTATGCCTTTAACTGCTTTTGGTATTCAGTATACAATAGTAAAGTTTTTTTCTTCTTATGAAACTAAGAAAGAAAAAGATAAATTTTTATCATCTGTCATATTTTTACCTTTAATTATTGCTTTGCCTTTAGGTTTTTTTTGGGATTATGCTCATTTATGGATCATGAGTAAAGTTGCTCCAGAAAATCAAATTGTAGAGAATTATACTTTTTCTATATATTTAATAGCAGTAGCATGTGCTTATTTTGAGCTTTTTTATTCTTGGACAAAAGTACAATTACAGACTGTTTTTGGTAATATTCTAAAAGAACTTTGGAATAGAGTAGTTGTAATGTTGTTACTTTTTGCTGTTTTTTTTAAGTTGATAAATAAAGAAGAGTTTATTTTTTATTTAACGATAGCTTATGTTTTAAGAGCCATAGTAATGATGTTTTATGCATTTCGTGTATATTTTCCTAATTTTTATTTTAAGCTTCCAGAGAACATATTAGAAATAATTAAATATTCTTTATACATTATTTTAGCAGGTAGTGCAGGAGCTATTTTACTAGATATTGATAAAATAATGATTCCAGGAAAAGATACAATAGAAAAGGCTGCTTACTATTCTGTAGCAGTTTTTATAGGAAGTTTTATAGAAGCACCTAGTAGAGCTATGACTCAAATTTTACAACCTTTAACTTCAAAATCATTAAATGAGTTTAATCATAAAGAAGTAGAAAATTTATACAAAAAGAGTTCAATAAACCTTTTCTTAATTGGTGGTTTATTTTATATTTTAGTTAATTGTGGTGTGTCAGAGTTGTTTAAATTAATGCCAGAAAAAGGTTATGCAGGAGGAGAGTGGGTAGTTTTAATGATTTCTACAGCAAAACTATATACTATGTTTTTAGGAAATAATGGAGCGATTATTAATAATTCTAAGTTTTATAAAATTGCATTACCATTAGCTCTTGGAATGTCTATAGGTGTTTATCTTTTAAATGAAATTTTTTATTTCAAATTAAATTTAGGAACAGATGGTTTAGCTTTATCTACATTAATTATAATTGTAGTTTTTAATACTATTAAATTATGGTTTGTACATAACAAGTTTACAATAACACCTTTTACACCAAGTTCTTGGAAAATGTTTTCAATTATACTAGTAATACTTTTGGTATTTTATTTTTGGGATTTCCCTATTGATAATATTTATTTATGGAAATTTCCTATACATCCAATAATTAACATTGCAATAAAAAGTATTTTAATAACTGTTATTTACATAACTTTAATTTTTAAGCTTAATATTTCTCCTGAGTTAGACCTTCTTTTAAAGAAATATTATAAATAACAATCTATATAGTCTGTAATCATATGAAAAAGTAAAGCAATACATATGATTTTTGTTTTCTTAATAAATAACCCAATTACATAAAATCCAATTGCAATATAAGAGTGTAAAGGATGAAAATTAATACTGCATCTATTTTTATCAAAAATAGGAGTTGCTAATAAATGATCTAAATCTACCAACATAGAGCAGATAAATATTAAATAAACTATTTTCCAATTATTCTTAAAGAAAAAGTAAGCAATAAAAAATGGAGCAATAAAATGAAGACTATAATGTATTATAAATTCTAAACTCATATGCATAAAAAAAAGGCTTATTAATAAATAAGCCTTATATAAATTGTTTATATAACAATATATTGGGGGGGATAATAAAACAAATATAGCTTATTAAGATTAGTTATAAATTAACATATGTTAATTAAAATAATTATTTAGAGTATATTTCTTTTCTAATTCTACTTAATTGAACAGCAGTAATATTTAAATAAGACGCAATATGGTATTGTGGAATTAAATTTTCTATTCCTGGAATTTGTGTTTTTAGTTTTAAGTATCTTTCAGTTGCATTTAGAACGGATAAATCATAAATTTTAGCTTCTAAAGCTATAAATATGTATTCTAAAATTTTAGCGTAAAGGTTTACTATGTTTTTATCTTTTTCAGTTAATTTTTTAAAGTCTTTATAATTAATAGCGTAAACTTCACAATTAGTTAAACAGTCATAAGACAATCTAGAAGGTTTATTTAAAATCAAAGCTCTCAAAGCTCCAGTAGCTTTAATAGGGGTAAAAAAATGTCTTATATATTCTTTTCCTTTTTCATCTATATGAAATGATCTTATAATGCCAGATTTTATAATAAAAATATCTTTTGGAATCTCTCCTGTTAAAGCAATATTATCTCCTTTCTTTAGCTCCTGTAATTTAATTAAAGACAATAATTTCTCTATTGATTCTTGTGGAGTAAGATTAATTGAGTTGATAAAATCTACTAAAAAATTCATATTGTATTTTTTCTATAAAAAGGAAATAGTGTAAATGTGTTTTTATAAAGTTACTAATTTTTTTACAATAAATAGCTTATTGTATTTGGACCTTCCATAAAAACGAGGTCTAAAATTGATAAATTCGTAATAAATCCATGTTTTTCATCAAACATCTGTATATATTTTTTAACCAATTTTTTAGGTGTTTTTTTTACATCTATTAATGCTCTAAAGTCATTTAAATTTGTATTTACAATATATTCTTTTGTTTTAGAATATTTTTGAGAAACTAGTAAAGCATCTGTTACAAATAAAAAAGTATCAATATTTACATCTTGTAAATAGGTGTATTTTTTTGTAAATATTTTAAGTAAATCATCTTCATAGAATTCATAAAAAGGTGATGTTCTATAGGCAGTTTGTAATGATTTTAAATGATGATTTTGCCATAAAGAATCATTGTCAACTAATAAATCTTTTGTTTTTTTACGATGAGAACTACCTTTGTTTTTATCAATAACAGGTATGTTTAATAATTGTTTGCCATTAGAATTATAGATGTAACACCTATTTCTATAACTCTGTTTCTGAAAATTATCTTCCATTTCAAAAACTACAGACTCAGATTTTAATATTTCAGAATATTGAGAAATTGGTCCGAAATAAGAAGGAATAAACAATGACATTCTCCTTATTTTTTAGTAGATTTTTTCTTCCCTTTATAAAAACTGTAAACAATATATAGCGCTATCAATATAAAAACAAAATATCTATACGATACTGGTTTTCCACCACCATGAACAGTTGTAAACATTCTATCCCAACGAATCGATTTAATTTTTTCTCCAAAAGACGCTGCATTTGCATCCCAACTAAACCAAACCATAACTGGTTTTCCTAAAACGTGATCAAAAGGTACATACCCCCAATAACGAGCATCTAAAGAGTTGTGTCTATTATCTCCAATTAAATAAAAATAATCTTGTTTAAAAGTATAAGATTCTGCTTTTTCTCCATTAATGTAAATGTTTTCACCAACTACTTGTAAGTCGTTATTTTCATAGTTTTTAATAATTTGCTCGTAAAAAGGTAATGATTCGGTATCTATTTTTACAGTTGCTCCTGCTTCTGGAATATAAATAGGACCAAAATTATCTTGACTCCACCCCAAACTTTCTACATGTGGAAAAATTGCATTGTCTGCTCCATGGTTTACTTTTTTAATAGAAACCGTTAAAGGGTATTTTTCTAAACGAGTAACTTCTTCTTCTGTTAAGTTAATATTGATTTTAGTATCAACATTAATCATTTTTAATCTTTGAGCAAATTGAGGATTTATTCCTCCTGCAACTTCAGTATATAAAGAATCTGAGCCAATTTTAGATAAGAAACCATTTTCTTTTATAGCTGCTTGAACTTTAGGGTTGTCCCAATATTCACTCAATATTTTATAAACATTTGTTCTTTCTTTGTCAATTAAAAATTTAGGATAAGTACTTTGATTTATAGGTTTTTTAGATTCGTAGGTATAATAAAATTGTAATTTAGCTCTATCTGGTAAAGCATTCTTTTTTCCGTTAATATAGAAATAACCATTTCTCATTTCTAAAGAATCTCCAGCAATACCCACACAACGTTTTACATAGTTTGTTTTTTTATCTACAGGTTTGTATGTAAATTTTCCTGAGTTATCTCCCCACATGGTTGCAAGTGTGTCTGCAGGCCAATTAAAACAAACAATATCATTATTTTTAATTTTCTGCAAACCTGGTAAACGAGTATAAGGTAATTGAGGTTTTTTTAAGTAAGAAGCTGTACCTGTAAAAGGTAAAGAATCATGAACCATTGGTGCTGCAATTACTGTTGATGGCACTCTAGCTCCATAATGAAACTTACTTACAAAAAGATAATCTCCAACTAGCAAAGATTTTTCTAGAGATGATGTTGGTATTGTAAATGGTTGCATAAAGTAAGTATGCACTAAAGTTGCTGCTATTATGGCAAAAGCAATTGAGCTAACCCATTCTCCCAGTTCAGAACGAGGTTTTAAGCTTCTATCTGCATTGTATTTTGTGTCTGTAGCGTAATTGATATAAAATATATACAATCCTAAAGTTACAATAACTAAAAACGAATCTAATTTTTTGTAAAAACCAAAAGTTCTAATCGTTTCAATCCAAATTACGGGAAACATTAAAAGGTTTACAACAGGTATAAATAATAAGATAATCCACCATTTTGGGCGATTAATTATTTGCATTAAAACAATTCCGTTATAAATAGGAATTGCAGCTTCCCAAGCTTTTCTACCAGATTTTATATAAAGTTTCCAAGTTCCTAAAAAATGAATAACTTGTACTACTAAAAAAAAGATAAACCATTCTGTAAATGTCATAATTGTAAGCTTTAACTTTCTCTAAAGAGAAGAATTTTAATTTTTTATTAGGCGATAAAAAGCCAAATTGTTACAGTTTTTAACGGATGTTTAACACATCTTTCATAGAGAAAACTCCGTTTTTTCCAAGAATCCATTCTGCTGCAACAACTGCACCTAAAGCAAACCCTTTTCTACTATGTGCAGTGTGTTTAATTTCTATAGAATCTACTTCAGAATCATACCAAATAGTATGCGTACCTGGAACATCTGGAATTCTTTTTGCAACAATAGGAATACTATCTTCAGTTGCTTTATCACCTAAAACCCAATCTTTTTTAGAAGTATTTTCAATAATTCCTTCAGCTAAAGTAATGGCTGTTCCACTAGGTGCATCTAGTTTTTTTGTGTGATGAATTTCTTCAGACGAAATTTTATAATCTTCTAAAGTACTCATCATTTTAGCTAATTGTTTATTTAATTCAAAAAAAATATTAACTCCTAAACTATAATTTGAAGCATAGATAAAAGCACTGTTTTTTTCTTTACATAAAGCAACAGCTTCATCATATTTGTCTAACCAACCTGTGGTTCCAGATATTACAGGAACATTGTTGTTTATACAGTTTGTAATGTTATTAAAAGCCGAAGAAGGTACACTAAAATCTATAGCAACATCTGCTAAATTAATATCAATTTTATCATCAACATCTTTTCTAATTACTATTTCATGTCCTCGAGATAAAGCAATTTTTTCAATTTCTTTACCCATTCTACCATAACCTAATAGTGCAATTTTCATTTTAAAAATTATATTTAATTGTTAATCCTACTTTTGGTGCATCAATATACATTGGATCGGTTACAAAGGTAGGTTTAAAAGATAAATTATCATCAGTATTAAATTGTAGTAAATGTGCATTTACACTTGCTTCTACAATTTGTAAAACATACAAAATAGCAGTTGTTAATAAAGACATATCTCTATTTTCTTTTAATTGGTCTTGTGCTCTTTCTAATGTTTCTATAGAAATTACTTCTGTTCCATCATCTTGAGTAAATTCATCTTGAAGACCAATTTTTCTTAATTTATATGCTGTTCTGTATCGTTTGTACTCTTTATTATTACTTAAGTAGTAATAAATACTTGTACCCATAGCTCCCCAAACAATTGGTGCTTTCCAATATTTTTTGTTATAAACTTGTCCCATTCCTGGAAATATTGCTGAATAAAAGGCAGCTTTAGATGGAGCTAAAGCGTCATAAACACCTCCTTTGTCAACTTTAATATTTCCTTTAATTTTTAAACCTTTTACATTCACAGAGTCTTTCTGCCCAAAAAAAGTTGCAGAAAACAATGCAAAAGAAAAAACAAGTATGAATTTTTTTAAAAACACTTATTTTAATAAGTTTTTTATACGTTTAAAATCTTCTTCGGAATGAAAAGGAATTGAAATTTTTCCTTTACCATTTGTACTAACTGTAACGTCTATTTTGTGACCAAAGTATTCGCTTATATCTTTAATACTAGTTTTAATGTAAGGAGGTATAGGCTTCTTCTTAGGCTTTGTAACTGTGCCCGTTTTTAAGCTTTTTACTAAATCTTCTGTTTGTCTAACAGATAGTTTTTCTCTTAAAATTTTCTCGTAAATAGCTAATTGATCTTCTGTGTTTTCAATATTAATCATAGCACGACCATGTCCCATAGAAATAAAACCATCTCTCATGCCTGTTTGTAAAATAGGATCTAATTTTAGTAATCGTAAATAATTTGTTACTGTAGATCTTTTTTTACCAACTCTTGTGCTTAATTCTTCTTGTGTAAGTTCAATTTCGTCTATTAAGCGTTGATAAGAAAGGGCAACTTCAATAGGGTCTAAGTTTTTACGTTGTATATTTTCAACCAAGGCCATTTCTAGCATTTCTTGGTCGTTTGCTAATCTAATGTATGCAGGAATGGTTTTGTTGCCAATTAATTTTGATGCTCTAAAACGACGTTCACCAGATACTAATTGAAATTTATTTTCTTCTAGTTTTCTTACTGTAATTGGCTGGATAACTCCTAATTCTTTAATAGAACTAGCTAACTCTCTTAATGCTTCTTCATCAAAATAAGTTCTTGGTTGATATGGGTTTACATCAATTAAATCTAATTCAATTTCAATTATACTGCCAACAACTTTATCTGCATTTTTATCTGAAGCAGAAATTACGTTTGAAGATTCTTGTAATAAAGCAGATAATCCTCGTCCTAAAGCTTGTTTTTTGGTTGCTTTTGCCATTTTACGAATTCTTTTTTAATAATTCTTGAGCCAAATTTAAGTAATTTATAGCACCTTTACTTGTTGCATCGTATGCAATAATACTTTCACCATAACTTGGTGCTTCTCCTAAACGTGTATTTCTTCTAATAATTGTATCAAAAACCATACTAGAAAAATGTTTTCTAACCTCGTCAACAACTTGATTAGAAAGGCGTAATCTAGAATCGAACATGGTTAAAAGTAGTCCTTCTATTTCTAACTCTGAATTATGAATATTTTGAACACTTTTTATTGTATTTAAAAGTTTTCCTAAACCTTCTAAGGCAAAATATTCACATTGAATAGGTATAATAACAGAATCTGCAGCTACTAATGAGTTTAATGTTATCAAACCTAATGAAGGTGCACAATCTATTAATATATAATCATAATCATTTTTTATTGATGCTAAAGATTTTTTTAACATGTATTCTCTTTCTAGCTTATCTACCAATTCAATTTCAATTGCAACTAAATCAATGTGAGCAGGAATTATGTCTACATTTGGAGAATTTGTTTTAACAATTGCTTCTTTTGCAGCAATTGTATGCTCTAAAACTTGGTAGGTTCCATATTCAATACTTTCAACATCAATTCCTAAACCAGATGAAGCATTGGCTTGTGGGTCTGCATCAATTAACAATACTTTTTTTTCTAAAACCCCCAAAGAAGCTGCTAAATTAACACTGGTTGTTGTTTTACCAACACCACCTTTTTGATTTGCAATTGCAATGATTTTTCCCATTATTAGCTGTATCTTTTATAAGAAGTAAAATTACGTTTTTTTCTGTTTTTAAAAAGTGAAAGATGTTAACAAAAAGGTAATTTTTTAAACTGTTGATTTTTAGTTATTTGTATTTTGTATTTTTAATTTTTTAAACAAAGTTTAGATTAAAAAAACCGAAGTTTTTACTTCGGTTTTAAACATTTTTTAATGTTCTATTTTTTAGGAATATTTTCTAGAATTGCTACTAAAAAACTCCAAAACTTCTGTGTTGATGAAATACTAGCTCTTTCATCTGGAGAGTGAGCTCCTTTAATAGTTGGGCCAAAAGAAACCATATCCATTTCAGGATAATTTTGTCCTAGAATACCACATTCTAAACCTGCATGACAAGCTGCAACATGTGCTTTATCTCCATGTAAATTTTCATATAAATTAGAAACTACTTTTAAAATTGCTGAATTTACATTGGGTTGCCAACCAGGATATTCTCCCGATAAAGTAACATCGAAACCAGATAATTCAAAAGCAGATTTTAACGAACTTGCTAGATCTAGTTTATTACTTTCTGAAGAAGAACGAGTTAGACATCCAATTTTTATTTTACCATCTTTTACAATTACTCTAGCAATATTATTAGAAGTTTCTACCAAATCTGTTATATCTGGGCTCATTCTGTAAACTCCATTATGAGCAGCATACATAGATTTTAAAAATCCTTCTTGTACACCTAGTTCTACAATGCTTTTAGGATTATTTGTTTCTGTAATTTCTACAACTAAATTAGGTTCTAATGTTAAGAACTCATCTTTTATATTGTTAATAAGTAACTTTGTTTCTAATAAAAAAGCTTCTTTAGAAATCGTGTCTACGATAATTAATGCAAAGCTTTCACGTGGAATAGCATTTCGTAAACTACCTCCATTTATTTCAGAAATTCGCAAGCCAAAATTTGTAAATCCATCAAAAAGTAAACGGTTCATAATTTTGTTTGCATTTCCCAAACCTTTAATAATATCCATTCCAGAATGGCCACCATTTAAGCCTTTTACAGTTATAGAATAAGCAGTAGAATTTTTTGGAATTTCTTCTTCAGAATAAGTTCTTACTGCAGTAATATCTATACCACCAGCACATCCCATTCCAATTTCGTCATCTTCTTCTGTATCAAGGTTTAAAAGAATATCACCTTTTAAAATACCGCCTTCTAAACCCATTGCTCCAGTCATACCTGTTTCTTCATCAATAGTAAAAAGCGCTTCAATATTTGGGTGTTTTAAATTGCTAGAAGATAAAATTGCCATAATTGCAGCAACTCCTAAACCATTATCTGCTCCTAAAGTTGTTCCATCTGCAGTTACCCAATCTTCATCAATAAGCATTTTGATGCCTTCTTTGTCAAAATCGAAAATAGTATCAGAATTTTTTTGATGAACCATATCTAAATGACTTTGTAAAACTACAGTTTGCCTGTCTTCTAAACCTTTTGTTGCGGGTTTTGTAATAATAACATTTCCAACTTTATCTACAATAGTTTTAAGATTTAGATTTTTTCCAAAATCTACCATAAATTGAATTACACGTTCTTCTTTTTTTGAAGGACGAGGAACTGCATTTAAATCTGCAAAGTGATTCCAAACAACTTTTGGTTCTAAATTTCTTATTGCTTCACTCATTTTTTATAATTGTTTTATGGTATAAATTTAGTTTATTTCTATCACAATATCTTGTGTTTCTTTTCTAACTTTAGTCAAATTTTTCATATAACAACCTTCTGCTCTAAAACCAACAGGTAGTACTAAAACAGATTTTAAATTCTGAGATTTTAAGTTTAAAAATTCATCATATTTTGTAGCATTAAAGCCTTCCATAGGACAAGCATCAATTTTTTCTATAGCACAAACCGTCATTAAATTTCCTAAAGCAATGTATGCTTGATTTTTATTCCAAATATTTAGTTCATCTTGGGTTTTCTTTTCTATTTCTGAGATTAAAAAATCTTTAAAAGGTTTGATAATTGCTTCTGGTGTATTTCTGATTTTTTGAACTAAATTAAAGTAGTTTTTTACTTCTTCGGTAGTGTATTTATTAGGTATACAAATAACAAGAACATGAGATGCTTGTTCAATTTGTAATTGGTTCATAGAGTGTGCAACCAATTCTTTTTGAATTTCTTTATTTTTTATAACTACTAACTTTAATGGCTGCAATCCATAAGAAGTTGCGGTTAGGTTAAAAGCTTCTTTTAATGTATTTATTTGTGATTCTGAAAGTTGTTTTTCTGAATCGAATTTTTTAACAGCATAACGCCATTTTAGACTTTCTATAATACTCATTGTTTTAAATTATATTGCAAAAATAAATGATTCTAATTGATGTTTTTTGTTAACATGATTATAAAAATTTATGAAGGTATAAATGATTTTTTGTACTTTTAAAAGAAAAACTATGAATGAAGATTTTCTTCATTATGTATGGAAATATCAGTTGTTTTCTATACACGATTTAAAAACGACTCAAAATGAAGACTTAATAATTGTTAAAACAGGTTATCATAATTATAATTCAGGGCCAGATTTTTTAAATGCTCAAATAAAAATTGATAATCAACTTTGGGTAGGAAATGTTGAGATACATTTAAAATCTTCAGATTGGTATGTACACCATCATGAAGTTGATGTAAATTACGATGCTGTAATTTTACATCTTGTTTGGGAGGATGATGCAGCTATTTTTATGAAAAATAACAAGCCTTTACCTGTTTTAATTTTAAAAGATTTTATTTTAAGTACTACATTAAATAATTACAGAAATTTATTTTCTACAAAACAAAATTGGATTCCATGTGAAAAGGATATAAATTTTATTGATAAATTTACTTTAGATAATTGGAAAGAACGACTTTTTTTTGAAAGATTAGAACGAAAATCTAATGAAATGAATTCTCTTTTAATTGAGAATCAAAATGATTTTGAAGCTACTTTATTTCAATTATTAACCAAGAATTTTGGCTTAAGAGTTAATGGAGATTCTTTTTTTAGGTTGTCTAAATCTTTTAATTTTTCGACTTTAAGAAAAGTTAGATTTGAAGAGAATCAATTATCTAGTTTGTTTTTTGGGCAAGCAGGTTTTTTAGAAGAAGATAAAGAAGATGTTTATTATCAACAATTAAAATATGAATTTGATTATTTAAAACATAAATATAAATTAATACCAATTTCTAAAAATTTGTTTTCATTTTTTAGAATGAGGCCGCCAAATTTTCCAACAATTAGAATTGCTCAATTAATTGCGTTATATTATAAATATGATAATTTGTTTTCTAAATTAATTGAAATGAAAGAGTTAAAACTATTTTATGATTTCTTTGATGTTGAAATAAATTTATATTGGAAGACACATTATACTTTTGAAAAAGAATCTAAACCATTATCAAAAAAAATAACAAAATCATTTGTAGATTTATTGTTAATAAATACTATTATACCATTAAAATTTTTATACAAAAAAAATAGAGGAGAGTTACATGAAAGTGAGTTTTTAGAACTGTTAAAGAAAATTAAACCAGAAAAAAATAATTTAATTTCTAAGTTCGCAACTATTGATGTAAGTGCAATTAATGCTTATGAAACTCAATCTTTATTAGAGCTTAAAAATAATTATTGTGCAAAGAAACTGTGTTTAGAATGTGCAATAGGTAAGAAGTTATTAAGTCGAAATTAATTTTTTTTATAAAAAAAAACGCTCAAAAATTAATTGTTTTGAGCGTTTGAAATTGTGTCTTATTTTTTAATATAAACTTTTATACTTGTTAGGATTTGCTTCATGCATAATCTCGTAAATTTTTTCAAAAATATCTTCTGCAGATGGTTTAGAAAAATAATCTCCATCAGTTCCATAAGCAGTTCTATGAGCTTTTGCGGTTAAAGTGGATGGTTTACTATCTAAGTACATGTATCCATTTTGGTTTTCTAAAACTTCTTGTAAGATATAGGCAGTAGCTCCTCCTGGTAAATCTTCATCTATTACTAATAATTTATTAGTTTTTTCTAAACTCTTTACACAGTCGTGGTGTATATCAAAAGGAAGTAAACTCTGAGCATCAATAATTTCTATATTTATACTTACTTGTTGTAATTCTAAAGCAACTTCTTCTACAATTCTTAAAGTAGATCCATAAGAAATTACGGTTAAATCAGTTCCTTTTTTTACTGTTTCTACAACACCAATAGGAGTTTTAAATTCTCCTAAATTAATTGGTAATTCTTCTTTTAATCGATAACCATTTAAACACTCAATAACTAACCCAGGATCATCTCCTTCTAATAAAGTATTGTAAAAACCTGCTGCCTTAGTCATGTTTCTTGGTACTAGTACATAAATACCTCTTACATGATTTATAATACCTGCCATTGGTGAACCTGCATGCCAGATTCCTTCTAACCTATGACCACGAGTTCTAATGATTAATGGTGCTTTTTGCTTTCCATAGGTTCTATAATGAAGTGTTGCTAAATCATCACTCATAATTTGCAAAGCATAAAGCAAATAGTCTAGATATTGAATTTCTGCAATTGGTCTTAATCCGCGCATTGCTAACCCAATTCCTTGTCCTATAATTGTTGCTTCTCTAATACCAGTATCTGCAACCCTAATTTCTCCATATTTTTCTTGAAGTCCTTCTAAGCCTTGATTTACATCACCAATAAAACCAGCGTCTTCACCAAAAATTACAACTTCGGGATGTTTTTTAAGAATGGTGTCAAAATTATCTCTCATAATAATTCTTGCGTCCACTAAAGTTTTATTTTTAGAGTATACAGGTTTTTTGTAAGGAATTTTTAAGGCACTTAATTCTGATTCACTATGCAGTAATGATGAATATTTTTCTTCTGCATCTTTTAAAGAGTCTTTAATGAAATTTTGAAGCAATATTTTTTCAGCAAACTTTTCATCTTTTAAGAATCTTAATGATTTTCTTGCTGTTGATAGCACATCTTTTTTACTTGGTTCTACAGTTGCAATTAAATCTTTTTTGTTTTTTAAAATGAAGTTGCTGTTCTTACTTTTGCTAGCAACTTTGTCTAGTATTTGTACAACTAAACTAACTTGCTGTTTTATTTCGTTGATGTAAGAGTTCCATGCATTTCTTTTTGCGTTAACAACTTCTTTTTTAGCACTTTTTTCAAGTATTATTAAGTCTTCTTCACCATCAACAAAACGTAAAATTTCTCCAGTTTCTGTTTCTAATTCGAAATCTAAGATCCAATTTCGCATTTTTGTAATGCAATCATGTTCTTTTTCCCAATTTAATCTTTCTTTGTGTTTGTATCTTTCGTGAGAACCTGAAGTAGAGTGTCCTTGTGGTTGTGTAAGTTCTTTTACATGAATTAAAATAGGAACATGTTGTTCTCGTGCAATTTTTGCAGCTTTATTATAAGTGTCTATTAATTGAACGTAATCCCAACCGTTAACTACAAAAATTTCATAGCCATTATTTTCATGATCTCTTTGAAAACCTTTTAAGATTTCAGAAATGCTTTCTTTAGTTGTTTGGTGTTTTGCATGTACAGAAATACCATATTCATCATCCCAAACACTCATTAACATTGGTACTTGTAAAACACCTGCTGCATTAATGGTTTCAAAAAACAAACCTTCGCTTGTACTTGCATTACCAATTGTACCCCAAGCAACTTCATTTCCTTGTAAAGAAAAATTAGATTTATGCTGAACACTTTTTTCGTTTCTATAAATTTTAGAAGCTTGTGCTAAACCTAATAAACGTGGCATTTGTGCAGCAGTTGGAGATATGTCTGAGCTGGAGTTATATTGTTTTGTTAAGTTTTTCCAGGTTCCATCTTCATGTAAACTATGAGTTGAAAAATGACCACCCATTTGTCTCCCAGCAGACATTGGGTCTGCTTCAATACTTGTGTGAGCGTATAAACCAGCAAAGAATTGTTGGGCAGTTAACTCTCCTAAAGCCATCATAAAAGTTTGATCTCTGTAATATCCAGATCTAAAATCCCCTAGTTTAAAGGCTTTAGCCATTGCTAATTGTGGCACTTCTTTTCCGTCACCAAAAATACCAAATTTAGCTTTACCAGTTAAAACTTCTCTACGTCCTAACAAACTACACTCTCTACTTATCTTAGCAATTCTATAGTCGTTTAAAACTTCTGTTTTAAAATCCTCAAAAGAAAGTTTTTGTGTATTCTTTGATTGTGTTTCTTGCAACATTTTATTGGATTTTTTTAGGTGTTACAAAGATAGTTTTTTTAGTTGATAATTAAAAATACAAATAATATATTACGAATATGACAATGTTGGTGTGAAAATTAAGTTTTTGGTTGTGTTTTTGTTAATAAAAAAGAGGTATCATTTTCACAATACCTCTTTTTATGATTATTTTCTGAATTATTAGAAAAGTCTACTACATAAGTCACCAGGAACTTGAAAGTCACCAATTACAATATTATCCGTGTCAAAAGTATAATTATATTCATAACGTTTACCTGCAAAATAAACTGCATATTTCTGAGATACGCCTATTTTTGCTTGATAAATATATCCTTTTCCATTGTAAATTCTTCCTACATATCTCCAATAAGAATATGTTCTGCCGTAATAAGTATAAGAATCATATCTGTAAAGTCTTAAATAAGGATTTAAAATTTTGTCACCACATTTTGCTTTAAATTGAATGCTAACTGTTTTAATTTGTGGTGGAGCAGGAATACTGCTAAAAACACTAGAATCACTTATTGTAACGGTATTGCTGTCACATCCATTAAACGGAGCAGAAGTGTATAATAAAACTTTATCTGAATATGTACCAGAATAAAGCTTAATTTTTAAACTTTGGTTAGGTGTATTATAAAAACCTGTAGCTTGATCTCTGGTTTTAGAAACTTTCATGGTTCTACTACGAATAACTTGATCGTTAGAAGCATATACCAATTCATAAGATAAGTTAAGTTCAGCTGCAGAAAGCGAAGGTACTTTTGGTATAGAAACTGTAAGTTTTCTACCATAGTTACATACGCCCCAATAATGGAAATCTAAATTATACCAAGAAAGGTGAGTGGTTGTAAAAACAATTTTGTAATTATTTCCTGTACCCATTGAAACTGTACCTACTTTATGATATCCCCATTGACCATCATCATAAGACCAGATTGGTATTTTATCTCCAATTGCAATATTTATTCCAGTCTCTGGGTTAATATAGTTATTAGGAATTTCAATTCCAATTTCTATTGGTTTTGAGAATTTTTTAATTTCTTTACCATCAACAAACATATCAATTGATGTAAAACCAGCTGATAGAAAAGCTGAATCTTCTATATTATTACCATCTTTATCTATAACACTATTTGGAGTTAATCCTCCTGGAAAAGAGGCTAGAGATTCTGGAGTATCTAGGCTAAAATGTGCAACCTCACTTTTTAAAGTACCACCACTAATATTTTTACCGTCAGCATCTTGAAAAATAGTTCCAGATTCAATTTTTACTTCAGTTTTTGTAGTTGCTTTTGCATTTGTTGTAGTAACAGTGTGGTCTGTAGTTAAGGTGTTGCTAGATAGTGTTTTAGTGTCTTCAATAAAATCTATACCTTGTACAGGGTTTAATTTATTTACAATATTAATAGATTTGGTAACCAAAGAGTCTTCTGGAAACATTACTAAAGGAATAGTAGTTGTTAAATAATCATCTCCACTAATTTTAAGTAAAACTTTTAGAGGCTCTGAACTAGCGTAGTTAGGGTTAACTGCTAGTGCAATATTACCATCTACAACTTTTAATTTAGAACTATTTTCTCCTGCATCTGTAACAAATTTACTTGCGTCTGCACCAATTAATTCAACTTTTAATTTATCAGAACCTTCAATGTTTTGAGGGTTGGTTATATCTACAACATTAATTAGAGCTTCTTGAGAAAGTATGTTATTGGCTATAACAATATCAACATCTTCAGTAATTCCTTTAAAGTCGCAACTTAGAGCGAATAAAGTCATGCACATTAATGCAAAAAGTATTTTTATATCATTTAATTTTTTCATAATTTAATTTTTTAAAATTTGTATGCAAGTCTGAATTGTAATCGAGGAATAAATTTAAAACTACTAATTGCTTCCTTTAAATTATCTTCTTGCTCTGTAGTAGGTGCAAGAAGTTTTGTTGCTGTTAAAGTAGCTTCTGGTGATGAAGTAAAATAAGAACCAATTTCTATTCCAAATCCAAGTCTTTTTTTAGGAATAGCTCTACCAAAACCTATTCCTAAATAAGGAGCGGTTCCAGTCCAAGAAACATCAGCGTTTACTTCTCCTACATCTTCTTTAGTAATAACAACATCTCCAAACTCAACATTTTCTGTATAAGTAATAATGGCATTTGTATTTAACTTCGATAAAAAGCCTAAACCAGCAGTAAGTTTAAAAGAAGAATTTTTAAATGGAAGAAATTCTATACCTAAATCTATTATTGACAATTCTATATTAGCAAGCAAATCTACCTTATCTTCTTTAATTTCAATATCTTCTTGTTCAAAGTCTTCTAGTTTAAAAGAATGCCAAACTAATTTTGCGTTTAGTTTTGGACTCAGTTTTCTTGCATATTCTAATCCTAAACCTGGTGATCCAAAAGAAATTGCAAATGCGTTCTTTTTTTCTTTAATTTCGTCTTTATTTTGAGCGCTGTTTTGCAAACAAAAAGAAATAAGAAAAACGGATAGTAAAAAGTTTTTTATTTTCATAGTAAGTTATTTGGTTAAAAATATTTCTACAAAAATATCAAACTGTTGTTTAAAAAAACAATACTCAATATGGGTATTTTCACCCTTTTTTCTACTTATTTGTAGGTGTTTTTTATAAAAAACCTCTTTTAAAGAAGTTATAAATACGTGAGTTCGACGTAAGATATTTAAAAAATAAGCAATAAAAAGCAGAATATTTTGTAAATTAAAGTACTGAATTTCAATTTACTAATAAATATTCTGCTTATGATTTCTGATGATAAAATTATAGAAATTTTCTGTTCTTTAGATGATTTTATGAAAGAATTTGATTCAATTCTTCAAAAAAACAGTATTTCTGA
>NZ_JBDVJE010000031.1:0-66398 GCF_039939415.1 Polaribacter sp.
ACAAAACTATATTTACATTTCCTGTTTTCATAATTGTCACCGGATCAAAACCAAGTGTGCTAAATATTTTGATAAAAAAAATACTACCAAAAATACCTACAATTGTATTCCCTATAAATTGTAATGAATATTTATTAAAAAAAAATGCTAAAATATTCGCCCCAATCATTCCTATAAAAATGCTAATAATTGAAATAAGTGTGTCTGTCATCACCTAAAATATTACGTAAGTTAATGCTCTCCATAACCCACATTATCCATTTTCCCTTTAAAAACTTTGTACTGTATTACCATATAAGCCGCCACTAAAACCGCTGCAATAGCAAACCAATACACACCTACAGATAATCCGTATTCATGAGCAGCAACATTGTACAAAGTTAAATCTGGATTGATATTATTTGTTGATGGTAAAACTTTAGGAAAGATTGAAGCAACTGTTGATGTTAATCCACCAAAGAGAAATAAGGATGAAAATAAAAATCCTTTTCCGTGTTTTTTAAAAGATCTAATCTTAAACAAGCCAAATAAACCTGTAAAAGTGATAATTGGAAAAACAAACAACCAAGGTTTGTCTAAAAAATTATGAAAAGGTTTAGGTTCTATAATATGCCAAACTAAAAGCGATATAATTACCAAACCTAACAAGACAAAATTTAAACTAAAAACTACTTTTTTTAATTTTTCATTGATATCAGAATTGGTTTTAAAAATTATCCAGTTTGCACCGTGAATTGTTAAAGAAATTACACCAATAATTCCTAACAATAACGTAAACCAATCAATAATACCTAATTGTTCTGTTTGCGGACTAAAAGTAGGATTCCAAAGTGGTAAAAAGAAATAATGTGCTTCTTGTGTAGAAACTCCGTTAACTACATTTCCTAAATTTACACCTCTAACAACATTACCTAAAGCAACTCCAAAAAATAAAGCTAACAATAAACTAGAGATGCCAAAAGCCTTATCCCAAATAGATTCCCACATTTTGTTGTGTATTTGCCCTCTTAATTCTAAACCAATAGCTCTAAAAATAAGTAGCCATAAAATCATCATTAATGGCAAATAAAAACCACTAAAAGAAGAAGCATATAAAGTAGGAAAAGCAAAGAATAAAACACCTCCAGAAGCAATCAACCAAACCTCATTTGCATCCCAAAACGGGCCAATTGCATTTGTAATTGCTTTTTTATCTTTTTCTTTTTTTGCAAAAAATAAATGAATAATTCCTGCTCCAAAATCATAACCATCTAATATTACATAAACAGCTAACATTGTCATTAAAACAATATACCAAAATAATTCCATAATTCTTAATGTGTTTCTGGTTCTGGACCTTTATTAATAATTTTTCCTGCTAACATTAAAAACAACATCCCTAAAAGAAGATACAAACCAATAAAACCTAATAAAGTAAATAATGTGTTTCCTGAAGATACAGTTGGAGAAGCTCCATCTGCAGTCTTTAATAAATTGTAAACTAACCATGGCTGTCTACCCAATTCTGCTGTGTACCAACCTGTTGTATTTGCAATATATGGAAATGGCAACATAAACATAAGCGACCATAAAATCCATTTGGTTTTGTACAACCTTCTTCTAAAAAGTTGAATTGCTGCCAATAACATCAATCCAATAAAAATGGTTCCTAAACCAACCATTATATGGTAAGAATAATACAAACCAGGAATATTTGTTGGATGTACACTTTCATCAAACTCATTTAAACCTTTTATTTGAGCTTCCCAATCTTGATAGGTTAAAAAACTTAGAATATTTGGAACTGCAATTTTGTTATCTAACTTCTTTTCTAACATATTGGGTTGCCCAATCAACACAATTTCAGAACCACCTTCTTCTGTTTCAAAAACACCTTCCATAGCTGCAAATGTTGCTGGTTGATATTTTACCACATTTTTAGCCACTAAATCTCCTGTTGGAAAAGCCACTAATAAACTAGAAATCAATCCAAAAACAACCCCTGTTTTTACAAATAATTTTCCGAATTCGTGGTGTTTATTATTCAACAAATAAAAGGCTCCAATTGCAGCAACTACAAAAGACGACGTTACTAAAGACGCAGCTTGATTGTGTAAATAAGATGGCAATAACCAAGGATTAGAAAATAAAGCCCCAAAATTATTTAAAACAAATTTTCCGTTTTCTAAAATTTCATAACCTACAGGATATTGCATCCAAGAATGTGTTGCAATAATTAAATATCCACTTGCCCAAGAACCTAAAAAAACCAAAAAACCAGTGAGAAAATGGAGTTTATGTCCTAGTAACTTTTCACCAAAAAGAAAAAGCCCTAAAAAGGACGATTCTAAAAAGAAAGAAAACATGCCTTCCATTGCTAAAGTTTGACCGATAATTCCTCCTGTAAGTTCAGAAAATTTTGCCCAATTTGTACCAAACTGAAATTCCATAGGAATACCAGTTACAACACCCATTGCAAAATTAAGTGCAAAAATTTTCATCCAAAATTTTGCAGCATCGTTGTATTTTTCAATTTTTGATCTTATAAATTTCCATTTAAAATAAACAATTAACAGAGATAATCCCATTGTTAATTGTGGAAATAGGTAGTGAAATGTAATAGTAAATGCAAATTGCATTCTATCGTAAAACAGCATGTCTTCCATTATCTTGTTTTTAAACTATAAAAATACAAATCTTATTATAGTTAATGATGATTTGTATTGTAAAAAAGAGCCTCTAAATTGAGGCTCTTTTATAAATTTATACTGTAGATTTATTTTTTTAAGATAGTATCTAAAACTAAATCTTTATCTAGTTTTTTAGTACAGAAAAACCAGTCCTTACAATCTAATTCTTCTGTAGATGTCATTCTTTCTTCTGCAACACCACAAGAACCTGCTGGGGATACAATTACATCATCTCCAGGATTCCAATCTGCAGGAGTTGCTACGTTAAATTTATCTGAAGTTTGCATCGCAATTAAAGCTCTGTACAACTCATCAAAATTACGACCTAAACTTAATGGGTAATAAATAATCGCTCTTACAATTTCGTTAGGATCTACAAAAAATACAGCTCTTACTGCTTGCGTTTTGCTTTCTCCTGGCTGAATCATTCCGTATTTTTTAGCAACTTCCATAGAAATATCTTCTATTAGAGGAAACTTTACTTCAATGTCTTTCATTCCGTTAAATTCAATTTTATCTTTAATAGTTCTTAACCATGCAATGTGGCTGTATAAACCATCAATAGATAAACCTATTAAACTACAGTTGGCTTTTTCAAATTTCTCTTCTAAATGTGCAAACGTCATAAATTCTGAGGTACATACTGGCGTAAAATCTGCTGGATGACTAAATAAAATAGACCATTTTCCTTTATAATCTGATGGGTAATTTATGTCTCCTTGTGTAGTTACTGCTGTAAATTGAGGAGCTTTATCTCCAATTCTTGGCATTGCAAATGTTTCTTGTTCTTGTTGTGTTATATCTTTATTATTCATTTCTGTAAAAATTTAATTTATATGGTATAAAATTAGTTTAGAATGCTTTTTTTATTGGTAACATTAGTTACTTAAGTAATAGCAAATTTTTATCTACCTATAGTTTTTTCCTATATATACATAAGCTTTAGAAGAAGTTTACTACATTAAATTACGTTAAATAGATTTTCCTTTAAAACTGCTTTTTAAAAAAAGTAGTTAGTACTTTTGTACTAGTGAAAAACTATAAACTACTTTTATCTATATTTTTTAGCTTTCTTATTCTATATAACAGTTTAAGAGTGTCTATTACGTATATATATTACAATGTAGATACTATAGGTTTTATTGAGGCTTTTTGTGAAAACAAAGACAAACCAGAATTGGCTTGTAATGGTAAATGTCATTTAAAAAAAATTACACAAACTACTAATAAAGAACAGAATAAACCCATACAACTTATAGATTTTAAAGATATTTTACTATATAACCAAAGCATTTCTTCACATCAAATAAACACAAATACACTTCTTAAAAAATCTAATTTCTACTATTTAAATCTGTATGATTTTAAGTTATTAGGTTCTTATTTTCATCCTCCAAATACATAGTTGTTTTTTCTTTTTATAGTCTACTATAAAACATATATATACTTAAAATAAAAACAATTAAAAATGAAAATATTTTACAGTGTGCTTTTATGCACGCTAGTATCTGCTACATCTTATAGTCAAAAAACTAAAAAGCCCAAAAAAGATACTATTCAACAAAAAACAGTAAAATTAGATGAAGTAATTGTTACAGGTAAATTAAAAAAAGATCCTGTTTTTAGTTCTTCTTCTAATAACTATGCTAAAAAAATTGTACAACCCAAAAACATTGCTGATCTATTTAACAACATCAATGGTTTCTCGGTAATTAAAAGAGGAAATTACGCAATAGACCCTTCTTTTAGAGGTGCTCAATACGAGCAATTAAACATTCAATATGATGGTGGTACAAAAGCAATGCATGCTTGCCCAAACAGAATGGACCCTGTAACAACACATATTATTCCTGAAGAAGTTTCTAAAATTGAAATTATAAAAGGTCCTTATACAGTAAGATACGGAACAACTTTTGGCGGAATTATAAATCTTGTTACGCAAAAACCAGATTACGAAGATTCCGGTTTTCATGGTAAAGTTTCTGCTGGTTTTGAAAGCAACGGAAACTCTTTGGTAAATTTAGCTGAATTACAATATATAAATGAGAAATTTGATATTGTTGCCAATGCTGGTTACAGAGATTTTGGGAATTATAAAGATGGATTTGGAACAACAATTCCTTCGTCTTTTAAAAGTTCTGATTATGGAGTTAAATTAGGTTATAATTTTACTAAAGATCAACGTTTAAAAATTGATTGGAGACAATCTTTTGGACGCGATGTTTTACACGCTGCTTTACCTATGGATACTGAGTTCGATAATAGTAGTATTCTTTCTATTGACTATAAAATTGAAAATATTGGAGAGGTTGTAAAATCTGTTTCTGCAAAAGCATACCATAGTTATGTAGATCATTTAATGACAAATGATAACAGACCTTCTTTTATGATGATGGAAGCTGCTTCTGGAGTTGAAGCGACAACAATTGGTGGTAAAATAGAAATGAATTGGAAACCAGCGAAAGATGTAAATCTTTTTTCTGGAATTGATGTAATGAATATTGCAAGAGACGGTGAAAGAACAAGGCTTGTAAAAATTATGAATGGAAATACACTTGCAACCCCAGTAACTTTTAACGATAAAGTTTGGCAAGATTCTTACATTACAGATCTTGGTTTTTTTACAGAAGCAAAGTATAATTTAAATAACAGTACGATGCTAACAGCAGGTGTTCGTTATGACAATGTAACGTCTGATATACAAGATCCTGAAGCAGATTTTGCTGCAATGTATGATTTAGAAAAACGTACAGAACATACTTTTAGCGGAACAGTTTCAGTAAAAAAAGAGCTTTCAAAAAATTATATTTTAGAAGCAGCTTATGGTCGTGGAGTTAGAACTGCAAATATGATAGAACGTTTTATAAATCATTTTAATGTAGGTCAAGATCCTTATGAATATATTGGTAACCCTGATTTAAAAGCAGAAGTAAATAATCAATTTGAAATAGGAATTAAAGGTATTGAAGCACTTAAAAATGGTTTTAATAGTTTTCAATTTCAAACGTCTGTTTATTACTCTTTCTTCGAAAATTATATTGTTGGTATTGTAGATCCAACTATTACTAGAAAATTCAATCCTACATCATCACCTACAAATGTAAAAGTGTTTCAGAATTTAGATGAAGCATACAAAACAGGTTTTGAAGCAATGGCACAAGTAAACTTTTTAGATTTTTATAATTTTAAATCTGAGTTTTCTTATGTGTACACAAAGAACAACGATTTAGATGAATCTTTACCTTTAACGCCACCTTTTACAACCAAATTTACGGTTGGATTTGAAAAGGAAAAACTGTGGGCAAATGCACAATATAATCTAGTTTCTAAACAAGATAATATTTCTGAAAGTTATGGAGAAACTTCTACAAGTGGTTATCAAACTTTAGACCTACGTTTTGGAGGAAAACCTCTTAAAAATGTAACTTTAGGTTTAGCTGTTTTAAATGTTTTTGATAAAGGCTATAACAGTCATTTAAATTTCTCTTTTACAAATCAAGCAGATTTTGGAAGAACGCCTGTTACAGAACCAGGACGTAATTTCTCTGCTTTTTTACAGTATAAATTTTAATTTAAAAAAGAGCGTATTACAATTGTAATACGCTCTTTTTTTATTTCTTTATAAACTTTACAAACAACTCCATTTCTCGTCTATTATGAAATGAATTATAACATTTTGTAAAAATATCCATTGTAAAATGGGTTTCAAAATAAGAAATATACTCTTCTGTATTTCCACCAAAAGGTGGATGATCTTCATTCAGTTTTGCATCAAAAAGCAACCCGATTAATTTACCATTACTACTTAACAAATCTTTCATTTTTAAAGCATATTTTTCTCTTAATTTAGGATCAATTGCACAGAAAAAAGTTTGTTCTATCACCAAATCAAAAGTATGGTTCAAATCAAAAAAATCAGCATGAATTAATTGTTTTTCCGGAAAACCTAGAACTCTAGCTTTTAAATTTTCTAGCGGATTATGACAAAGATCTACAACATAAACATTTTTAAAACCTTTATTAAAAAGATATTCAGCTTCGTAAGAATTTCCTCCTCCAGGAATTAATATTTTTAGGTCTTTGTTTGTAAGTTGATCAAAATAAGATTTTAAAGGCGGAGAAACTTCACCTAAATCCCAACCAATTTTATTTGCTTTATACTTGTTTTCCCAAAATTCTTCGGATAAATTCATTTAAATTATTCTTCTTTTGTTTCATTACAAAAATACATTTAATATTTTTTTGAAGTTTTAAAAAATCGCTGCCTCTCATTATCTTAAAATTTTGTTAAAAAGGCAACTTATTGTGTTTTAAAATTAAACCTTTACAATCTACATTAGTCTTAATTTTTTACAGAAAAATTAATTCCCAAAAAAATCAAATGAAAAAAATTTTAATTCTAATTAGTTTTTCTTTAACCTCTTTTATCTATTCTCAAACAAAAGATTTTACAATAACAGGAAGCATTAAATCTGAGGACGATAAAGAAATCCTAGAATCTGCAACTGTTCATTTAGAAAGATTAAAAGATAGCAGCATTGTAGCATATACAATTACTGATGCAAAAGGGAATTTTGAAATTGCGGCTAATACTTCAGATTCTAAAACAAAACTAATTGTTTCTTTTATCGGCTTTAAACCATATTCTAAAATTATAACAGCAAAAAGCCAAAATATTGGCTCCTTATATTTAAAAACAGCAAACAGATTAGACGCTATTGTTATTCGATCTTCTGCACCAATCACCATTAAAAAAGATACTGTAGAATTTAATGTAAAATCTTTTAAAACAAAAGCAGATGCAAATGTTGAAGATTTACTTAAAAAATTACCCGGATTAGAAGTTGATGCTGAAGGTGCTATTACCGTAAATGGAAAACCTGTAAATAAAATTTTAGTAAACGGAAAACCTTTTTTTGGAAATGACCCTACAATTACAACAAGAAATTTAACTAAAGATATTATTGAAAAAGTACAAATTTTAGATACAAAAACGAATGCACAAGCTTTTGCAGGTGAAGATTCTGATGGAGAAAATAAAACGATAAACTTAACTATTAAAAAAGAAAATAATAAAGGATATTTTGGTAAAGTAGCTGCAGGAATAGGAACAGATGATAGATATGAATATGCTGGTTTAGCAACTCGTTTTAAACAAAGCGAAAGAATTGGCTTACTTGCCGGAGGAAACAATGTTAATTCACCAGGTTTTAGTTTTGGAAACCAAAGATTACAGTTTGGCGGAAACAATAGAAGTTTTGGTGGTGGACAAGGAATTGTTACTTCTAACAATTATGGGGTGAATTATATTAATACATTTAAAAAAATATTTGAGTTTTCTGGAGATTATTTCTACAAAAATAGTGAATCAGAAAATACATCTACTAGCAACAGAGAAACCTTTTTATCTGACGGAGATAGTTTTTTTAGAAACTCTAAAAGCAGCTCATTTAACGAAAGTGATAGCCATGATGCAAGCGTAGATTTTGAAATAGAAATAGATAGTACTTTTAGAATTGATATAGAAACTGACTTTAATAGAGATGTAAACAGAAATACTTATAATAGTGCTTCAGAAAGTTTAAATAATGATAAATCGCTTACTAATGATTCTAAAACAAATTCTATTGCAGACTCAGAGAAAAACCAATTTGATAATGAGATAAATATTTCTAAAAAAATTGGGAATAGAGGCGCGTTTATTAGAGCAGAAATTACCGCTAATTTTAGGCAAAGTGAAACGGAAGATTTTGTAAATTCTGAAACTAATATTTATGGTACAGATCCAGATCAAATTATAAGAGATCAATATTCTGATGGTAGTTCTGATAGAGAACAAATTGGTAGTGAAATTACGTATCGTTTACCGCTTTTAGCTCATAAATTATATTTTGATATCGCCTATGAGTATGGAAATACAAAAACAAAAACAGTACGTAACACCTTCGATTTTAATACAACTACAAACGATTATACAGATTTCAGTAGCTTGTTAAGTACAGACTTCGAGTATTTAAACAAAACAAAAAGACCAAGTGCAGAACTTGAGTTTAGAAATGATAAATGGTCTGCTTCTGCCGAAATTGCATACGTTAACAGAACTTTAGAAAATAAAGATTTTTTAAGACCAGAAACAAACCTTGAAAGAGATTTTAACAATTTAGAATACGGATTTAGAGTCCGATTTAGAAAAAGCAAAAGTAGTAGCTTTAGAATGCGATATAACTTTAGAAACAGTACGCCTAATTTAAATCAATTACAACCCTTTAGAGATGAATCTAACCCTCTTAACATTGTTACAGGAAACCCAGCTTTAACACCTTCTAAAACACACAACTTTCGTTTTGGTGGTTCTGATTTTAATTGGCAAAAAAGAACCGGTTTTTGGTCTTTTGCAAACTTCTCTTTTACAAATGATAGAGTAGTATCTAAAACTATTATTGATACAAATACTTTAATTAGAGAAACAACCTATGCAAATGTAGATGGCTTCTTTAACTTTAAAGTTGGTGGAAGTTACAGTTCATCAAAAAAATGGGAAGACTTTGGTAGTTTAAAAACTGAATTTACTCTTTTTGGTACGTATGACAAAAACATCAACTTTAATAATGGAGTACAGTATTCAAGTAAAAAAACAGCTATTTCTCCTAGAATTGGGTTTGATTTTAATTGGGATGATGTGTTACAAATTAGACCACAATATTCAGTTTCTTTTAGCAATACTATTTATGATATTGATCAATTTGAAAACAGAAATTTTATAAGTCATGATATAACTATTAGAACAGCTACTTTTCTTCCGAAGAAATTTGAATGGAGAAATGACCTAAAATATAATTACAATCCTAATATTGCCGATGGTTTTCAAAAAAGTGCTTGGTTTTGGAATACCTCATTACGTTATGCTATCTTAAAAGAACAAGGTGCAATTAGTTTAAGAATCTATGATCTTTTAAACCAAAATACAAATGCGAGAAGAATAGCTTCTGCAGATTACATTCAAGATTCATCTAGTACTGTTTTAAACCAATATGCAATGTTATCATTTACATGGAAATTTAACAGCTTAGGTAGTGCTGGCAAAAAATTTGAACCTTCAAAAAGAAGAAGACGTCATTAGCATTTCATTTTAAACAAACAAGAAGTATAAAAACCCATTTTATTAAGATAAATTCAACATTCCTTGTATTATAGTTATAATTTAATAGAATAACATGAATCATTTCCCTACCAAAAAAATAGAGTTTATATTTGCATTAAAGATCAAAATAAACACTTTTTATGGAAACTTTAGAAACTGCAAAGAAGAATCTTAACGAAAAAGGATTTTTAGATATAGAAACTACTGATATTGATTATGTAGAGGAGATTTTGAGGCTTAAAAAAGAAAAAAATGCAGTTCTTTTAGCGCATTATTATCAAATAGATGAAATTCAAGAAATTGCAGATTTTGTTGGTGATAGTTTGGCTTTAGCGCAACAAGCAGCTAAAACAGATGCAGATGTAATAGTTTTTGCAGGTGTTCATTTTATGGCAGAAACTGCTAAAATTTTAAATCCAACAAAAAAAGTTTTATTACCAGATTTGTTAGCAGGTTGCTCTTTGGCAGACTCTTGTCCACCAGAAGAATTTTCTGCATTTAAAAAACAACATCCAGATCATAAAGTAGTTACTTATATTAACTGTTCTGCAGAAATTAAGGCTTTAAGTGATATTGTTTGTACTTCTTCTAATGCAAAAAAAATAATTGATTCTTTCCCAGAAGATCAACCTATTATTTTTGCTCCAGATAGAAATTTAGGAGATTATTTAAACAAAGAAACAGGTAGAGAAATGTTGCTTTGGGATGGTGCTTGTATGGTACATGAAGCTTTCTCTATGGAAAAATTGATTGATTTATATAAAGAACATCCAGATGCAGAATTAATTGCGCATCCAGAGTCTGAAGCACATATGCTTAAAGTTGCCAAATATATTGGCTCTACATCCGGACTTTTAAATTACGTGAAAAATAGCGACAAAAAGAAATTTATTGTTGCTACAGAAGCAGGTATTTTATTTGAAATGTTACAAGAAAATCCTGATAAAATTATTATTCCTGCACCTGCAAAAGAAGACAATACTTGCGCATGTAGCGAGTGTGCTTATATGAAAATGAATACAATGAAAAAATTGTATTTATGTTTAAAACACGAATTGCCTAATATTGAAGTTGAAAAAGAATTAGCAAAAAAAGCAATTATTCCTATCAACAGAATGTTAGAACTTTCTTAATAACAATTAAAATGATTAGTGAAAAAAAAATAATAGAAACCGATTTTTTAGTAATTGGTTCTGGAGTTTCTGGTTTAACTTTTGCTCTAAAAGTAGCTATTAAACATAAAGACGCTAAAATTGTTATTGTAACTAAAGATCAACAAAATGAGTCTAACACAAAATATGCACAAGGAGGTATTGCTACTGTATATAACAAATCTGTTGATACTTTTGAGCAACATATACAAGATACTTTAGTTGCTGGCGATGGTTTGTGTGATGAAGATGTTGTTAGAATGGTGGTTAAAGATGCTCCTGACAGATTACAAGAATTAATTGAATGGGGAACACAGTTTGATAAAAATGAAAATGGTCATTACGATTTAGGTAGAGAAGGTGGTCATTCTCAAAACAGAATTTTACACCATACAGATATTACTGGTGCAGAAATTGAACGTGCTTTATTAGCACAAGTAAATGCACAACCAAATATTGATTTTTTAACTTATCATTACGCAATTGACTTAATTACAGAACATCAAGTTAAAAAAAGAAAAACAAAACGTAATGGTAAAATATCTTGTTATGGTGCTTATGTTTTAGATGAAAAAAATGCTAAAGTAAAAACTTTTATTAGCAAATTTACAGTTTTAGCTTCTGGTGGAAATGGACAAGTATATGAAACTACTACAAACCCAGTAGTTGCTACAGGAGATGGAATTGGAATTGCCTACAGAGCAAAAGCAGAAATTTCTGAAATGGAATTTATTCAATTTCATCCAACAGCCTTATATAATCCTGGAGAATATCCTGCATTTTTAGTTTCTGAAGCCGTTAGAGGTTTTGGAGCTAAATTAAGAGATTACAATGGTAATTTCTTTATGCATAATTATGATGAAAGACAAGAATTAGCCTCTAGAGATATTGTTGCTAGAGCTATAGATAATGAATTAAAAAAGAGTGGAAAACCACATGTTTATTTAGATTGTACAAACCTAAATAAAGAAAAATTTATAGAACATTTTCCTAATATTACAGAAAAATGTGCTTCATTAAATATAGACATCAGTAAAGATTATATACCTGTTGTACCTGCCTCTCATTACATTTGCGGAGGTGTAAATGTAAATAAGAATGCTAAGACCTCTATAAAAAAACTATATGCTTGTGGAGAAGTTACAAGAACAGGATTACATGGCGGAAATAGATTAGCTTCTAATTCCTTATTAGAAGGTTTAGTATATGCCCACAAGGCTTTTTTAAATGTTTCTAAAAAATATAAAAATGCTAAAATGCCAAAAGATATACCTGTTTGGAATGATGGTGGTGTTATAAAAAACATGGAAAAAATATTAATTACGCATGATAGAAATGAAGTAAAAACTATTATGACTAATTATGTTGGTATAGTACGTTCTAATGAACGTTTAAAACGTGCAGAAAAAAAACTACGTGTACTTTATGAAGATAATAAACGTTTATATGATCATTCTGAGTTATCTGTAGATTTATGTGAATTAAGAAATCTAATTACAACTGCTTATTTAATTACACAATTTTCTAAAACTAGAACAGAAAATTGTGGGGGTTTTTATAGTTTAGATTGTATTTAAAAATATAAGCACCTGAGTAACCTCAGGTGCTTATCAACCAACACTATTATAATAATCAACCAAAATTATTAATAATAGAAACTAACTCATTTTTTTGCACAGCACCAGATTGTCTCCAAACCTGTTTGCCAAAATTATATAAAACTAGTGTAGGCACACCTCTAACTTGGTATTTAGCTGCTAAAGACTGATTTTTGTCTACATCTATTTTAATAATTGAAACTTTTTCTCCAAGAGTTTCTTTTACTTCTTTTAAAATTGGATTCATCATTTTACAAGGTCCACACCACTCAGCAAAAAAATCTACTAAAACAGGTTTATCTTGATTGATGATGTCTAAAAAATTGCTCATGTCTAAGAATTACTTTTTATTAAAAGTGATACTCCAAATTCCTCTTACTTGGTTCTCGCTATAACCAGTTGCTAAATCTTTTGGGTATAACTCATTTATATGCATTAATGTGTTTGATTTGATGTCTGAAGTTTTATTTCCATGACATTGTAAACACATACTATTTGTTTTAATTGGATAATAAAAATTTACATTTTTACCAGATTCAACAATTATTGGTTCTAACTCTTTATTTAATTTAATATTTTCTTTGAATAGATTTATGTATCCTTTTTCAATTTTACTAGCTAAATTTTTTGCATTTCTAGGTTTATCAGAAACTCTTTTTATAGTGGCATTGTTAACAATAGCCATACTATCTGTTAAAGGATAAGCTTTTACATTACAAAATTTTAAAGCTGCTAAAGTTCCTTTTTTTTGTATTGTACCCATTAAGTTTTTACCTAAAATTGATTTTGTAGAAAGTGCATATTTTAAACCTCTTTCAGTATCTGTTAAATTTTCTAAGTTATTTCCTTGTAAGTGCCTTTTCATTCCTTTTCGATTCCCCATCCCTTTACCTTTACTATTTCCTCTTTCTTTGTTATAATGCTCTTCAAACCATTCTGGTTGTTCAATTTCATTATCAAACATATAATCAGCAATTTGTTCTATGGTTTCTTTTGGAAAAATCTGTTTTGGCATTAACCCAAACCTTTTAACAGCACCAAACATTTTTGCATTTTCATTTGTTGGATTTTTAATCCAAGTTTGCATGGCATTTATAAACTCTTCTTTTGTAGTATTATCTTTTTTGTAATGCCTTTTAATTGCAATCATTGGAGGTCCAATCCTATTATCTTCTGTTGCTGTAGGGTTATGACATATATAACAATTTGTTTCCATTAACCTTTTACCTACATGTTCTTTTGATGTTAGATTTTTCTTAGAATAAGAAGGTCTTTCTGAGTTTTTACAACTCAATATTAAAATAAATACTAAAAAAAATGCAAATGGTTTCATCCTTTTTTATTACAAAAATAAGGTAGAAACAGAGAGTAAACAGTAACAATTGTTACAGTTCTAAAACTTTTATACTGTTTCTAAAAAGTTGAATTTTGTTTTCGTTTTCTAACTTTTTTAACAACCTAGATACAACTACTCTAGAAGTATGCAAATCTTCAGAAATTTGTTTGTGAGTAACATGTAAGAGATCATTATGAGTAACCATTGCTTTATCCTTAAGATATTTAAAAAGGCGTTCATCCATTTTTAAAAACGCAATAGTATCTAAGGCCTCTAAAAGCTCATCCATTCTAAGATGATATGTTTGTAAAATATAAGCTTGCCAAGATTTGTATTTACCTAACCAATCTGCCATTTTTTCTTTTGGCAACATAATTAATTCTACATTGGTTTCTGCAACTGCTCTAATTTTACTTTTTGTTTGCCCCATACAACAAGAAAGTGTCATTGCACATGTATCTCCTTTTTCTAAATAATATAAAACCAATTCTTCTCCATTTTCATCTTCTCGAAGAATTTTAATAGCTCCAGAAACTAATAAAGGCATAGATTTTATATACTCTCCAACATCTATAATAGTAGCGTCTTCATCAAAACACTTGGTTACACCTAATTCTTTAATTTCAGAAATTAAATTATCTTCAAAAAGGTAACCAAAATTGGTTGTTAATTTATTTTCGATTTCTAGCATTTAAAATGTGGGTTTGATTGGTTGGTATAAATTTAGTAAAATAGACGTTAATTAAAACAAAAAATCCGAGTAAAAACTCGGATTTCTATCTACTAAACCAATACACTATTTACTCTTTTCGTTTCTTGTCGTTATTCATTAAAAGAAATACCGCAATAACTAAGCCTACAACAACTAAGGCAAAAACACCAATCATAATGGTACCGTTAATCCAAGAAACTTGAGGTAAACTTAAATAACTCATTTATTTTATTATTATGGTGTAAAAGTAAAACCAATTATAAATTTAATTTATGATATAAATCAGTTTTTTAAAATTCTACATTTAAAATATCTCCACTTAGTTGTAAAAGTTGTAATTCAGTTAATTTTGCATCAAACTTTGCATTATTTAAAGCTGTTTTAGAATTTATTAAGTTAATTTGAGCTTGTCTAAATTCTATAGATGTAATTTGCCCTAACTTAAATCGTTCTTTGCTTCTATCAAAATTATTTTGTGTAGTAATAACATTTTTATTTTGAGCATTGATAATAAACAATTGACTTTGATAATTTTCCCAAGTATTTTTTAACGTGTTATCTATGGTTATCTTTTGTTGTTCTAATAATATTTGTTGATTTTCTAATGCAATTTTAGAGTTTGCAATATTTGTTTTTGTGCTACCTCCATCAAATAAACTCCAAGATAAACTTAAACCTGCATTTAATCCATTAGAAGAAGAAGCTGCTAAAAAAGAAGTTGCCGGATTTTGGCTTTTATTCCATCCATAAGAAGTACTTAAACCTAAAGATGGTAAGTAATTAGACTTGTTTACTTTTATATTAAACTCGCTAATTGCTATATTCTTTTCGTTTTGTTTTAATGTCGTATTATTAGTAATCATTTTTTGATGTAGTTCATCAAAATTTAAAATATTGGTAAAATCTACATTAGTTTCTACAGTATAATTTACTTCTTTTTCTATACCTAAAACTAAATTTAAACCACGTTTGGCATTACTTAATAATTGATTAGCATTAATTAAAGTAATGCTATCATTATTTACGTCTACTTCTGCATTTAGAAGTTCTAATTTTGTAGATTGTCCATATTCATATTGATATTTTGCACGCAACAATCTTTTTTTAGAGATTGATAAAGCTTCATTTAAGTTTTCTTTATTCTTAGTTAATTTAGCAATTTGAAAATAATTTGTAAACAACTGTAAATAAGTGTTTTCAATAGTTTCTTTTGCTTCTAACTCTGTTAAATTATAAGTTTCTTTTAATTGCTGATAATTATACTTTCTGCCTAAACCATCAAAAATGGTATAATTTACATTTAAAGAAGCATTATAAGATTGAGTTATTGCTCCATCTATACTAGTAGAAGTTCCATCTTGTCTATCTATTGTTTGATTGTTATTACTGTAATTTGCACCAGAAGAAATAGAAGCTGTTGGCAAAAAACCAGTATTGTAAATACTTTTATTATTTTTTGCTACCTCTAAATTATTCTTTGCTATTTTAACTCCAAAATTATTTTCTAAAGCTATTTCTAAAGCTTCTTTTTTGGTTAATATTTCTTGCGAAAAACCTTGTAAAGTCGATAATAAAACGACTAAAAATAATATGTTTTTAATGATCTTCATTTTCTTCAAATTTAGATTCTATAATTGCTCTTTCTACTTCTTCTTTAGTAATTTTTTCTCCTGTTTTTAGCCATTTAATTCCTACTTTAAAAGAATTAGAAACAGACAATAATAATGGTAACATTACTAATGTTAATACTGTTGCAATTGCTATTCCGTAAGAAATAGATATTGCCATTGGTATTAAAAATTGTGCTTGTCTACTTTTTTCTAATAATAAAGGTGCTAAACCTGCAATAGTTGTTAAAGATGTTAAAAAAATTGCTCTAAAACGAGATTGACCAGCTCTAACTAGTGCTTCATCATATTTCATGCCTTCTTTTAAGTAATTATTGAATTTCCCTATTAAAACCAAACCATCATTAACCATGATACCAACTAAAGCAATAATTCCTAGAAATGATAGAATTCCTATTGAAAAATTATGAAAATAATGACCCCAAACAACGCCAATCATACTAAAAGGAATCATAATTATTAACAAAATTGGCTGACTGTAAGAACGGAATGTAAATGCTATTACAATATAAATTAATAATAAAATTATAGGACCAATAAGTTTAACAGAATCTGTAGTTTTATTTGCTTCTCTATTTTGACCTTCATATAAAGGAGTTACACTATGATATTTAGAAAGTATTTCTGGCATTACTTTTAACTTAATATCATCTAAAACTTCTGTTGCACTGGTTTCAAGATCTTTTAAATCTGCAGTAATCTGAATTTCTCTTTTACCATCTAAATGATTAATAGCAATATCTCCTCTTTCTATTGTATAATTTGCTATTTCAGAAAACGGAACTCTTGTTCCTGTTGGCGTTATAATGCGCATATCATCTAGATCTTTTATAGAAGACCTATCTTTTCTATCATAACGTACCCAAACTTTAATTTCATCTTGTCCTCTTTGAAAACGTTGTGCCTGAAAACCAAAAAAACCGTACCTAACTTGCGCCATAATAGATTGTAAGTTTAAACCTAATAAGTACGCATTATCTTTTAACGTTATTTTTACTTCTTTAATTCCTGCTGGATCATTGTCTGAAATATCTTTTAAAAGCGAGTTATTTTCTAACTCTTGTTTTAATTCTTCTTTAGCTGCTTTTAATTCTTCAATATTATTTCCTAATAAAGAAACAGCTATAGGACTTCCTCCAAAATTACCACCAGAACCAAAAACTAAACTCTCTACACCTGTAATTTTACCAACTTTATCACTAATTGTATTTGTTATTTCTGGTGATGAAAAATCTCTTGCTTCACCTGGCAATAAATTTACTGTTAAGGTTGCATTTGCACTTCCAGGGCCTATTCTTTTAATTACATTTTCTACAACTTGTACATTACCTGTCTGCTTTTTGGTATACTGTTCATTTACCAACCAAACTTTTTGTTCTATAGATGAAATAATAGAATCTGTAATTTGTTCGTTTGTACCCTGTGGCATTGTTAATGTAATTTTAACACTATCACTTGCTACTCTTGGAAAAAATGATTGTTTTACAATACCTGCATTCATTGCCATGAAGCTAAAAATTACAAAAGCAATTGGTATAGAAAATGCAAAAATTTTATTTTTTAAAGAAAATTCTAAAAAGGGCACATAGTATCTGTCTCTTAGTTTACCCAAACCAGCATCTGCAGCATTATTTACTTTATTAAAAAAAGTATCTATAGCATTCTTTTTAACTTCTTTTCCGTTTTCTAAACGTTTTCTATCTAAAGCTTTAGAATGTGCAATGTGTGCTGGTAAAATAATTAAAGCTTCTATTAATGATACTGAAAGTGTTAATAATACAATTGTAGATACTTCTCCAAAGAAATTTCCAATTCTTCCATCAACAAAAAAGAAGGTAGAAAAAGCTATAATTGTTGTTAGAATTGCAGAAACAATTGGCGGAATTACCTCCATTGTACCATCTATTGCTGCTTGAATTTTAGTTTTTCCTAAATCATAATAATGATGATAAATATTTTCACCAATTACAATACCATCATCTACCAAAATACCAATAACGATTATCATTCCAAAAAGTGATAATACGTTTATAGTTACATCAAACTGAGCTGCAAAAATAAACATTCCGAAAAATGCAATTGGCAAACCAAAAGCTACCCAAATTGCCAAACGAAGATTTAAGAATAATGCTAAAAAGAAAAGCACTAACAAAATACCTACAACACCATTTTCTATTAATAATTTTGTTCTGCCATTTAATGTTGTACTTCTATCACTTGTAATGTTTAGTTGTACATTTTGATTTTCTTGGTTATATTTATGTATATATTCTTTTATTCTATCTGCAGAAGAAATTAAATCTTCATTATTGGTATTACTTACTGTAATATCTATTGCTAAATTTTCATTATAGTATAATCTGTCTGGTGTTTCTGACCAACTATCTCTAACTTGTGCAACATCTTTTAAACGGATAATGTTTCCGTTAGTTTCTGTTCTAACAATTAAATTTTGAAGCTCGCTACCATAATAAACACGATTGCTAGCTCTTATTAAATAATCTTCTTGTTGGGTTTTAATATTACCACCAGTAATTAAAAGGTTAGAATTTTGTATTGCTGTTGCAACTTCAGAAAAAGACATATTATAGGCTAATAAATCGTTTTCTCTTACTGCTATTTCTATTTCTTCATCTGGAAACCCAGACAATGAAACTTGAGAAATACCATCTATTCCTCTAATATCATTTTCTACATTTCTAGCGTATTGTTTTATTGATTTAAGACTAAGATTGTTTCCACTAACTGTAAAACTAATAGTTGGTCTAATGTTTTCTACTTTTGCAATTACTGCAGGTTCCATTCCAGAAGGAAAAGAAGGAACTCTATCTACAGCATTTTTAACATCAGATAAAACAACATCTATATTTTTACCTTTTTCTACTTCTATATTTACTGTTGCAGAATTTTCTCTAGAAACAGATGTTACTCGTTCTACACCAACAATACCTTTTAAATTATCTTCTATTTTTAATACAACACCTTCTTCCATTTCTTGTGGTGAAGCTCCTGGATATGCTAATGAGATATTTATTAATTCAGAATCTGTTAATGGAAAAAAAGAAGATTTCATACTTAATGCTCCCACTAACCCAAATACAATAAAAGCAATAATAAATATGTTTACTGCAACCGGATATTTAATAAAATATGTAATTATTTTCTTCATACAATTACTATTTATTAATTTTTACAATCATACCGTTAAATGCACCTGATAAAACTTGTGTTAGCATTTTTTGGTTATTTTCTAACCCTTTTACAACTACAGTTTCTGCATTAAAATAAACAGGTTTAATAGTGGTTAGCGTTAAAATACTATCATTTTTAACTGTATATACTGCTTTGTTATTTACCAATAATTTTCTAGAGATTTCAATTGCATTAGCTTCTGATTTTGCAACCAAAACTGCCTCTAAAAACATCCCTTCTTTTAAATCTGGATGTTTTACATCAATAAACACTTTTATCGTTTGCGAAACTTGATCTACTTTACCGTTTACACGAACCACTTTTCCTGTGTAATTTTTATTTTTTTGTAAATTTGTTAAAGCAACTGTATTTCCTACTTTTAATAAATCTGCAAATTCTGATTTTATAGACACTTCCATTTCATAAACACTTGGATCTATAAATTCTCCTAATTTTTGTCCTACTCTAACTAACGATCCAGGACTTACTAAAGCTTCTGTTAGAATTCCTTTAAATGGTGCTTTAATTTGATGTTTAGACAAACGTACTTCTAAATTTTTAACATTATAGTATGCAGTAACTATACCTCTGCCATTAATAAAATACTTTTCTTTATCTGAAGAAAATTCTGGTAATTTTGGTGTAGGTTTATTTATACTAAAGCCTTTTAAATACGTTTCCCATTTGCTAAATTCTTTAGGAAAATCTAAACGTAAATCTGGCAAAATTGAAGTTATTAAATTATTTAAATTGCTTTTTTGAGATTGTAAACTTGCATAAAACTCATCACTATTAACACTCAATAATATTTCATTTCGATGATAATTTGTACCAGCTTTAAACAACTTACTAGAAGGTTTTAAAACACCAGAAACTTCAGAATAAATTTCTATTTTATTTTTTGCTATTAAACTACCATTAGCAGATAAAGTAATAGGAATATTAGCGTTCTCTACATTTTTTACATAAACAGTTTTAATTTGTTTTTTATATTTTGGTTTGGGTTTTTGGTTTTTATCAATTAAATAATTACCCAAAATTATAGCTCCAACAATAGTTAAAACTCCAAGAACAGCTAGTATAATTTTTCTCATATATTGGTTATTAAATATGTTCTGCTTTAGAACAGAAATTGGTTTGTATTTTTTTAAATATGTTAATGATTTGTTGTTTTTCTTCTAGAGATATATTTTTCTCCATAGTTGATATTAAATCCCTAATAACGGGTTTTGTTTTTTCGAACATTTCTTTTCCAAAATTTGTTAAATAAACATTTTTAATGCGTTTATCTTCTTTATTTTGTTTTCTAAAAATGTAATTTTTCTTCTCCATTTTAATTAACAAACGAGTTAATGAAGATTTGTTTCTTAAGGTTAAAAAAGCCAAATCGTGTTGATTTAAACCATCTTGATCATGCAATCTTTTTAACACAATCATTTGTTCTTTTGTAAGGTCTAAATTTTTTGAATTGAATGATTCTTGAAAAAAAAAATCAACCAATTTCCCTGTTTTCCCCAACCAAGGTCCTATAGAATTTTCAAAATCTATATGTGTTTTTTCATTTTTCACGATGCAAATGTAACAGAAAACTTTAATTAGTTGCACGTGCAACTAATTAAAGTTTTCTTAATAAAATCATAATTTTATTGATTCATATTTTTTTAGCATCTTTATAATTCTAAAAAAAATAAATGTCATCTAATTTTAGAATTTCTCGTGCTTTTAAAAATGCAAAAAGAATCTGTTTTAATAAAGATTCTAAATTCATACTTTTTAGTGATTCTCATAGAGGAAATAATGGTTTTGCAGATGATTTTGCACATAATAGAAACATGTTTAAACATGCTTTAGAGCATTATTACAACAACGATTTTACATATATAGAGTTGGGTGATGGTGATGAATTATGGGAGAACAGAAACTTTTCAACCATTTTTAGAGCAAACAAACATGTTTATTTGTTACTCAAAAAGTTTCATGATAAAAACAGATTGCACTTCATTTGGGGAAATCATGATATGAAATACAAAAATCCGACAACAATTCGTAAGAACTTACACTATTATTACGACTCTGTAACTGATAACAAAAAAGAATTATTAATAGGTGCTTCTTTTTCTGAAGCAATTGTCTTAGAAGATGAAAATACCAATAAAAAAATATTTTTATTGCATGGTCATCAAGCAGATTGGTTTAATTATGTATTTTGGAGACTAAGTAGTTTTTTAGTGAAAATATTATGGAAACCTTTACAAATTTTAGGTTTTTCAGACCCAACAAGTCCTGCACAAAACTTTAAAGAACGTATAAAAGTAGAACATAAATTAGAAAAATGGATTGAAGAAAACAACAATCAAATGATGATAACTGGTCATACACATAGACCACGTTTTCCTGCCAAAAATGAAATTCCTTTTTTTAATGACGGAAGCTGTGTACACCCAAGATCGATTACAGGAATAGAAATTGAAAAAAACGAAATTACGCTTATAAAATGGCATATTATCACTAAAGAAAATGGAACTATGCAAGTAAAAAAAACGATTTTAGAAGGTCCAGAAAACTTAACACATTACATGAATTAATTTGATTTGTTGTTCAAATACAAATACAGCACTATTTTTCTCTACTATAGATAAAATTCCTTCCCAAATATGGGAAGATTTAGACTGTACAGATAATTTTTATTTTAATCCTGATTTTTTAAAATCAATTGAAAAAAATCACCCAGAAATTACCTTTTCATATATTGTTTTAGTTGATAAAATGAACAAACCAACTGCATTTGCTAGTTTAAAAATGATTGAATTTCATTTAAACACTATTAAAAATGATTTTGAATTTTTAAAAAACATTGGAAGAAAATTACGTGTATTCCCAGATAAAAAACCACTACAATTACTAATCTGTGGTAATACATTTGTTAGTGGTGAGCATGGTGTTTTTATTAAAAAAAACCAAGATAAAAAGGCAATTGTAAAAGAACTTGCAGAGAGTATAAATCATTTTATAAATTCTGATAAAAAACTAAAAAAACAAATAGATGCTTTTCTAATAAAAGACTTTGCAAAAGAATCTCTTTTTATCACTGATGAATTAAAAGACTTTAAATATCATCCTTTCTTAGTAGAACCAAATATGCAACTTCAGTTACAAGAAAACTGGCATAATTTAAATGATTATTTGGCTGCAATGAAAACGAAGTTTAGAGTAAAAGCTAAAAAAGCTTTTAAACAAAGTAACTCTATAAAAATAGAAGATGTTACTTTAGAAAACATTGAACAAATGCTGCCTAAAATGACAGCTTTATATGAGAAAGTAGCCTCGAATGCAGATTTTAATTTAGGTAATTTTAACTTGGAAAGTTATAAAGATTTAAAAGAGAAATTTAAAGACAATTACATTCTAAAAACCTATTGGTTAGAAGATAAAATTGTTGGGTTTATTTCTGGTGTTATAAATCAAAACTCTTTAGACGCCCATTTTGTTGGTATCAATTATCAACTAAATAGAGAATATGCAATTTATCAAAGAATGCTTTATGAATATATAAAAATTGCCATTGATAAAAATTTAAAAATCATTAATTTTGGCAGAACAGCTAGCGAAATTAAAAGTTCTGTTGGAGCAATTCCACAAAATTTAACCATGTATCTTCGTCATAAAAAAAGTATTACAAATAAAATTTTAAAACTATTTTTACAAAGAGTTGAACCAACACCATTTCAACAAAAATTTCCATTTAAAAATTTAGATATCAAAAATGAAAAGTAATAAAGAATTAATAGCATTATTAAATTTACAAGATTTAGGGAATCATAATTTTAGTGGTAATAGCGTAACTATTGGAAGTCCACATGTTTTTGGTGGCCAAGTTTTAGCGCAAGCTGTAAATGCAGCCTACAGAACCATACCAAAAAATAGAACATTACATTCTTTGCACTCGTATTTTTTAGAAGCTGGAGATTTAACAATTCCTATTAAATACCATGTTGCAGAAATGAGAAATGGTGGTAGTTTTTCTACAAGAAGAGTTACTGCAAGCCAAAATGATAAAACCATTTTTATATTAGCAGCCTCTTTTCATAAAAAAGAAGATGGTTTTGAGCATCAAACCAAATTAGACACTGCTATAAAACAACCAGAAGAATTATTTAGTTGGGATGATATGTTAGAACAATTTGGTCCCTTTTTACCACAATCTATGAAAGCTTTTTTAAGTGTAGAAAGACCCATAGAGTTTAAGCCTGTAAGAATTCCTAATCCTTTACAACCAGAAAATTTACCACCAACAGAACAAGTTTGGTTTCGTTTAAAAGGTGAAATTCAAAAAATGGATTTTAGAACAAAACAAGAAATTTTAACTTATATATCTGATTATAATATATTAAATGCTGCCTTTAATCCGAACGCAAGTGAGTATAATTTTGGTAATACTCAAACTGCAAGTTTAGATCATTCTATGTGGTTTTTTAGAGATTTTGATTTTGATGATTGGATGTTATTTTCTGCAGAATCTCCAAATGCATTTGGAGCAAGAGGTTTAGCTAAAGGAAATATTTTTACCAGAGATGGTAAATTAGTTGCTTCTTTTGCGCAAGAAGGATTATTAAGACCTAAAAAAAAATAATTATGAGTGCTTTTACATATGTTTTAACAACCAATGGATTACTATTCTTAATCAGTATTGTTTTTTGGAAATTTCCACCTAAAACAATCAACCATATTTATGGTTACAAAACTCCAAAAGCAATGCAAAATCAAAAAATTTGGGACTTTGCAAATGCTGTTTTTAATAAGAATTTACTTATTTATGCTGGTATTTCTCTTATTGCTGGTTTATTTTTTGCAAACTTTACAAACACAGAATTAACTTGGCAACCAATGGTTTTAATTTTTCTTTCCGTTATTGTAAGTATTGTAAAAACAGAAAGAGCATTGTCTGATAATTTTACTGAAGAAGGGAAAAAGAAGAAAAATTAGAAATTAGCAACTACAGAAACTGATAAGTTTCTTCCAGGAGAAGAAACACCAGAAGCAAATTCAATATAATGTTCATCAAACAAATTATTTAATCTTGCTTGTACAGAAAAATTATCGTTTAAAAGATAGCTACCGTTTACACCAACAGTCATCCAACTTGGAGAACCATAATACTTGTCTTCATCATTTGTAGCATTTGCATCTACAATTGGTGTTAAATCATGGTTATCTATTCCTTCTGTAAAGTTAAAATCTGATATATCTTTTTTACTATTGAATCGAATATTAGCACCTAGTTCTATTTTATCTTTTTTATAATTTAATTCAAACTGCCCAAATAATGGAGGAATAGAAGACATTGGTTCTTTTGTATCATTAGTTCTTCCTTTTGTATACGTAATAAAACCAGTTGTATTAATTGTTGAAGATAGTTTTCCTAAATAGTTTATAGTATATCCTAAAATATATGCAGTTTCTTTATTTTGATTTGAAACAGCATTACCAAATTCATTATCGAATTCTACTTGTTTTATACTTCCATCAGACTCGTACACATAATCTCTTTGAATATAACTATCTAATAAAGTATAGTATAAATTTGTACCTAATCTAAATTTTTTATCATTAAAATACTTCTGAATTCCAATTTCTGCATTGTATGCAAATTCTGGTGTTACATTAATATTTGGTATTGTTACATTACCACTTTTTTCTCTAACACGCCCAACATCATCTATATTTGGAGATCTAAATCCAGAAGAAATAACTCCATTTAATTGCCAATTTTTACTAGGTCTATATACATAACCTAAAGTAGCAGTAATAGCAGAATTGTTTGCACTAATATCTGTGTCTGCCAATTGAATAAATGTTTGATCTATCCATGTTGCATTTAAATTTGTGTTTGTAAAACGAATACCCGTATTTAAAGTAGACTTACTATTTAGATCTTGTCTGTAATCTAAATAAAGGGCTGTACTCATATAATTACTACCTCCATCTGGATAACGAGATTGCACATTAAAATCATTAGAAAAACCATTTATTTCTCCATTAACAATATTTAATGTTTTTCCATAAGAATTAGAGTTAACATCATTATAAGCAAACTCAAAACCATAAGAAAGTGCTCTTTTTTTATCTTCAGTTAAAGAAACAGAAAAATCTCCATTTAAACTAAACACATTTACAGTTTCTTCTCTATATGACCGATCTAAACTTCCAAATTTTCTTTGAATTCTGCTTTCTTTAATATTTTGATAAGCTGCAGTAATTGTTCCGTTTTCTATCCAATTTTTATTGGGATTTATTAATAATTGAGAAGAAATTAACAATCTATTTTGGGGTCCATAATACCATTCTGCAAACTTTAAATCAGACACATCTGTTTCATCATTTAATTCTGTTAATCTATCAAATCTTGGTATATCTGAAGAAGTAGAATATTGTAAATTTACTTTTAAATCTGTGTTTTTAGAAAGTGGAATAAAGAATTTTTGTAAAACATCTGTTTGAGTATAACCTGTATTTCTTAATACATCTGGATCTGAATTTACGGTTGGTTCTTCATTATAGTTTCCATTTAAATTTTCTGAATAATAAAAAACTTTTCCCCAATCATCAAAACCATGACTTCTGTTAGAACCCGATTTTAAATCGTTAAAATCACTGTAAGAAATACTAGTAAAAGATGCCCAATTCTTAAAACTTAATTCTGCAGAAGCATTGGTTGTTATTTCTTGATTAACTGTTGAAAAACGCGAAAAAAATTGGCTTTTCACTTCGTTTTTTTCTGATAATGTTGGTGTTTTTGTGTAATAATGAATTACACCACCTAAAGCATCTGAACCATATAATACAGAAGAAGGCCCAAAAACAATTTCGGTTTTATCTAACATATTTGGTGCAACACTAATAGAGTTTTGCAAATGTCCTTTTCTGTAAATGGCATTATTCATTCTAACACCATCTACAACTAATAAAACACGGTTAGATTCCATTCCACGAATTACAGGGCTTCCTCCACCAAATTGAGATTTCTGTACTTTTATACCTGGTATTGTTGCTAATAAATCTGCTGAAGTTTGAGGTGAAATTTTTTGAATATCTTTTGTTGAAATAACAGCAATCTGTTCTGCAATTCTATTTGTTTTTTCTGCTTTTTTAAAAACAGACAAAACAACTTCATCTAATTGTTCTGATTGTTTAGCTAAACTAACTGTAAATTTCTGTTTTTTAAGTGTTGATTTTTTAATCTTTAATAAAGCATATGAAATATGAGAAAAAACAATAACTTCTTTCTCTTTAAATTGCGAAACCTCAACAAAACCATTTTTATCTGAAGATAAATTAATAGTTAAGGCCTCATTAAAAACAGTTACGTTTCTTACTATTTTACCAGTTTGTTTGTCTACAATTTTTACTTTTTGAGTAAAAGCAACGCTACTTACTAGAAAAACGAATATGAAAACTATATACTTCATTAACTAAAAACAGTTTCTAAAATTTGCAATGATTTTGGTTTCTTAAAACCGTCCAAATGTAGTTCAAAATATCGAATTATTATTTTTAAAACTATCTGTCTTTCACTTTTATTAAAAGACACCTTTTCTATTGCATCAAAATTTATGCCTAACAGCTTTTTAAATTGATAAAAATTATTTCCTTTTATTAAATTCTTTTGTAGTGTTAAATCTGAGAAATTTCCTTCAACTAAATCAAAACCTAATTTATCTTTTTCAGTTATATCTGGATAAAAACCAAGAAAACGAGTTAAATTTAATAAAAATAACAAATGAAAATTCGCAATTTTATCATGCAAATCTAACCAAACAAGTCCGGTTTCTAGATATTCGAAAAGTGCCCTATTTTTCTCTTCTTCTTTGATTGAAAAAGACAAAACTTCAGACAAAAACATTACTACAGATTGTTTAACAATATCTTTATAAATAGTTTGATATGGGTTAGAAATTTGTACTTCTTTTATAGAATTTAATGCCCCTTTATTATTGTGTTTTGCAACAATAGATAATTGTGTTAATGGTTGAAAATAAGCAACTTTTAACCCTCCTTTTTTAGCTTTAAGAATTCCTCTAATTAAATATGATTTTAAACCTTCTTCTTCTGTATAACATTTTACTATTAAACTAGAATCACCAAATTTTAGTGAACTTAGAACGATAGCTTTTGTTCTAATTACAGCCATTAGTTTACAATTGCAATTTTAGTTACGGCTGTTTCTGAAGCATCATCATTAGACATTAAAACAATATAGATACCAGAAGCTACTTTTATGCCTGCAAGGTTTTTCTTATCCCAAACAACTTTTCCTCCTTGTAATTCTTGTCCTTCTACAACATTTGTTTCAAAAACTAGATTACCAGCAACATCTATAATTTTTACATTTGTTCCTTTAGGCAGATGTGTTCCATTTCTACCATCAACAGTAACAGTTTCGTGATTACTTAATGCAGGGTTTGGATAGGCATATACATCTCCTAAAACATCTCCAAAAGGTGCTACTTTACTATTGTAAGCTACAATTCCTTTATTGGTTGCAAAATAAACTTTACCAGTACTTTTATCTACAGCAATTTTTACAATTTTATTAGAAGGTAAAGGAGAGTTTTGCATGCTAAAATTAGCCAAAGTTGTTTGCCCATTAGGATTTGTATAAATTACACCTCCGTTATCTGTACCAAACCATTTATTTTCTGCACCATCTACCACAATAGAATTTACTGTTTGATCACCTAAAAGTCGTTCTCCAAATCCGTCTTCATTTCCATTAATAACTACATTACTAGCATTTGGCGTAGTATCATCAAAAACACCAGATGCATTAGCATAGACTACTAAACCAGATTTTGTACCTAACCAAACTCTATTACTTGCGTCTACAGCAACAGTTCTTACATTTAAATCTGGTAAATTCCCTAAATTAGGTGTTGCTATTAGAGCTTTTTTTCTATCTCCATTTTCATTATAGGCATATACTCCATTACCCCTAGATCCATACCAAATTGTATTGTTCTTATCCACAAAAGGATCATTTAAACCAAATGCAGGACTTGTTTCTACAGATCTCATATCCACACTAGACCATTGTTCTGAAGTTGATAGTTTTTTTAATTCTTCTCCTAAACCAATATTTGCTACCCACAAATTACCAAAAGAATCAAAAGCTGTTCCTCCTACTCTTATTGTTACATAATTAGGGTCTGTAGCTTCTATATCTTCTAAAGGACTGTTTGTATGGTTGTAAAAATTTTTTATTTCATCATCTTCTACCACTAATATTCCTCCTGTAGACACACTGTTTACATTTGTTGTTCCTCCAAAAGAACTAATATAAACTCTATTTTCGGCATTAGGATCTATAGAAATATGAATTAAATCTGTAACTGGGAAATTAAGATCAAATTTTGTATTAATCCAATTTTCTCCATTATAATGACTAAATCCTTTTTTATTATTGATGGGTGTATAAGTATCATCATAACCACCATAAACTACCCAAACATTATTATTATTTGATGCTAAAGAAAAAACATCATTAGAAAGTGGTCCTTCTGGATGAATCTCTATATAACTGGTAAATTGATTTGTTGTTGTATTTAAAATTCCGAATTCATTACTTGCCAAAAAAACTGTATTATTTTCAAAATAAGCATTATTTAATGTGAAATTAAAATCTGAATTTGGAGAAAGTTGTAACACCTGATTCATTGAAGAATCTAAAACTATTGCAGATGTATTTAACGTAACAGATATATTAGAAACAGATGGTTTAATTGCCAAAATTTGTTGAGAAAAGTTTCTGACTGAATTTAACGTAATGCCATCAAAACTATATAAAACAGTACCTTCTGTACAATATAATTGATTATCAAATAGTGTTATTTCGGTAAAATTTCTTCCAGAAAACTGTTCTTCCCAATTATTAAAGTCTATTAATAAATTACTCGAAATATCGGCAGAAAAAATTCCTTGTTCAGTAGCTGCATAAATTTGTCCATTAAAGACTTCTGTTTGATTAACTTCTATTGAACTAGAATTGTTTCCTATAAAAAAAGTATCTCCAAATTCTAAATTTTCTATGTCATATACTACAATTCCAAATGGTGTTGATAAATAAAGATTATTGTTACTTTCTTTAATGTGATTTATACTTTTTTCTCCTGATTGGGTAAAACTTACAATGTCTGATGAAATAGTAATTATACCATTATCATCTACAACTTCTATCAAACCGTTTTGGTAACCAATAACTAATCTTTTATAGCTAGAACTGTAATGAATAGATGTTGTAGTTTCTCCAGATAATCCTTGTACAGATGATAATTTACTTATCTCTTTAGAGATAATATCATAAGTAAAAACGGCATTATCAGCTAAAGCATAAATAACGTCATTTACTTTTACAAAATCTTTTACTTTGTTATAAGAATAAAAATCTTCCCAAGAATTACTATAATCAGTTTGTGCAGAAAATAGTAATGAAAAGAATAAAAGGTATATAGAAAAAAGTTTTTTCATTATTTTTATTTGATTATCAAAGATATTTATTTATTGTTACAATAACGATAAAACACCTTACATTAGTACAAAAATCAAAAGATTTTATGAGCTTAGAAATTGAAAGAAAATTTTTAGTAAAAAATGAAGATTACAAAAAAGATAGTTCTTCTAAAAAATATATAAAACAGGGTTATTTAAATTCTGATAAAAATAGAACTGTTAGAATAAGAATTGCAGATGAAAAAGCATTTATTACTATTAAAGGAAAATCTAATGCTACTGGTACAACTAGGTTTGAATGGGAAAAAGAAATAAAAAAAGAAGAAGCTGAAAGTTTATTTTTACTCTGTGAACCTTCTATAATTGAAAAAAAAAGACACCTAATTACTGTAAATAAACATACTTTTGAGGTTGATGAGTTTTTTGGAGATAACCAAAATTTAGTTATTGCAGAAGTAGAATTATCTTCTGAAAATGAAGCGTTTTTAAGACCTAATTGGTTAGGTAAAGAGGTTACAGGTAATGTTAAATATTACAACTCTAGTATAAGTAAAAACCCATTTAAAAATTGGAAATAAAAAACCTCGAACAAAAGTTCGAGGAAATTTAATAATCCTACCCCCTAAATAAGATTTATAAAACTTAACAAGTTTAAATTTATCAAGCTTCGCAAAAGTAATTTTTTTTTATGTTATTGTCAAATTTTAGTTTAAATTTATTAGTAATGAGGTATTTGTACTAGTTAAAAACTTACAGACTATAAATGGCTAAAAAATGGCTAATGCTACCTAATAGCACAAAAAAATGAAAAATAGCATGATTGTAAGGCATCTTTTTTATTGAATACAAAATAGCTCCTATTGTATAAAAAAAACCACCTGCAAATAATAAATTTAAACTATAACTAGTCAACTCAGTTATTAAGGGTTTGATAAAAAAAACAACTTGCCATCCCATTAAAAGATACATTACTGTAGAAATTTTATCAAACTTACCTGTAAAAAAAAGTTTTAAAATTACACCTGTTAAGGCAAAAACCCAAACTGCTATAAACATATACCAACCCAATTTAGAATCTAAACCAACTAAACAAAAAGGCGTGTAACTACCAGCTATTAATACATAAATAGCAGCATGATCAAAAATATTTAATTTTCTTCTTTTTGTAGGATTTTTTGCAGCATGGTAAAATGTTGACGCTGCATAAAGAATAATTAAACTTAAACCGTAAATAATAAAACCAGAAATATCCCAAAAGGTTGAGAATGTAAATGCCTTTATAACCAAAAAAGGAAATACAAAAACAGCGGCAACCAAACCTAAACCATGTGACCAAATATTAAGTTTTTCTTCAGAGTTAGAATACGTTGTGTTTAATTGCTCTTTCATATTTTTCTATTGGTGTCTTTCATATATTTTTTGTCGTTAACTAAGTCTCTGTATATAATATTAAAAGTTTCTTCTTTTAATTGGTCTACATCTTTTAAAGTTAATCTATCTGTAGAAATAAATTGATGTTGTCTCACTCTAAAAACACCAAAACCTCCTTTAAAAAAATTCCAAGAAAACAAACGCTTACAATCATAATAAACTTGTGGTACAATTGGCACGTTAAATTCTATTGCTAAACTAAAAGCTCCTTTTTTAAACGGTGCTAAAACAACATCTTCTGCAGGGACTAATCCTTCAGGAAAAATAGCCATACTAACTCCATTTTGCAATCTCTTTTTAGCCATTTCAAAAACTCTTTTTCTACTTTCTGGATTGCTCCTATCAACCATTATAACAACTCTCTTATAGAAAAAACCAAAAACAGGAATTTTTGCTAACTCTTTCTTACCAACAAAAACAATAGGATTTTTACTAGAAATAATCAATATAAATGGATCCATAAAAGAAGCATGATTTGGACAAAACATATAACTTTTATTGGGTTCTATTTTTTCATCTAACTGAAATTTCAATCCAAAACCCATTCCATAAATTAGAACTCTAGACCAAATTCTAACCAGTTTCCATAATAAATGATAATACGCTTCTTTTAAAGTAAAAATCAATAATAATGGAGACATTATAATAATGGTTGCAAACATTAAAATGTAGAACCATAATCGCCAAATTAAAAGAAAAGGAATTTTAATATACTTCACAATAATTATAAACGTTTATATAGAATTTTAATTATCTACTTTAAAAAAAAGAATAAAGTGAAGTCACTAAATTCTACTTATTGGGTAAATGTAGTAATAATCTTTTTGTTGTTCTTTTTTAGCCTATAAAACCTTATTTTTGCGAGCTTAGAGGAAACAAGTAACTCATTCTTTTTTAAAAAAGATAAAAACGAATTAATGTCAAGAATTTTAACAGGTGTTCAAAGTACAGGAACACCACATTTAGGAAATTTATTAGGAGCCATTTTACCTGCCATAGAAATGGCAAATAACCCAGAAAACGAAGCTTTTCTTTTTATTGCAGATATGCATTCTTTAACTCAAATTAAAGACGGAAGTGAATTAAGAGAAAATACCTATAGTACTGCAGCTACTTGGTTAGCTTGTGGTTTAGATATTAGTAAAACCGTTTTTTACAGACAGAGTGATGTACCTCAAACTACTGAGTTAACTTGGTATTTAAGCTGTTTTTTTCCATACCAAAGACTAACATTAGCGCATAGTTTTAAAGATAAAGCAGACAGATTAGGTGATGTAAATACAGGTTTATTTACATACCCAATGCTAATGGCTGCAGATATATTATTATATGATGCAGAAGTTGTACCTGTTGGTAAAGATCAATTACAACATTTAGAAATGACACGTGATGTTGCCAATAGATTTAACAATATTGTTGGTGAAACTTTAGTACCACCAAAAGCTAAAATTCAAGAACACACAAAATTAGTACCTGGTACTGATGGAGAAAAGATGAGTAAATCTAGAAATAATATTATTAATATTTTCTTAGCAGATAAAAAGTTGAGAAAACAAATAATGAGTATTAAAACGGATAGTAAAGGTTTAGAAGAACCTAAAAACCCAGATTCTGATAATGTTTTTGCTTTATATAAATTACTAGCTTCAGAAGCTCAAATTGCAAAAATGAGAGCAAATTATGAAGGAGGAAACTATGGTTATGGTCATGCAAAACAAGCATTATATGAGTTGATTATTGAACAGTTTGCAACAATAAGAGAAAGGTATAATCATTTTATGAAAAATAAACATGAAATTGATGCTGCTTTAGAAATTGGGGCTTTAAAAGCATCTGATGTAGCTAATGTTGTTTTAAAAAGAGTTAGAGCAAAAATAGGTTACTAAACCTATTTTTAAAACATAAAAAAGGGATTTTGGTTGATTACCAAACATAAGAAACTGAAAATCAAATTCATAAAAAAACCGAAAGCAATTACTTTCGGTTTTTAACATTTAGTTTTAAAATTTTTTAATTAATCTTCATAGACTTAGCTATTGCTTCTAATTCAAACAAAAATGCTCTTTTATTTACTGATGGTGCATATGTAAATCCTTCAAAAATTACGAGTCTATTATTCTTTTTATCTATGACTGTATAATTTAAAAATGGACCTGCCATAAAATCGTTTTTTACTTCCCATTTACCACGTGTTTCATAAGCTTTTTTGCCATCTATAGTTGCATCAAAAGTAAAAGGTGTATACGCTTCTTCTGTAATCATATACATACCTTCTTGAGAACCAGGTATGTATTTTTTACCTATTTTATTTCTTACAGCTACAATACTATCTGACACTTTAGTTCCGTCTTCTAACGGAACTGAATACACTAAAATATTATTGCTGCCGGTTTTTGCAATTCCACTTGATAAGTGATTACGTAACCACAAGAACTCTCCTGTATCGTCTACTGTATTAAATTTATTAGGAATTGTTAATGAAATACCTAAATTTTGAAGCGTTTTAAATTGAGTTTCATCTATTTTTTTGGTCTTAAACAAATTAAGAACCATTTTTACATCAGAATTTTTAAATTCTTTAATAATTTCTTTTTGGTGTTTGTTAAACATTTTTACAACACCTGCATCATCTTTTGCATATACATAAACAATAGTTTGAGGTTCTGCATAAACATTGTGTCTTACAAAATACTCTTCTTTATCTCCATTACCAATTACCAAAATATTTCTACTAACTTTCATCATTGTTCCAAATCCATTTGGCGGAACTTGAGATACAGATAAAAGTGATTCTGGTTGTGGTAAGCCTACCATTAATTCTCCAAAAGAATTTCTTATTGTTTTACCAATTTCTCCATTCCAATCACTAGATTTGGTAACAACCATTACCTTATTTACTTTACCAATTGATTTTCGTAAAACAATTTTATCTTTACCTCCACATGAAGTTAACAACATTGCAATTGTAAAAAGGCTTAATAATTTTTTCATGATTTTAGCTTTTAAATATTTTAAGTTTAGTTCCGGGCTTTAAACCTTTAGCACTCCAAATATTGTTCCATTTTTTAATATTATCAACAGAAACATTTTTAAATTTTTGTGAAATGCTCCAAAGAGAGTCTCCTTTCTTTACAGTATAGATTTTATAGTTTCCTTTTATTGTTGTTTTTAGTTCTTTCTTTTTAGTTGGTTTATCTATAGAAAATGCAAGCTTTTTAGGGTAAACATATAATCTTTGTCCTATTTTTAAGCGACTCGTTTTTAAACTATTCCAACGTTTTAAATCGCTTACTCTAACACCAAATTTATTTGCTATTTTTCCTAAAAAATCTCCGTTTTTAACATAATAACGGATACGCTTGTCCATTTCGAAATATTTTGGAAGCGGTTTTTCTCTTTGTGCATCATCTGCATCTGCCAAAGCATAAATTTCTTTTTCTTTATCTAAAAAAGAAACAATTTTGTTACTTGGCAATCTTACAGCGTAATTTCTATCTTTTACAAAAGGAATAATATCTAATTTATAAGAAGGGTTTAAGTGCGTTAAAACTTCTTCTTCTACATCTATTTTTTCTGAAATTTGATCGAAACTAATGGCTCTTTTTACTTGAATTGTATCTGTTTGAAAATTAAAAAACCTTGGAATTTCAGCATAAATATTATGTTCATTTGCATATTCAAAAATATACATGGTAGCATAAAATGCAGGGACATAACCAGCTGTTTCTCTTGGTAAATAAGGTCTAATATTCCAATAATTTTTATATCCTCCAGAACGTTTTATGGCTTTTCTTACATTTCCTGGTCCAGAATTATAAGCTGCTAAAGCCAAATCCCAATCTCCAAAAATGGTAAATAATTGACTTAAATATTTACATGCTGCAATGGTTGCTTTTACAGGGTCTTGACGCTCATCTACATAAGAACTCACTTTTAAATCGAACTGTTTCCCTGTTCCATACATAAATTGCCACAAACCTGTTGCACCAACTCTAGATTTTATCTTTGGTCTTAAAGCAGATTCTACAATTGCTAAATATTTCATTTCTAAAGGAATATCATACTGATCTAAATATTGCTCAAACATAGGAAAGTAATATTTTGCTTTTGCCATTAAAGCAGGATAATACTTTTTGCGGTACAATAAGTAACTATTAATAACCTTCTCTAAAGACGGATTATATGCTAAATTAAAAGGTGTATTATCGTTTAAATTAGATAAACGAACTTTTAACAAATCTGTAGTTACAGCAATTTTAACATTACCAATAATATCTTTATCATTTATTACATAGCTTAAAGAGTCTACCAAAGAAGAGTTAAATTTTTGTTCAACTAATAAACTATCAATTGTATTTAAATCATCATCAGAAAAAAACAATTCTTTAAAAGGCTTTATAACAGAATCTTTGGCTATAAATAAAGTATCTTTTTCTACATTAAAAATGCTGTCTTTTTTCTGTTGAGAAAAAACAGTACTAGTTAATAGAAGGAATATAATTAGTTTCTTCATTTTTAATAATTCTTTTCTTTGTCTTCACGATTAATAAGGTAATAAATCACATAAAGCCAACTTAAAATCCCGTGAAGAATTGCGTATAGAACTGATTTATTTTTACTCCAAGAAATCACTATCGAAATTACACTTCCCATTCCAATTCCATTTTTATAAATAGATTGTTTTACTTCAGAATGGGCAAAAGACTCTAAAGAAATCAACAGAAAAAATATAAGAGTAAGTTTAATTTTATTCATCATTTATCTTAAATATCTAACTCTACTACAATTGGGCAATGATCTGAGTGTTTTGCTTCTGGCAAAATATAAGCTCTAGAAATTTTTTCTTTTAATGGCTCAGAAACCATTGCATAATCTAAACGCCAACCTTTATTATTGGCTCTAGAATTTGCTCTGTAACTCCACCAAGAATATTCTTGTCTTTCTGGATTTAAAAAACGGAAACTATCTGTAAAACCACTATCTACAAATTTAGTTAACCATTCTCTTTCTTCTGGTAAAAATCCAGAAACTCCTTTCATTTTTGGATTATGAATATCTATAGCTTCATGACAAATATTATAATCTCCACAGATTACTAAATTTGGTATTGTTTTTCTTAATTCTGAAGCATATTCTAGAATTTCATCCATATACTTGAACTTAAAATTCAATCTTTCAGAATTTGTTCCAGAAGGTAAATACATACTCATTACAGAAACCTCATCAAAATCTACACGAAGATTTCTACCTTCAAAATCCATTGTTTCTATTCCTGTTCCATATTCTATATGATTAGGTTTTTCTTTACAAAAAACAGCTACAGAAGAATACCCTTTTTTCTGTGCAGAAAACCAATAATGGTGAGGATAACCTGCATTTTCAAACAAAGACAAATCTAATTGTTCTTTATGTGCTTTAGTTTCTTGTATGCAAATTACATCTGGATTTGCAGCTTCTAACCATTCTAAAAATCCTTTTTTTAATGCAGCTCTAATTCCGTTTACATTGTATGATATTATTTTCATGTACTATATATGTCTCTTAATTTACGTCTCATTATTTTGTTTGATGCTGTTCTTGGTAAAATAGCAATCTTTACTAATTCCGAAACTTTAAATAAAGGGTTTAACTCTTTTCTTATTATTTGTTTTGCTTGTTGTAATCTTTCTAATTCTTTAATTTTTAGATCATTTTCAACATAAAAAACGACTAATTTACTAGGCCCTCCATCTTCGGGAGAAACAGCAATTGCTGCACATTCTTTCACAAAAGAAAGTTGTTGTACTATTTCTTCAATTTGTATTGCACTTACTTTTATTCCACCTAAATTCATAGCGTCATCAACGCGACCTAAAACTTTATAATGTCCATTTTTAAGTTGAATAACTTCATCTCCATGACGTCTTAATTGAACTTTAAAATCTGGAGTATTTTTGTAATATACTTTATGATGATCTTTGTTTAGTAGTTCTGTAGATAATCCCATTATTGGAGGAATCATAAAAACTTCTCCTTTGTTAGATTCTTTACAGTTTTCATCTAACATTACAAAATCCCCTCCTAAAGCTTTTGTAGAAAATGTACTTGCTATATTTTCTTGCACAAGTGTACTTGTAATATAACCTCCACCAATTTCTGTTCCTCCACAATATTCAATTACTGGCTTGTTATTGGCTAACTGCATTAAATATTCCATTTCTGTTGGATTAGAAACTTCGCCTGTAGAGCTAAAACATTTAATTGAATTCCAATTAAATGACTCCATATTCTTGTTATTTTTCCACTGTTTTACAATACTTGGTACAATACCTAACATAGAAACCTTTGCATTTTGAATAAATTCTCCAAAACCAGCAGTTATAGGCGAATCATAATACAATGCAATTGTAGCTTTATTAATTAAGGACGCAAATACGAGCCAAGGTCCCATCATCCAACCTAAATTTGTTGGCCAACAAACCACATCATTTTGCTGAATATTATGATGATAATACCCATCTGAAGCAGCTTTTATTGGAGTTGTATGATTCCAAGGAATTGCTTTTGGTTCTCCTGTTGTTCCTGAAGAAAACAAAATGGTGGCAATTTCTTGTGGCGATTGTTTTACAGATTCAAAATTGTTGTTTTTTGATAGAAAATCATCCCAAAAAAGATCTCCTTCTTTTAAAGGAATCTTAGTCTCATCAATAGTAATAACAATTATTCTCTCTGGATTTGCTTCTAAAACTTTAGTATAAAGAGGAATTCTTTTGTCTCCTCTTTTTATAACATCTTGAGTAAAAACCAACTTCGGTTTTGTAATTTTAAATCTAACTGCAATTTCTTTTGCTGAAAAACTATCTACTATTGTAGCTACTTTAACTCCTGCTTTAATTGCTGCCAAATAAATTGCTACAGCCTCTAGCGTCATTGGTAAATCTACAGCAATTGTATCTCCTTTTTTTACATTAAAATCACAAAAACTATTGGCTATTCTATTTACTAAGTTTAATAATTCTTGTTGAGTTATTCTCTGAATTTCTTCATTCGTTTTTTTAAAAACGATTGCAATTGCATTCTCATCATTTTGAAAACAAGAATCAACTATATTTAGTTTTGCGCCAACAAGCCACTTTGCATTTTCTACACCGTTTTCAATATTCAAAATTTGATAATATTTTTCACTTTGAATAATATTTAAATCCTGAATAGTTTCTGCCCAAAATTCAGTTTTATTAGTAACAGTCCATTTCCAAAAATCATTAAAATTGGTAAAAGAATGCTTATGCATCATTTTACCAATGTTAGAATTATTAATAATTTCTTCTGTTGGACGCCAACCCATATTTATGTTTTTCGGTTTAAAAGTCTGTATCTTCTTCTGGAGTAACTTCTATTTTTTCATCATCCTTTTTTTCTGATGTATCTACACAATCTATATTTATTGATAAATTTTCTGGTTTTTCAAAATCTTCTAAACTAATATTAAGTGTTTTATCTGCATAACATTTTTGCATATATAAAGCCCAAGAAGGTAAAGACATTGTTGCTCCTTGTCCTTTTGTAATACCTGCAAAATGGGTTGCTCTATCTTCTCCACCAGTCCAAACTCCTGTTGCTAAATTTGGTACAATTCCCATAAACCAACCATCAGATTGATTTTGAGTTGTTCCTGTTTTTCCAGCAATTGGATTTGTAAATTTATAAGGATGCCCAGTAACGTATTTAGGTTTTGCCCACGGTAAACGTAAACGAACTCCAGAACCAGAAAGCGTAACTCCTTTTAATAAATCTAATACAACATATGCAGACTCTTCACTTAAAACTTCTTTTGTTTTTGGTACAAATTCTTGTAAAACAGTTCCGTTTTTGTCTTCTATTCTTGTTAAAATCATAGGCTCAACACGTAAACCTTTATTAGCAAAAGTAGCGTAAGCACCAACCATTTCTATTAATGATAAATCTACAGCTCCAAGAGCAATTGATGGATTTGCTTGAATTTTACTCTCAATACCTGCAGATTTTGCTAAACGTGTAACATTTTCTGGAGAAACCATATCTACCAATCTAGCAGACATTGTATTTACAGAACCTGCTAAACCGTCTTTTAATGATAACATTCCACCATATTTATCATCAGAGTTTTTAGGGGTCCATTCTTCTGGGATTCCATATTTTCCTTTAGGTATAGTATATGGGATGTTTGGAAACTCATCACAAGGAGATAATTTTAATTGATTAATTGCAGTTGCATAAACAAAAGGTTTAAAAGTAGAACCTACTTGTCTTTTTTGTTGTGCTACTGCATCATATTTAAAATGTTTATTATCTATACCACCAACCCAAGCTTTGATATGACCAGATTGAGGTTCTATAGACAATAATCCAGATCTCAAAAAGTACTTATAATACCTTATAGAATCGTTTGGAGACATAATTGTGTCTTTATTTCCTTGCCAAGAAAACACACTCATTTTTGTTTTTGTGTTGAAAACCTTGTCTATATATTTTGTAGATTTTCCAAGATTTTTTAAGCGTTTATATCTTTCAGAGTTTTTCTTAGCTCTTTCTAATATTTTTTTAATATCTGCTCTTTCTAAATCATAAAAAGGGGCCGTTTTATTTCTTTTTTGTTCTTTAAAAAAGTACGATTGTAAATTAGACATATGTTCTTGTATGGCTTCTTCTGCATACTTTTGCATACGTGAATCTATAGTTACATAAATCTTTAAACCATCTCTAAAAATATTATATTGTTCTCCATTTGGTTTTGGATTTTCTTTTACCCACTTTCTAAGAACTTTTTGTAAATGTGTTCTAAAATAAGTTGCAGAACCATCACTATGTCCTTCTTTATGAATGTCTAAACCAAGATCTAATTTTTGTAAAGAATCTTTTTCTTGAAGTGTAATAAATTCACTTCTATTCATTTGTTTTAAAACTACATTTCTACGTTGTTGTACTCTTTTTGCTCTACGTAAAGGGTTGTATAATGAAGAATTTTTTAACATCCCAACCAACATTGCAGATTCTTCTACATCTAAATCTTTAGGTTCTTTACCAAAATAAATACGTGCCGCAGAACGAATACCAACTGCTTGATTTAAAAAATCGTACTTATTTAAATACATTGTTAAAATTTCATTTTTGGTATACTGTCTTTCTAATTTAGTAGCAACTACCCATTCTTTTACTTTCTGACCTAATCTTAAAAAAATATTTCTAGATGCTCTACCTGTAAATAACATTTTTGCTAATTGCTGGGTAATTGTACTTGCACCACCACTTCCTGGTTTTAAAACTGCTCTTGCAGTACTATAAAAATCGATGCCAGAATGTTCGTAAAAACGTTCGTCTTCTGTTGCTACTAATGCATTAACTATATTTTGTGGTAAATCTTTATATTTTATAGGAGTTCTATTTTCTTTTGCATATTTCCCTAAAGTTTTTCCATCTGCAGAAATAACTTCTGTTGCTAAGTTATTTTCTGGGTTTTCTAATTCTTCAAACGTAGGTAAAACTCCTAAAAAACCCCATGAAGCAAATAAAAATATTAATATCAGTGTAGAAAATCCTCCTAGAACGATTCCCCAAAACCATTTGATATATTTTTTAAAACCTGTTACTTTTTTTGTTGCCATTTTATTTTATTTTTTCGATACTAAAACCAACTTCTTGAATACCTTTTAAAAATTCTATTGGTTTTACATCTCCATTTTTTCTCATTGCATGACGCACATTAAACATGTATTTTCCTGAATTTGGAAACGTCTTTTTTTCTTTATAAAATAATTTATTTTCTTTAATTTCTGGAAAACCAGTACCTAAAAACTTACCTGTTTCATCAGCCATTTCATACTGCAAAGTATCTATAACTTTTGTTTCATTTGGAAAAATTAATTCTGTAATGATGTATAAATTACTATACTGGTAATAGTTATTATTTCTAATGTTAATAAACAGATTTTTAGGAGAAAGGGTATCTTTTACATCAAACTCAAACAATATTTTTTCATTTGCTTTCCATCCTTTATTATCTATTGATTTATATGCGTTAAAATCAATTTTATCATTACAAGAAAGTATTAAGAAAAGAGAAAATAAAATAATTAAAAAACTATTTTTTTTCAGAATTGTTGTCATTTTTTGGATTATTATTTTTACGATTTCTATTATTTCTTCTTGGTTTATTTATCTTTTTCTCTTCACCCTTTGGCTGATTAGCATTTCCTTGGTTTTGCCCTTGTGATTTAGGTTTCTGCTTAGTCTGAACTTTTGGTTTTTGTTGAGGTTTTTGTTTAACTTTAGACTTTTGATTAGGGGAATTATTAGACTGTTTTTTTGCCTGTGGTTTCCTTCTTTGATTAGAATTCTGCTTTGGCTTCTGCTTTAAATTTGGTTTTTGATTATTAGCAACAGCTGATCCAGTAGCTTTTTTTCTATTCTTATTTCTGTTATTTCTTTTACGTTTACTTGTTTTAGGAGCATCAAATCGTGTTAAGCTATCTTGCCCAACAGCATCTTCGAAATCTACTTTTTCTGGAATAACAACATCTGCTTCATATTCTTCTAACGAAATAGATTTTTCATTATTTTTATTCAAGTCAATAATTTCTAAAACCTGTTCTAATGTTAATCTAAACCATTTAAAACGTTCTTCTTTATAAGTATACCAAAGGTGATTTTTAAAAATATCCATTTTTACAAAAACAGCATCACCTTTTTCTGTTTTTAAAACAACATCTTGTTTTGGAAAAGATTTTAAAGCATCTAAATAGGTATCTAATTCAAAGTTTAAACAACATTTTAGTTTACCACATTGCCCCGCTAATTTTAACGGATTTAAAGATAATTGCTGATAACGAGCAGCAGAAGTTGTTACTTTTCTAAAATCTGTTAACCAAGTAGAACAACATAATTCTCTACCACAAGAACCTACTCCTCCTAAACGTGCAGCTTCTTGTCTGGCTCCTACTTGTTTCATTTCTACACGAATAGAAAAAGCACTTGCCAAATCTCTAATTAATTGTCTAAAATCTACACGTGCATCAGCAGTGTAATAAAAAGTAGCTTTATTTCCATCACCTTGATATTCTACATCAGATAATTTCATTTGCAAACCTAAACGACCTAAGATTTCTCTTCCTCTTCTTTGGGTTTCTTCTTCTTTAGCTCTAGATTGTTGCCAAATATCTATATCTCTTTGACTTGCTTTTCTATAAATTTTCTTTACATCTTCATGATCTGCAGTAATTTTTCTTTTCTTCATTTGCACTTTCACCAACTCTCCAGATAAAGAAACAGTTCCAATATCATGCCCCGGATTTCCTTCAACAGCAACAATATCTCCCATTGTTACAGGTAAATTATCAGGGTTTTTATAAAAATGCTTTCTTCCGTTTTTAAAACGGACTTCGAAAATATTAAATTTTTCTTGACCAGAAGGTAATGTCATATTAGACAACCAATCAAAAACCGCGAGTTTATTACTACCACTACCACAGGTTCCTGTGCCACAATTTCCATTACTCTTACAACCTTTTGGTACTCCGTTTTCTGTTGTACCACAACTTCCACATGCCATGTAAGTATATATTATATAGTTTTTATGATTTGGCTTGTTAAAAACAAACTCTAAAAAATAAAAAACGTATGATTCATAAATTGATTATCAGGATTCTACAAAAAAGAAACCTAATCTTCTCTAATCTGTAAATATAAGCATTCTCGTAGAATGAAAAAACATCAAAATTAAAGTTCTTAGAACTACATTTATTTAGATTTTACTTCAAAAATAGCTTAAATAATCAGTTCATATTTAAGCTATTTAGAATTTGTAATTATTCAATTAGAATTCGTAAAAAACTATACCTGTTTCACTGCAATAATATTTACAGGACAGGCTTTTTTTGCTTCTACAGAGCAATCGTAAATAGATTCATCAAACGATTTTATGGTAAAAAAACCTTTCTTTTCTGTAGAATAAAGTAGCACAGATTTTCCGTCTTTTTTAGACATTTGAAACTGATTTGGCGCCAACTCTACACAATAATTACAGCCAATACATTTATTTCTTTGTAACGTAATTACAACCATTAATTTTCTGAAAATTCCGTTTTTACAATTTTATACAACTTATCAGATCTTCTAATTTTGAAGTCTAACTTCATTGTAACTTCGTCACCTTTTGTTGCTTTTTCTGAAGGTTTGTCATTAACAAACATTTGCTTCAAATCCATTTCTTGAGCTCCTGTTGTTGGGCCTGTAATTAGAATTGTATCACCAACATTGACATCGTAAGCATCAATTTTAAACTGACCAATTTTAGCTTTGTCAAAATAATGTTCTCCTTTACCCAAATACACTTTCTTTTGTGTTGCATGAGAACCAGATTCTTTACTCCATTCTCCTAATTTTTGACCTAAATAATAGCCATTCCAAAAACCACGATTGTAGACTTTTTCTAATTCTTGCATCCAAGAAATTACTTTTTCTTTATCGTACGTTCCGTTTGCCAAACTATCAATTGCATCTCTGTAACATTTAATTACTTTTGCAACGTATTCTGGTGCTCTACCTCTACCTTCAATTTTTAAAACTTTGATTCCTGCATCTGCAACTTGATCTAAAAAATCGATGGTGCATAAATCTTTTGGAGACATAATATATTCATTATCTAACTCCATTTCAAAACCAGTTTCTTGATCGATAACTGTATATTTTTTTCTACAATTTTGCTTGCATGCACCTCTATTTGCTGATGAATTATGAGCATGTAAACTCATATAACATTTACCAGAAACTGCCATACATAAAGCTCCATGACCAAAAATTTCAACCTCAACCAATCTTCCAGAAGGCCCTTTTATTTCGTTCTTTTCAATCGCTTCTGTAATCTTTTTTACTTGACGCAAACTCAACTCTCTACTCAACACAATTGTATCAGCAAATAGTGCATAAAACTTAACCGTTTCTATATTTGTAATATTGATTTGTGTTGAAATATGAACCTCCATTTGAAATTCTCTTGCCATCGAAATTACTGCTTGATCCATAGCAATTACAGCAGTAATATTTGCTTCTTTTGCTCTTTTTATCAATGTTTTTACAATTGATAAATCATGATCATAAACAATAGTATTTAATGTAAGATACGTTCTCACATTTTTCTCTGAACATCTTTGTTCAATTTCCTCTAAATCATCTAAAGTAAAATTGATAGATGCTCTTGCTCTCATATTTAGTTGCTCTACTCCAAAATAAATAGAGTCACAACCATTATCTAGCGCAGCTTGCAGAGATTCAAAATTACCAGCTGGCGCCATTAATTCGATTTTTTGCATGCTCTTATTTTTTGAATTTTAGAACTTCAGAACGTCCTTTTTTAAAGATTTTATTACTGTTCCCTTTACCTTTTCTTAACTCTTTTTGCTCTTCGTAAGAAAGTTTTATAATTTCTTGGCAGTCTGTAGAACAGGTGTTTTCCATCTTTTCTGAACATTCATCACATTGAATAAACAATAAATGACAAGCTTCATTTGCACAGTTTGTGTGTGTATCGCAAGCTTTTCCACATTGATGACAATTAGAAACTACATCGTTTGTAATACGTTCTGCTCTTCTGTGATCGAATACGAAATTTTTACCTACAAATTTATTTTCTATTCCTTCTGATTTTACTTGACGTGTGTATTCTATAATTCCGCCTTCAAGTTGAAAAACATTTTTAAATCCTTTGTGTTTGTAATAAGCAGATGCTTTTTCACAACGAATTCCGCCAGTACAATACATCAGTAAATTTTTATCTTCTTTGTTGTCTTTTAAATCTTCTTCAATAATATCTAAAGAATCTCTAAAGGTATCTACATCTGGAGTTACAGCACCATCAAAATGACCAATTTCACTTTCATAATGATTACGCATATCTACACAAACCGTATCTGGATTTGCCAACATTTCATTAAATTCTTTGGCATTTAAGTGTACACCTTTGTTGGTAACATCAAAAGTTTCATCATTTAAACCATCTGCAACAATTTTATTTCTAACTTTTACTTTTAACTTTAAAAAAGACTTGTTATCTTGTTCAACAGCCACATTTAAACGGATATCCTTTAAAAAAGAAATACTATCTAATTGATCTTTTAAAGCGTAAAAGTTTTCTGACGGAACAGATAATTGAGCATTTATGCCTTCGAAAGAAACATAAATTCTTCCTAAAACATCTAAATCATTCCATTCTAAAAATAATTTATCTCTTAATAATTGTGGGTTTTCTATCTTATAATATTGATAAAAAGAAATTGTAAGGCGGTCTTTACCTGCCTCATCTATTAATGCAGCGCGTTCTTTTGCGCTTAACTTATTGTACAGTTGCATGCTATACTAATTTAGTTAAACAAATATTTTTTTGCAAATGTAGTTATTTATTTGAGATTCTCATTTTTAACAATAAGTATTTTACTTAACTGATTATCAGCAAAAAAACAACTACAACGTTTTCTTAAATAATTCAAAAACCTAACTAATATCATATTTTGAAAATTACTTCTACCATAAATTTGTAGTACATAAAAAGAATACATAAAAACTTTAAATATATAAACTAATGGAATTAGAAGAATTAATTTTAGAAAAACCACAAAGTGAAAACTTTAAACAAGGAGTTTGGAACACATCAATTAATGTAAGAGATTTTGTTGTAAAAAATATAGTTTCTTATTATGGAGATGCAGAATTTTTAGTTGGAGCAAGTGAAAAAACTCAAAAACTTTGGGAGGTATGTAAAGAAGGAATGAAACAGGAAAGACAGAATAATGGTGTACACTCTGTTGATACTGATACTATTTCTGGAGTTGCTAGCTTTGGTGCTGGTTATATAGATAAAGAAAATGAAACAATTGTTGGTTTACAAACTGATGGTTTATTAAAAAGAGCAATGAAACCCTTTGGTGGTTACAAAGTTGTTCAAAAAGCTTTACAAGAACATGGTTTAAAACCAAGTGAAGAAATTAACGAATTATTTTCTAAATACGTAAAAACTCATAATGATGGTGTTTTTGATGCCTACAATGCAGAAATTAGAAAATTTCGTTCTTTAGGATTTTTAACAGGTTTACCAGACAATTATGCACGTGGTAGAATTATTGGTGATTACAGACGTGTTGCTTTATATGGTATAGATAAATTAATTGAAGTTAAAAAAGCAGATTTAGAAAATATTGAAGGACCAATGTCTGATGCTGTTATTCGTTTAAGAGAAGAAGTTTCTGAACAAATTAAAGCTTTAAAAGATATGATTGTTATGGGTAACCATTACAACTTAGAATTAAACAGACCTGCTCAAAATGCTCAAGAAGCTGTACAATGGACTTATATGGCTTACTTAGCTGCTGTAAAAGAACAAGATGGTGCTGCTATGTCTTTAGGTAATGTTTCTACTTTTTTAGATATTTTTATTGAAAGAGATTTAAAAAACGGAACAATAACAGAAATAGAAGCACAAGAATACATTGATCAGTTTGTGATGAAACTAAGAATGGTACGTCACTTACGTATGGCTGCTTATGATGAAATTTTTGCTGGAGATCCAACCTGGGTAACTGAAGCAATTGGTGGTATGTTAAATGATGGAAGAACAAAAGTTACCAAAACTGCTTACCGTTTCTTACATACATTATACAACTTAGGTCCATCACCAGAACCAAACATTACAGTTTTATGGTCTCCATTATTACCACAAAATTTTAAAAATTTCTGTGCAAAAGTTTCTATTGATACTTCATCTATTCAGTTTGAAAATGATGATTTAATGAGAAACTTAAGAGGTTCTGATGATTACGGAATTGCTTGTTGTGTTTCTTACCAAGAAATCGGTAAACAAATTCAATTTTTTGGCGCAAGAACTAACTTAGCTAAAACATTATTATTAGCGGTTAACGGTGGTAAATGCGAAATCACAGGTACTCAAATGGTTGATGGTATTGAAGCTGATGATAGTGAATATTTAGACTTTGATAAAGTAATGGCTAACTATAAAATTGCCATGAAACAAGTAGCAAAAGTTTATAATGATGCAATGAATATTATTCACTACATGCATGATAAATATTACTACGAAAAAGCGCAAATGGCTTTAATTGATACAAATCCACAAATTAACATTGCTTATGGTATTGCTGGTTTATCAATTTTAGCAGATTCTTTATCAGCAATTAAATATGCAAAAGTTAAACCTATTAGAAACGAAGAAGGATTAACTGTAGATTTTAAAATTGAAGGAGATTTCCCTAAATACGGAAACGATGATGATAGAGTAGATATTTTTGCTCACGATGGTGTAGAAGACTTTAACAATGAATTAAAGAAATTAAAAGTGTATAAAGATGCAGAACCAACAATGTCTGTATTAACAATTACATCTAACGTTGTATATGGTAAAAAAACAGGTGCAACTCCAGATGGTAGAGCTAAAGGTGTACCTTTTGCTCCTGGTGCAAACCCAATGCATGGGCGTGACACAAATGGCGCAATTGCTTCTTTAAACTCTGTAGCAAAAATAGATTATAAAGATTCACAAGATGGAATCTCTAATACTTTCTCTATTGTTCCTAAATCTTTAGGTTCTACTCAAGAAGACAGAATAGACAACTTAGTAGCAACTTTAAACGGATACTTTGAGCATGGTGCACAACATTTAAATGTAAATGTATTAGACAAAGAAACTTTATTAGATGCAATGGCGCATCCAGAAAATCACCCTCAATTAACTATAAGAGTTTCTGGTTATGCAGTTAACTTCATTAGATTAACTAAAGAACAACAAATGGAAGTTATTTCGCGTTCTTTCCACGAATCTATGTAGTCCTTTTTATGTATTAATAAGGGATTCAAAAATAAAATTGACTCTTTTTAGAGCCTACTTTTTAATAAAGTATTAATTTTATTTTTCGAATCCCTTTTTTTATTCATTAAAATTTATTTGTTATTAAAACTAAAGAAAACATATTAAACGTACACTCCATAGAGTCTTTTGGTACTCATGATGGACCAGGAATTAGATTGGTTATTTTTTTACAAGGATGTAAATTAAAATGTCAATATTGCCACAATCCAGATACTATAGATACACATGGAGGTAAAGAATACCACATAGAAGATTTAGTAAAAAGAGCTATTAAAATGAAATCTTATTTTGGAGATAAAGGAGGTGTTACTGTTTCTGGAGGAGAACCATTGTTACAAGCTCATAACCTAATACCTTTCTTTAAAAGACTAAAAGAAGAAGGAATTCACACCAATTTAGATACTAATGGTCGTTTGTTAAATCACCCAACAATTAAATTATTAGATAACTATGCAGATTTAGTCATGCTAGATATCAAACACATGAGAGAAGAAGGTTTTCAAAAAATTACAGGTAAGAGAAACAAAGAAACTACCTTTAATTTTGCAAAACATAGAGAATCTTCAGGTAAAAAAATGTGGTTACGTTATGTTTTAATTCCAGAAATTACCAATACACCAGAACTATTACACGAATTAGGAAACTATTTCAAAGATTATAAAACCATAGAACAAATAGAGTTACAACCTTACCATAAATTAGGTATCCATAAATGGGATGCTTTAGGTTGGGAGTATGAATTGAAAGATGCAAGAGAAAATACAAAAGAAGAACTAGAAAATGCTTCTAAAATTTTAAGCACATACTTTAAAAAAGTAAAAATAAATTAAATCACTTTGTCTAAAATTCTGCAATCTAAAAATTATTAAAAAGCAGAAAAATGTTAAAGCATGAAAACTTATAAAGAAAATCACAAACCGGCTTCAGAATTTGAAAGTAGATCAGAATATTTAGATCATGAATTACAAATCATGAAACCTCGAAGATATAAATTAAACCTTCCTGGAAGAGATTTTAGATTTGAATGGGAAGATTTAGTCCCAGCTTTTGCTGGAACATTAGGTATTATTGCAATGTATTCTTCTGTAATGATGGCGTGGGCAGAAGGTTTAACTGAAGCTTGGGATCACATTACACTTGGTAAAGAATTTGCAATTGAAGTTTCTAGAGTAGAAATGATAATACCAGCATTCTTATTTGTTATTTTGGCATCAGGTTTTTTTAATCCTAGAGCTAACTTAGCAGGTAATCATGGACCTATGATTCCTTTAATTGCAAGTATTGCACTTGCAGGTGCTCATCCATTAGCCTTAGCAATTTTAATAGGTGTTTTTGGACTTATACTTAGTATTGTTAAAGGAGGATCTCGTTTAGTAAACCTAACTAGTAAAGGTGTAGCTGGTGGTTTGTTAATATTCTTAGGTTTTTCTGGTGCTTTAGTTCAAATAAAAACCATTCAAAATTGGAGTATGGGTTTAGAGTCTACTTCTGTTGAAGCTGGATCTATGGGATACTTAGGACTAATAATTTTAGCAATTACTGTTATTCTATATAGTTATCTTGCTAGAGTTGAAAAACGCTGGCTAGCAATACCTGCTTGTGCAATTACAGCATTAATTGTTGCCTTAATAGGAGGTGCTAGTTTTGATTTACAATTTACTACAGAATTCGGTTTACCAAACTTAAACCCTGCTTATTGGTGGGGTAGCACTGAAGAAGGTTGGATGCTTGGACTACCAAATTCTCAACATTTTATTGCTTCTTTACCATTTGCAATATTAGCTGTTGCTATGTGGTCTCCTGATTTTTTAGGGCATAGAATTTTTCAGGAAATGAATTATCCAAAAAAATCTGAAAAAGTTTTAATGGATGTTGATGATACCATGACCATGTGTTCTATTAGACAAATGGTTGGTACAGCTGTTGGTGGAGGTAATATTACATCCTCTTGGGGTACATACATGATTCCTGCTGCAATTGCCAAAAGACCAATTCCTGCTGGTGCAATTTTATTAGGTTTAATGGTAATAGCTGTAGCAATTTTAGGTAGCCCAATGGATATTGCTGTTTGGCCACCAGTTAGGGCTATAGCGCTATTAGTAGGGGTTTTTCTTCCTATGATTGAAGCTGGTATACAAATGGTTAAAAAAAGTTCTTGTTCACAAGCAGCAGGTATATGTATTTTTACAGCAATGGTTACAAACCCTGTTTTAGCCTGGGCTTTGGCTATGTTTTTAGATAATAATGGATTAATTGGAGATAAAGAAAGACCAAAAACATTATCTTTTATAGATAAATGGGTAATTCCTCTTAGTATTCTTGTAATTTGCATTATAGCAATGCTTGCTGTTGGAATGCTAGAATCTAGTTACGGAATTTTACCATACCTATAAAACATTAAATTTCAACAAAATACAACACCTTAATAACAATAAACAATTAACTATAATTAAACCATTCAGTATTTAAAAACTGGGTGGTTTTTCTTTTTTATTTAAAATTATATCAACTAGTTTAATTTTAAACATTAGAATTTTATTTGCTAAATTTTTAAACTTTGATTGACTTAGAAGACTTTATGTAATTTATTTCACCCTTTTTTTTAGCATCTTTGCAGCATAATAAAAATCATTAAATATAAATACTGATGAAAATAGCTGTAGTTGGAGCAACTGGAATGGTTGGAACAGTAATGTTACAAGTTTTAGAAGAACGTAATTTACCGATAACAGAATTAATACCTGTTGCATCTGCAAGATCTGCTGGTAAAAAATTATCATACAAAGGAAACGACTACACAGTAGTTACCTTAGAAGATGCAGTAAAAATGAAACCAGATGTAGCTTTATTTTCTGCTGGTGGAGATACTTCTTTAGAATGGGCACCAAAATTTGCAAAAACTGGTACAACTGTTATAGATAATTCTTCTGCTTGGAGAATGGATCCAACTAAAAAATTGGTCGTGCCAGAAATTAATGGCGATGTTTTAACTGCCGATGATAAAATTATTGCAAACCCTAACTGCTCTACAATTCAGTTAGTAATGGCTTTAGCACCATTACATTCTAAATATAACATGAAACGCGTAGTAATTTCTACCTATCAATCAGTTTCTGGAACAGGTGTAAAAGCAGTTCAGCAACTAGATAATGAAGAAGCTGGAATAGAAGGCGAAATGGCGTATCCTCATAAAATTGGTAGAAATGCTTTACCTCATTGCGATGTTTTCTTAGAAAACGGTTACACTAAAGAAGAAATGAAATTGGTTAAAGAACCAAAGAAAATTTTAAGTGACGATTCTTTTTCTGTAACTGCAACTGCGGTTAGAATTCCTACAGCTGGTGGGCATTCTGAAGCTGTAAATGTTCAGTTTAAAAATGATTTTGATTTAACTGAAGTTCGTCAAATATTAAACGATACTCCAGGTGTTATTGTTGAAGATGATTTAGCAAACAACGTTTATCCTATGCCTGTAAATGCACATAATAAAGATGAAGTGTTTGTTGGTAGAATTAGAAGAGACGAATCTCAAGAAAATACATTAAATTTGTGGATAGTTGCAGATAACTTGCGTAAAGGTGCAGCTACAAACACAGTTCAAATTGCCGAATATTTAGTAGAAAATAATTTGGTATAAAACATATTTAATGGCAACATTTCATAAAGTAACCATAAAAGAAATAAAACAAGAAACCGCTAATGCGGTTTCTGTTTTATTTGACATACCCAAAAATTTAAATTCAGAATTTAATTTTACTGCTGGTCAATACATCACTCTTCAAAAAGAAATTAATGGAGAAGAAATAAGAAGAGCATATTCAATTTGTTCTACTCCAAAAAGTGGGGATATAAGAGTGGCAATAAAAGCAGTAGAAAACGGAACTTTTTCTGTTTTTGCAACATCTAAATTAAAGGCTGGTGATGAAATAGAAATTACTATTCCAGAAGGTCGTTTTATTTTAAATCCTGATAAAAACAAAAACTATATTGGTTTTGCAGCTGGTTCTGGTATTACGCCAATTTTATCAATGGTAAAAACAGTTTTAAAAACTGAACCTACATCTACTTTTACTTTAGTTTATGGTAATAAATCTGAAGATGACACTATTTTTCTTGACCAATTAAAGTCTTTAAAAGAAACTTATTCAAATAATTTTAATTTACATTTTATCTTTAGTAGAGAAAATGTAAAAAATCAATTACGAGGTAGAATTGACGAAAATGTCACCAATTATTTTGTGAAAAACATGTACAAAGAAACTTCTTTTAATGAAGCTTTTTTATGTGGACCAGAAGAAATGATTCAATTGGTTTCTAAAACTTTAGAAAGTAATAAAATTAGTAAAGAAAATATTCATTTCGAATTGTTTACAGCGTCTATTGATGAAGAAGCTGCATCAGAAATTAAAGAAGGCACAACTGAAGTAACTGTTTTGTTAGATGATGAAGAAACTACCTTTACAATGCAACAAACAGATGATATTTTAGCTGCTAGTTTACGTAATAATTTAGATGCTCCTTACTCTTGTCAAGGTGGAGTTTGTAGCTCATGTTTATGTAAAGTAACAGAAGGAAAAGCTGTTATGGTTAAAAACTCTATTTTATCTGATGAAGAAATTGAAGAAGGTCTCGTTTTAGCGTGTCAAGCATATCCTACAACAGCAAAAATTTCTATAGATTTTGATGATGTTTAGATTTTAAATCTAAATAAAAACAATATATATTATTTTGAAAGGATGGTTTTTCCATCCTTTCTTTTTTGCCCTTAAATTAAAAAGAGTATTTTTATACTATGGATTTTTACGACTTTAAAAATGCTTTTCTTATAGGTTTTTTCATGGCTTTTATGATTGGACCTGTTTTTTTTATGCTGATTCAAACCAGTATTTTAAAAGGAGCTAGAGCTGCAATTGCATTTGATTTAGGTGTTATTTTAGGTGATATTACTTTTATCTTAATTGCTTATTATGGAAGTAGATCTTTATTAGAAAAAATTAAAGATGATCCACGTTTATTCTTTATTGGCGGTCTCGTTCTTATCATTTATGGCCTTATCACCTACTTTGATAAACAGAATAAAAAAGAAGCTTTAGAATCTGCAAAAATTACAGAAGTTCCAATTAAAAATAATTACCTCAAACTATTTTTTAAAGGCTATTTCTTAAACTTTATAAATGTAGGTGTGTTAGCTTTTTGGTTAGGTACAGTTTTAGTAATTGGACCCACTTTAAAAATGAATGAAAGTGCCATTTTTTGGTATTTTTCCACAATCATTTTAGGATATGCAGTTACAGATTTAGGTAAAATTCTTCTTGCTAAGCAATTGAAAAATAAAATGACACCAATTGTTATTTATCGTTTAAAAAGAATAATGGGGATAATCCTTTTAATCTGTGGTGTTTTTTTAATACTAAAAGGTTTAATCCCAAATGAAAGTATTAATGAATTGATTCATTAAAAAGTAATAAAAAAGCGAGGTAAAAACCTCGCTTTTTTATTACTGTATATTTAAGATTATTTCACTTCAAACACATTGTTTTCTAAATTAACATCAGCCATTAATAAGCTTTTATCTATTGCTACTGTTTTAATAGTTTTAGATGTAGTAAAAGAATATGTTGGGTATGCCCAACCCCAATCTTTTAATACAGTTGCATCTGTTGGTTTACTACCTCTCATTAGTTCTAAAGGTATATTAAAACTTTCTTTACTTCCGTCTGTAAAAGTAACCTCTACATCAATTGGCATTGGCATTTGACCAATTCTTTCTAAAGTAATTTTATTTCCTTCTACAGATTTAATTCCATAATCTATAGTATGTAAAGTTTGTGTCCATTCGTTTAAATACCAACCTAAATGAATACTAGAAACTTTTTCCATAGAACGTTTAACATCATTTGGTGTTGGATGTTTAAAACTAAAATCTTTAAAGTATTTTTTTAATCCTTTTGCAGTATTTTCTGCACCAATTACATATTCTAATTGAGATAAAAACATACTTCCTTTTCCATAACTACCAAAACTATAACCTCTATTTGTATGATATCTATCTGCATGTGTTGTAAGCACTTCTTCTGCCCCTGATTTTACCATTTTGTTATATCCTTTATAAGGACCAGTATTTGGATTTTTATCACCAGCCTTAAGAATATCATAAGAAGCTTTTGTAGAAATATAAGTTGTAAAACCTTCATCCATCCAAGGGTGTAGACTTTCATTTGATGCTAATAAAAACTGAAACCAAGTATGTGCCATCTCATGAGCTGTAACGCCAAATAAACTGCCAAAACTTCTTTTACCAGTAACTAAAGTAGACATTGCATATTCCATTCCTCCATCTCCTCCTTGAATTACAGAATATTGTTTATATGGGTATTGACCTACATTTTCGCTAAAATACGTCATTAACTCAGCTGTTTTTGGCTGAACATCTTTCCAACTTTTTAGATATTTAGCATCTAAAGTTTTTTTGTATAAGAAATGTAAATCTATTCCATTTTCCATTTTAAAAATATCATGAGCGTACTCATTATCTGCAGCCCACATAAAATCATGAACTCTTGGTGCTTTAAAATGCCAAGTTAATTTATCACCTTTAGGTAAATTGATTTCTTTAGCAGCGTCTTCATAACCATGACCAACTTCTTGTGGGTTTTGTAGATATCCTGTACCACCAACTGTATAGTTCTTATCAATATGAATTGTTACATCAAAATCTCCCCAAACACCTTGAAATTCTCTTGCAATGTAAGGAGGCGTATGCCAACCCTGAAAATCGTATTCTGCTAATTTAGGATACCATTGCGACATAGATAACGCTATACCTTCTTTATTTGTTCTACCAGATCTACGAACTTGCAATGGAACTTGTGCATCAAAATCCATTTCAAAAGTTACAGATTCTCCAGATTTTATTGGTTTATTTAATACTACTTCTAAAATTGTACCAACAGTTTCATGAGAAACAGCAACTCCGTTTTGTTTTAAAGAGTTTACTTTAATATAACCTATTTCTTCTGGTTTTAATTTACTAATTCTATCTCTTACTCTTTTATCTGGATCTTTAATATTTAAAGATCTAACGTCCATTTGAGAACCAGGTTGAAATGCATTAAAATACAAATGATAAAATACTTTATTTAAATCATCAGGAGAATTATTAGTGTAAATCAATGTTTGTTTTCCTTTGTATTGATACTTATTAACATCTACATCTACATCCATAGTATAATCTACATGTTGTTGCCAATAAGTATCTTTTGCTACGTAAGTAGTGTCTTTTATAACCTTACAAGAAGTTAACACAATTAAAGACAATCCAAATAAATAAATTTTTCTCATTTATTTTTTATTTTAAAGTTATAAAAAACAGCAATTAAAAATTGCTGTTTTTATTAATAATTATTTTTTCCCATTTACCATTCTGTCTGCCATCTTTAAGGCATTGTAAGCATTTACAACCCTACCAGAAACTGATAGTTCTGAAAAAGGAACTTTTTCATCTTTTGTGCCTGGTTTAATTACATCAAAATTAATTTTAGTACCAGAATTCATTAAAATATGTTTTACTTGACTTGCAGACAATTTAGGATAATAAGAACGGATTAAAGCTGCAACACCAGCTGTAGCTGGAGCAGCCATAGAAGTACCACTAAATTTAGCATATCCATTTTCTGGTGTTGTAGAATTTACCTGTACTCCAGGAGCAAAAACATCTACATTTATTTTACCATAGTTAGAAAAACTTGCAGGTAATTTTTCATTATAATTAGCGCTCATTGCACCAATTGTTAAAACATTATCAGAAATTTCTGTTGTTAAATCTTCAGAATCGTTTGGAAACGTTTTTTCTATATCTATGTTCTTACCATCATTACCAGCAGCATTTACAATTAAAACATCATTTTTTGCTGCATATTTAATTGCTTCATAAACCCATTCTTTATTTGGTGAAAACGCTTTTCCGAAACTTGTATTAATCACTTTTGCTCCATTATCAACAGCATATCTTATTCCTAAAGCTACATCTTTATCATACTCATCTCCATCAGAAACAGAACGTACTGCCATAATTTTTACATTATTTGCAACTCCATTCATTCCTTTTCCATTGTTTCTTGTTGCACCAATAATACCTGACACATGAGAACCATGAGCTTCATCTTTAGTTGAATGCCCTGTGTTTGCATCACCAGAACCTGGTTTATCATTTATATCATATGCATTATCACCAACTTCAAGTCTATAATCAGTTTTTAAATTATCTCCATCAATTAGTTTTTTATTATTTGCTAATTGTTTGATAAAATAATTAACACCTTTTTCTATTTCTTGTTTTGCAACAGTTAAAGATGGTAAACCAAAACCAAAAATAGTCTTAGCCACTTGTATGTTCTTTAACAATTCTGCATCTTCAGTTTTTAAAGACATTACTTCTGCTGTAGTATAATCTTTTTTACCAAAATGCTTGGTAAAAGCAGCATCAGCATTATTTACTCCTTGCAATAATTGCTCATATCTTACTTTATTTTGCATTAAATTTTCATTTGCTTTTTTAGCACCGTCAACTTTTTCTTTATGGTATTTTTTTACTTCTGCTAAAGTTTCTGCATCTGTAATTGAAGGATTCATTAAAATACGTTCATATTCTAAATGTTCTTTATATGAGCTTCCTAAAAAGTTCCATCCATTAATATCATCAACATAACCGTTTTTATCATCATCAATTCCGTTTCCAGCAACTTCTTCTTTATTAACCCAAGCAACATCTATTAAATCTTCGTGCTTTAAATCTGTACCAGAATCCACAACTCCAACAACTACTTCTACTCCTATTTTTCCTTTTAAAAACTCGTAAGCTTTATCTACACTCATTCCAGGAATAGAGTCTTTAATTAAATCTAAATGTTGCCAGTTATCTTTTTCTATATCTGTTAATTTTGCTTTTTTAGCTGTTGCATTAATAACAATATCTGAACCAACAGGAACAGGAATGTTAGAAATTGACTTACAACTAGTTAAAAATAAACCTGCAACTGCTGTATAAAAAATAGGTTTTAAAATCTTCATAATCTCTCTTATCTTAATTAAATATATCTATAAATTTGTGTGTGTTTTTTAATCTTACTCCTTTTTCTGTATGCTTAACAGTACAAAGTTCATTGTACGCATCGTGTTCTAAAAAAAGATAGTATTCTTTATCTGCAGCTTGATTTAAAAATGCAGCTTTTTCTTTTATTGTTATTAGTGGTCTTGTATCATACCCCATAACATAAGGCAAAGGTATATGCCCAATAGTTGGTAGCAAATCTGCCATAAAAACAATTGTTTTACCTTGATAGTTTATCATTGGTAACATTTGTTTTTCTGTATGACCATCCATAAAAAGTATATCAAAACCTATTTGATCTTTATAATTGCTATAAATAAAATTTAATTGACCACTTTCTTTAATTGGGTTGATGTTTTCTTTTAAAAAAGAAGCTTTTTCTCTCGCATTTGGTTCTGTTGCCCATTGCCAATGTTTGTCATTAGACCAAAATTTTGCGTTTTTAAACGCGGGTTGTAAAAAAGTTCTATCAGAATTCCATTCTATAGCTCCTCCACAATGATCAAAGTGTAAGTGGGTTAAAAAAATATCTGTAATATCATCTCTATGAAAACCATGTTTTGCTAAAGAAGTATCTAAAGAGAAATCTCCAAAAAGATAATAATAGCTATAAAATTTATTAGATTGTTTTGCTCCTAAACCAGTGTCTACTAAAATTAAACGATTTCCGTCTTCTATAAGTATACTTCGCATACTCATATCTATTAAATTATTCTGATCTGCTGGGTTTGTTTTCTGCCAAATAGTTTTAGGAACAACACCAAACATTGCACCTCCATCTAGTTTAAAATTACCAGTTTCAATAGGATATATCTTCATTTACTTAAAATTAAAATCAAAAAAATTACTTATAAAAATAACAATTTAAGATTCAATATAAATCCTTATACTTCTAAAAAAAATATAAGGAAACAAAGATGTATAAAAATATATAATTTTTTGTTAAAAAAATCTAAAGGTTACCTATTTAAAACCTCTTTAAACAAAAATAATTTAAACTAATTAGTTTTTAGTTTACTTAACAATTTTGCTAATTTAATTATTACAAAAACGGATAATGATAAACCTAAAACAACTATCAATAATTGGTTATCGAAACCTGAGTGCACATTAGTAAAATTGTCTGGTGGTAAAATTTGTAAAAACATAGTAATGAAATTTTCTGTTTGGTCTATCAAAATTAGTGATGAAAACTCACAAATAAATTTTTAATCGTTAAAGAGTATTTTACATTCGTTAAATAACTTCTTTTCTTCTTTAAATAAAACTCCATTTATCATACAGAATATTAACAATACTATAAATCAACTCTTTTTTAGCTAAATCAAATACTTAAACCAGTTTTTTTATAGCAAATAAAAAAGTCCCAACTTTATGTTGAGACTTTTTTTGAGGTGTCGAGCGGATTCGAACCGCTGTAGATGGTGTTGCAGACCACTGCCTAGCCACTCGGCCACGACACCTTATTGTATTAAGGATTGCAAATTTACGTAATTTTACAATTTCTGCAAGCCTTTTTTAACTTTATCGCTTTTTTGTAAGAATTATTACAACTTCTTCCACATTTCCACCAATTGGTGGATTAATTTTAGCAACAGCAACTTTGGCTTTTTTAATCATTGGGATTTCTTTAAAAAAACGATCTAAAATACGCTGTGCTACTTCTTCTAACAACTCAGAACGAATTGCCATCTCTTCTTTAACAATGTGGTTTAAATGTACATAATCTACAGTGTCTGCTAAATTATCTGATTTAGCTGATTTTTTTAAATCTGCTTTTACCTCAACATCTACTCTGTATTCAGAACCAATTTTAGCTTCTTCATCTAAACATCCATGATTGGTAAAAATCTTGATATTGTTAACTTGTATAATTCCCATAGTTTCTTTAAAAAGACAAATATACTTTTATTAACGGAACTTTATAAATGTGTTAGTGATTGAAACGGCATCCTTTTTATGCTTCTTTTAAAGAATCTCTTTTTGATGAGTAATAAAATGCTTTTAAATATATACTAATGCTAAAATATATACTGCATAAAAAGATATAGTGGAAAGCACGACTTTAATACTGTATGCTTACAGTATAAAGTAACACCCAAAAACTAATTAGTAAAAAAGTCGAAAACGTTACTTATTGCACTTGTTTTGGTTTTATAAAACTCTGTATAGGTACATTTTTCGCAGGTTACACTTGTAAATTTTTGATTTTGAATATCAAATATTTTAGATAATGTGCCTCCAGTTGCTCGCATTTGACCTAATTTATAGGTTTTGTAATTGCATTTTGGGCAGGTGTAGTTTCTAATTTTATCGCTCATGGTAAATTGTTTTATTTTATAAGTAGCTGTAACTTTAACTTTGTTACAAGATTACCAAATCCTATAAAGTATTTTCCGTAATTTTGTTTCTTAATTTTTTAATTAAATTATGTCTGAAGAGAATAAATCGCTCAATTTTTTAGAGCATATTATAGAAGAAGATTTGGCAAATGGAATGCCAAAAGAAAATTTGCGTTTTCGTTTTCCGCCAGAACCTAATGGATATTTACACATTGGTCATACCAAAGCAATTGGTATTAGTTTTGGTTTAGGTTTGCATTATAACGCACCTGTTAACTTACGTTTTGACGATACAAATCCTGCTAAAGAAGAGCAAGAGTATGTAGATGCAATTAAGGAAGATATTTCTTGGTTGGGTTATCAATGGGCAAACGAATGTTATTCTTCAGATTATTTTCAGCAGTTGTATGATTGGGCAATTTTGTTGATTAAAGACGGAAAAGCATATGTAGATAGCCAATCATCAGAAGAAATGCGTGTGCAAAAAGGAACGCCAACAGAAGTTGGAACAAATAGTCCTTTTAGAGATCGTTCTGTTGAAGAAAACTTGGAATTATTTCAAGGAATGAAAGATGGAAAATTTAAAGAAGGTGAACATACTTTGCGTGCTAAGATTGATATGGCTGATGATAATATGTTAATGCGTGATCCTTTAATGTACAGAATTATGTACAAATCTCACCATAGAACTGGTGATGATTGGTGTATTTACCCAATGTACGATTGGACACATGGTGAAAGCGATTATATTGAACAAATATCGCATTCTTTATGTTCTTTAGAGTTTAAACCTCACAGAAAATTATACAATTGGTTCAGAGATAATGTGTATGATTTTAGTAAGTCTGAATATCCACATCCACCAAAACAACGTGAGTTTTCTCGTTTAAACTTAAGTTATACCATTATGAGTAAACGTAAGTTACTTAAATTGGTAGAAGAAGGTATTGTTTCTGGTTGGGATGATCCAAGAATGCCAACTATTTCTGGTTTAAGAAGACGTGGTTATACACCTGCTGCTATAAAAAGTTTTGTAGAAACTGTTGGGGTTTCTAAACGTGAAAATGTGATTGATGTAGCACTTTTAGAGTTTAAAATTCGTGAAGATTTAAACAAAACTGCCAAAAGAGTAATGGCTGTTTTAGATCCTGTTAAAGTTGTAATTACAAATTATCCTGAAGGTGAAGAAGAACTTTTAGATGCTAATTACAACGATTATGAAGATGGTTTTGGAAGCAGACAAGTTCCTTTTTCTAGAGAAATTTATATAGAAAAAGAAGATTTTAGAGAAGAAGCAAATAAAAAATTCTTCCGATTAAAATTAGGAAAGGAAGTCCGTTTAAAAAACGCATATTTTATTACTGCCAATAGTTGCACAAAAGATGTAGATGGAAATATTACAGAAATACAGTGTACATACGATCCGTTAACAAAATCTGGAAGCGATACTCCAGAAAGCAAACGTAAAGTAAAAGGAACTTTGCATTGGGTTTCTGTAAAACACGCTGTAAAATCAGAAGTTAGAGCTTATGACAGATTGTTTTTAGATGAAGCACCAGATTCTCATAAAGACAAAGATTATATGGAATTTGTAAACCCAAATTCCTTAGAGCTTATTGAAGCGTATTTAGAACCAAGTCTACAATCTGCAGAAATCGGAGAACGTTTTCAGTTTCAACGTTTAGGTTATTTTAATGTAGATGATGATTCTACTTCAGAAAACCTAGTATTCAACAAAACTGTTGGATTACGTGATTCTTGGGGTGGGAAATAGTAAGCAGTATTCAGTTGGCAGTTTTCAGTCTTAACTGTTGTAAAAAAACATCTCGATACAATTTTGATGAAAAATCAAAATCACTTGATGTAACAGAAATTGAGAATAAACAATTTGTATAGAATATTTTAAAACATATAATTATGAAGAAATTACTTTTTTTATCAGTATTTATGATTGCCTTTTCTTGTGGAAACAAAAAAGAGATTACACAAATTGCAGCTGTTTCTTGTGGTCAATGTAAGTTTGAATTAGATTCTGAGAAAGGATGTAGTTTGGCTGTTAAAATTGATGACAAAACTTATTTTGTAGATGGTTTTGGAATTGATGATTTTGGCGATGCTCATGACAAACATGTTGGTTTTTGTAACGTAGTTAGACAAGCAGAAATTACTGGTGTTATTGAAGGCGGACGTTTTAAAGCGAGTGCTTTAAAATTAGTTGAGTAACAAAATACTTATTATAGCTTCCTGCTTTTTGTAGGGATGATAAAACAAAAAATCCGATGAAGAAATTCATCGGATTTTTTTGTAACAGATTCTAATCTACAAGAATATTTTTATGTATTCTTCCTTTTTTACTTAAAACTTCTACAAAATACAGAGCAGTTAGAAAATTTGGTAATGGTATTCTATTTTCAACTTCTGAATAAAAAAACGAAAAATGAAGTATTTTTAAGTTCTATGTTACTTTTAACGTTTTAGTCTTTAAAAAAAGGAGATATAATAATATATTTATGATGTAAAAAATATTTTCAATGAAAACATTAAATAAAGTTTTAGAAGGCTTAATGTCTCGTTATCAAGAACGAGTGCCAGACGTTTTAAAAATAAGCAACGCTTTAATTAAAAACAACGTTATTAAAGAGCAAAAAGATATTGAAAATGATCATATTGCTTTTAGAACTATGGGCGTAAAAAATTTAGGAATTGCTTCTTTTGAGAAAATTTTTCTTCATTATGGCTATACAAAAGAAGATGCTTATTTTTTTGAAAAAAAGAAACTAAACGCACATTGGTACAAACCACCAAATGATAAATACCCACGTATTTTTATAAGCGAATTAATAGTTGATGTTTTTCCTGATGAAATTCAAAAAATTATAAAATCGTATACAGATGAAGTTACATCAGACCCTGTAGATCAATTAAATTTAGACAATGCAGAAGAAGTTGATACTTTTTTACACAGTGCTTTATGGCGAGTTCCAACCTTAGAAGATTACAACAAATTAATGGAAATTAGCGAATATGCTGCTTGGGTAATTTATAATAGGTATTATTTAAACCATTACACAATTACTGTAAATAATCTGGCTAAAGGCTACAATACATTAGAGAAATTTAATGATTTTTTAGAAAAAATTGATGTAAAATTAAGCGATGCTGGAGGTTTTATTAAAAAAAGTCCAGATGGTTTGTTATTACAAAGTGCAACTATTTCTCAATTATGTAAAGCAACTTTTGCAAACGGAGTTTCCAAAGAAATTGCAGGAAGTTATGTAGAATTTGCCGAACGAAAAGTTTTGCCAGAATTTAAGCATTTGCCTTTAGACAAAATAGAAAGAAAACATAGAAGAGAAGGTTTTGAAGCTGCTAATGCAGATAAGATTTTTGAAAGTACTTTTACAAGTCAAATAAGTAAGACTTAATTAATTTAAGGTTTTTTAAATAAGAAATTAAAAAAATCCGAAGTAAAATATTTACTTCGGATTTTTTGATGTTTTATATTGATAAATTATGGTGCAGGATTAGGAATTAAATGATGTACAGCTTCAATTTCCTTTAAAATTTCTTCTGATAAATTAATATCTATACTTCCAATATTTTCTTTTAACTGACTTATTTTAGTGGCTCCAATAATATTTGCAGTTACAAATGGCAGTTGATTTATATAAGCTAAAGACAATTCTGTTAAACTTATTCCGTGTTTTAATGCAATTGCTTCATACTTTAAAACTGCTTCTTGAACCAAATCAGATTGATATCTTGTTATATAATTCGGAAATAAAATTCCTCTTGCATCCGCAGGTTTTTGTCCTCTTAAATATTTACCTGTTAAAACACCTTGCGCTAAAGGAGAATATGCAAGTAAACCAATATTTTCTCTCATAGAAACTTCAGACATACCATATTCATAACTTCTATGCACTAAAGAATATGAGTTTTGCATGGTTATCATTCTTGGTAAATTCAATTCTTTAGCAGCTTGTAAATATTGTAAAGTTCCCCAAGGAGTTTCATTAGACAAACCAACTTGTCTTATTTTTCCTTGTTTGATTAAAGCATCTAATGTTTCTAATATTTCTATATGATTTTCAGCTTCTTTTCTAGAAGTTTTATACGGATAATCTCTCAATCCAAAGGTATTAACACCACGCTCTGGCCAATGCAATTGATACAAATCTATATAATCTGTTTGCAATCTTTTTAAACTTCCTTCTACAGCTTCTATAATTGCTTCTTTAGCAAAACCATTCTCTCTAATATGAGCAGTATAAGGTCCTGGGCCACAAATTTTACTTGTTAAAACAACTTTATCTCTATTACCCGTTTTTTTAAACCAGTTTCCAATAATTTTTTCTGTAGAACCGTAAGTTTCTGGTGTTGCAGGAACCGAATATAATTCTGCCGTATCAAAAAAATTAACACCTTGCTCAAGGGCAAAATCCATTTGTTCAAAACCTTCTTCTTGTGTGTTTTGTTTTCCCCAAGTCATCGTTCCTAAACAAATTTTAGAAACTTCAATATCTGTATGTGGTAATTTTGTGTATTTCATTTTTTGATGTGTAAACGTGTAATTGTTTATTTGTGTAATTGTAAAAAGCAACCACGAAATTAAAACTTAAAACCGAATAAAAAAATAAGCGTGTAATTTTAACAATTACACGCTTATTTAATAAATTTATACTTTAAAATGAAACTTCGACAAGCTCAGTTTTACATCTTAAATGTTAATTGGAATCTGAAATATGATTTAAAAATATAACTGTCTATTAAACAATTACACGATTAAACAAATAAACAATTAAACGCTTATTTTAAAATAGCTTCAATTCCTGGTAAAGTTTTACCTTCTAACATTTCTAACATAGCACCACCACCAGTAGAAACATAACTTACTTTTTCTGCAAAACCAAATTGTTTAACAGCTGCAACAGAATCTCCTCCTCCAACTAAAGAAAATGCTCCGTTTTTAGTTGCTTTATCAATAGAATGACCTAAAGCAATTGTTCCTCCTGCAAAAGATTCCATTTCGAAAACCCCTAAAGGTCCATTCCATAAAATAGTTTTACATTTATTTACAACTACATCAAAATTCTCTCTAGATTTTGGTCCAGCATCTAAACCTTGCCAACCATCAGGAATTGCATTAATATCTAAAACTTGAGTATTTGCTTCATTAGAAAAATCATCAGCAGCAATAACATCTACAGGAATATGAACTTCTACTCCTTTTGCTTTTGCTTGCTTTAAAATATCTAAAGCCAACTCCATTTTATCATCTTCACAAATAGAATTTCCAACAGTTCCTCCTTGTGCTTTTACAAATGTAAAACTCATACCACCACCAATAATTAAGTGATCTACTTTGTCTAAAATATTTTCAATTACAGTAATTTTTGATGACACTTTTGCACCACCTAAAATTGCCAATACTGGTTTTTCAGAATTGTTTAATACTTTATCTATACTTACAATTTCTTTTGCTAACAAGTTTCCAAAACATTTATTTTCTTCGAAAAACTGAGCAATAATTGTTGTTGAAGCGTGTGCTCTGTGAGCAGTACCAAATGCATCGTTTACATAAACATCACCTAACTTAGATAATTTTTCTGCAAATTCTACATTTCCTTTTTTCTCTTCATCATAAAAACGTAAGTTTTCTAATAATAAAACTTCTCCTGATTGTAAGTTTGCAACAGCTTCTTCAACTTTATCACCAACACAATCTGCCACAAATTTTACTTTTACCCCTAAGATTTCAGTTGCTTTTTCAACAATATGACCTAAAGAAAATTGATCTTGAAATCCTTTTGGACGACCTAAGTGAGACATTAAGATACAACTACCTTCTTGTTCTAAAATATCTATAATAGTAGATTTTGCAGCTTGAATTCTTGTAGCATCTGTTACTTCAAATTTATCATTTAAAGGCACATTAAAATCTACACGAATTAGCGCTTTCTTATTCTTGAAATTAAAATCTTTTAGTGTTTTCATCTTTTATTAATCTATTTTCAACAAAAATACCAATTTATTCACTCTTTTTAATGTGGAAATCCTAAAAATCAATACAACGTTTTCGAAGACAATGTATCTCTTACAACGAAATCAAAAATTAAAAGATTGCTTTCTAAAATTGATGAATTAATGATAAAGTAATTTTATATTTGCTTATGCTTTTCAACCAAATTATCGGTCAAGAACACATTAAAAAACACTTAAAAGTGTCTGCTGAAAACGGCAGAATTCCGCACGCGCAATTATTTGTGGGTAAAGAAGGTAGTGGAACTTTGCCAATGGCAATTGCCTACGCTCAATTTTTATTGTGTAATTTCTCTGATAATGTTGATGTTTGTAATTTAAAATGTGACAAATTGCAACATCCAGATTTGCATTTTACTTATCCTGTAACTTCTAATGAAAACGTAAAAAAACACCCTGTTAGTAGTTTGTTTTTAAACGATTGGAGAACTTTTATAGAAACACAACCTTATGGAAGTTTGTTTAATTGGCTACAGCACATTGGTGTAGAAAACAAGCAAGGAATTATTGGTGTAGATGAAGCAGAAGAAGTTGTAAAAAAGTTAAAACTTAAAAGTTACGAAGGTGGTTTTAAAGTAATGATTATATGGATGGCAGAAAAAATGAATATTGCTGCCGCAAACAAATTATTAAAGTTAATAGAAGAACCACCAGAAAAA
>NZ_JBDVJE010000032.1:0-29089 GCF_039939415.1 Polaribacter sp.
AGCCTTTGTTAGAAAAAAACGATGGTAAAACCTATGTTATTAATTTTTGGGCAACTTGGTGTGCACCTTGTGTAAAAGAGTTACCAGTTTTCGAAAAAATTAACCAAGAATATGCAGATAAAAATGTAGAGGTTATTTTGGTAAGTTTAGATTTTCCGAAACAAGTAGATAAAAAGTTAATTCCGTTTATCAATAAAAAACAATTAAAATCTAAAGTAATTTTATTAAACGATGTTAATGAAAATATTTGGATAAAAGCAATCGATTCTACTTGGTCAGGAGCAATACCTGCAACAATAATATACAATGCTAAAGGTAAAAAGTTTTTTGAGCAATCATTTGAATATGAACAATTAGAAAAAGAATTAAAATCATTATTATAAACAAAAAACAACAATATTATGAATTTTAAAAAATCAATTTTAATACTTTTAGTAGTTGTAATTGCCTCTGCATTTACAAATAAAGTGGTTAAAGGTTACAAAGTAGGAGATACCATAGAAGATTTTAAACTTAAAAATATAGATGATAAAACGGTTTCTTTGTCTGATTATACAGATGCTAAAGGATTTATTATCATTTTTACTTGTAATATGTGCCCATATTCTGTAGCTAATGAAGATAGAATAATAGCATTAGATAAGAAATATAAAAAATTAGGATTTCCTGTAATTGCTATAAACCCAAATGACCCTGTAGCTTCTAGAGGAGATGGCTTTGATGATATGAAGGTGAGAGCTTCAGAAAAAGGGTTTACGTTTCCATATTTATTTGATGAAGGCCAGAAAGTATATCCTAAATTTGGAGCTAGTAAAACTCCGCATGTTTATATTGTAACTAAAAAATCTATGAAAGTTGAATATATAGGGGCTATAGACAATAGTTCTAGAAACCCAGATGCGGTTACAGAAAAATATGTAGAAACTGTTGTTGATGAATTGTTAGCAGGTAAAAAACCAAGTGTTACAGAAACAAGAGCTATTGGTTGTTCTATAAAAGTAAAAAGATAAAACTTCTTTCTAAAATATAAAAAATCCCAAGTTAAAAACTTGGGATTTTTTTTGTAATATTTTTTTTGATTCGCTAGCGTGTTTGTATAAGCTTTGTTTAAGCAGTGAATTTCCCAAGCGAGCTAAAACTAGCAATAAAGTTTATATAGTGTTGTCTAGTAGTTGTTTATGTTTATATTAAATAAAATATACAGTAAATCATTCCTAAATTGAAACCTGAATGACATAATATTGCTCCCAATATAGAGTCAGTTCTTTTTTTCATTTCAAAGAATATTAAACTTGTAATAAACATTCCTAAAACCCAAATTAGTGTTGGAACTAAATAAAAGTCCCAGTTTTTATTTACGAAAACTAATCCAAAATGTGAAATATGAGTTAATGCAAATGCAGAACTATCTATAATTGACGCTTTTTTATTACCAACTGATTTAGCAAAACTTCCGTGGATGATTCCTCTAAAAAATAATTCCTCTCCAATTGGGCTAAAAATCATTCCAGTAATTGCCATTATTAGAAACATTGTCCTTTTTCCTTGAGCAGAAATATTTTCAGGAATATTATAGGATTTTCCAATATATTCATACCAATTTTCATAAGATTTTCCATAAAGACCTTGTCCTAAAAAGTGTAAAATAACGCTAAATATTATTCCGATTCCCAAAGCGAGAATCAAATAATTTAGTTTTTTGGTTGTTTTTATTCCTGTTTTTTTTCTTCCGTACTTACTCAAAAACACAAACGGTATTATTGCAGAAATAAACATTACTAAACCAATCAAACTATAACTTCCAGTTACATTTGCTTTAAGAACTAGAATAAATCGAGTAACACAAACAATCAGAAGTAAGAATAGTCCAAATTTCCAGTCGAATTTAAAATATTTATTCCAAAAAGGTTTTAATTCATTTTTCATTTTCTTGTAATGTTGATTTTAATCTTGACCAATGTCAAATTTAGTTATTTTTTGTGCTAAAACTTTTATTAATAAGCGATTCAAAGAAGTATTAATTAATTTCTCTCTAAAATTACCTAAAAATTTAACTTTATCCATAGGAATTAATCTCGTTTAATCATGATGGGTTAATTACTGCCAACTTACGCTGATATACGTTCGTTTCAAAGACTCCTATCAGTAGTCAGTCAAGGTCTATTTTTTAAGTTTAAAAGCAAACTAAACTTAAAAGTAAGCGTCGTTTTTTACAAAACGACGACTTACCAAGTAAACTAATAAAACCAAGTATTAGTAACTATTATATTAGAGTTAGCCATTCTAATAAATTTTTATTCAGATAAAGGTTTGTGGTTATAACTCAATACCCTTTTTAATTTCCATTTGTTATTTTCAAGAATCCAAAGATGTGTAAAATCTGCAATTCCTACAGTTTTAAATTCTGAATTTTGTTTTTGTAAAAATGTATGTTTTCCTTTTTGTATGGCTCCATACATAATACCATTTTTATTTAATTGATGTACTTCTAAAGTACCAGAAACTAATTCTCTTTTATTATTTCCAGGTTTAGAACAAAGTCCGTTTTTTATTGCATCTATAAAACCTTTTCTATTTTGTATTCCTCCAAGATCATGATAAAATTCAAAATCATCAGCAATAATAGGTTCTAGTTTTTCAACTTCACATAAGTTAAAAGTTCTTTCAAAAATGATACTATCTTTAGATTTTAATGTTTTAAATAAGTCAGATTTTTTATCAACTTGCGCATTTAAAACAAAATTGTAAAATAACATTGCTATAAATAGAAGTACTTTTATTAGGATAGAATTTTTAAAAGGTTCTAGAAAATTATTCATTGTTGGTTGGTTTTTTAAAATCTTGTGGTTGTTTTGTACAACCACAAGAAAACTAATTTTGGTTGATTTATAATTTGTTATTTTCTAGAAATGCTTCCTCCAGAAGAAGATTTTTTATTTACTGATTTAGGATTTCCTTTAAAATCAATATCTCCACCACTAGTTGCTTTTGCTTCTAATTTTTCAGAAGCAAAAACATTAATATCTGCTCCACTTGTAGCTTTGGCAATTACATTTTTACTTTCTAAATCGTAAGCATCTATAGAGGCTCCACTAGTTGCACTTGAAGCATGATTTGTTGAAATTCCAGAAACTCTAATATCAGATCCACTAGTAGAACTTGTTTCTACACTTGTTGCATCAACAGTAATTTTTATATCTGCACCACTTGTTGCAGCAATAGAAATTTCATCGGTTTTAATAATTCCTTTTCCATAAACATCACTTCCACTTGTGGCTTTAATTGAATTTAAATTTTTTATGGTAACATGTACTTTTCTAGCTTTTGCTCTCCAAATACTTTTTTCTGAATATACTTTTAAAATACCATCTTCAACTTCTGTCATAATAATATCATGTAAGTTTTCATCTGCTTCTACAATAATTTTGTTTTTTGCACCCTGTGTTACATATAAATCAATTCCTGTGCTTACTTTTATTCCAGAAAACTTGCTAGATGTTTTTCTTACTTCAGAAATAACATTTTTATTTCCATTTACTCTGTTAAATACATCTACACTACAAGATGTGAAAATAGTAGCTATAAATAGTATTGTAATAATTTTTGATATTGAATTTTTCATGACTTAAGTTTTAATTAGATAATAAATGTCTTTTATTAGACGCTTAAAATAAAAGGATGGTTACTCAATTGTTGATTTTTATAGTTGAATTGTATTAAATACTTTCTTGTTTAATAATTTCATCATCTTCAATTTCTTCATTACAATCTGTACATTTTAATGTATCATCAGTCATTTTAAAATAATGATTAACCATATCTTTATCATAAATATCACCCTCATTTTCTACATTATATAAAAAGTTTTTAACGGTGTTGTCAAAATACACAGTGTTACCTTCTGGCAAGTAAAATGTAATATTTACTTCTTCATCTTTCCACATATTTTTAAATTCAGATAAGTAGTAAGCATCTAAAACAATTGTATTATCTATAATTTCAAATTTATATTCAATTTTTTGAGCATTTTTGTTTGCACTACTTTTACTTTTTCCTTTAGATTCTTTTTGTAGGATAAAGTAAGCTTTATTTGAGTTACTCTTTTTAACATCAACTTTTACATAGTTAGAATAAACTTTTGTTATACCATCTACTTCAACTTCATATTTATGAGAACTTCTTCTTAAATTATGTCTGTAATAAATTTCATCATCATTTACCATTTTTAAGGTTAATGTATCGTTTTTAACAAGATTTAAAGTTGTTTTCTTTACATTTTGACCATAATTAGCATGAGATGTACCAAAATCTATACCTGTAAAAATCATTGTTAATAAAGCAACAATCCAAATACCTAATAAAGTTAAAGAAGTTGGTTTTGTAAATTGTTTTACACTGCTAGATAATATTCTTAATCCTAAAACAAATAGTATTAAAAAAGGAATACCAATTAATAAAAACAAAGCTAAAGTTAATACCCATTTAGGTAAAACAGCATCATAGAAAAATGGTGGATATTGTAAAAATTCTCCATCTACATTTAACCATTCTAAACTTCCAACAGAAAACCCACTAATAATTAGTGATAAAATAACAGCCGCCGCAACAAAGACGAGTATTGCTCCAATAAATTTACCAATTACTTTAAAAAATACAAGAATAATCTTGCCTATTGTACTGATAAAATCTTGTAGTCCGTTATTTTTTTTTGTCTTTGCTGAAAAAGTTTGGTTCATTTTTTCAGATAATTCGTTTGCACCATCTTTTATTTTATCGGAAGCCTGATTTGCAAAATCTTTTACATTTTCAGAAACGTTTGTAAATTCTTCTCTTATCTTTTTTTCGATATTATCTATATTTACAGGCTCTCCTTCCATTTGTAATTTTTCTGCAGTAGTTTTAGCTTCTGGTAATAATATCCAAAGAATAATGTATAAAATAATACCAAAACCAGCGCCAAAAAACAATGCTAATAAACCAAGTCGAATCCAAATTGTATCAATGTCAAAATAATGAGCAATACCTGCAGCAACACCTCCTAAAAATTTGTCATCTCCATCTCTAAATAATTTTTTTCCTGAAGTATTATTTCTTTTATATGAATAACTCGAGTCGTTATAAGTTTCTTCAGCTTCCGCATAATCTTCTGGTTGTCCCATGATTTTAATGATATCATCAATATCACCTTCATTTACAACTTGTCTAGCATCCGTAATTTTTTCAGATAATAACTCGCTAATACGTGCTTCTATATCTGCAATAATTTCGTTTTTCCCTTGCGGATCATCGCTTAATGATCTAGAAATTGATTCTAGATATCGTTTTAATTTCTGATAGGCAACTTCATCTATATGGAAGAAAAATCCGCCTAAATTTATGTTGATTGTCTTATTCATTTGTAGTTGATTTTGTGCTAATTACTTGGTTAACTGCGTTTACTAAATTGCTCCATGTTTTATCTAATTCTTTTAAAAACATGCCTCCGTTTTCTGTTAAAACGTAATACTTTCTTGGTGGTCCAGAAGTAGATTCTTCCCATCTATAAGTTAGTAATCCTGCGTTTTTTAAACGCGTTAATAACGGATATATGGTTCCTTCAACCACAATCATTTCTGCACTTTTTAGCGTTTTTAGAATTTCAGAAGTATATGCATCTCCATTTTTTAAGATGGATAAAATACAATATTCCAAAACACCTTTTCGCATTTGTGCTTTTGTGTTTTCTATCTTCATTTATTGTGGTTTTAAATGATTATTTAATAAATTTTATGGTAAAAGGATACTTATAATTTTCTCCTTCTTTTGCTTTTAAAGCGGCAATAATTATCAATGCTACTTTTATCAACCCAACAATTCCTGCTAAAGAAGCCAATCCAATAACACCAAAAATATTATGAGAATCAAAATTGATATTAATATGATTAAAATTATTGAAGTTGTCGAATTTTCTAAAAATTGATCCTACAAATACAGGAATGAAAGACATTGTTAATATAAAAATGTATAAAGAATAACTGATATTAAAGTTTACAGCTTCTTTACCTTGTTCATCTAAAAATGTACTTCTGTCTTTTAAAGTTTGCCACGCAATTAATGGTGTAATTATATTTCCGAAAGGAAATATAAACCCTGCAAAAGCAGAAATATGTATTAAAAAGGCATTGGTGTTTTCTTTATTTTGTTTCATGATTTCTGAAATATATAATACTTTCTTATGCAAATATATATCTTAAAAAAGGTATTATGCAATACATAGTACTGTAATTAACATTTTTTTAACATTTGTAATTGTATTAATTTTTATCTATAAATAGCGATGTATGTATTGTAAACATTGGTGTTTTTGATTCGTTTATTTTAACTATATTGTAAACGTTTAGAAACTTTGTTATCATTTAATAATTTATAAATAATGAAATTTACACCTGGTAAAGTCAACTTTTTTAACTTTATAAAACTTCCTTTAGCGTATTTAGGAGGTGTTAGAATACGTTCTATTTCAGACACTGAAGTTGTTGTTTCTATAAAACATAGATGGATAAATCAAAACCCATTTAAAAGTATGTTTTGGGCAGCTCAAGGAATGGCTGCAGAAATGCCCACAGGTATTTTGGTTATGAAAGCGATAAAAGATTCTAATAGAAAAGTATCTATGTTGGTTACAAAACAAGAAGCTGAGTTTTATAAAAAAGCAACTGGTAAAATTTTATTTTCTTGTAAAGGAGGAAATGAAATACGTGAAGCAATTCAAAAATCTATAAAAACAGGAGAAGGACAAGTTATTGTTTTAACTTCTAAAGGAGTTAATAAAGATGGAGTAGTGGTTTCTAAATTCCAATTTCATTGGAGTTTGAGGGTAAAATCATAAATTATTCTTTCTTTTTATAAAGCTGAGGTCTTTCTTCATTATAATCACAATCTTGAAAAATACCACAAGAAACATTAGTGCGAGCTAAAGACTTTGTAGTTTCAAATTTTTTAGACAAGGCTTCAATTTCTGGAGATAAATACTTCATAATTACTTTTTTTAATGAGTAGTTATTTTTATGTTTTACTTACACTATCAAAAATAATAAAATTTAAATTAACTGTGTTTAGTTGTAACAAAGTTTTATTTCAATCATCTAACTATATATAACCTAAAATAAACTACTATGTATCAAGATAACATTCCTCAAAACTCGTCAAATAGAAATGCACACGAAATAGATTATAAAATATTTGGAGAAGAAATGCAATTTGTAGAAATAGAATTAGATCCAGAAGAAGGTGTTGTTGCAGAAGCAGGAACGTTTATGATGATGGATGATCAAATTAAAATGAATACAATTTTAGGAGATGGTTCTAATCAAGAAAAAGGACTTTTAGGAAAAATATTTTCTGCAGGAAAAAGAATTTTGACAGGAGAAAGCTTGTTTATGACCGTTTTTACAAATGCTGGAATTGGTAAAAAGCAAATTTCTTTTGCGTCTCCATACCCAGGAAAAATTGTGCCTATTGATTTAACTCAATTTGGCGGTAAATTTATTTGCCAAAAAGATGCATTTCTTTGTGCTGCAAAAGGAGTTTCTATTGGTATTGAGTTTTCAAAAAAATTAGGAAGAGGTTTGTTTGGTGGCGAAGGTTTTATCATGCAGAAAATGGAAGGTGATGGTTTAGGCTTTATTCATGCAGGAGGAACCATGGCTAAAAAAGTATTACAGCCTGGAGAAATTTTAAAAGTAGATACAGGTTGTATTGTTGGTTTTACACAAAGTGTAGATTATGATATAGAATTTGTTGGTGGAATAAAAAATACTGTTTTTGGTGGTGAAGGTTTATTTTTTGCAACATTAAAAGGACCAGGAACTGTGTATGTACAGTCTTTACCTTTTAGTAGACTAGCTGGTAGAGTATTGTCAATGGCACCAAGAACTGGTGGAGGTAAAAAAGGAGAAGGAAGTATTTTAGGTGGAATTGGTGATATTTTAGATGGAGATAATCGTTTTTAAAAACCATTAATTTTTCAGACATTTTATTGAAATTTATAAATTATAATAGATAATCAATATACTTATACGTATATTTCATTTTTCTTATAATTATTAAAAAAAATACTTAATGTCTATTACTGTTCAGAATTCTGATAATTCAAAAAATAATACACTTGTACCAATTATAATTATTGCAGGTTTGTTCTTTATTTTCGGTTTTGTTACGTGGATAAATGGAGCGTTAATTCCATTTATGAAAACCATAAATGAACTTACAGATGCTCAGTCTTATTTAGTAGCATCAGCTTCTTATATTTCTTTTGTTGTTATGGCTTTACCAGCTTCTTATATCATTAATAAAATTGGATATAAAAAAGGTATGTCTTTAGGTTTAATTGTAATGGCAGTAGGAGCTTTATTATTTATACCAGCAGCAAATGCAAGAACTTATTGGATGTTTTTAACGGCCATTTTTATACAAGGAGCAGGTATGACTTTGTTGCAAACAGCTTCTAATCCTTACATTACTATTCTAGGTCCAATTGAAAGTGCCGCAAAACGTATTGCTATTATGGGAATTGCAAATAAAATTGCTGGGATTTTAGGTTCTGTAATATTTGGAGCAATTTTATTATCAGGAATTGATATTATTAAAGAAAAGTTAGCGAATGTAGACGATGTAGAAAAAGCAAACTTGTTAAATACAATGGCAGATAGTGTTGTTACTCCCTATATTGTAATGGCTGTTGTTTTGTTCTTATTAGGAGTTTTAATACGTAAAGCACCTTTACCTAATGTAGAAGCAGAAGTTGTAGAAGTAACAGAGGTAGGAGCAAAAGAAAAAACAAACATCTTTCAGTTTCCACATTTATGGTTGGGTGTTTTAGCATTGTTTTTATATGTAGGTGTTGAGGTTGTAGCAGGTGATACAATTATTTCTTATGGAATATCTTTAAACATTCCTGCAGAGGATGCTAAATTTTTTACCTCATTTACTTTAATGGCAATGATTGCTACTTATGCTTTAGGAGTTGTGTTAATTCCTAAATATATCAGTCAATCTTTTGCTTTAAAAGCAAGTGCTTTATTAGGAATTATATTTTCTTTTTGTATTGTATACACTTCAGGATTTACTTCTGTGCTTTTTGTAGCTGCTTTAGGAATTGCAAATGCGTTAGTTTGGCCCGCAATTTGGCCTTTAGCTTTAGACGGTTTAGGTAAATTTACAAAAACAGCATCTGCATTGTTAATTATGGCAATTTCTGGAGGAGCAATTATACCGCCTTTATATGGAGCTTTAGTTGATAATAAAAAAGAAACTTTAATTTCTTCTGGGGTAAATGAAGTTTCGGCTTTAGTAGAAGCGTCTTCTTTTGGGTATTGGATTTTACTTCCTTGTTATACTATTATACTTTATTATGCTTTTTGGGGACATAAAATAGGCTTAAAAAATCATGCTATTTAGGTTAAAGTGATGTTTTAATCATTCTGTCATTGCCAAATAAATCTTTTTTTAATTCAATGTTTTTAAAACCTTTTTGGTGAAGCATTTCAACAGTTTCTTTTCCTAAATATTGATTAATTTCAAAAAATAACAATCCATTTTTATCTAAATTATTTTTAGCTAAATCTGCAATTTTAGTATAAAAAATTAAAGGATTATCATCATCAACAAATAAAGCTAAATGAGGTTCGTTTTCTAAAACATTGTTTTTTATTTCAATTTTTTCAAGTTCTCTAACATAAGGTGGATTTGAAATAATAATTTTAAATTGTTGAGGTAAGCTTTCTGTTTTTAAAATGTCTTTTTCTATAAACTGAATTTCAACTTTATTTAAAACAGCGTTTTGTTTGGCAACTTTTAAAGCTTCAGAAGAAACATCAATTGCAGAAATGGTAACGTTTTTTAAAATTTTAGCTAATGAAATTGGTATACATCCAGTTCCAGTTCCAATATCAAGAATTTTTAACTCTCTTACTTTGTCACTTTGTAACTCTGCAACTTCTTTTAAAATCCATTCTACCAATTCTTCAGTTTCTGGTCTAGGTATTAAAGTATTTTCATTTACTTTAAAAGGCAATCCATAAAATTCAGTTTCACCTAAAATATATTGAATAGGTTCTTCTTTTTGAAGTCTAACAATTATAGTTTTTAATTCTGATAAAATTTCATCTGAAATTAAAAAATCAGGTTTTAAAACAGTATCAATTCTTTGTAAGTTTAATTTGTCTTCGATTAACAAAAAAAAGAATGTATCTATTTCTGTCTGCGGATAAATTGCTGATAATTCATCAGAAAAAAAGGTTCTAAATTCTTTTAAAATCATAATTCTTTAATCATCCAAACATTACAAGAATAGTGGCAAGTATTTCCCATTGGTTTTTCTAAATCTGTAAATCCGTATTTTTTATAGAGTTTTACAGCAGCTTTCATATATGGCATCGTTTCTAAATAACAGTTTTCAAATCCAATCTCTTTTGCTTTTTCCAAACATTTAGAAATCATTTTAGTTCCTAAACCTTTGCCTCTTGCAATGGGTAAAAAGTACATTTTCTGAAGCTCGCAAGTATTGCCTTTAAAATTATCTAGTTGAGCAATTCCTCCACCGCCAACAATTTTATTTTTATGTTCTAAAACAAAATATGCAGCTTCTTTTTTTTGATAAGTTTCAAACATTTTATCTGTTGCTTTGTCTTCATAAGCAGTACCTGTTTTTGGAGCACCCATTTCTAAAATTACTGCTCTAATTACAATTGCCATTTGTGCATTGTCTTTAGCATTAATTTCTCTAATGATAAAATCTTGACTTGTCATTTATTACTGTATTTTTGCAAGAGCAATTTACCTAAATTTTTAATCAATTCAGATGAAAAACTTTTTATATTTTACTTTAATTGTTTTTGTTATTACAAGCTGTTCAGTAAATAAACAACCCGTATTTGTAAAGGTAGATAACATAAAAGTTACTTCTTTTAGTAGTGATACAATTCGTTTAAAGGCAGAAGCTTTTTTTGATAATCCTAATGATGTTGGAGGTGAAATTTCTACAGAAGAAATTAAAGTAATTGTAAATGGGGCAGAAGTGGCTCAAGTTTCTTCAGAAGAATTTAATGTTCCTGCAAGAAAAGAATTTTCCATTCCTTTAGTAGTTGTAGTTCCTGCTAAAAAAGTTTTTAAAAATAATAAAAACGGAATTATTGGAGGGTTGCTAAATTCTATTATAAATAAGTCTGTTAAAGTTCAGTTTAAAGGAGTTTTAAAATACAAAGTTTTTGGTTTTTCTAGTGAGTATTTAATAGATGAAACAGAAGAAATAAAATTATAAGTTTTTGAATCACGAATTTTACATAAAACGCTGTTTGCAGATTGGTAAAAATGGAATTGGAACTACACGTCCAAACCCTTCTGTTGGAGCAGTTGTTGTTTATCAAAATAAAATTATTGGAGAAGGATTTACAGCTCCTTATGGAGAAAGTCATGCAGAGGTAATTGCTATAAATTCAGTAAAAGATAAATCACTTTTAAAAGAGGCTACTATTTATGTAACCTTAGAACCTTGTTCTCATTACGGCAAAACGCCACCTTGTGCAGATTTAATTGTGAAAAATAAAATTAAAAATGCCGTTATTGGTTGTGTAGATTCTAATAGTTTAGTTGCTGGTAAAGGAATTGAAAGATTAAAAAAAGCAGGAATTAATGTTACTGTTGGTGTTTTAGAAAATGAATGTAGAGAACATCACAAACGATTTTTTACGGTTCAAGATAAAAAGCGACCATTTATTATTTTAAAATGGGCTGCAACTAAAGATGGTTTTATAGCTCCATTAACTAAAAACGAACAAAAACCAGTTTGGATTTCTAATCAATATTCTCAACAATTGGTGCATAAATGGCGAAGTAAAGAACATGCTATTTTAGTTGGTACAAATACGGTTGTTGTAGATAATCCTAAGTTAAATGTTAGAAGCTGGTCAGGAGAAAATCCAGTAAGAATTGTATTAGATAGCACTTTAAGAGCATCTAAAAATTTAAATGTTTTTGATGGAAGTGTAAAAACGATTGTAATTACAGAAAAGGAAGAATGTCAGTTCGAGCGCAGTCGAGAACTAATTATAGAAACCATCAATTTTTCAAATAATATTGCAATTCAAATTTGCGAAATTTTGCAAAAACACCAAATTCAATCTGTAATTATTGAAGGAGGAAACCAAACTTTACAAACATTTATTGATGAAAACTTATGGGATGAAGCTAGAGTTTTTATAGGAAAAACAAATTTTAAAGAAGGAATTAAAGCTCCAGAATTTAAAGGCATACTCAAAGAACAAATAAACATCAAAACAGATGTTTTAAAAATATATATGAATGATTAAAAACATCATTTTCGATTTTGGCGATATTTTTATCAATTTAGATAAACCAGCAACTTTTAGAGAATTAGAAAAATTAGGGGTTTCAGAAATTTCTGATGATATGATGGCAGTTGCGCATCAATATGAAAAAGGATTAATTTCTACAGATGAGTTTACAGGCTATTTTTCCAAACAATTTAATATTCCAAGAGAAAAACTAGTTTTTGCATGGAATGCTATTCTGTTAGATTTTCCTAAAGAGAGATTAGCATTTTTAAAAGAACTTGCTCATAGTAAAAAATACAAGTTGTTATTGTTAAGTAATACAAACGATATGCATATTTCTCATATTCAAGAAAAATGGGGAGCAGAATTATTTAACGAGTTTAAAAATTGTTTTGACGTTTTTTATTTATCACATGAAATTCATTTAAAAAAACCAGATATAGATATTTTTGAATTTGTTTTAAAAGAAAATAATTTAATTGCAGATGAAACTTTGTTTGTTGATGATTTAAAAGAAAATACAGATGCTGCAAATACTTTAGGTATTCATACTTGGAATTTAATTCCAGGGCAAGAAGATGTTACAGAGTTATTCACCAAAAACAAAATTTAAAATTTGATTTATTTATTATTAAGTATTCTTTTTGCAACAGGATTGTTTGTTATTTTTAAATATTTTGGTATTTATAAAATAGATATTTTAAAAGCAATTGTTGTTAATTATATAGTTGCTTTTATCATTGGGTTTTCATTAGCAGAAAAAAGTGTTCCAATTTCAGAAGTTTATCAGCAAAAATGGGCTTTAGGAGCTGCTTTTTTAGGAGCTTTATTTGTTTCAATCTTTTTTGTAATGGCTAAAACTGCACAAAACAATGGTGTTTCTGTAGCTTCTGTTGCAGGTAAAATGTCTGTTGTTATTCCTATTTTATTTGGTGTTTTATTATATAATGAATCTGTAACTTTTTTAAAAGTAGCAGGAATTATTATTGCATTGGTAGCTGTGTATTTAACTTCTGTAAAAGCAGAAAAAAATAATTTACAAAAAGCAAGTTTATTGTTTCCAATATTACTTTTCTTTGGTTCTGGAGCTATAGACACAATACTAAAATATGTTGAAGTAAATTTTGTGCCAAAAAATGAAGTTGCTATTTTTTCTGGAAGTTTATTCGGTTTTGCAGCCATTTTTGGATTGCTAGTTTTAGCAATAAAAACAATTAAAAAGAAAGAAGCTTTTGGGGTTAAAAATATAATTGCAGGCGTTGTTTTAGGAGTTCCTAATTATTTTTCTATTGTTTTTTTAATCAAAGCATTGCAAACAGAAGGTTTTGAGAGTTCTACACTTTTTACCATTAATAATGTAGGTGTTGTAATTATTTCAACCTTAGTAGGTTTGTTGTTGTTTAAAGAACATTTTAGCACAAAAAACAAAATTGGAGTAGTTTTAGCAATTGTTGGAATTATCTTAGTAACTATTGCTTAATATGTTAGAAGACGTTTATAAAACCATAGAAAAACCATCTGAAGAAACGCTGTTTAAAGTTAAAGGGAGTAAGTTTTTTGGGTATGCTTTTCCGGTTTTGTCTGAAGACGATGTAAAAGAGTGTATAGAAAAATTGAAAAAGCAACATCATTCTGCACGTCATTGGTGTTATGCCTATCAATTAGGAATTGAGAAAATTAGATTTAGGGCAAATGATGATGGTGAACCTAGTAATTCTGCAGGAATGCCAATTTATGGTCAAATTCAATCTTTTGAAGTAACCAATGTTTTAGTTGTGTCTGTTAGATATTTTGGCGGAACAAAATTAGGTGTTGGGGGTTTAATTTCTGCATATAGAACTTCTGCTCAATTAGTTTTGGAAGCCTCAGATATTTTAGAAAAAACAATTAACATTCATTATAAGTTGACTTTCAATTACGATATGATGAATGCTGTACAAAGAATAATCAAAGAAAAACAAATTGAAATTACCAATCAGAAATTAGAAATGAATTGTGAGTATATTATTTCTATCAGAAAAAAAGAGGCTGATTCAATTTTTAAAGTTTTTGATAACCTTTACAAAGTAGAAATAAAAGTTTTAGATTAAATAAAGGCTATGTTATACGTTAAGTTTATAATAGAAGAAAATGAAAAGTTTAACGATTTTAAAAAACTATACAATCATTTAGTTGCTGTAAGAAAACCAGATTTTGATTTTGAAGATGAGGTGCCAGAATTTGATTGGAATAATATGAACGAAAAAGAAATGGAAGAAGCGTTAAAAAAAATAGACTTAGCTTCTGATAAAGATGCATTAGAATTAAAGAGATATAAAAACGTGATTCCAGAGTATGCTAATTCTTTCTTTAAAAAATACTTTCAAATTGATAATGATAAATTAGGAAATTTTGGTGTGCAAGAATTGTTATCAATATTTAATTACTTAGAATTTGGTTTTGAAGTTGATTTAAACAATTTAGAAATTGTAAATAATTCAAATGGAATTATAGAATTTTCTACAGGTAATTTCCCTTTTGGAGGTTTAGAACGATTTTTTATAACTCTAAAAGCATTTAGTTTAATTCCTACCCAATGTTTTGATGGTTTTTCTGTAAATGATATTAAATGGGAAACAGATTTTGAGTATGATTTTGTTGAATTAAAAAAAGAAACAGAAGTATATATTAAAAAACAGAAATGTTAATAAAAAGTAAGTTTTTTAAAATTAATACTCTAAAGCTTTCAATAAATAATCAGGACAGCGTGTTGGTTTCATTGTTTTGTTATTTATAAATGCTAAAACAGAACTTCCTGTACAAATTAATTCGTTATTTTGATTTACAATTTCATAATCAAATTCAATCTTAACCATTGGTTTTTTTTTAAGAATTGTTTTAATTGTTAAAACATCATCATACAAAGCAGATTTTATAAAGTTAAAGTTAATTGATATTACAGGAAGCATTATTCCATTGGTTTCCATATCTTTGTAGGTAACGCCTAAAGAACGTAACCATTCTGTGCGTCCTAATTCAAAAAATTGAGCGTAGTTTCCATGATAAACTACTCCCATTTGGTCAGTTTCAGAATAACGTATTCTTGTATTTGTTAATGAATATTTCAAAATATAAAATCAGTAAAAATTTATACGATTGTACGTAAAAAATAATTAATAATCAATAGCAAATTCATTTTTTTATACTGTTTTTTATTCACACTTTTGTAATGCTTAAGAAAAAGAGGGATAATATCCGTTTTTAATCAATTATTAACCAAAAATAAATTTACTTTAATTAAATGACTGTAACTGCTGACTCAGTTTGGAATGAATGTTTGACCTTTATAAAGGACAACATCAAACCACAAGCTTATAAAACATGGTTTGAGCCAATAAAGCCAGTAAAACTTTCAGGAGAAGCATTAACAATTCAAGTGCCAAGTAAATTTTTTTATGAATGGTTAGAAGAACACTATATTAAATTATTACGTGTTGCATTAGTAAGACAATTAGGCAATGATGCTAAATTGATTTACGATGTTAAAATGGAAAACAATTATAGCAGTAACAGACCTCAAATTGTTAAAATTCCTAGTTCTAACAGAGATCCATTAAAAGCTCAAAAAGTTACAATTCCTTTAGAGTCTAGCAAAAGAGAATTAAGAAATCCGTTTGTAATTCCAGGATTACAAAAAGTTAAAATTGAGTCTCAACTAAATCCTAATTATAGTTTTGTAAACTTTGTAGAAGGAGACTCTAATAGATTAGCAAGATCTGCAGGTATGGCAGTTGCAAATAAACCTGGAGGAACTTCTTTTAATCCATTATTAGTTTATGGTGGAGTAGGTTTAGGAAAAACTCATTTAGCACACGCAATAGGTGTTGATATTAAAGATAAATATCCAGATAAAACTGTGTTGTATATTTCTTCAGAGAAATTTACACAACAATTTATAGATTCTGTAAAGTCTAATACAAGAAACGATTTTATTCATTTCTATCAAATGATAGATGTATTAATCATTGATGATGTGCAATTCTTGTCTGGTAAAGCAGGTACACAAGATGTATTCTTCCATATTTTTAACCATTTACATCAAAATGGAAAGCAGGTAATTTTAACTTCAGATAAAGCTCCTGTAGATATGCAAGATATAGAACAACGTTTGTTGTCTCGTTTTAAATGGGGATTATCTGCAGAATTACAAGCTCCAGATTACGAAACTAGAATTTCTATTTTACAAAATAAATTGTATAGAGATGGTGTAGAAATGCCAGAAGAAATTGTAGAATATATTGCTAAGAATATAAAATCGAATGTTAGAGAATTAGAAGGAGTTATCATTTCTATGATTGCACAAGCTTCTTTTAACAGAAGAGAATTTTCAATAGAATTAGCAAAACAGATTGTAGATAAGTTTGTAAAAAATACGAAGAAAGAAGTTTCTATAGATTACATTCAGAAAGAAGTATCAAAATATTTTGATATGGATGTTGCAACATTACAATCTAAAACACGTAAACGTCATATTGTACAAGCAAGACAGTTAGCTATGTTTTTTGCTAAAAGATTAACAAAGACTTCTTTAGCAAGTATAGGTAATCAAATAGGGCAAAGAGATCATGCAACGGTATTACACGCCTGTAAAACTGTAGACAATTTAACAGAAACTGACAAACAGTTTAGAAAGTACGTAGACGATTTAACTAAAAAGCTAACTTTTTAGAAATCAATATTTTCAAAAAACTTATTGAATTTACTTACTTAAACTTTTTAAGAGAAAAATAGTTTCTTATTTTTAACAAAATTATTTTATGAAAAAAGTATTAATGGTCTGTTTAGGAAACATTTGTAGGTCTCCTTTAGCAGAAGGTATTTTACAATCTAAAGTAGATGCAAATACTGTTTCTGTAGATTCTGCAGGTACAGCAGCATATCATGTTGGTAACAAACCCGATGAAAGATCTATAGCTGTTGCTAAAAAATATGGTTTGAATATAAAAAATCAAAGAGCTAGAAAGTTTGTAGTTAAAGATTTTGATGAGTTTGATATTATTTATGCTATGGATGAAAATAATTATCAAAATATATTGATGCTTGCAAGAAATGAAGAAGATGAGCAGAAAGTAAAAATGATTTTAAATGAATCAAATCCTAATAAAAATTTAAGTGTTCCAGATCCATATTATGGAGGAAATCAAGGATTTGAAAATGTGTATAAAATGTTAGATGAAGCTTGTAATTTCATCACTAAAAAAATATAAAATGATTGGTAAACTCTATTTAATTCCTACTACTTTGGGTGAAACAGAACCTTTAGAAGTAATGCCTTTATCTGTAAAAAAAGTAGTTGAAGAGATAGATTATTATATTGTTGAAAATGAAAAATCGGCAAGAAGGTTTATAAAAAAAATATCGCCAAAAAAATCGCAACCATCTTTACAATTGATGTTGTTAGACAAATATGCAGAAGAAATGGAAACCATAAAATATTTAGACGTTTGTAAAGATGGTATAAATGTTGGTTTGTTGTCTGAAGCTGGTGTACCTGCAGTTGCAGATCCTGGTGCTAGTATTGTAAAGCTTGCACACGAAAATAATATTAGAGTAATTCCTTTAGTAGGACCTAGCTCTATTTTAATGGCAATGATGAGTTCTGGTATGAATGGACAAAACTTTGCTTTTAATGGATATTTACCAATTGATAAATCAGAAAGAAAAAAAACGATAAAAGAGTTAGAGCGTTTGTCTAAAGATAAAAATCAATCTCAAATATTTATAGAAACGCCTTATCGAAATGAAAAAATGTTTGCAGATTTAAAAGCTACATTGACTCCTACTACAAATTTATGTATTGCAGCAGATATTACTTTGCCAACAGAATACATAAAAACAATGATGGTAAAAGATTGGAAACATCAAACACCAGATTTACATAAAAAACCAGCTATTTTTATTATTCACAAATAATTAAATTGTAGCAAATCTATTTGCGTTAATATTGGTAACATTGTATCCACCAAATTTTATTAAGTAAGATTGAATAGTTGCTCCGTAAGCATCAGAAAAACGTTCATTTCCATTACTTCTTAAGAATTTTTTTACGTTTCCTGCTCCACTTAAATGAGCAGCAGCTAAAATTCCTGATTCTGTAATTTTAATTCCGTTTATAGTTTTTCCAACAGAACGTTTAATGTCTTTTCTTAAAATCCATTTGTTTACTTTACATAAAGCAATAAAAGCTTTTTCTTGTAACTCAGGGTTGTTTAAAAACTCTTTCGAGTCATAAATTTTAAATCGATGTAAAGTGGTTTTACCAAATTGGTATTTTCCTAAATAGCCTAAAGAATTAACAACAGTATATTTTCCTTGAGATTCTTTAAAAGCTAATGCTTCCTTAAAACCTACAAAGTCTTTTTGTAAATACGGAATATTGTAATCGATAAATTCTGGGTAAGTAACCTTGTTATAAATATCTATTTTATTATCAATAGTAGTTGCATTGATAAATCCTAAAAATACGATACTTAAAAATAAAAACTTTTTGATAAAGTAAATCTTTCTGTTTTGCGGTGCAAAATTATAGTTAATTTTTAAATATACTGATTACCAATATGTTAAAATTTGTTAGAAATACAGATAATGAAATTTAATTTGACCTTTGGTATTAAATTCTAGGGTTGGTGCAGGTATTTTTATGAAATTTACAACAGAAAAGACAGATTTTAAGAATTCTGAATTTGTTTTAATTTTAGTCAAATCTAGGTCTAAACTTAAGTAGAATTGTCTGTAAGGTACTTGTGTTATTGAGTTTGTAGTATTTGTGTTTCCGTAAAGCATACCTTCAGCTCCATAACCTAATGCAATATTTAACCATTTAGGAAACTTGCTTTTTTTATTAAAAGACCAAATATTTGCAGAAAGCCAATAAGTTTGGCCATTATAATCTTTTAATGCTTGTTGTAAAAAGTTTTCACCAAGAGTATTAGGTCTTTGTTTTGCAAATTCTGTTTGATGAAAAGAGTATTTTAAAGTAATACGTTGTTCTTTCCAAAGTAATTCTTGCCCAATTAATAAACTAGATCCTGCAGCATTTGCAAGAACATCTCCAGGTGAAGCACCCCATTCTTCAGAAAAACCGTCTAAAATTTCTACAGCAGTTAAAAAAGCAAAACCATAAGTTGCACCGTAAATTAATTGATTTTTCTTAGAAACTCCTGCCCAATCTAAAACTTCCATACCAACTTTACCAACATAATAAGAAGTCATAAAATGACCAGCTTTATCCATTTGTTTCCAATCATTATTATCATTTTTAAAATGAAAACCAGAACGTGGATAATCTTTATACCAAAGTTGGTTTAATGCAAATAATGCGCCTCCTGTCATTACACTTTCTGTAATAATAATCGAATTTCTTCTTTTCTTATTTAAAGTGTCAGATTTTTTATAAAATGATGAGGTTTGCGTAAAAGCAGATAAAGAAATTAGTGTAATAATAAAAAGTAAATACTTTCTAATCATTATCTGTTAATTCTCTGGTTATTCATCCATTGATGATATTTTGCTGCGTTTCTATTGTGTTGAGAAAGTGTTCTTGCAAAAGCATGGTATCCTAATTTTTCTACATTTGCACACATATAAAAATAATTATGTTTTTGTGCATTTAAAACTCCATCAATAGCAGAAATATCTGGCATAGCAATTAGCGTAGGAGGTAGCCCTCTATTTTTATATGTATTGTATGGAGAGTTAATTTCTAAATCTGCAGTAAGAACTCTCTTAACAACAAAATTTTGTCCTTTTTTTTCTTTAATACAATATATTATTGTTGGGTCTGCTTGTAAGGGCCAACCTTTTTTTAATCTATTTAAGTATAAACCAGCCACAACTGGTCTTTCAACTTTTTTTGCAGTTTCTTTTTGTACAATAGAGGCTAAAGTAATTACTTCTTCTTTGCTAAGATTTAATTCTTTGGCTTTTTTTAACCTACTTTCGTTCCAAAATCGATTATATTCTTTAAAGATTTTGTTTCTAAATTTATCTGCAGAAGTGTTCCAATAAAATTGGTAACTATTAGGAATAAAAATTTGTAATACAGATTTTTCTGTTAAGTTGTTTTTAGCTAAAAAGTCTTTGTCTTTAAAAGAATTTAAAAGGGAAATAGAATCTGTTTCTAATTGTTCAGCAATTCTGCCTGCTAACTTTTCTAAAGTATCTTGATTGTTGAACGATAATTTAATTGGAGTTTGATTACCAACTCTTAGCATATTTACAATGTCATTATTAGACATTCCTGCTTTTAATATATATTTTCCTGCTTTAGGTTTAGAGAATTTTTTCTTAGCAGCAACTAAAAGAAATGTGTTGGTATAATTAGAAAAAGCTTCGATATTGTTTTTAATATCTATTAAACTATCTGTAGATTTTACAAAAAGAACACTATCTTCTGCAACTGCTTCTCCAAATATTTTTTGATAATAATTATTTGCTATAATTCCTACAATTAAAAGAATGGTTGCAATAACTGCATATATAAATTTTTTACTCAAGGTATTTTTTTTTTAGAATTGCAAAATTACTCTTTTATCAGTTGAAATAAAATTTCATCTTTATATTTTCCTTCGGATAAAATCCAATCTTTTTTTACACCAACTTTTTTAAATAGATGTTTGTTAAAAAGAGTTATACTTTTTGTATTATCTTCTGTAATATTTGCAAATAGTTGATGTAAATTTAAGTGCGAAAAAGCATATTTAATCAAAATATCTAAAGATTCTGAAGCAAAACCGTTTTTTTGAAAATTTGGATGAATTAAAATACCAACTCCAGCTCTTTTGTGTGTTGGATTAAAATCAAACAAATCAATCATTCCTATTTGTTTTTTGCTTGATTTTTCTTCTATTACTAAACGTAATTGTTTTGCTTCAAAAATATCTAAATGAGCGTTTTCTAAATATTGTTTTAAAATGTATTTAGAAAATGGAGTTTGTGTATGGCTAATTTCCCAAAAAGATTCATTGTTTTCTATTTGATATAGAAAATCTAAATCTTCTGGTTCTAAAGCACGTAGTTTTATATTTTCTCCTTTTAGGTTTATCATTAAATAGTAATATTCCCTTTAAAAACAAAAGTAGCTGGTCCTTTTAAAAAGACATTAGTGTAAGTGCCATTTTTTTCTGTAAAAGAAACGTTTAAATTACCTCCTTCTACAGGTAAATTAATTAAATTACTATTTGTTTTTTTAGTAATATGCATTGCTATAGCAACAGCTGTAACTCCTGTTCCGCAAGCTAATGTTTCGTTTTCTACACCTTTTTCATAAGTTCTAACTCTAAAAGTAGTATTGTTAATTTGTTCAACAAAATTTACATTACTACCAGGGTCTGAATACGAATATCTTATTTCTTTTCCTTTTTCAAAAACAGGAAAATTATCTAAATTAACTACCATTTCTACATGATGTTGTGTGCCTGTGTATGCAAAAACAGAGTTTTCTTGAATTTTAATTTCATTTACATCTATCATTTTTAATGAAACAATTCCGCTTTCAATATCTGCAAAATGATCACCATCAAAAGCTATAAAGTGAGTTTTAGAATCTATGATGTTTAAATGTTTAGCAAATGCAACAGCACATCTTCCACCATTTCCGCAGAAAGTCTGACTTCCATCTGCATTAAAGTAAATCATTTTAAAATCGTAATCAGCATCATTTTCAATTAAAATTACGCCATCAGCACCAACACCAAAATTTCTATCACAAAGTTTAGAAATAATAGCAACGTTTTCTTTTGGAAATTTTTTGGTTCTGTTATCTACCATAACAAAATCGTTTCCTGTTCCTTGATATTTATAAAAGTCTAAATTCATTAATACAAATATAACGATTATATGGGTAAAAATAGATTGTTAAAAACCGGTTAAAATCAGTTAAAACCGAGTTAAACCGATTTTTTAAAAATGTTAAAATTGTATATTTGTGATATAAAAATGAAAAACATGAAAAAATATTTAGGTTTATTAGGAGTAGCAATTTTAGGTGGGGCTATAACATTGGGCGGATATAAAATGATGTTTAATGAAGAAGTAATTGTAGAAAGAACAGTTACACAACCTATAAAAACAGTAACTGCAAATTATAATCCTGTATTAGATAAAATAAATGCGGTTGCAAATTCTGTAGACTTATCTGTAGCTGCAGAAAATACAGTAAATTCTGTTGTTCACGTAAAAAATACTGCTGTAAGAACACAGTTAAGTCCTGCAGATATTTTTTTTGGAAACAGAAATAAAGGCAGAAAATACGAACAAGTTGGTACCGGAAGTGGTGTGATTATTTCGCAAGATGGTTATATAGTTACAAATAATCATGTAATTTCTGGAGCAACAGAAATTGAAATTACTTTAAATAACAAACAAAAATACAAAGCAGAATTAATTGGTACAGATAAAGATAATGATATTGCTTTATTAAAAATCGATTCAGATATAGACTTACCATATATTCCATTTGCTAATTCAGATGCAATAAAAATTGGAGAATGGGTGTTAGCAGTTGGTAACCCATATAATTTAACATCTACTGTTACAGCAGGAATTGTAAGTGCAAAGGGTAGAGATTTAGAAGGGAATAGAAATATTGAATCTTTTATACAAACAGATGCAGCAGTAAATCCTGGAAATAGTGGAGGAGCATTAGTAAATACACGTGGAGAATTAGTAGGAATTAATACTGCTATTTCTTCTAAAACAGGTTCTTTTGTTGGGTACTCTTTTGCAGTACCATCTAACATTACAAAAAAAATTATTGATGACTTATTAGAATTTGGTTCTGTACAAGAAGCAATATTAGGCATAAATATAGACCAAAAGGAAGATATTGATGGTGTTAAAATAGGTGCAGTAAGCAACGGTAGTGGTGCAGATAAATCTGGATTAAAAGAAGGAGACGTTATTAAGAAAGTTAATAATGTAAAAATTTCTAAATATTCTGAATTAAGAGGGCAATTAACTGCTAAAAGACCAGGAGAATTTGTTGATATTACTGTTGATAGAGATGGAGAGTTTATTACTAAAAGTGTTAAGTTAAGCAAAAAAGATTCTTACTTTTCTAGAAGTTTAAATGTTATGTTAAAAGACTTAACAAAAAAAGAATTAAAAAAATACAAGCTTACAAGGGGGGCTAAAATTTCTCAAAACGGAAATAAAAATTTAGATTATTATGGTGTAAAAGAAGGTTATATCATAACAGAAATTAATAAAAAACCTGTATTAAATGCCAGTGCAGCAGTTAAAGCTATAGAAGAGTCATATGGTAAAGGCAACACAATTTATATAGAAGTAATTAATTTAGAAGGAGAAAGAGAGCGTTACGCTTTTAGATAGTCTATAAAAAATTTTATGTTTAAAAAATCCTGATAATTTATCAGGATTTTTTTTATTTACGAAAATTATACGAAATCGATTTCGTAAATTCAAAAAAAGAAAATACTTTTGCATAAATTTTAAATTTAGTTACAGACTATGTCAACAATCTTAAATTACGAAAAAGAAGTTTTATTACAAGCTAGAAATAGAAGAGCTACTGTAGAATTTATGACTATTGTTAATGATTTATGGTATGATAAATCTATAGAATTAGTTCTTTTTAGAAATACTTTAGTAGACAAAAGATCAAGTGAAGTTTTAAATTTAATTAACTATGCAAAAGAGTTTGTTAGTAAACCAATTGCTATAGAAGATGCTTTAGATATTGCAAAGGCAATTCAAAAAATAGACTTACCCTCATCAAAATTAGATATCGGTAAATTAGTGTATGAGTGTTATTTAAGTCCTAAAAAAGGAGCAAATAAAATAGAGTTTGTAAAAGAGAAATTAAAAGAAGCTACAGAATCAAAAACCATACAACCCAAAGATGTTGTTTTGTACGGTTTTGGTAGAATTGGTCGTTTATTAGCAAGAGAATTAATGTCTAAAATGGGTAAAGGATCTCAGTTAAGATTAAGAGCAATAGTTACTCGTGGAGAAATTAATGAAACTGTTTTAGAAAAAAGAGCATCTCTTTTAAGTGTTGATTCTGTTCATGGAGATTTTTTAGGAACTGTACAAACTGATGTTGATAATAATGCACTAATTATTAACGGAACAACAGTGCATATGGTTTCTGCTAAAAAACCAGAAGATATAGACTATACAAAATTCGGAATTAAAGACGCATTAATTATAGATAATACAGGTGCTTTTCGAGATGATGTTGCTTTATCTAGGCACTTAAAAGCCAAAGGAACAAGTAAAGTTTTATTAACCGCCCCTGGAAAAGGAATTCCTAATATTGTTCATGGAGTAAATCATAAACAGTATAACCCAGATAATATTAATATTTTTTCTGCAGCTTCTTGTACTACAAATGCAATTACACCAATTTTAAAAGTTTTAGAAGATAATTTCGGAATTAAAAAAGGACATTTAGAAACCATTCATGCATATACTAATGATCAAAATTTGGTAGACAATATGCATAGCAAACATAGAAGAGGTAGAGCTGCAGCTTTAAATATGGTAATTACAGAAACAGGTGCAGGTGCAGCAGTTTCTAAAGCAATACCAGCATTAAAAGGTAAATTAACGTCTAATGCAATAAGAGTTCCAGTACCTAATGGTTCATTAGCAATTTTAAACTTACAGTTAGGCACAAAAGTAACTAAAGAAAGAGTAAATTCAATCATAAAAAAATATGCAATAGAAGGAGAGTTAGTAGAGCAAATTAAATACTCCCTAGATAATGAATTAGTATCTTCAGACATTATAGGTTCTACAGCTCCATCAATTTTCGATAGCAAATCAACAATAACAGATTTAGAAACAATCGTTATTTATGTGTGGTATGATAATGAATATGGATATTCTCACCAAGTTATGCGTTTAGCAAAACACATTGCAAAAGTTAGAAGATTCACCTATTATTAAAATAATATTTCCCCAGTTTGTTATGTAAAAGATAAACTCGAGTCAGATCTCTGACTCGGGTTTTGTTTTTTTAGAAGCTATTTCCTGCTTTCACTACTCGCTTTTTTTTATGCTGAATTTATTTCAACATTTGTAAATACTTTATAGTGGTCTCATTATTTATATAAGATACTGAAACACGTTAAGTATAAAAAAAAGAGCTCAAACAAACCGTTCAATCAGGGCTAAACTTGTTTGTTATTTTTTTATAAGTTTTAAAGATTATCAGATTTTTTATGATTTAAGTTTCTTTGTTTTTACTATTTTTATAAAAAAAATAAAACACAAATGAAAATACTATTTTCTCTTATTTTATTACTTTCAATTAATATTATGCAAGCACAAGAATTACCGTATTACGAAATTGAAGAATCACCTAAAAACTATACAGCAGGTTCAGTTGCAAGTAGAATGGTAGACGGATTAGGATTTAGATATTATTGGTCAACAGAAGGTTTAACAGAAAAAGATTTAGTATTTCAACCAACAAAAAAAGCAAGAACCACACAAGAAACAATAGAACATATTTATGATTTAAGTAAGACTTTGTTAAAGTATATAAAAACAAAATTAGAGCAAAGTAAAAAAGAAGAAACAATGTCTGTTATTGAAATGAGAGCGCAAACCTTATATAATTTAAAAGCAATTAGTAATCGATTAAAAGCAAGTAAAGATATCTCTGAATTTGATAGAAAGAAAGAGGGGAAAGTAACGGTTCCTTTTTACTATTTAATAAATGGTCCAATTGCAGATGCAATTTGGCATACAGGTCAACTAGCTTCGTTTAGAAGGTCTTCTGGTAATCCAATCAATTCAAAAATAAATCACTTTTCAGGAACGGTAAGAAAGTAATTTTTAAATGACAATTCAACAAAAAATACAATCACTTAGAAATCAATTAAATCAACACAATCATAATTATTACGTGTTAGATAATGCAACAATTTCAGATTTCGATTTTGATATCAAATTAAAAGAGTTAGAAAAATTAGAAAAAGAAAATCCAACTTTTTTCGATGCAAATTCACCAACACAAAGAGTAGGAGGTACTATCACCAAAAATTTCGAAACTGTAACACATAAAAACAGAATGTATTCTTTAGATAATTCATATTCTAAAGAAGATTTGTTAGATTGGGAAAAAAGAATTCAAAAAGTTTTAGGTACTACAGATTTAGAATATACATGCGAGCTAAAATACGATGGAGCTTCTATTAACTTAACCTATGAAAATGGCGAATTTAAAAAGGCTGTTACAAGAGGAGATGGTTTTCAAGGAGATCAAGTAACAAATAATATTAGAACAATAAAATCAATTCCTTTAAACATAAAACAAGATTTTGTTTCAGATTTCGAAATGAGAGGAGAAATCATTTTACCAATAGATGGTTTTAATAAAATGAATGAAGAGCGTTTTGCAAACGGAGAAGAAGAATATAGAAATCCAAGAAATACAGCAAGCGGAAGTTTAAAATTGCAAGACAGTGCAGAAGTTGCAAAACGACCTTTAGATTGTTTATTATATCAAGTTGTAACTTCAGAAAGAAAATATAAAACTCATTTCGAAAGTTTAGAAAATGCTAGAAAAGTAGGTTTTAAAATTCCAAAAACAATTACTTTAGTAAAATCAATAGAAGAGGTTTTTCAATTTGTAAATCATTGGGATGTAAAACGTCATGATTTGCCTTACGAAACAGACGGAATTGTAATAAAAGTAAACAACCTTCAGCAACAAGAAGAATTAGGATATACATCAAAAGCACCAAGATGGGCAATTGCATATAAGTTTAAAGCAGAACAAGTTTCAACAGTTCTAAATCAAATTACGTATCAAGTTGGTAGAACAGGGGCAATTACACCAGTAGCAAATTTAGCACCAGTAGAGTTAGCAGGCACAACTGTAAAAAGAGCATCATTACATAATGCAGATCAAATAGAAAAACTAGACATTAGAGTAGGAGATACTGTTTTTGTAGAAAAAGGTGGAGAAATTATTCCAAAAATTATTGCAGTAGATTTTACAAAAAGACCAGCAGACTCACAACCAACAATATACGCAACACATTGTCCAGAATGTAATACACCTTTAATAAGAACAGAAGGAGATGCAAAACATTATTGCCCAAATGAATTTGGTTGTGCACCTCAAATTACAGGAAGAATTCAACATTTCATTTCTAGAAAAGCAATGGATATTGATGGTTTAGGAGGAGAAACTGTAGAATTATTACGAAAAGAAGGTTTAATTCAGAATTATGCAGATTTATACGATTTAAAAATAGAACAAATAATTCCTTTAGAAAGAATGGCAGAAAAATCTGCACAAAACATGATTTCAGGAATAGAAAAGTCTAAAGAAATTCCGTTCGAAAAAGTGCTTTTTGCACTCGGAATTCGTTTTGTAGGAGAAACAGTAGCAAAAAAATTAGCAAAACATTTTAAATCCATAGATAATTTAATGGCTGCAGATTTAGAAACTTTAATTTCTGTAGATGAAATAGGAGATAGAATTGCAGAAAGTATTATTGATTTTTCAAACAATTTAGGAAACATTCAATTAATTAATCGCTTAAAAGATGCTGGAGTAAAATTAGAGGTTTCTGCAGAAAGTTTAAAAAATCAAACAGAGTTGTTAAAAGGACAAATATTTGTAGTTTCTGGTGTTTTTCATCAGATGTCTAGAAATGAATTAAAAAAAGCAATAGAAGATAATGGAGGTAAAGTTAGTTCTTCTATATCAAAAAAAACAAACTTTATTGTTGCTGGTGATAATATGGGGCCTTCTAAGTTAGCTAAAGCAGAAACTTTAGAAATCAAAATTATTTCAGAGCAAGATTTTATAGATAAAATTAGTTAAAAACCACTTTGGTTTCTTATTTGTATTAATGATAATAAATTGAAAAAACGATTATACATATATATAATGTTTATAACATTAGTATCTTTTTCTCAAATTAAAGAAAAAGATACTTTACCTATTAATATAGATGATTATGTTTTTGTAAAACCTGGAGATACATTAATAGTTAATCTAAATGAATTTTCATTGTTGCCAAAACACAAATTTAAATCTAAAAATGACATTCGTTATTACCTCTGGTTTCGAAGAAAAGTATTTAAAGCTTATCCTTATGCACAATTAGCATCTCAAAGATTAGATTCTTTAAATGCAAGATTAGAAAAAATAAAATCTAAAAGAAAGAGAAAAAAATACACAAAATTAATTCAAACATATATAGAAGGGGAATTTACAGATCAAATTAAAAAGATGACCAATACAGAAGGTCGTGTTTTAATAAAGCTAATTCATCGTCAAACAGGTAAAACTGCATTTCAAAATATTAAGGTTTTAAGAAGTGGTTGGAAAGCCTTTTGGTATAATACAACTGCAAATGTTTTTAAACTTTCATTAAAAACAGAATATCATCCAGAATTAGAGAACGAAGATTTTTTAATTGAAGACATTTTACAAAGAGCTTTTCAAGACGATAAATTAAAACCTCAAAAAACTAAATTGATTTTTGACTTCGCTAAAATTATTTCAGAAAACAAATCAAATGTAAATGTAGAAGAGTACAAAATAATGTTTGCAAAAATTAGAAAGAAGAAAAAGAATAAAAAGAAGAATTAATATTTTTCGAGTGTTCCCTTTTTTTATTGCAATTTTTTTTTGAATGTTTCATTGTGTATGTAGTTACAGAACCTGAAAGGGTTTTGTTTTTTTTAAAAAAAGGTCAGGCTTTCTGCGATATCTTTTTATTTATCTT
>NZ_JBDVJE010000033.1:0-19119 GCF_039939415.1 Polaribacter sp.
GAAGAACCACCAGAAAAAACGGTCTTCCTTTTAATTACAGAAAACGAAGAACAAATTATAAATACAATTAAATCTCGTTGTCAGGCTTTGCATTTTCCTGCTTTAAGCGAACAAGATATTTCGAATGCTTTGGTTGTTAATCATCAAGTTTCTGATAACGATGCTGCTAAAATTGCACATCAAGCAGAAGGAAATTTTAACAAAGCAATACATTTTTTACAAAATGATTCTTCAGATTTTATTTTTGAAGAATGGTTTGTTGCTTGGGTTAGAACTGCTTTTAGAGCCAAAGGTAATGCTGCTGTTGTGCAACAATTAATAGAATGGTCTGATACTATTGCTAAAACTGGTCGTGAAACTCAAAAACGTTTTTTAGAGTATTGTTTGCAATTTTTTAGACAAGCTATGTTGCTAAATTATAGTTCTAAAAACCTAGTATTTATGGAAACAAAAACAGGTTTTAACTTATCTAAATTTGCTCCTTTTGTGCATAGTGGAAACATTTTAGAGATAGAAAAAGAATTGAATGATGCTATGTATCACATTGAAAGAAATGGAAATGCAAAAATTATTTTGTTAGATCTTTCTATGAAACTGACTCGTTTTTTGCATAAAAAAGAAGAAACAGTTTAGTTGAAATTCTTGAATTTATCAAATTCAACTAACCATTTATTCTTCTCTTCATTTTGATAACAAAATTCTTCGATTTTTTGTTTATTATTTTCGAACAATTGACAAATCAACTTCCAATTATCTTTCTCTTTTTTCCAATAATTGACATCAGACATTAAAACCATTTTCAGTAAATCTCCTTCATAAAAATCACCTTCAACAAGAATATATTTTTCCAATTCACCTATTGCTAATGGTATCAAAAAATAAAGTCCAATATCTTGACCAATCATAATTCGTATATCCTCAACTGTAAAGCATTTTAATTGCTTTTTTCTTAATTTATACAAGTCATCAATAAATATGAATCGTCTTCAATTATTGTAGAATTTACTTTTTCTAAACTTTCTAAAGTCTTTTGTTTCCAATTATTTTCAAGTTTCATCACATCCCTTTTGCAACTCTTTTAGCAACATACAATTCTGCAATGGTTGGGTTTTCTGGGCAAGATTTAATTTGTTCAAAAATATCTCCTGCTTTTACAAATCCTGTTTGAAGTACTTTAAAATAAACACCGCAAAAAGTAGTATTCCAAAATTGTTTTACAATTTTCATATCATTAAAACGAACTCCTAATTTCATACAAGGATTTCTTTGTACAGTTACTTCTAAAATAGTATCTCCTAACTTAAAAGTATCTCCTTGATGTAATTTTGTTTCATCTAAATCATCAACAGTAAGATTTTCTCCAAAGATTCCCATTTCAAATTCTAAGTTTGGATACAATTCTTTAAAAAAAGCGTAATGTTTTAACGAATAGCCATAAACAGCTTGCAAAATACCTCCATGATTTTCTCTGTTACAAATTGCATCTCCTTTTACATCTTCTGTATCTAAAAAAATAGGTTTATCTACACTATATTTAAAAATACCTGTAGTTACTTTTTTACCTTTCCAATCTATTTCTTTTTTTTCTCCAATATTGGTTGAAATGATTTTCATATAGCTATTTCTTAAATTTTGACAATGCTTTTTTAGTATAATCAGACAGTACCAATTTTCCAGAAATTTCTGCTCTTTCTGCTAATAAATCATTCCAGTTATCTGTTCCTTCCCACAAAACCTTTTTCATTTCAGCTAAAGCTTCTGGGTCATAAGATGCTAATTTTTCAGATAAAATTGCTACTTCATCATCTAACTCTTTTTGAGTTTCATATACCTTTGCAAACAACCCTTTTTCTTTTGCCCAATAAGCATTTTTCCAGCTTGTGGCATCTAAAGTTAATTCTGCAGTTCCTGCAATTCCTATTTTACGAGTTACAGCAGGCTCTATTACAAAAGGGCCAATTCCTATTGTAAATTCTGATAATTTAATAGAAGCATTTTCTGTAGCCAAAACATAATCGCAAGCAGCAGCTAAACCAACTCCACCACCAACAGATTTTCCTTGAACTCTACCAATAATCAATTTTCTGCAAGTTCTCATGGCATTGATAACATTTGCAAAACCAGCAAAAAATTGTTTGCCTTTTTCTAAATTAGAAATAGCAACCAATTCATCAAAAGAAGCACCTGCACAAAAAGCTCTTTCTCCTTCAGATTTTAAAATAATAACAGAAACTGAATCGTTATTTTTTATTGTATTTAACTCTTTAGTTAATCGCTCTAACAATTCACTTGGAAAAGAATTACTAGCTGGGTGACCAAATTCTATAGTAGCAATGTTATTTTGAATATTGGTGTATAAACTTCCGTTTTGTCTTCTGGTTATCATAAAACGTTTCTTTTTGTAAAAATAGTAGATTTTATTTTGATTGTCATTTCTAAATGAGACTTTTTATTGATTGAAAAATCTAATATGAGATTGCTTCATAAACTCGCAATGACAAAGCAAACTATTTACTTTTTACAAGTGGTAAAAATTGCTTTCTAAACTTAATAATTAAAGGTAAACCTCTTGCAATGATCCAAAATGTAAAAGCAATCCAAATTGCAGTTAGTTTTAAATTGTAATAATCGAAAACCAACAAAGTTGGAATAAAAACAAATCCGGTTGAAAGTATTAAAAGGTTTCTTAAATATTTCATTTCTCCCATTCCTTTAAACATTCCATCAAAAATAAAAGTAATTGCGCTTATGGGTTGTGTTAAAAGAACAATCCAAAAAACATTGTAAAACTCTTTTAAAACTGTTGGATCTTTTGTGAAAATTTGTCCTATAAAATTATAAAAAACAGCACCTAACAAAGTAATAATTACTCCTGTTATTAATCCATATTTAAAAAGCTTATTGCTTAATACAACTAGAGAATTATAATCTTTTGCTCCCAAAAATTTACCAGATAAAATATTTCCTGCACTAGAATACCCATCAATCATAAAAGCGCCTAACAACCAAATATTGATTCCTATAGTATAAGCTGCAATGTATTCTTTTCCATACCCTGTTGCATACGCAGTTGCAAAATATAATGCTACATTTAGTGCTATAGTTCTTACAAAAAGATTTGCAATCATCCCTAATAAACGAGGAATTTCTTTATGAAATGGAAAACTTATCTTTAAAGTAATTGGTGTTTTTTTTAATAGTAAAATTACTGCTATAATTGCCATGGTTATTTGAGCAATTATACTCGCATACGCTGCGCCTTCAATATTCATTGCAGGAATATATCCTTCAATTCCGTATACAAAAATAAGATCTAAAACAATATTTAATAATGCTCCAATAATTGCAATTATCATTGGATAATACGTGTTTTGCAAACCTCTAAACGTTCCAAAAACAGCAAATACAAAGAGTGAAAATGGAAAGCCAAAAATTCGTATTTCAAAATAGGTGATACAATATTCTAAAACTTCTGCTGAGGCGTTATAAAACTGAAATATTTGTTCTGCAAACGGATACGAAATTGCTAAAACCAAGAGACTTCCTAAAACTACAATTGCAATTGCTTGTGCTGGTAAGGTTTTTACTTCATCTAATTTATTTGCGCCAACATATTGCGAAATAATAGAAGAAATTGCACTTCTTATTTGTCCAAAAACCCAAATTAACATCGAAATAAAGGCTCCAACAATACCAACTGCTGCTAAACTTTCTGTTGCGTTTTCATTTATGTTTCCAATAATAGCGGTATCTGTAATAGACAATAAAGGTTCTGCAATACCCGCTATTAAAGCAGGAATTGCCAATTTATTGATTGTTTTTAAACTAATATTTGTCTTCATTTCTAAATTTTTCAAAGATAACTAGTTTTGCGTTAAGGATTGTAGTAAAAAGCCCACAGTGAGGAACGAACGAGGACTTGTAACGAAAAGCCTGACCCTTGTGGTAACGCCAAAAAAAAATATGTAACTTTGCATTATTAAATTTTATGAAGATGAAACATATTTTGGTACCTATTGGATCTACAGAAACTGCACAAACTACTTTACAATATGCAATTGATTTTGCCTCTGAAATAAATGCTGATGTATCTGTTTTTAGAGCTTACAAAGCAAAATCTAAAGCAGGAAGTATGGTAAATATGACTGCTATTATTGAGCGCGAAACAAATTTATATTTGCGTACAATGGTGAATAGTGTTGATAGAAAAAATGTGGACGTAAAATTAATTTCGTCTAAAGGAAGTGTTATTGAAAGTGTAGAAGCTATTGATAAAAAAATAGGAATTGATTTAATAATTGTTGGTGCAAAAAGTAACTCTTTTAAAGAAAGTACTTTTTTAGGAAGTACTGCTGGAGGTTTAGTAAAATTAACAAATATTGCGATATTGGCAGTACCAGAAAATTATATTTATATTCCTATTAAAAGTGTATTAGTGGCTTTTAAATCTGGTATTATAAATAGAAGTACAGCTTTAAATCCATTAAAACTTATTGTTAAAAAATTTAATTCTAAAGTGAATTCTCTTTTGGTTAAAACTCCAAATTTTACAGAAAAAGATGGCGAAATAAATGAAGGTTTAACCGCTTTACAAACTTCTCTTACAACCACAGAAAATGCAACTACTTTTCAAGGTGTTTTAGAACATTTTAAAACACAAAACCCTGATATGCTTTGTGTTTTTAAACGAAAAAGAGGTTTCTTTAAAAAATTATGGGAAAAGAATATAATTCTTAAAAAAGAATTTTTTGCTCCTATACCTTTATTGATTTTGAAAGGTGAATAGTTTATTGCATTTCTTTAAATGATAAAACATTGTTTAGAAAATCTAAATCATTAGCGCAAAAAGAAGTTGTGGCATATAATTTATAGAGTTATAATGTAAATCTGTAACAATTTCTGCAAGAGGTACTAATGTAAAAATTAAAATAAGAAAAACAGACATCAATTTAACGCTATAAGATTCTTTATCTGTTTCTGAATATGCTATTTTAAGTTGGTCGTAACTATTTTTCATAATATAAAGATACTTAATAAAAAGCAAAGCCTAATATTTCAAATCTGCAGGCTCAATAAAATCTACATCAAGTGTATAAATCTCTTTGATGTAGGTTTTAATTACATTTATAAATTCTTCTAATCTTTCTTCAGTAATTTCTAAATCTGGTTTTCTGTAATTTGATGAGAAATTGACAGATAAAAAGCCACTATTTAAGTTTTTAAAAGAATAAATACCTGCTTCTAAAGGTTGATTAAAATTATATTTTTTACTTTTTGTATACAAATATGCATACAACAAAACTTGGATAGCTTTATGTTGTTCTTTTTCTCTTAACATTTCGAAATCTAACACTTTTAAATTGGCATTACTTACCATTCCTGTTTTGTAATCGATGATTCTTATAACACCATTTAATTCATCTACCCTATCTACTTGTCCATGAATTTTTATTGGGAAATCGATTCCATCAATTGCAATTTCTGTTGCTAAATTTTCTTCTGTTGCAATGATTCTTAATTGATTTTTTTTGTCTTTTAAAAGCTCTTTTTCTTGTGATAAAAAATTATTTACAAATCTATTTGCTACTTCAAAAATTAAACGATTTCTACCTGTTGAAATATCTCCTTTTTTAAATTCTATTTTAAAGTATTTTGTAACTAACTCATTAGATTTTTCTTTCATCAAATCCACATCTTGCTCCAATAAGAATTTACCAACAAAAGGCGTAAATAATTCATCTAACGTTTCATGAACCACAGTACCTAGTGTGTTATAAGCAACTGTTTCTTCTACATCTTCGAATTCTTTTAGTTTTAGAATTTTTTGTTTGTAAAAAGATATTGGGTTGTATAAATAATTAGTTAATGCAGAAGGAGAAATTCCTTTTTTTGCCAATTCTTTTAGCTTTTTTAAAACAGTTTTGTCTTTTTTTATTTCTTTTAATTCAATTTTTTGATTGATAACTTTTGGAGCAACTATTTTTTGAACAACATCTGTACGCATCATTTCTAATTGTGTTACAAATCTGCTTTTTTCTCCGCTTCCAAAAACATCATGTTCTGTATTATAAAGAATAAAAACGTTTTTTGCTCTTTGCATTAATCTAAAAAAGTGATACGAAAAAATGGCATCTTTTTCTCTGTAAGTTGGTAGGCCAAATTCGATTTTTACATCAAAAGGAATAAAAGAATTTTGCTGGCTACTTGCTGGCAATACCCCTTCATTAGTAGAAACTAAAATAATGTTTTCGAAATCTAAAACACGTGTTTCTAACATTCCCATTAATTGTAAACCTCTTAAGGGTTCTCCTTGAAAAGATAAACTTTCTGATGAAATTAATTGTCGAAAAAAAAGTGCTAAGGTTTTTAAATCTGGAAAATATTTAAACTCTTTTTGTAATATTTTTAACTGAGTAAAAGTGGTATAAAATCTAAAAAAATATTCCTTTTCTAATTCTGAAACATCTTCTTTTAAAAAATTAATTAAATTTAAAATTCTATCTATAAACTCATCTACAGCCTTATTTGCTTTAAATATTGAAAGTATAATTTCTTTTAACTCTATATTGCTATTTTCTAGCACCTTACCTATATGATTACTATTGATAAATGTTTGGTTTTGCTTTGCAATTTCATCTGAAAAAGCATCTATTTCTGGAATTAATTTAGAAATAGATTGATGTTTTAAAAAGCGAATTACATCTTTATAATAGAATTCGTTTACAATAGATTTTTGCAATTTATCTTGAGAAACAAATAATTGAAATATAGAAAACAACAAACTTGTAGTTGGCACATCTTTTAGAGGATATCCCATTGTTATGTTAATTGCATTTATGTTTTTTGGTAATGAGTTTAAGGTGATTGGCAACAACGTTTCATCTGCTAAAACCAAAGCTGTGTTTTTAAAATCGGTTATATTTTCTAAAATTTCTCCTGCGTATTTTATTTGAGTTGTATTTTTTGAAGCTCCAATAACCTCAATTTTTTTAGGTTGTGAAAAAGAATTTCCTAAGGTTTTAATTTCATTTTTCTCATAATATTTCCACTCTTCCTTATATCTTCTTATAAACTTTCCTGCTTGATGATTTCCATTAAAAAAAACTTCATCAATATCCCAATAAATATCTGAATTACCTGTTTCTAAAACTTTTTGAAACAGATATTCTTCTGCAGTATTTAAAGCATTAAAACCAATGATAAAGAATTTTTTATTTGAATTTTTCTCTAAAAAAGCATCTATTTTTTTGCAAGACTCTCTATAGATTAAACCTTGGTATCCTATATTTTTTTGTAATAAAAATTGATAAAAAGCATTATAAAAAGTGTTTAATTTTTCTAGAAATGAATCATGATTTTTCATTAATTCTGTTTCTTTAAATTCGCCTTTTACAGACCATTTTTTTAAACGCTGAATATCTCTTAAATAAACAAATATTTGTTTTGTATCTATTAAATGTTGGTCTATTTCATTAAAATCTTGAATTACTGTAAATGCCCAAGAGGCAAAAACATCAAAAGCTACAGGGTCTTTCTCTAGACCTTTATAAATTGTATAAAAGTGAAATAATAACTGAATACTATCTGCTTTTTCTATTCCAGAAACTTTGTTTATAAACTGTTCTACATTTATAATTTCTGGCAAAAAACCTACAGAAATTTTATCTTTAAAAGTTTGTTTTACAAATACTTTTGATCTTTGAGAAGGTAATACAAAAACAACATCTTGAAAAGATTTTGTAGTTTTTAAAATATCATCTAATGTATTAGAAATAAAAGTTTGCATAATAAAAATTAGGTCTCGACTGCGCTCGACCTGACATCAAAGAGAACTTGTCTCCTCGAGCGCAGTCGAGAGGTTAATAATAATTACCAAATTACAATTTTTATCCTATTTTTGAGTAATCAATTTTTTAATTTTAAGAATAAAAAAATGCAAAACGAATTGAACGTTGTAGGAATTCAAGCCAATTTAATCTGGGAAAACGCTACTAAAAATATTGCCTTTTTTGAAGAAAAAATAACTTCTCTAGATGCAAATATAGATTTAGTTGTGTTACCAGAAATGTTTACAACTGGTTTTACTATGAAGCCTGAAAATGTTGCTGAAAAAATGAATGGTAAATCAGTTTCTTGGATGAAAAAAATGGCTTCAAAAAATAAAATTGCTATCTGCGGAAGTTTGGTAATAGAAGAAAATGATAATTATTATAACAGATTCGTTTTTGTACATCCTTCAACAGAAATAGAGTGCTACAATAAAAGACATTCTTTTTCTTTAGCTGGTGAAGATAAAGTGTACACTTCTGGAACAGAAAAACTAATTGTAAATTATAAAGGATGGAAAATTTGCCCGTTAATTTGTTATGATTTACGTTTTTCTGTTTGGGCTAGAAATACAGATAATTACGATCTTTTAATTTATATGGCAAATTGGCCTGTTAAAAGAATTAAAGCTTGGGATACGCTTTTAAAAGCGCGTGCAATTGAAAATATGAGTTACGTTATAGGTGTAAATAGAACTGGTAAAGATGCAAATAATTATGATTATTCTGGAAATTCTTTAATTCTTGATTGTTTGGGTGAAGAAATTGCGAACTTAAAAGTTAATGAAGTTGGAATTGTTAAAACAACATTAAATAAAGAAAACCAAAACAAGATTCGTAAAAAATTAGGTTTTTTAAATGATAAAGATTCATTTATCATTTTAAAATAGTTTTCTCTATTTAAAATAACATTAGCAATACAAAAACTTCATTTTATTTTAAGTTTTTTTACACTAAAGCTCCGTTTGCTCCAATAACTTGTCCAGAGATCCATTTAGAATCGTCACTAGCTAAAAACAAAACTACTTTAGCAATATCTATTGGTTTTGCCAATCTATTAAAAGCATTCATAGCACTTAATTTATCTATAACTTCTTGTGATTTTCCTTTTAAAAACAACTCCGTTTCTGTAGCTCCTGGTGCAATTGAGTTTACAGAAATTCCTCTACCAATTTCTTTAGAAAAAACTCTTGTCATTTGCTCAACTGCAGCTTTGGATGCTGAGTATAAAGCGTATGTAGGAAACATTAATTTTACAGTACTAGATGAAAAATTGATAATATTTCCATTATCTGCTAATTTAGAATGTGCTTCTTGTAAAGTATTAAAAACTCCTCTTACATTAACATCAAATTGTCTTGTAAAATCTTCTTGAGTATTGTCTTTTATTAGTTTGCTAACCATAATTCCAGCATTGTTAATTAAAACATCTATTTTACCAAAATGTGCTATTGTTTTATCAAATAATTGAGTTACTTCAATACTTTTACTTACATCTGCTTTTATTGAAATGGCTGTTCCGCCAGATTTAGTAATTATATCTAAAGTTTTATTTGCATCTGTTTGACTATTTGAATGATTTATTACAACTTTTGCTCCGTTTTTTGCCAAAAGAATTGCAATTTCTTTGCCTATTCCTTTAGAAGAACCTGTTACTATTATTACTTTTTGATCTAGTTTCATCTTGTTTTAATTTTTTATTTGTGTTTAATCTATTAACGGATACTTGTCTAATATTTGTTTTTTATAATAAAAAAACTCTTCAGGTTTTAAAAACATGAAGAGTCTATATAATTTAAAGATGTTCGCAAACAAGTTTAGCCCTGATTGAAACGACATCCTTTTTGTTTTTCACAAAAAGATATAGTGAAAAGCAGGAAATAGCTTCTTAAAAAACTATGCTGGAATCATCCATTTAAAATTAAACTTTGTGTCTGGAATTACAATTCTTTCTGTAATTCTGTACATTCTGTCTGGTAATTTCATTAAATAATCTCTTGCTTTTTCTGCTTCTGGTGTAAGATTTGTAATCTTATCTATTTCCCACATTTTATTTAATTTCCTTAAAATATCTACATAATCGAAACCTGTATAAACACCTACTCTTTGTGCTACAGAAGAGAAATCATCGAATAAACTTCCTTTTTCTCCATAAGATTCTCTTAAATGCATTGCAGGCATTACAATTTTATATTTCATCATGTGTTGAAACGCCAACATCATTTCACTTGGATCAATTTTAAAAATTTCTTTTACAAAATGTGCGTATGCTTGGTGATGACGCATTTCATCTCCTGCAATAATTTTAGACATTTTTGCTAATGCTTTGTGTCCTTTTTTTCGTGCAATTTTAGCTACATTATTATGTGAAATATAGGTTGCTAATTCTTGAAATGTTGTGTACACAAAGTTTTTATATGGATCTGTTGATGTACCAATATCAAAACCATCTGTTATTAGATGTTGTGTAGTTATTTCTACTTCGCGCATGTTTACTCTACCAGATAAATACAAGTATTTATTTAAAACATCTCCATGTCTGTTTTCTTCTGCAGTCCAGGTTCTTACCCATTTTGCCCAACTATTATCTGGGTCTTGTGAAACTCCGTCTAAATCTAATAACCAAGATTCGTAGGTTGGTAGTGCTTCTTCTGTAATGGTATCTCCTACTAAAACTACCCAAAAGTCATCATGTAATTCTTTAGATAATTCTCTTATTTCTTCTACTTCTGAAATAAAAGAATCTTTTTGAGAGTTTGGTAAGAAGTCTGTAGGTTGCCAAATTTTTTCTGCTGGGATTAAAAATTTGTCTACAAAGGTTTGCATACTTTTCTCTAAAGTTAGCATTACTTCTTTTCTGACGTTGTGTATAGACATGGTTTTATTTTATGTGGTCTTTTATAACTGTTTCTGTTTTTTCTATCAATTCATCAAAAGGTAATGAATTTATTTTAATTGGTTTGTGAGCTGTAATTGTAATTGGATTACCTATACCTAAAGGAAATTTTCCGTATTCGAAAATTTTCCAAGAATTATTTATTGTTAATGGTACTACATAACCTTCTTTGTTAAATTTTGCAATAACACTTAAACCGCTTTTAGCAAATTTTTTAGGCTTTCCGTTTCTACCTCTAGTTCCTTCTGGAAAAATAACTGCTCCCCATTTATTTTGGTTAATTCTCTTAGAAAAATTAATTAATTCACTAATTGATTGTTTTGGATTTTTTCTATCGATTAGAGCTCCTCCTCCATTTTTTAAATTGAAAGAAACACTTGGTATGTTTTTACCTAATTCTATTTTTGATACAAATTTAGGGTTGTATTTTCTAAACAACCATCCTATTGGTGGTATATCTGCTATAGATTGATGATTAGAAACAAAAACTAATGCAGTATTCTCTGGAATTTTATATTTATTGATTAATTTAACTGTAACACCAATCAATAATAATGATTTTACTAAAGTAAAGTTTAATGCATTTACAACTTTGGCATGCCCTTTTAAACCAAATAATTTAAAACTTATCCATTGAAATGGATGAAAAATTACAAGTAATAAAACAAAAGTTAAAACAAATATTGGTGATAATATATAACTTAAAAATTTCATCTCTAAAACCAGTTACTCCAAGGTATTCTTGACAATATCAATAATAACGCTACACCATAAAAGATTGTAAATGTTTTAAATTTTGCAGTATCTTCTGTTTTCTTTTTATGCTTAGACCAACCAATTGTAATTAATACAATTGCTAAAATCATTGTTACAGGATGTTCTACTGCTATTAATCTTGTAGCTTTATTTGCCATAACTTCTCCTGCATTCTCTTTTAATGCCTTGTACCAAGGAGACATAAAATACCATCCTAAACCAATTAATAATTGTATATGAGAAACAATTAGTGTAAATAAACCTAATCTCAAATCTTTATCTGTAAATGTTCTTTTTTTGATAACACCTGTAATAGCATTAACTACTGTAAAGATTAAAATTGCTAAAACTAAATAGGCCCAATAAGAATGTACGTCTTTCATTATATTTTTAATAATTTTTTATTGCGGTAAAGTTACTAATTTTAAAAATAAAAAAACCACCTCGTTTGAGGTGGTTTTTAGAAATTTTATAAATAGTGATTATAATTTAGAAAGAATATTTAACACCAACTTGAAGTTTCCAAGCATTTCCAAAATAATAATCATAATCGTATGATTGATCTAAATAGTCTCCACTATTATCTTGTACAAAAGAGAACGTAGGAGTGTTACCTGCATCTACACCCTCATATTTTAAAATTTCAGAATAATTTGAAATACTATTATTCTTTTCTACTCCCCATTTAGAGTTTAACATATTTCCAACATTAATGAAATCTAAAGTAAACTGTAAAGTATTTTTAGATTCACCTGCGTTAATATAATATTCACGTGTTAATCTTAAATCGAAACTATGTACCCAAGGGCTACGTGCAGCGTTTGCTTCAGCGTATTCACCTTTATGAGAGCTTAAGTAATCGTCTTGTTCCATAAAATTAAAAAAAGCATCTTCATCAGCGGTGCTAACAAAATTGATATCACCTCTTCCTTTAGGTATATAAATTAAATCTGTAGAAACACCATCACCATTCATATCATTCTCGTAAACATAACTATATCCATTTGGAGAATAACCTGAATAAAATAAATTAATTAAGGTAGCAGATTTTAATAAATCATTAGACCAAGGCAATTTGTATGATGCAGAAGCAATAGCTTTGTTAGGCACTACATACTGAGAACGTTGAAGTTCTGGTAAATGAGGTCCATTAACTGCATCTAAACCAGAATATGCAGAATATGCATTACTACCTGGCATACCTGAAATCTCTTTTGACTCCGTATAAGTATAAGCTGCCATTAAGTTTAAATCTTGTACTGGTTGTGCTTTTATTGTAATATTCCCAATGGCTCCCCATCCTTCACTAGTGTTTGATAAAACGTATGCATCTTTTGAAGTATAAGTGATATCACTTTCATCAGGATAAATATATCTATTATCTGAACCTGAAAAACGTTCCCATGTAGCATCTGGTTGCATTAGGTTATAGTTTTTAAGCATAACACCTCTCAAAGTTTTTGTGTAAATTCCTTCTACAGTAACCTGCATTGGAAAAGAAACTGGTACTTGATAGTCAAATGCTAAAGATGTTTTCCATACTTGCGGCATTTTAAAATCTGTAGCTACCGCATTAACCGCACTTGGTAAAACACCATCTTCTGGAGTAATTGTATTTGGTAAACCTAACTGATCAATCATTTCTGATACATCCGTAAGCATTGGACCTGATAAACCAGCTAAAGCAGGGTCTACTGTATCTACAGAACCATCAGAGTTATAAGTTGTATTAGCTTGATAACTACCTTGAACCATACCTGAATTGGTTGGCATATTCGTGAAGAATACTAATGGCAATCTTCCTGAGAAAATACCTGTTCCTCCACGAAGTTTCATTGATTGATCTCCACTAATATCCCATGTAAAACCAACTCTTGGTGAAAACTGAACATTAGCTTCAGGCCACACTCCTGTATCAATATTTGTTCCTCCAAAGTCTAAATCGTAAATCGCATTATTTGTAATTAAATTATCTTTATATTTTAAATAATCAGCACGAATTCCGTAAGATAATTTAAAATTATCATTAACATTCCAATCATCTTGAATGTAAGCTCCTAACTGCGTAAAAGCAACCTCTGCATTTGGATTTTCTTCACCATCATAACCATAGGTTAAAGCAAAATCTCTTGGAGCTGCTTGGTTAAGAAAATCATCCATACTTGCATAACGATAATATCCTGTACCATTTCTCATGTATGAATTATTTGCTAGTTGGTGCTCGAAACTTAAACCTCCAGTAATCGTATGATTATCTAAATAATACGTTAAGTTATTAGTAACTGTATATGTATTATTATTTACAGCATTATTCCATGTAAATAATTCGTAACCAGCCGACATATATGGTTCATCAATTTGTGCTCCTGTATCTGTTAGTCCATTCATTATATCAATGAAAGGGAATGGAGAAGAATTAGTACCACGTGCATCTTGTATTTTAGAATACGTTGCTAAAAATTGATTTGACAATTTATCTGAAATTCTACTGTTTAAATCCAATGAAATTGAATTTACAATGTTATCCATTGAATATGTAGAATTAGAGAATGCCATAGAATTTTGAGAAATACGATTCATTGATCTGTTACGTGAACCTGCATTATTTGAGTTACCATTGGTTCCATTCCATCCTTGATTTTTAACGTAGTTATAACGTAAGCTTAATTTATTCTCATTATTGATGTTCCAATCAACACGAGCAAGCAATTTTTTATTTGTTTGATCAGCAGGATAATCACTATAAGACCCAGGGTCGTAACCATAGTTATCTATTAAATGATTTCTAACCAACTCCATATCTGCAATACTAGTACGAGAAAGGGATAAATCTAAATCTGCAACACCATCTTCTGATGGTCTCCAATTTACAACTTGACCTGGAGTTTTAACAGATTCCGCATTAACAAAAAAGAATAATTTATTTTTAATAATTGGTCCTCCTAAAGTTACACCGTAGGTTGTTGTAGATTGCTCATTACGTTCTCCAAAATCAACACCGTTAATTTTGTTTCCACGCATATCTTGATTATTAAAATAAGTATAAGCAGAACCTTTAAATTTATTAGTTCCCGATTTAGTAATGGCATTAATACCTCCCCCAATAAAGTTTGTTTGACGCACATCAAAAGGAGCTATTACAACTTGAACTTCTTCAATAGCATCCAAAGAAATAGGATTCCCTCCTCCTGGAAGACTAGAACTAAGTCCAAAATTGTTGTTAAAGTTAGCACCATCAACTGTAAAGTTAGTTGAACGACCATCTCCACCTGACATACTCATTCCGTTTGCGTATGGAGAAATACGAGCTATATCAGTAATACTTCTATTAACAGTTGGCATCTCAGACAATTGTGCATTAGAAATATTAGTTACTGCACCTGTTTTATCAGTTGAAAATTTTGTTCTCTTCGTTGTAATTACAACTTGACTTAAAGAGATATTTTCTTCACTTAAAACTACATTGTGAACAAAAGCAGCACCTAATCCAACAGTGATATCACTAGTTATATTTTTTCCGTACCCCAAATAAGAAACTTCAACTGTATAAGGACCTCCTACACGTAAGCCTGGTAAATTATAACGTCCTTCTTCATTAGTAGTACTAGCGTAAACTGTACCTGAAGATGTGTGCGTAGCAACTACTGTTGCTCCCATAATAGAGCCTTCCGTATCTGTAACTCGCCCACTCATACTAGAGGTGGTTACTTGAGCCATCATGACTGTAGAACATATTAATGCTACAGACATCAATAAAAGTTTTGTAATTTTTTTCATTGTTTAATTTTATGTTATTAAATGTTCTACAAAAATCTTGTTTTCATAGAGGATTAATGTTAATTAAATGTTAATATTTAACAAATAATTAAGATTACATAAAGTAAACAAAACAATACTTAGCTACTGAAAACTAATCTGTTGTATATTAACAGACTTATTAACTATATATACTATAAACGTTAAAAAATTACAAAAAGTAATTTGAAATTGAATTATTCTTTATTCAATAATTTCTTTGCAAGCTCTTTACCAAGTTCTACACCAAATTGATCATAACTATAAATATTCCATAAAATACCTTGGGTAAAAATTTTATGTTCATAAAGCGCAATTAATTTACCTAGAGAATGTGGAGTTAATTTATCGAACAAAATAGCATTACTAGGTCTGTTACCTTCAAATACTTTAAAAGGCAAAAGTGATGCAATTTTATCTTCATCACCAGAAAACTTTAGTTCTAAATGAACCTCTTCTTTTGTTTTACCAAAAGCTAAAGCATCCATTTGGCCATAATAGTTTGCCATTAATTTTTTATGATGACTTGTTAAACCATATAATGATTCTTTATAACCAATAAAATCTGCAGGAATTAACTTTGTTCCTTGATGCACTAATTGCATAAAAGCATGTTGCATATTTGTACCTGTGCTTCCCCAAACAATAGTACCTGTTTGGTAATTTATTTTATCTCCATTTCTATCTACACCTTTACCATTACTTTCCATAATAGCTTGTTGTAAATATGCAGGAAGTTTAGATAAATATTGAGAATATGGTAAAACTGCTTCTGTTTCTGCATTATAAAAATTGTTATACCAAATACTTATAAGAGCTAAAATTACAGGTATATTTTTATCAAAATCTTCATTTTTAAAATGAATATCCATTTCTTCTGCTCCTTCTAATAACTCTTTATAATTATCGAAACCAACAGATAAACTTATAGATAAACCAACTGCAGACCAAAGTGAAAAACGACCTCCAACCCAATTCCACATTGGAAAAACATTTTTCTTATCAATACCAAAATTATCTACAGCTTCTAAGTTTGTAGATACTGCAACAAAATGCTTAGGAATATCAAAAATAGTTGCCGATTTTAAAAACCAATTTTTAATAGTCTCTGCATTAGAAATTGTTTCTTGAGTTGTAAATGTTTTAGACACAATTACAAATAATGTAGTTTCTGGATTTAAGTTTTTAATAATCTCAGAAACATGATCTCCATCTACATTAGAAACAAAATGTGTTGTTAATTGATTTTTATAGTACTTTAAAGATTCTACAACCATATCTGGTCCTAAATCTGACCCACCTATACCAATATTTACAACATCTGTAATTGATTTTCCTGTATAGCCTTTCCATTTTCCAGAAATAACTTTATTAGAAAAACTTTTAATTTTTCTTAAAGCTGCTTGTATTTGTGGCTTAATATTTTTTCCATCAACCAAAATTGGTGCTTCAGAAGTACTTCTTAAAGCTGTATGTAAAACTTCTCTACCTTCAGTTACATTAATTACATCACCAGAATATTGCTTTTCAATAGCATCTTTTAAATCAACCTCTTTTGCTAAATCTAATAATAAGCTAAGTGTTTCTTTTGTAATTCTATTTTTAGAAAAATCAACCAACAAATCATTAAACAGTATAGAAAAATCTTCTTTTCTATTTGCTTCTTTATCTAAATCTTTAATATTAATATCTTTAATATTATTAAAATGATTTGTTAATTCTTTCCAAGCGTTAGTTGTAGTTGGGTTGATGTTTTTTAAAGCCATTTCTTTTATTTTTTTGCTATACTTTCTATCACTTCTGGTTCTTTAACCGGAAATGTTTTATTTTCTAATTGATATTTAATAGGTTTTATAAATTCAAAATATCTTGGTCTAATACTTTTCTTTAAAGGTTCTGCTGATGGTAGTTTTTGTTTAAACGGATCTACTTCTCTACCATTTTTCCAAAAACGATAACATACATGTGGCCCACCTGTATTACCTGTCATACCTACCCAACCAATTACATCTCCTTGTTTTACATATTGTCCTTTTTTAACATTACGATTTTTCATGTGTAAATACTGAGTTGAATACGTTGCATTATGTTTTATTTTAACAAATTTACCATTACCACCTCTTCTAGTAGATTCTACTACTGTTCCGTTTGCAGTTGCAATGATAGGAGTACCAATATTGGCTGCAAAATCTGTACCTCTATGAGGTCTTACTTTATTACCATAATAGGCAATTTTTCTTCTTAAATTATATCTAGAAGAAATTCTATATTTAAATTTTATTGGTGATTTTAAAAATTGACTACGAAGCATATTTCCTTCATCATCATAATATTCTGGAATTCCTTTTATAGAATCTGCTACAAATCTAAAAGCAAATAAATCTGTTCCTTTATGTTTAAAAACCGCAGATTTTATTTCTCCATAACCTGCATAAATAGTATCCTCAATAAATCTTTCCTCGTACATAAGTTTAAAAGAATCTCCTTTCTGAAGTTTAAAAAAGTCTAAAGTCCATGCATAAATATCTGCAACTTCATTGGTTACACCTGCATTTACACCCAAACTATCCATTGTTACAGAAAAGCTAGAATTAATTACACCTTCTACTGTTTTTAAAACTTTTTTAACTGGTTTTTCGTAACGTTTAGCAGTAATTAGTGAATCTTTAAAGTCTATAATTGTTGAGTTTATTTTATTATGTTTATAAATAAAAACTTGAGCTTTTTCTGTTGAGTCTTTACTAGCTAAAATGGTATAAGGCTTACCAGCTCTAACCCTTCTAACATCAAAAGTGTCTTTTATTGTACTAGCTATTTTATTAATTTTTGGGTAAAACACGTGATGTCTGTCTAAAATTGCCCCAAAACTTTCTCCACTTTTAATGGTGTCTTGAATCACTTTAAAATCATCTAACTTATAACCAAACTTGTAAACAGGTTTAGGTTTTACTTTTTTTATAGTTGAAATTGTTTTCTCGGTATCTTTTTTACAAGATGAAAATGAGATTATTAAGACTAAAAGGAGGATTGTTTTTTTCAAAAAAATTGTACTGTTTAATGTAGTTCTCAAAAGTACAAATAAAAAAGTTTTTTTAGGTATCTATATTCATGAAGTTCCTATAACGGTTTCGTTAAAATTTATCTATTTTTAGTATTTTAGTAAAAATTTGCCCAAATGACTTTTAAAAAATATTTACCTGTTTTCATTACTATTCTTTTTATTCAATTAAACTACTCTCAAAAAATAACTAAAAGTATTACGTATAATAGGAATAAAGATAAATCAGTTTCTTTTTATTACAATTCTGATACCCCTTGTAGTGTTTTAGTTATTTTAAAGTTTAAAAATTTGACTAACGCATCTGGCAATATTATAAAAAAAACAATTACTGGTTTTGGTGGAGAAATACATACTTTACAACCAATAAGACCAAACAAAAGTATTGGTTTTTCTTATAGCGCAAAAACAATTTTTGGAAATGTAAATGCAAAACCAAACTTAGATTTTAAATATATTTTACCTTTCAATGAAGGTAAAAAAGTAAAAGTTAGAAACTTAAATTATCTAGGAGAAAAATTTGGAAATTCAGCACCTAAAAACTGGAGATCTTTCCAATTTTTAACAAAACCTAACGATACTGTTATAGCAATTAGAAAAGGCGTTGTTATTAAAGCTTCTGACGGTGTTAAAACTGATAAAACCTCAAGATTTGGATATAAATCTAATGTTAACTCAATAATTATTGAACATGAAGATGGCACTTTTGCAAGGTATAGTGTTTTAAAAAATAAAAGCATAATGGTAAATGTAGGAGATACTGTTTACCCTTCTGCTCCAATAGCTAT
>NZ_JBDVJE010000034.1:0-53466 GCF_039939415.1 Polaribacter sp.
AATAATGTAAATTTACCTGAACTAACTATTTAAATACAAAACTAGTTCAAAATATTTTTTGCCTTCTAAACGGCTAAAAAAAGCTTTTGAACGGGATAAATAAACCTAAAAAAAGGTCAACCTATATCAGTATAATACAAACATCAGATAAATGAAGACAAGGAAATAGAACAAAAATATTGTCTTAAATAGAGTGTTAACAATTGGTAACTATTAAATAGTTATCAATATAAAATCAACAATATTTTTAATATAACTAAATTTTTAGTTTAAACTAAAAATTTAGTTATATTTGTTATTCACTTAATATCCCATTCTATGAAGCATTTCCTTTTAACAATAGTTTTTTTATCGTGTAGTTTACTTACAGAAGCTCAAACAACAACATATTTTAAACATCTCGTTTTTCGTGAAACACCTTATTCTGAAACAAAAGGAAGAATACCATTAACAGAAAAGGAAGCTCAAAATGGAAATTATTTTAAGTTAGACTATGATTCACTAAATAGGTTAATATTAGTTGAATATAAATACAATCAAAGCCTTATTGAATTAAATAGAAGTGGTATTCTTGATGGTAAAAGAGCATTGGCATCAAAAACTCAAATAATATATACCGAAAATACAGAAACACGACAGTTTTTTGACGTTAATAATAAACCAACAAAAAATGGAATGGGAGTATTTAAGGAAGTGTATTACTATAATAAAAAAGGAAAAAGAGTTGGTTTAAAGTTTTATGACAAAAATGATGAGCCTATAAATAATAGCTGGAATGTTTTTGAATATACTTGGAAACACATTAATAATAATTCTGTATTGGAAACAAGAAAAGATAAAAATGGAGTAAATATAACTATGCGACCATATTATAAGTTTCGTAACGTGTTATACAAATTCAATGATAAAGGATTATTACTTTCAATGAATAATGTAGATAAAAAGTTGAAATTAATAAATGATGAAACAGGAATAGCTACAGATAAAGCCATGTATGATAAAAATGACAACCTCATTAGTTTTAAGTTTTTTAACGCAGAACACGAACCTACAGTTGGCTCTTTTCTTGGAACTGCTGGAGGTTTTGCAACATATGACAAAAATGGAAATTGTTTAAAATATGCAACAGTTGATTTAGATGGGAACTATCAAGTTGATAAAAGAAGTAATGATGCTTATTCAAAATATAAGTTTGATAGTTTTGGTAATTTGATTGAACGTGGTAGTTATGACACTCATAACAAAATATTAAAGAAGCGAGATGTTATAAGCGTAAAATATGTTTATGACACAAAAAATCCAATACAAATTTTAAAAACCGAATACCATCATACAATACCAAATAAAAAAGTTGAGGATTCAATTCTTAAAAACCTTAATAAACAGATTGAAAAAGATAAGTTAATTGAAGATTTTAATCAATTATTAGAAACACTAAAAGAACATCCATCACAGTTTGAATTTATTGACAAAAAATCTTATGAAAAGCTTGTGAATATGCAACGAGATAAATTAAAAGATTCTATGACTGTTAAGGAATTTTATCAATTAACCTCACCAATAGTTACAAGTTTAGGTTGTTTACATACACGCATAGTTGATACTCGCTTTTTTAGAACACCTCAAAAATATTGGTTACCATTAATTGTATGGTTTGAAAACGAAAAAATGTATGCAATAAACAATTGTGTAGAAAATATTGAAATGGATGCAGGTTCTGAAATATTAGAAATTAACGGAATCTCATCAAGTGAAATTTTACAAACTTTAAAATCAACAATTTCTGCTGATGCTTTTAATCAAAGTTTTTATAGAGGAGATTTGAATGTGAATTTTTTATATTACTACCACAGTTATTTTGGTTTTGATTCTGAATACAAAATAAAATTTAAACCTTACAATTCTAAAAAAATAATTTCAACATCTTTTATTATTGATGAACCAGCCCCTAATTACAAAGAAGAAATAAACAATAAGCCAAGGTTGGGCATAGAGTTTAATAAAGAAAAGAAAACTGCTATAATAAAGATTAAGAATTTTAGTTACTTCCCAAGAGGTCGAGAAAATATTGATTTTTTTAAAGAAAAGATAGATACTTATATGAAACAGATAAAAGATAAAAATATAAGTAAAGTGGCTTTTGACTTAAGAGGAAATAGAGGAGGAAACCCAGAATGCACTAATCAGATTCTATCTTATATTATTGATAAAGAAATTACCTTTTATAAAAACAATGATTTGAATATAAGAAGAAATAGAACAATATATGTAAAACCCGAAACAGTCAATAATATTAATAATCTCAAGGTATATATGTTAACAGATGGACGCTGTGCATCTGCTACAGCACAACTGTTAGCCGTTATAAAGCATAATAAATTAGCAACAATAATAGGTGAAGAAACAGGAGGCACTTACAGTACGCATCCAGGTAGAGGAACAGCATCGTTAAAAAACACAAAACTTGGTTTGCAAATAGGTACAGAAAGAGAATCTGTCAACGTACCTAAATTAGCATTAGATAAAGGGATAATTCCAGATAAGAAAATTAAATTAGAATTATTAGATATAATAAATAGAAATGACCCATTATTGAACTATATTTTGGAGGAATAAACAATCGGAAATAAAGCCAGTTGCCAACAATGTATATAAAACATAGCTATCATTGGCTTTACGCGAGTTTTTCGCTTCTTTATTCAGTCCGCCAAATTTTTATTTTTGTATATTTATAAATTAAAAGATAAATAGAAAAAATAAAAATTCGGCTTGGGTTTAATCTGAAACAACAGTGTCTATTTACACGCTACGTTTCATATACAGAGACGTTAGCCATCATCTACAAAAAATTGCGAATGAAAGAATATTTCCTACTTCAATTTAAAATGCTAAACAGAAAAATGATTGATTTTGGAATTCCTCTTTTGATTGGATATACACTTTTACCTTTTGTTTTTATTTTTCTATCTAATTACCTCTTTAAAAAAACAGATTTTGCTAATTATGCTTATGTATTATTTGCAATCAGTTTCATTTCAAAATTAAATGAACCTAAAAGAAATGATTTTTTAAAATCTATATTTAATAAATACAACTACAAAAAACTGAGAATATTAGAAAACATTATTTATTGTTTGCCTTTTACATTTTTTTTAATTTATAAAAAACAAATTATCTTTTCTGTAATATTAAATTTATCTGTAATTATTATAATGTTATTCAACTTCAGCGCAAATCTAAATGTAGCAATTCCAACACCATTCAGCAAAAAACCTTTTGAATTTACAGTTGGCTTTAGAAAGACATTTTATGTTTTCCCAATAGCTTATTTCTTAACTTATATTTCAGTTTCAGTTGGAAATTTTAATCTTGGTATTTTTTCTATGCTCTTAATTGGAATAACCTCTTTTTCTTATTATTCAAAAATTGAAAATAAATATTTTGTTTGGAATTACAATTTGTCATCTAAAGATTTTTTATTAGAAAAGACAAAAACTTGCTTAATTTATTTTTCACTTTTAAGCTTACCAATTATAATTACATTAGCTGTTTATTTTTTTAATGAAATAGATATTTTAATTGTATTTTTTCTTTTGTGCTATGCTTATCTCACTACAATAATTTTTGCTAAATATTCATCTTTTCCAAACGAAATGAATATGTCTCAAGGAATTTTAATTGCAATAAGTTTTGCCTTTCCGCCAATACTTTTAATATTTATTCCTCTTTTTTATTCACAATCTATTAAAAAACTAAATACCATTTTAAATGATTAAAATTGAAAAATTATCAAAGTTTTATGGTAAAAAACAAGTTCTAAATTCGATAGATTTAGAATTTAAGAAAGGAAAAATATATGGAATTGTTGGAGAAAATGGAGCAGGAAAAACAACTCTATTTAGGTGTGTTTCTGGACTTGAAAACTATAAAGGAAATATCACATCTGATTATACTAAATTAAAAGACCATTTAGGACTTTTATTAACAGAACCATTCTTTTTCTCTAAAATTACCGGAAAAGAATATATACAACTACTTGCTAACGCAAGACAAAAAGAACTAACCAATATTGAGGATAAAAACATATTTGATTTACCATTAAAACAATATGCTTCAACCTACTCTACTGGAATGAAAAAAAAACTGGCTCTAACTGCAATACTTTTACAGGAAAATAATGTGTTTATTCTTGACGAACCTTTTAATGGAGTTGATATTCAAAGTAATTTAATAATAACTGAAATAATAAAAAAATTTAAAAAATTAGAGAAAACAGTAATTATTTCATCTCATATATTTTCAACTTTAGCAGAAACTTGTGACGAAATCTATTTAATGAAAAACGGAGAAATTGTGAAGAAAGTAAAACAAGCAGATTTTAATAAACTTGAAAATGAAATGAAAGAATTTACAGTTGGAAATAGAATTGACAAACTTGAATTGAAATAAATAACGGTTGGCAACACCGTATATAATTTATTGCTAGCTTTTTGCTTACTTACGAAAGTCCTCGCGGACTTTCTTTGTTAGTAATTATTTACTAAATTAGTTCCTTAAAACACGCAACAAACAAAAAATCAAAATTAAAAATGATATTAAATAGAGGTGGAAGTAAATTTAAAATTCGTCTTTTAATAGGTATTGCCATAGTTGCTTTTGCTTATTTAAAAAAATGTAGTCAAAGTGAAGTTAATCCTTACACAGGTAAATCACAATCAATTAGTTTATCTCCACAACAAGAAATTGCCATTGGTTTACAGCAAGCACCTATAATGGCACAACAACATGGTGGTTTATATCCAAATCAACAATTACAAGACTTTGTTGATAAGGTAGGTAAAAAATTAGTTGATAATTCTATAGCAAAAAAATCTAATTATAAATACGAGTTTCATTTACTGAAAGACGAAAGAACAATTAATGCTTTTGCGCTTCCAGGAGGACAAATATTTATAACCTATGCTTTATTTTCTAAATTAAAAAATGAAGATCAATTAGCAGGAGTTTTAGGTCATGAAATTGGGCATGTTTTAGGAAAACATTCTAATGAAAGAATTACAGATGCCAATTTTTGGAAATTACTTACAATGGGAGCTTCTGTTGGAGCGGATTTAGGTGATTTAGCAAACGGAATTGGACAGAAAACACTGCTTAAAAATGGTAGAGGAGATGAATTAGAAAGCGATGAAATTGGGGTAAAACTAATGATTGATGCGAGTTATAACCCAGAACATTTAATTGGCGTTATGGAAATATTAAAAGCTGCTGCTGGCCCTAATAGAATACCAGAATTTCAAAGCTCGCATCCAGATCCAGAAAATAGAATTGAAAAAATTAAAGAAGCCATTAGAAGATATCAAAAATAATATTTTGTAACATTTTTTGGTTTTCAGCTACTTATAGTTAAAGAAAAATTATGGCTGGAGAAGGGTTTATTACACACATGATTACAAGTTTAAAAGCTAATAAAAGATCACGTGTTTCTACTTTTGATAAAATTAAAAACCATAAAAAAACCAAAAAAAGTAAACTTCATTTTGATAAAAAAGCTTCTCCTTTAGAGTTGACGAAAATTAGAGAGAAAATACAAAAAGAAAATGAAACTAATTTTAAAAGAAAAATAATTTTTCTAATTATTTTACTAATTATTTTACTTTTCTTAATATAAATAAAAAGAGACTGTATAAAACAGTCTCTCTTTTTTGTCTTTAGCTTAATTAATTCAAACAATTACCTAAAGTAAACCTTTAAAAACTAGGGATGCAAAGCTTTTAATAGATTGTATATTATATAGACTTTTTAAAAAAGAAAATGTTTCATTTTAGGTTTAAAAAACATCTTATTTAACAAAATGAATTATAAATGTTAAAAATTAAACCTATAATTTCATTAAATTAATTACGCTAACGGTTTCGTAAAAAAATTAAAGTCAAGCCAAAAATCTTTCTTATTTTTACTGTTCAATTTAAAACAATGAACAAGAAAGTTATACTTATGATTTTGGATGGTTGGGGAATTACGCAAGACCCTAAAGTATCCGCTATTTACAACGCAAAAACACCTTTTATTAACGGATTATACGATCAATATCCAAATGCTGAATTAAGAACAGATGGAGAACATGTGGGTTTACCAAAAGGACAAATGGGTAATTCTGAAGTTGGGCATATGAATTTAGGTGCTGGTAGAATTGTGTATCAAAATTTAGCAAGAATAAATAAAGCCGTTAAAGAAAAAACTTTAGGGCAAGAAAAAGTATTATTAGATACTTTTAAATACGCTAAAGAAAATAACAAAAAAGTACACTTATTAGGTTTAGTTTCTAATGGAGGTATTCATGCACATATAAATCATTTAAAAGGTATTTTAGATGTTGCCAAAGAAAATGAAGTAAACAATGTGTTTTTACACGCTTTTACAGATGGTAGAGATTGTGATCCAAAATCTGCTCCTTATTTCTTAAACGAAGTACAAGAACATATGGACAAAAGTACTGGTGAAATTGCAACTATAACAGGTCGTTATTACGCTATGGATAGAGATAATAGATGGGAACGTATAAAAGAAGCCTATGATGGTATTGTTAATGGCGTTGGAACCAAAACCACTAATGTTATTGAGGCTGTAAAAGCAAATTACGAAGCAGGTATAACAGATGAGTTTCATAAACCAATCATTGTAACCAATGAAGATGGTTCTCCAAAAGCTCAAATTAAAGAAGGTGATGTTGTTTTATTCTTTAATTATAGAACAGACAGAGGTAGAGAATTAACAAATGCATTGTCTCAAAATGATTTTCCAGAATTTGGAATGAAAAAATTAGATTTATATTACACAACAATTACACTTTATGATGCAAGTTTTAAAGGAATAAATGTAATTTATAATACTGATAATATTAAAAATACCCTAGGAGAAGTTTTATCAAAAGCTGGTAAAAAGCAAATAAGAATTGCAGAAACAGAAAAATATCCTCATGTTACTTTTTTCTTTTCAGGAGGGCAAGAAACTCCTTTTGAAGGCGAATCTCGTATTTTAAGAAACTCACCAAAAGTAGCTACTTACGATTTAAAACCAGAAATGTCTGCATACGAACTAAAAGATGCATTATGTAAAGATTTAGAAAAAGCAGAAGCAGATTTTGTATGCTTAAACTTTGCAAATGGGGATATGGTTGGTCATACAGGTATTATGGAAGCAGCAATAAAAGCTTGTGAAGCTGTAGATGAATGTGCTAAAGCCGTAATAGAAACTGGTTTAGAAAATGGTTATTCAACGTTATTAATTGCAGATCATGGTAACTGCGAAACAATGATGAATCCTGATGGATCACCTCATACAGCACATACTACCAATCCAGTACCTTTTATTTTAATTGACAAAGAAATAAAATCAATAAAAAATGGTATATTGGGTGATGTAGCACCAACAATTTTAGATCTATTAGGTATAGAACAACCTAAAGAAATGACACAACATTCTTTATTATAATATAAATTTAAAAAAATGAAAAAGATTCTTTTACTAGCATTCACAATTGTTTTAACCTCTTGTACTGCACAACAAAAAATTACTGCAGAAAAAAATAAAAGTGGCGATTTGGTTGGGTTTGCTAATAAAGAATCTTTTAATCAAACTCCATACAATACTTGGTTTTCTCAAAAATTTGAAACTTACAAACCAGATGAGGCAACAATTTCTTCTTTAAAAAAAGAATTAAAAGGAATTAAGATAAAAGGATTTATGGGAACCTGGTGTGGAGATAGTAAAAGAGAAACACCTCGCTTTTATAAAATATTAGAGCAAGCAGATTTTAATTTAAAAAACTTCGAATTAGTAACAGTAAATAGAAGTAAAAAAACACCAGATAATTTACAAGAAGGTTTAAACATAAAAAGAGTACCAACTTTTATCTTTTATAAAGATGGTAAAGAAATTGGTAGATATGTAGAATACGCTAGAAAAACACTAGAAAAAGATATACTAAAAATTGTATCTGAACAAGCTTATAAACATTCTTACGATAACTAATGCTGCCTAATAATCCACTTATTATTGCTGTAGACTTTGATGGCACTATCGTAGAAGATGCATATCCTAAAGTTGGTAAAGAAATAATTTTTGCTTTTGACACACTTAAAAGATTGCAAGGACAAGGTCATCGATTAATTCTTTGGACTTATAGAAGTGGTAAAAAGTTAGATGAAGCTGTGGCTTTTTGTAAAGAAAATGGTCTTGAGTTTTATGCTGTAAATAAAAACTTCCCAGAAGAAGTCTTTGATGAAAAATACAGTCGTAAAATTCATGCAGACTTATTTATAGATGACAGAAATGTTGGCGGTTTTCTAGGATGGACAGCTATACATAAAGCTATATTTAATTATGAACCACCAACAAAAAAGAAAAAAGGTTTTTTCTCTTTTTTCAAATAACCAAACTTTGTTTTTAATTATCTAAAATGTAGTAACTTTGCGGTTCAATTTTTTTACAATGATTAAAATAAAAACAAGAGAAGAAATAGAAATTATGCGTGAAAGTGCATTAATCGTTTCTAAAACTTTAGGTATGCTTGCTAAAGAAGTTAAACCTGGAGTATCTACTTTGTATTTAGATAAACTTGCAGAAGACTTTATTAGAGCAGAAGGAGCCATACCTGGTTTTTTAGGCTTATATGATTTTCCAAACTCATTATGCATGAGTCCTAATAATCAAGTTGTACACGGTATTCCTAATAAAAAACCTTTGGTAGAAGGAGATATTATTTCGATAGATTGTGGTGCCTTAAAAAATGGTTTTTATGGAGATCATGCGTATACTTTTGCAGTAGGAGAAATTACGCCAGAAACAAAAAAACTTTTAGATATAACAAGAGAAAGTTTATATGTTGGTATTCGTGAATTTAAAGCAGGAAATAGAGTTGGAGATGTAGGTTATGCAATCCAAAAATTTACTGAAAATAATGGATATGGAGTTGTAAGAGAATTGGTTGGTCATGGATTAGGAAGAGAAATGCATGAAGATCCAGAAATGCCAAATTATGGTAAAAGAGGTAGAGGTAAAAAGTTTATAGAAGGTATGGTTGTTGCCATAGAGCCAATGACAAACTTAGGCACTCATAAAATAAGACAACATGCTGATGGTTGGACAATTACAACATTAGACAACAAACCTTCTGCTCATTTTGAGCATGATGTTGCAATTGTAAATGGTAAACCAGAATTATTATCAACTTTTAAATATGTTCATGACGCATTAGGTATTGAAACAAATGAAGAAGATGAATTTAGAGCAGATTCTTAAAAAAGGTGTCGATATTTAAAACCATATTAAATACAATACCAAGACCTTGGTTAATAAAAGCAAGCTACTTGGTTAGACCTATTCTTGCATTTTCTTTAAAAGGCAACAAGTTTACTGATCCTATAGATGGTAAGAGTTTTCGTAAATTTTTACCTTATGGGTATCAAAAACAAAGAGATAATGCACTTTCTCCTTCTACGTTATCTTTAGAGAGACACAGATTAATGTGGTTGTTTTTAAAAGATGAAACTACTTTTTTTACATCAAAAAGAAAATTAAAAACATTACATATTGCCCCTGAGCAATGTTTTTTAGACATTTTTAGAAAACAAAAAAACCTAGATTATATTACTTCTGATTTAGAGTCTCCAATAGCAGATGTTAAAGCCGATATTTGTAATTTACCTTTTGAAGATAACATTTTTGATGTTGTTTTTTGCAACCATGTTTTAGAACACATAACAGATGACACAAAGGCAATGCAAGAGCTCTATCGTGTTTTAAAACCCAATGGTATGGGCATATTTCAAATTCCGCAAGATTTATCTAGAGATTTAACATTTGAAGATGATTCAATAACTGATCAAAAAGAACGAACAAAAATATTTGGACAATATGATCATGTAAGGGTATATGGAAGAGATTATTTTAATAAACTTAGATCTATAGGATTTAAGGTTGATGAAATTGATTACACTAAAAAAATCGCTCCAGAAAAACTAGAACGATTTTGTTTAATGAAGAACGAAATTCTTCCTGTATGTTATAAGAAATAAATTTTATTTATTGCTTCTTAAAAATTCTGCCATTTTCTCTAACTTCTCATTTCCTAAAATAATTACACCGTCTTTATTTAGCTGATAAGAACCGTTAGTTAACTTAACTACTTTTGTGTTTCCTGCATATACACCAGATTCATTATCTGGAGCACTTACTTTAGTTCCATTCTGATTAATCCAAACAAATTCATTGTCTTTTATAGCCTGAAACTTATTATTATAAAAAGCTCCAATAAATTGATATCTTGTAGTAGTTCGTAACATTTTTCCATCAACAGAACACAAAAAAGAGTGAACTTTATAGTTATTTTTTATGTATAAAGGATGAATTCCACCTCCTAAATGACCTCCAAAATTATACCATTCTTTATTAATTTTTAATTCATCATCTTTATTATATTTATCTATAATATCGTTCTTTTTTAAGCTTTTATACAAATCTTGTTTGTTGGCAACTTTAACGTTTTTCTTTACGTTTAAATCGTAAACCATTGGTGCATAAGAGTTATTTGGATAAGTAACTAGCCTACCATTTCCTCTAGGTAACATTACTTGCCCATAATGAGTAGAAAGCATATTAAAATCTGAAGGACTTGGTAATAAAAAACCAGATTTATCATTTGTATTATAACAATAAATTTTTGTAGCCTCTTGTTCTTTATTTTTAAAAACAAAATAACCATCAAAACTTAAAACATCTTTATAAAGATCTGCTTTTAAAATAATCTCTCCACTATCATTTATAATACCATAATAATTATTTGCTTTAAAAATAGCTAAGTTATTTTTATCAAACTTATAAATACTATCAACTTTAAGAGAAAGAGATTCAGATTTTGTTTTCCAGATAGTTTTTAGAGAGTCTATTCTTCTAAGTTCTTTTTCTTTTCTTAAACGCTCTTCTTCTACTTTCTTTTGCTCTGCAATTTGCGCTTCTAATTCTTCATTAATGTTTACATATAAATCTAAGAAATTTAAATATTCTTCTGTTTTTTTATTTTTTACTAACAAAAAATATTGTTTTGCGTAAGTTTGTGCTTCTGCAAAATTGGTTAATTCGTAATGAATAATAGTACCTAATCTTGCAACTTTAGATGATGTAATAGTATCCATGTATTTCATGGCTTTATTAAAATGCTCTAAAGAAAGGTCTACATCTAAGCTTTCAAGGCTTTCAAAAGATCTTTTAACATAAACATTAGCAATATCTTTATTAGATTGAGCATTAGATACTGCAAAAGTAAGTAAGCATAAAAATGCTAAAATTATTTTTTTCATAGTAGTTGTAGTTATCCCCGGTTATAAAAACGCAATATAACAAAAATACATTGTAAAACACTAACAAACATACCTACTTATAAGTATTTGTTCTATATTCTTTTAAGGTTCCCTTTTTATCAATAAATAATAAAATTGCATCTATATTTTTGTGTTTTTCTAAAAATGATTTAGCTTTTTCTAATCCCATAGCCATAAAAGAAGTTGCATAAGCATCTACATCTGCACAATCTAAACTAGCAATTACAGAGGCACTTAACAAATTACTTTCTATTGCATAACCAGTTATTGGATTTATTGTATGTACAAACTTTTGTCCTTTTTCTGTCAATCTATATTTTCTATAATTTCCTGAAGTTGCCATAGATTTATTCGACAAATTTAAGTTTACATACCCTTTATTTCCATCTTTATTTATTGGGTCTACTAGTTTAACAGACCAAGGTTTATTATTTTTTTTACTCCCTTTTGTTCTAATTTCTCCACCAATTTCTACTAAATAGTTTCCAATTTTTTTATTATTTAGAAAACGAGCTACAACATCAATTCCAAATCCTTTAGCTATAGAATTAAAATCTAAATACATTCCAGAAATTTGCATTTTAATTTTTTTATTTTCTATAGAAACTTTATCTAAGCCTACAAATTGCATTTGTTGCTTAACTTCTTCTTCCGTTAAATTATTCTTTACATTCTTTGGTCCAAAACCCCAAGCATTTACTAGATTACCAACTGTAGGATCAAAATAACCATTGGTTTCTTTATAAATTCTTTTTGACTTTTGAAACACTTCTGTAAACAAATCATCTACAACAATTGTAGAATCTCCTCTATTAATTTTAGAAATATCTGAAGTAGGTATATATGTAGATAGAGATTTATTCATTAAATAAAACAAACTATCTATCGATTTTTGATAGTTATTTGTCGCATTTAAATAAACTATTTTATAGGTTGTTCCAAAAACATGACCTCTTAAAGTGTAATCTTTGGTTACTTCTTCTTTAGAACAAGATAGCAATATTAAAATAATATTAATAAAAACAAGATTTTTTTTAAGTATCATTAGATTTATTTTATGTAAACAAAAATAGTACATAAAATTTTCATAAAATATCATTAATATTACTTTTTTGTAGATACATTTTGCTAAATTTGTTAACTGAATTTAATCTTTAAACGATGAAAAAAATATCATTACTGTTATTAACTATTATTTTAGTTAGCGCTTGTGTGACTAAAAAAGAATTTGCGGCTTTACAAGCAGAACATTCCAAAACTGAAAAAGAGTTAGTAAATGTAAAAGCCAACTTACAAAAGTGTTTAATAGAAAATGAAAAAGAATCTACGCAAGTTTTTGGTTTAACAGAGCAGGTAAAATCTTTAAAAGAAGATAAAAAAGTTGCTTTAAAACAAGTAGAAAACTTAACAGTTTTAACACAATCATCTTCAGATAATATTAAAAATGTAATTTCTCAATTAAGTGAAAAAGATAAATATATTAATGGTGTAAGAAAGGCAATGACTCAAAAAGACTCATTAAACCTTGCTATTAAATATCATTTAACTAAAAACTTAACAGATGGCATACAAGATAAAGATATTGAAGTAAATGTTGAAAAAACAGTTGTTTTCATTTCTATCTCTGACAAGTTATTATTTAAAAGTGGAAGTTACAACGTAACTGATAAAGCCTATACTGTTTTAGAAAAAATAGCAAAAGTTATTAAAGGGCAACCTAAAATGGAAGTTATGATTGAGGGGCATACAGATTCTAACCCAATTAAAACTGAATTTTTACAAGACAATTGGGATTTATCTGCTAAAAGAGCAACCTCAATTACAAGAATATTACAATATAAATATGGTGTAAAACCACAAAGATTAATTGCTGCTGGTAGAAGCCAATATGTTCCTTTAGTTGAAAACGATACTGACGCTAACAGAGCTATTAACAGAAGAACAAAAATTATTATTATGCCAAAATTAAATCAGTTTTTTGATTTATTAGAGCAAGATGCAACTAAATAATATTTAGTTTTAATAGTTAAAAAACCATCTCAAAGAGATGGTTTTTTTGTTATATATTTTTTATTGAAGTAATTGTAATGCATTAAAAAACTCTTTTTATCTTTATGTTGTAAACAATTATGAAAAAAAAAGTCCTAGTATATTTATTTTGTATCATTTCTTCAACTTTGTATTCACAAAGTATTGATAATTTGAAAAAAAACATTTAAGTCAGGATATGAAACTCATAATGGAAGAACAAACTATAATAGTGGAATTATTACAGAATATTACAAACGAATAAAATAACTATTTACAATATAGAGAATTAAAAAAAACACCCCTCTCTTCAAAAAAATTTAAACATTTTTATTCTATAATCTTAATAAAATCATCAAAAGCTTCATAATAAGGTTGATTTTTAAATACTGGGCTTTCAACACTTTGTGCATTTGCTAAACCAACACCTGCAAACCAAACTTTGGCATTTTGTTTTTTTGCATGATTTTTAAAAGTTTCCATCCAAAGAAGATCGTATTCATTAGGGTTTTGAATATTTTTTGTTGCTTTTACCAAGACAAAAATAGTAGGTTCTCCTTTTTTAAATAACACAAACTGAGGGTGTTTTTTTAACTGACTATTTATAGCCTGAAACTCATAACCCATTTTTGTAAGTTTTTTACCTACAATATTCATTGCTAAATGGTGTAATTCTTGCTCGGTTAAAATTTGCATTATTTTTTCTTATTACGTTTGTTGTAATTTTTATCTCCTCTAGTTTTTGGTTTCTTATATTTTTTAGCAATTTCTCTTCTATAAGAACCTCCTAAGTTAACTTTACTGTTCTTTTCGCTCTTTTCATGAAAAGCTGGTCCTGGAGTATATTCTAAAGAAGTTCTGTTCTTAGAAATTCCTTGATCTTCTCTTGGTCTTTCATCTTCTGTTAACAATTTAGAAATTTCTACTTCTTCAGGAAGTTCTAAAACTGGTACATTATAGTCCATTAAAGTTTCTATTTCTTTTTTAGACTCTTGTTCTTTATTTGTAGAAAAAAGTATGGTTTTTCCGGCTTTTTCTGCACGACCAGTTCTACCAATTCTATGCATATAATTCTCTGGAAAATCTGGAGTATCAAAATTGATTACATGAGAAACATTATCAAAATCTAAACCACGTGCCATAACATCAGTTGCTAGTAAAATTCTATTTTTACCTTCATCAAATTGCTTAATAGAACGAATTCTATAATTCTGAGTTTTGTTAGAATGAATTACACACATCTCATCATTAAACACTTCTTCTAAATGTTTAAATAATAAATCTGCAGTTCTTTTAAAAGCAACAAAAATTAAAACTTTATTAAACGTTTCTTTATCTGCTAAAAGATGATGTAATAAGTTAACTTTGGTAAAAAAGTTAGGAACATTATAAGAAACTTGCTCTATATTATCTAGCGGTGTTCCACTTACGGCAACAGAAATTTTAGTAGGATTTTTAAAGAAATCATAAATTAAGGCATCTACATCTTCTGTCATAGTTGCAGAAAATAATACGTTTTGTCTTCTTTCCGGAATCACATCAAAAATATTCATTAATTGAAAACGAAAACCTAAATCTAACATAACATCTACTTCATCAATCACCAATTTCTGAATCGATTTTAACTTTAAAGCATTGCTTAATGCTAAATCGTATAAACGTCCTGGAGTTGCAACAATTATATCTTGTCCTTGTAAGATGGCTTGTTTTTGAGTGTTGATGTTGGTACCACCATAAACTCCTAAAACACGAGTATTTATATATTTAGATAATTTTTCAATTTCATCTACTACCTGCAAAACCAACTCACGAGTTGGCACCAAAACCAAAACTCTTGGGTGTTGTTGCTTAGAAAATTTTAATTCTTGCAAAATAGGCATCATGTAAGCAAAAGTTTTACCTGTTCCTGTTTGCGCAATCCCTACAACATCTTTACCCGATCTTACAACAGAAAATGCTTGCTCTTGTATTGGTGTAGGATTTACAAAACCCAAATCATCAACAGCATATTGTAATTGTTTTGAAATCCCTAAATCTGTAAAAGTCATTCTAAATAATTTTATGCAAAGGTACGTTTTATAAAACGCTAAACAATAGCAGTTTTCAGTAAGAATTATTCGTAATTTTACCGCAGAAATTTTTAAGCTAAATGATTACAGATACGCATACCCACTTATATTCAGATCAATTTAAAGAAGATCAATTAGAAATGATGCAACGTGCAAAAGACGCTGGTGTTTCTCGTTTTTTTATTCCAGCAATAGATTCTACTTACACAGAAAGCATGTTACAACTTGAAAAAGATTATCCAAGCAATGTTTTTCTTATGATGGGATTACACCCAACTTCTGTTAAAGAAAATTACAAAGAAGAGTTAACAAAAGTAAAACAATGGCTAGATAAAAAAGATTTTTACGCTATTGGTGAAATAGGAATGGATTTATATTGGGATAAAACTTTTTTAGAACAACAAAAAGATGCCTTTAGAACTCAAATTAAATGGGCAAAAGAAAGAAAGTTACCCATAAACATTCATTGTAGAGATGCTTTTAATGAAATTTTTGAGGTTTTAGAATCTGAAAAATGCGAAGATTTAAGAGGAATTTTCCACTGTTTTACAGGAACTTTAGAACAAGCCAAACAAGCAATTTCTTATAATATGAAATTAGGAATTGGAGGAGTTGTTACTTTTAAAAATGGTAAAATTGATAAATTTTTAAATGAAATAGATATAAAACACATTGTTTTAGAAACAGATGCTCCTTACCTAGCCCCTACTCCTTTTAGAGGAAAAAGAAACGAAAGTGCTTACATAACAAATATTGTTGATAAATTAGTAGCCATTTATAGGCTATCTTATAAAGAAATTGCAGAAATTACAACTCAAAATTCTAAAGAAATTTTTAAAATTTAACTCAATGAAAAAGTATTATATAATTGCTATACTAATCTTATTTTCACTTAACACAAAAGCGCAAGAATATAGAAAATATTGGTTAGAAGGTAATTTAAATTGGTCTGATTTTCAAGCAAAACCTACAAAACAATACACTTCTTATCTTGCCTATGTTTTACTATATCAAACAGATAAAAAAGTTATAGATAATGTTATTTATGAAGGTGTTTTTTCTGATGCATATATAGACAAATCTTTATCTTTTGTTCACAATAATTTAAAAGACAAACATCATTTAAATTATAACCAAGTAATTTTTAATCTTGTAGAAATTTATAAAAGAAAACTACAAAAAAGAATTTTTGCTTTAGAAAACATTTATACTGTAAAATCTTTATTTAGCGATATCAAACATCAATTAGATAGAAATATTTTAGATTTTCAAGAAGAAGGAAATTATGGTATAGATAAAGATGTTACTGCAAAATGGCTATCTCAAACAAATTTAGAGTTATTAAAAACAGCTGCTTTCGAATTGCCAAATTTTAGAAAAAGTAATTGGACCTATGGTTTAAATGGTGGAATAGATTACACTTTTTATGGAGATCAATTTAAAGAAATTTTAAACAATACTATAGCCTTAACTTTTGGTTTTGAGTTTTCTTATAAAAGATTTTTTATGGGATTAAATATGGCACTTACTAACAGTAAATTAAATGAAGATATTGTACATAATACTTTTCTAAATGAAAAAGGAAATAAAAGTACCATTGCCAACTTAAACATTACTTTAGGATACCCTATTTACGAAACAAATAAATTTAGAGTATTACCTTTTGTGGGTTATGGACTGTTAGGTTTAGGTGAAGTAAATAAAGAAAAAAACAAAGATGAAATTACAAATGGAGCTTCATTTTTTGGATTAAATTTTGATTTTAAAAACAGAAAAAAAGTTAATTTTACTCCTTCAATCTTTAACATAAGAGAAGAAGGTAATAGTTATATAAGAGCAAAATTATTTATGAGCAATTCTAATTTCAATCCAAATTTAAAAGGATATAGTATTAATATTGGTATTGCTTATGGTATTGAAGGCAGATTACTATCTATTAATTAATGAGTTTAAAAACTACATATTATAAAACACCTCTTGGTATTGCAAAAATTGTTGGTGATGAAAACGGAATTCAATCTGTTTCTGTTTTAAATGATGATGAATTTTCAATTGTAAAAGAAGAAACAAATACCAAAAATCCAAAATGTTTATTAGAGTGTAAAATACAATTAGAAGAATATTTTTCTGGTAGTAGAACTAATTTTAGCCTTAAACTAAATCCACAAGGTACAACGTTTCAGAAAAAAGTTTGGAAAGAATTATTGAAGATTCCTTTTAATAAAACAAAAACGTATTTAGAACAAAGTAAAGCTTTAGGTGATGCAAAAGCAATTAGAGCTGTAGCATCTGCAAATGGAAAAAACCCAATTTGGATTATTATTCCTTGCCATAGAGTTATAGGTTCTAATGGCTCTTTAACAGGATATGCTGGCGGAATTTGGCGTAAAAAGTGGTTATTAGCGCATGAAAACCCCGTAAAACAACAATCTCTTTTTTAATTCTTATTTTCAGAATATTAAAAAACATATTTTTACGTTAAGATTGTATTGTTTTTTATGACACAAAGAATTCTCTTTTTTTTATTACTTTTTATTGGGTTTTCTATCCAATCTCAAAACTCTTCTACAGATTTTAGAGTTAAAAAAATCTTGGTAAAAAAAGACACAATTCAATTAGATTCTGTGGCTTTAAACCCAAATAAATTTAGAGTGCTAAACAGCGCTTTACAGGCAATAAAATCATCAGAATATAAAATAGATTTTAGTAACGCTAGATTAATTATAAACGCAAATAAGTATTCAGAAATTACAGTAGAATATTTAAAACTACCAGATTTTATTACAAAAGTTTATACTTCTTTCGATAAAAATTTAATTGTTGCTAATGGTACCAATACTGGTAAATTATACAGTTTAACAACCAACAAAAAAGCATCAGAAATTAAACTTTTTGATGGGCTACAAACAAAAGGCTTTATCTCTAGAGGCGTTACTTCTGGTAATAATCAAAACGCAGTTACAAATTCTGCATTAGATTTAGAAATTTCTGGTAAACTCTCTAAAGATGTTACGTTAAGAGCCAATATTTTTGACACAAATATACCCATCCAAGAAAATGGATATTCGCAAAACATAACAGATTTTGATAGAATATTTATTGAAATATTTACAGATACTTGGCGTGTAAAAGCAGGAGATATTTCTTTGCAAAATAATGACAGTTATTTTATGCCAATTAGTAAACAAATTGCAGGTTTACGAGTAGAAGCAAATATCAATAAAAACTTAAAGGTTGCAGCTTCTGGGGCTGTTGTTAGAGGTAAATTTAACAGATACAAAGTAACTGGTAGTGAAGGAAACCAAGGGCCATATAAAATTTATGGAATAAATAATGAACCCGCAATTTTAATTATTGAAGGTAGTGAACAAGTATATATAAATGGAATTCTTATTGAACGAGGTGAAGATAAAGATTATGTTATAGACTATAATTTGGCAGAAATTATATTTAATACTACATATCCTATTACAAATGATATGAGAATTGCTGTTGAATTTCAATATTCAGACAGAAATTATTCGCGTTTTGTAACTTATGAAGAAGCTACTTACAATAGTGATAAACTAAATGTTAGTGCCTATTTTTACAATGAAAACGATGCTAAAAACCAACCTTTACAACAAAGTTTAACAGAAAGTCAAAAACAAATTTTAGCAAATGCTGGTAATAATACAGATTTAATGGTGGCAGAAAGTGCTTTTTTAGATGCTTTTGACGAAAATAAAGTGCTCTATAAAAAAACAACTATAGGTACAGTGGAAACATTTGAATATTCACAAAATTCTACTGATGAACTTTATTTTGTAACTTTTACAGATGTTGGTTCTAATAAAGGAAATTATCAATTAGATAGAAGCACTGCTGTTGGTAATATATTTATTTATGTTGGCGTAAATCAAGGAAATTATAGCCCAATTATTAAATTAACTGCACCTAATAAATATCAAACTTTTGTTTTAAAATCTGATTATAATTCTACTAAAAAAACAAGAATTAACACAGAAATTGCCATTAGTAATAATGATTCAAATTTATTTTCTTCTATAGATAATGATAATAATGTAGCTGTTGCTGCAAAATTGAACTGGCAGCAAATTTTAATTGATAAAAAATGGCAATTAAAAAGTAATATTTCTCATGAATATGTTCAACAGAATTTTAATACAGAACAAGGTTGGGAAGCTGTAGAATTTAATAGAGACTGGAACATACTTACCAACAATGCTACAAAAAATTACTTTCAATCTGAATTTACACTTCAAAACAAAAACAACGATTTTATTTTATACAGATATAACAATTTAAGTTATCCAAATACTTTTAAAGGTAGTAAACATGAGTTGCAGTCTAAAATGAATTTAAAAAACACTTCACTTTATATTAATGGTAGTTTTTTAACAAACACCTCAACTACAGAAGACAATTCTTTTTTTAGAGCCAAAGCAAAAGCAGAACAAAATTTAAACAAAAAATGGCTGGGTACTTTTATTAATTTTGAAACAAATTCAAGACAAAATATTATTAGTAAAGAATACTTAAATACAAGTCATCGATTTAAAGAAATAGAAACCTATTTTGGTATTGGAGACAGTACAAATGTATTTGCTAAATTTGGTTTTAATTACAGAAATAATGATAGTATAAAAGCAAATACTTTTACCGAAATTAACAATAGAAAAACCTATTATGTAAACAGTAAATTAATTAAAAATAAGAAAACCAATTTAAATGTTTTTGTCAATTACAGGTTAACAGAAAACCAATTTACAGAAAATGAAAAATCATTAAATTCTAAAGTTATTTATAATCAAAAAATATTGAATAATTTTATCAATTTAAGTACCGTTTATGAAACCTCTTCTGGAAATGTTGCTAGACAAGAATATATTTACATTAAAACAGAACCTGGTTTGGGTTATTACACTTGGATTGATTATAATTCTGATGGGATTCAAGATTTTGATGAGTTTGAAATTGCAGAATTTCAAGATCAAGCAGCATATTTACGTTTACCAAAACCTAATTTGCAATTTATAGCTACCCAAAGAGCAAAATTTACACAGTCTATCTCTCTAAATCCTAAAGTTTGGAACTCTAAAAACGGCATTAAAAAACTGCTTTCTAAGTTTTACAATCAAAGTTTTTTAACAGTAGAAAATGAGCAACAGAGAATAGGAAACTCCTTCAATTTTAATCCTTTTGATTTTGATGAGAGTAAATTAATTGGTCTAAATTATAATTTAAGAAACAGTATCTATTTTAATAAAAATCTTCAAAGAAACAGTATCACTTACACTTTTGGAAAAAACAGAAACAAACAACAATATTTTATTGGTAGCCAAGAAAATAACATACAACTACATCAAGTAGATTACGCACATAAATTCGCTTCTTTTTGGTTGTTTGAATTGATGGGAAAAACATCTAAAAATGATTTAAAAACAGAAAATTTTAATACTAGAAATTACAATATAAACACCAACCAAATTCAACCAAAAGTAAGTTATTTATACAATAACAATAATCGGTTTTCTGCTTTTTACCACTTTAAAAACAAAGAAAATCAACTACAAGATTTCGAGCAATTAAATCAACAAAAATTTGGATTTGAATATTTTTACATTAGCAGTAAAAAAAATCAAATTTCTGCCAATATAAATGTGTTTTTAAATGACTTTACTGGAGATACAAATACACCTGTTGCTTACCAAATGCTAGAAGGTTTTCAATCAGGACAAAATTATACATGGTCTATTTTATTTAATAAAAAATTAAACCCATTTTTAAATCTAAATTTAAATTATTTGGGCAGAAAAAGCGAAAACTCTAAAACAATACATACAGGAAACATTCAACTAAAAGCAATTTTTTAGATTTTTGGCTTGTTTTTTGATATGTTTGTAACCATATTAAAAATAAAATTATGAAAAAAATAGCCCTATTACTTTTACTATCTATTACCACAATATCTTTTGCGCAAGAAAAGAATGAAAAATTACCTCAAGACATTCTTAAAAAACACGAAATAAAATTAAATGCTTTTGGTTTAATAGCTTTTGAATGGTTAGATGTATCTTATGAATACTTAATTAATGAAGAATCTTCTTTTGGTGCTGGTTTGTTAATTGGTTTAGATAATAACACAGATTTTGATGAATATAGAAAATTCTCTTTAACTCCTTTTTATAGAAGATACTTTTCTAACAAATTTGCTAGAGGTTTTTTTGTAGAAGGTTTTGGTATGATACATTCTTATGAAAATTATGATTATGATTATTATGATTATTACGGAAACTATATTAGTAATAGAAATGGAGATACAAAAACTGAATTTGCAGTGGGTATTTCTGTGGGTGGAAAATTTGTTTCTAAAAAAGGGTTTACCACAGAAATTTATTTAGGTATAGGACGTAATTTAGGAGGAGACAACAATTCTTTAGAAGCAGTTGGTAGAGGGGGAATCTCTTTAGGGTACAGATTCTAAAAACAATCTTTATTTTATGTATGTTTGTAACATACTTTTATCTATAACAATACGTTATAACAAAAACAAAAAAATGAAAAAATTATTTTTAGCTTTCGGATTTATAATTAGCTCGATTACATATTCTCAACAAGAACTTAAATTAGATATTGGTGATGCTTTAGTTAGTAAAACATTAGAGTTTTCTTACGAAAACTATTTAACAGAGAATACTTCTTTTGGTATTTCTGCTCTTTTTAATTTAGAGAAACAAGATGCTTCTTTTAGATATAATGAAAATACAATGATTACTCCATATTACCGACAATATTTTTCTACTCATGAACAATGGAACTTTTTTGGTGAAGGTTTTATTGGTATCAATTCTGGTAAAAAAGAATCTATAGAAGATTCTGGAAATTTTGATATAAAATATACAGATGCTGCAATAGGTATAGCTGTAGGTACTAAATATATTGCCTCAGGAGGATTAGTTATAGATTTGTATGCAGGTATTGGTAGAAACTTATTTGGTTCAGATTCTCCAATATTAGTACCTAGATTAGGCTTAAATATTGGTTGGAGATTCTAATTATCTCAATTTTATATTTAAAAAACCTCTTGAAATTTATAATTTCAAGAGGTTTTTTTGGGTTTTAAAAGTAATGTAAACTACTATTTTTCATTTCCAATGTTAAGCTTTTACCTATAAAAATACACTAAACCCCTTATTTACAGTATTTTATACTATTATTCCATTTTTACAATGTTAATTTAATGTTATGTAAATGTATATTTAATGTAATTTATTAGTATATTTGATTACGAAAAATATTAATTACAAAAAACTAAAGAAGATGAAGAAAGCAATTTTAATAACAGTATTATTTATATCAGCAATAGGATTTTCTCAAGATAAAGCAACTACTTACGAAAAAGAAGGTGATTTAGTGAAAGCTACTTATTATTTTGATAATGGAGATGTTAAAGTTCAAGGATTTTTTAAAGATAAAAAACTAACAGGAACATGGACAAGCTTTGACAAAAAAGGTAACAAAACTCAAATTGCTCACTACAATGAAGGTAAAAAAATTGGTAAATGGTTTGTTTGGAGTAAAAACTCATTAAAAGAAATCACTTATAGTAATAACGCAATTGTTAGTGTTAATGATTGGAAAGCTGAGTCTAAATTAGCTTTTAATAAATAATAATTAAAACAGAAAAGCAGGCTTTAAAAGCCTGCTTTTTTTATGTAAATAAATTACTAGATTATAAACCCCTTGTCCAACCAGATGTCCAATCAGGAGCACTAGCTCCATTACCAGCACCTGTTGCAGTACCTTCAGTATAGAAAGACTGATTTACACCTGTGTAATCAGTAACCTTAAAACCTGATGCATTATCAGCAAATTCGATATTTGTTATTACTAAATCTCCTGCTTCTATTCTTGCAGCAGCATCTGTATCTGTACTTTTTACTTTTACACCTAAATTAGCACCAGAAACATAGAAGTTATCAATATTAAAACTACCTCCACCTTCTTTGAAATATAAAGCACCTTCTGTTACAGGACCAACTACAGTAATATTTTTTAATGTAGTAGTAGTTACAGGAGTTGCAACTCCATTATCTCCATTGTTAGAACCTTCTATTCCCCCTTTTGCTCCACCAGATATATACCAATATTCTCCATTACCAGACCATCCATCTGCAAAATCAATAGAATCATCTCCACTATTAGTAGAAACTAAATATTTTCCATTAACTGTTCCTCCAAAGAATTCTATTCCATCATCACCTCCTTCAAAAGATTGTACATATTCTAGCGTAGTTCCAGAACCAACACCAAATAATGATAATCCATTAAATTCTTTTGAGCTATTAAAAGTTGCTCCTGTATACTCTATTCTTAAGTATTTAATACTTCCTGAACTATCATCTGAAGATGTACCTCCATAAGTTAAATCTGCAACTTCAGAAGTAGCTACTGTACCAACATTTGTAGGTGCTTTACCACAAACAACTAATCCTCCCCAATCTGCTTTTGCTGGACTATCTGCACCAGATGTCATAATTACTGGATTAGAAGCAGTACCTTCTATAAATATTTTTCCTCCTTGAGCTACTGCTATATAAGAACTAGTACCACCAGTTGCTTCTATCGTAGTTCCTGCTGGAATTGTTAAAGAACCACCATCCTTTACTACAAAAGAACTAGTTAATTCATAAACAATACTTGCATTTAAAGAAACATTTCCTGTTACTTCTCCTGCTAAATTTTCTGAAGTAACACCACTATTACTTAAACCTCTAGTCCAACCAGCTGTCCAGTCTGGAGCTGCAGCACCATTTCCTGCACCAGTTGCAATACCTTGTTCAATAAATAAAAGATTTACACCTGTATAATCTGTTTGTACAAAACCAGATACATTATCTGCAAATTGTACGTTTGTCATAACCAAATCGTTTGCTTCTATTCTAGCAGCAGCATCTGTATCTGTACTTTTTACTTTTACACCTAAGTCTACACCTGCAATGTAAAAATTATCTACAGTAAAATTACCTCCACCTTCTTTGAAATATAAAGCACCTTCAGTTACAGGTCCAACTACAGTTATATTTTTTAATGTCGCATTCGTTACAGGAGTAGCATTTCCATTATCTCCATTATTAGAACCTTCTATTCCTGCTTTTGCTCCACCAGATATATACCAATATTCTCCAGATCCTGCCCATCCATCAGCAAAATCAATAGAATCATCTCCACTATTAGTAGAAACTAAATACTTACCATTTACAGTACCTCCAAAAAATTCAATTCCATCATCTCCACCTTCAAAAGATTGAACATATTCTACAGTTGTACCTGAACCAACACCAAATAATGATAATCCATTAAATTCTTTTGAGCTATTAAAAGTTGCGCCTGTATACTCTATTCTTAAATATCTAATACTTCCTGAATTATCATCTGATACTGAACCTCCATAAGTTAAATCTGCAACTTCAGAAGTAGCAGTTGACCCAACATTTGTTGGTGCTTTTCCACAAACAACTAATCCACCCCAATCTGCTTTTGCAGGAGAAGAAGAACCAGAAGTCATAACAACAGGGTTATCTGAATTACCTTCTACATATATTTTTCCGCCTTGAGCAACAGCAATATAAGAACTTGTACCACCAGTTGCTTTTATTGTAGTTCCTGCTGGAATTGTTAAAGAACCACCACTTTGTACTATGTAAGCCGCTTTTAATTCATATTCAATACTTGAATCTAATATAACCTCTCCAGTAACTTCTCCTTCTAAAACATTGTTTACCGCACATGGTTCACAAGATGAACCTCCACAATCAACTCCAGTTTCGTCACCATTTTGTATTCCATCTGAACAAGATGCAGTAAAAACTGGATCATCACTTCCACAAGAGATTACAAATGCTGTTGAAGCAATTAGTAACATCAATTTTAATATTTGTTTTTTCATTTTAATTAATTTTATTATTTTGTTTTGTTTGCACAAATTACTTGCTTGTATTTAAAGTTAACGTTGCTTATGTATTAAAACTTAGTTATTCAATTGTTAATTAAAAGTTATATGAAAACGATAACTTAACATTCATTCCTGTTTTAAAAGAAGAAACAACTACATCTTGTGTTTCTTGTCTTCTCTCTATAGTAGGGTTTAAAATATTTTTAGCAGTAAAACCTACTCCTATTTTCTTACTTAATTTTCCTTTTAATATAAAATCTAATGTTCCAACACCAGCATCTATTAAATTTCCTTTTCCTTCTGTACCAAGAGCAAATACTCTATCTGAAAAATAATTAAATGCTACAGTTGTTTGCAAACTTTTATCATGTTTAAAATCTTTAAAATAACTTACATCTGCATTTAACAACAAATCAGAAGCACCAGAAATTCTACTTTCTTCATCTGTAAAATCAACACTTTTAGGAAATCCTTTTGCTGTAGTTTCTTCTACTACTTTTGCTCCATCTAAATCTTGATTCGATTGCATATAAGACGCATTAAAACCTAACGTTAAATTATTTTTTAACACAGAATCTTCTGTATCAATTTCTTTTTCGAAAAGTGTTTTTCTTATTTCTAATTCTGCACCTATAGCTGTTGCTTTTTCTCCTGAATTTACCCAACTAATATCATTTGAAGCTGAATTAATTGTTGCTTCATTAATTGGATTTTTAATATATTTTCCGAAAAGACCTAAAGATATAACCTCACTAGACTTTGGAAAATAATCCCATTTTAAATCAATATTATAATCTGTTGAAGCATACAAAGCAGGATTACCAACAAAAGATTGTGTTACGTCTTCAAACTGAAATAACGCTCTTTCTTTATATTGTGGTAGTGTATACGTTTTACTTGCAGCAAATTTTAAATTTTGCTCTTCATTTAATACATACTTTAAAGAAACAGCTGGAAGTATTTCAAAAATATCTAATTCACTTGAGTCTCCTGAAGGATCTAAAGATGTTGTCCAACCAATTGTTTGATTAATTTTTTCGGCTCTAACTCCAAAAATACCTGTAAATTTTTCAGAAAAAGCATATTCAAGAGAAATATAACCTGCATTAATTACTTGATCCCCATCATAAGTCTGTGGCAATAAGACGTTTGTACTTGTTGCACCTAACCCTCCTCTAAATGTTTTAATTTCAAATAAACCTGCATTAAAATTCTCTTGATTAAAATAACTATCTAAATTATAAACATCATTTATAATAGGTTGCGTACTTTTATTTAAAATGCTAAAATTAAATTGAGTTGCTCTAAATTTTACATTTTTAAACCTTCCATTGTAACCTAATGTAACTTTCCCTTTATACTCTTCATCTTCACTTTTATTAAATTTATAGGTTGTAGAAAAGTTAGCTGCAATTTCTTCTTCTTCTAAATTTTGATAGAATCTATGATTATCTGATTCGTTATTTGTTTGTTTAAACGATTTAGGTCCATCTGGAAGATCCCAATTATCTGGTGTTAAAATAACTTGTCTTCTATTAGGTACTTTATTATCAACAAAATTATAAGAAGCTCCCCAGTTAACATCAAAATTATCATTTAATTTATGATCTCCTAATAGTTGGTGAATAATCAATTGAGTTCTTTCAAAAGCTTGACGCTGAACAAAAGCTCCACCTTCTGGCGCATAATCAAAAATATCTACTGTACCTGTATATTCATCTTGTTTTTGATTTGAGGTATTAATACCTAAACCATTATACTTGAAAGTATGATTTTTATGTTTTAAAGCAATATTACCCATTAAAGTAGTGTTGGTTTCATAAGCATAGCTTTTAAAAGCATAATCTCTTCTTGCTACACCAGAAACATTTACACTTCCTCTAGAAATACCTTCTTTAAACTTAAATCCATTATTAAAAGATGCTACTGCAAAAACATTTAATTTGGTATCTTCACCTAATTGATAAGAGTTTCCTCCTTTTAAAGAAAAATTTGAATTTACTGGCGTCCCAGATTTTTCTCTATCCCAACTTGTCTCAAAATTATAATTATTCAAAGGAAATGCTGGGTAATTTTTAGTATAAAAACCAGATGTATTTGGTCCATCAGTTAAATAAAAATCACTTTGAGAAATTGCTTCTGTATTTGCTCCAGATCCTACACCAATTTCAATAAACCCTTTTCCTTTATAGTTTTTAGAAGATATATTAACATTTGCACCAGCAAAATCACCATAATTACTTACATTATATGTTTTATCTATTCCAATATACCCAACAATATCAGTAGAGAAAATATCTAAATCTATATTTTTTCTTGATGGATTATTAGAAGGTAATGGCAAACCGTTTAAAGTAGTAACATTATATCTATCTCCTAAACCACGTACAAAAACACCTCCAGAACCTTCTTCTTTAGAAATACCCGTAGTTTTTGTTAATGCTGCTGCAACATCTCCAACTCCTTTTATAGCTAGTTCTTCTGCCCCTATTTTTTTAACAATCGAAACTGCTTTTTTCTGTTCTAATAAAAGTGCACTAGATTTTTCTTTGTTTGAAGACGATTTTACAACAATCTCATCTAAAGAAACACCTTCTTCTGCAGACATTAATTGACTTACAATTAGTGTTTCTCCTGCCTTAATCGAAAAAGATTTCTCTATAGTTTTATAACCTAAAAAACTAAAAATTACAATATGGTTTCCTTCTTCTACTTTTAAAATATAATTTCCATCAAAATCTGTAGTTGTACCAATACTAGTTCCTTTAATTTGAATATTAGCAAATGGCAAAGGCTCATTATTTGTTTCCTTGTCCGTTAATAATCCTTTTAATGTTCCTTTGCTTTGTGCAACTATAATTTGACCTAAAGCTAAAAAAGTAATAAATAAAAATTTCTTCATTATTATATATAATTTACAATTGCAAAAGTCTACCGCATTTGTAAAGTATATGTTAGTTTTAAATTACGATTGTATTACAGAAACATTAATTAAACGTTAACTAATACAAATAAGATAACGTTTAATTAATTTAGTATATACATTAAGTTTAAACGCTCAATGCATATTTGCAATATTCTTATAAGATGATGTCATCATAAATTAATTAGTTTTTGTCAACTATTTTATATGACTAACTGCCTTTGATCGAGGCAGTTTTTTTGTTTTGTTAATAATTCATTAACATTAATTTAACATAACTATAAGTTCTTTGCAGCGACAAAAACTAATAATTATGAAATTATCTAAACTACACTCTGTAGTTACTTTAATTTGTATTTCTGCTTTCTTAAGTATTAATGCACAAGAAACCAATGCACCTAAATTTGGTAAAGGCCTTTTTAATTTAATAGGAAAAGACAGTACATTTTCTATGAATATAAGTGCAAGAATGCAGTTTCTTGCAACATCTCAATGGGATGCCAGTAATGGGTTATCAAATCCAGAAACAAATATGCTTGTTAGAAGAAGTAGACTAAAGTTTAACGGTTTTGCTTTTACACCAAAATTAACTTATAAGATAGAGTTAGGTTTATCGAATAGAGATATTGGTAAAGCTACAACTTTTACAAATGATGCTCCAAAATATATTTTAGACGCTGTTGTAAAATGGAATTTTACAGGAAATTTTACACTTTGGTTTGGACAAACAAAATTACCTGGTAACAGAGAACGTGTAATTTCTTCTGCAAACCTACAACAAGTAGATCGTTCTTTATTAAATAGTAGATTTAATATTGATAGAGATATGGGTATACAATTAAGACACCACTTTAAACTTTCTAAAAACTTTATAGTAAAAGAAGCATTTTCTATTGCACAAGGTGAAGGAAGGAATGTAACCACTGGAAATTTAGGGGGACATCAATATACAACCAGAGTTGAACTTTTACCTTTTGGAAAATTTGCTAGTAAAGGTGATTATAAAGGAAGTGATTTAAAATTTGAAGAAAAACCAAAATTAGCTTTAGGTTTTACATATGATTTTAATAATGATGCAGTAAAAAACAGATCTAACCAAGGTTCTTATATGGCAAATGATATAGGTTATTACGCAACAAATATTTCAACAGTTTTTGTAGATGCAATGTATAAACATAAAGGTTTCTCTTTTATGGCAGAATACTCTAAAAGAGATGCTAAAGATCCTTATGCTAAAAATTCTGATGGAACTTTAACTGGTGATGAGGTTCAAGTAGGTAATGGTTTAAACTTACAATCTGGAATTATGTTATCTAAAACATTAGAACTTTCTGGTCGATATACAAATATTTCTTTAGATAAAATTATTACTGCTAAAGGAGCAGAAAACCAATATACTTTAGGCTTATCAAAATTTATTGTTGGTCATAAATTAAAAGTTCAAACAGACTTAAGTTATACAGATATTGGTTTTAGTACAAACCAATTACTATACAGATTACAAGTAGACATTCACTTTTAACAATAATTAAAATAACATAAAGATAACATTGACGTATTTTTATGTTAGTAAATTTGCAAAACTAAATTTTTAATCAAATTATGGATAATATTTATTTACTCATGTTAATTGCCATTACAGTTTTAGCTGTAGCGGATATTATTGTAGGAGTTAGTAACGATGCTATTAACTTTTTAAATTCTGCAATAGGTTCTAAAGCTCTTTCTTTAAGAACAATTATGATTGTTGCCAGTTTAGGTATTTTTATTGGTGCAGTGTTTTCTAGCGGAATGATGGAAGTTGCAAGAAAAGGTATTTTTGTTCCTGCTCAATTTGAGTTTGGTGAAATCATGCTAATATTTATGGCTGTAATGATAACAGATATTTTATTACTAGACTTTTTTAATACACTTGGTCTTCCTACATCTACCACAGTTTCTATAGTTTTTAACCTTTTAGGAGCTGCAGTTGTAATGTCTTTAATAAAAATTAGCCATTCAAATTCTGAAACTTTTGCAGATTTAACAAACTATATAAACACAGCTAAAGCTATTGAAATTATTACAGGAATTCTATTATCTGTAGTTATTGCTTTCTCTGTTGGTGCACTTGTTCAATGGGTTTCTAGACTATTATTTACTTTTAACTATGAGAAAAAAGTAAAGCACTTTGGTATTATTTTTGGTGGTGTTGCCTTAACAGCAATTACATATTTTATCTTTCTTAAAGGATTAAAAGGTACGCCTTATTACAAAGAATTAAAAAGCGTATTAGAAGGAAATGAAATCTATATAATTTTAGGAAGTTTTCTTTTTTGGACTTTATTCTCTTTTATTTTTGAAAAAATTACAAAAAAAACAGTTTTATTGGTTGTAATCGCAGTAGGAACTTTTGGATTAGCATTAGCATTTTCTGGAAATGATTTAGTAAACTTTATTGGTGTACCAATGGCTGCATATCACTCTTATGAAGCTTGGGTTGCAGGCGGAATGGACACTACTATGTCTATGGCTGTATTAGAGAAAAAAGTACCAGCAGAACCTTTTTTACTTTTTATAGCTGGTACAATTATGGTGCTTACATTGTGGTTTTCTAAAAAAGCTAAAACAGTAGCAGAAACAGAAATAAGTCTTTCTCGTCAAGGCGAAACTCATGAAAAATTTGAGCCAAATTTACTTTCAAGAGCTATTGTAAAAGGTACAACTCAATTATCTACCTATTTTTCTGCAATTATACCTTCAGCAATTACTGGTAAAATTGAAAAAAGTTTTGAAAAACCAAACTATACAATGACAAAAGCTCAAAGTATAGAAGCTCCTGCATTCGATATGATTCGTGCATCTGTAAACTTAATGGTAGCTGGTGTTTTAATTGCTATTGCAACATCTATGAAATTACCTTTATCTACTACATATGTAACTTTTATGGTAGCAATGGGTACTTCTTTAGCAGATAGAGCTTGGGGAAGAGAAAGTGCTGTATATAGAGTTGCAGGTGTATTAAATGTTATAGGTGGATGGTTTGGAACTGCAATTGGAGCATTTATTGCTGCAGGTATTGTGGTTTTCTTAATTAGCTTTAATCCAAGTGTAATTATCCCTATTTTACTTTTATTAACTGCTATTTTATTATATAGAAACTATAAATCTCATAAAATAAAATCGAATAAAATAGAAGATGAAGATAGTTTAAGTGAAGCTGAAAGTAGTTCTGTACAAGGAGTTATACATGAAAGTGCAAAAAACATTTCTAAAGTTGTAAAACGCACAAATAGAATTTATTCTAATTCTATTATAGGTTTAGCTAAAGAAGATATTAAATTACTTAAAAAGAGTAAAAATCAGGTAATTAAATTAACTGATGAAATAGATGACTTAAGAGATAATATTACCTATTTTATTAAAAATCTTGATGCATCTAGTTTAGAAGCAAGTGGTTTCTATATTAACATATTAGGGCATTTACAAGACATGTCTCAATCTCTAGAATACATTGCTAAAATTAGTTATAAACATATAAACAACAATCACAAAAAATTAAAATCTAGCCAGGTTAAAGAACTTAAAATTATTGATGATAAGTTAGAGGTTTTATTTAGTGATATTGAAAATGCTTTTAAATCTGAATCTTTTGAAAAAATTGGTGCAATTTTAAATGAAAAGAAAGATGTTTTTAATTTATTAAACAGCAAAATTGAAAAACAAATTGAACGTACTCGCACAGAAGAATCTAGCCCAAAGAATACTACATTACACTTTGGAATTCTTTTAGAAACAAAAGATTTATTAGATGCTACAATGAATCTTTTAGAAGAGTATCACAACTCTTTTGATGGGTCTGTAGAACCAGCAACAATTAATGTTTCTAACGAAAAATAATACCTATAATTTTTAAAAAAAAGCCCTGAATATATATATTCAGGGCTTTTTTTTTATAAAATATTTTACTAAAACCAAAATCCTAAATTAAACAACCAATAACTTTGTTTGTTATCTGGAGACCAACTATATTTTAACTCTAATGGCCCAACAAGTGTATTGTAACTATAGCCTAAAGCATAACCAGATTTTACATCTTTAAAGAGATCTATACTTTTAAAAACATTGCCTTCTAATCTACCATAATTGGCTATAAAAGATGCATAATGATTATCTGAAAATTGATACCTTAAATTAAATTCTGATTTAATAAAACTATCATTAGAAAGTTCTGCAAAATCATAACCATAAAAAGACACAAAAGTATTAATGTAATTTTGGTTATATCCACCAAGGTAAAAATCAAATACATCAGAATTTACTTCATTTAGAGTAAAACCTGCTTCATTTGTCATTTGAAATGTTAATTGATTCCGAAAAGTTGTAGCAAACCCTAAAGTACCTTTTGTTTGTGCAAAGCTTTTAAAATTATGATGATGATCTGAAGAACTCAAATACCATTTAAAATTTAAATCTGCAAAATACCCCTTTGTTGCAAAGTATTTTTTATCATAAGAATCTAACTTTAAATACCCAAAACCATTTAAATAATTACTTTTATCAAAGATTGTTTCTTGGTTATTTGTAGCAATAGTTTCTGTTGTTACCTCTAAATACTTATGTTCTAAACCAATACCTAGAGCAAATTTTCTATTAAAAGTAGTTTGTAAAAAAAACTGATTTGTTAAGTCTGTATATTTTAAATTGATACTACTTATAGTTGGGTATAAATTAACGATCGGATTAAACTTAGAATTAGTTCTAAAGTGATTGTAGCGAGATCTAAAACCATAACTAATATAAAATCCATTATCTACAAAATAGTCTAAATTATATCTTAAGTTATCTCCCAAAATCATATTCATAGAAAACAAATCATTTTCTAATAAAAAATGCTTCTTATTAAAATTTGCTAAGACCCCAGATTTGTATAAAAAATCATAATGTACACCTAATTTTAAACTTGCATTATCATTAGATTCTTTAACATCTAATTTTAATTGATAAGAATTATCTTCCTTTTTAATTAATTGATATTCAATTCTATCGTAATTTTTTGTTGCAGATAACAAATAGATTCTTTTGGTAATTTCATTTCTAGAAATACTATCTCCTACTTTAATATTAAATTTACCTAAAACAAAAGCTCTAGTATAATTTTTAGAACCTATTAAATCAATATTTGATATCAAGTATTTTTTTGAATCAAAATTTAATTTATTGCGTTCTTTTTTAACTGTTTGTTTTAAAGCTAACTCTTTAAAAACAGATCTAAATTTTTTTCCTTCATTGATCCCTTTTTCTAAAATTTCATTTTTTTTATCAAAATCTACAACACTATAATCATAAATTTCTGGATGTATATAAACATCTAGTTGCTCTTTTTCTTTTTTACTTTTATTGTACATTTGGTAACTTACCACCTGATTCATAATTGCTATTACAGAACTTAGTTTGTCTTTCTTTATCAATTTACCCTCAACATCTACCCCAATTACAATATCTACTCCTTTAGATTTCATAATACTAACAGGAAAATTATTTGCCAAACCACCATCTACCAATAATTTATTATTTAAACTAATGGGGTTTAATAATGTTGGAAAAGAACCACTTGCTCTTAAAGCCAATGGCATAGAACCTTTTTCTAACAAAACAGCTCCACCAGTTTCAACATCTGTAGCAATACAAAAAAATGGAATTGGTAATTTAGAAAAATCGGTTTTACCTTCTGCTGAAGCTAGTAATTCTAATAAAAAATTAAATACATTTTGTCCTTTAGAAACTGCCCTAGGCAAACCAACTGAACCTTTTTTAACAGGAAGGGTAATTACTGTTTTTTCTCCAAATTCTTTTTCGAAAAAAGTTTCTGAGTTTCTTGGTAATTTATCTTGTAAAAGCGATATAAAATCGGTTTCTATTACTATATGCTCTATTTGTGTTCCAGAATAACCTAAGGCATATAAACCACCAACTATGGCTCCCATACTTGTGCCGCCAATATAATCTATTTGTAAACCTGCTTTATCTATTTCTTTCAATACACCAATATGTGCAAATCCTTTTGCGCCACCACCACTTAAAACCAAACCAATTTTTGGCTGTTTTTCTTGACTGTATAAAACGAATGACACTAATATAAAAAAAGGGACTAAATACTCTTTCATTTTTTAGGTGGATGAAAATATTGAAACACTTTTGTAGCTCTTGCGTTTCCAATAACTTCTTTTAAATTTTCAAAAGAAGCTTCTTTAACACGTTTTGCCGATTTAAATTTACGTAATAAAGTTGTAATAGTTTGTGTACCAACATTAGGAATTTGCTCTAATTCAGATTGTATAGCACTTTTACTTCGTTTATTTCTATGAAATGTTATACCAAATCTGTGTGCTTCGTTTCTTAGATACTGCGTAATTTTTAAAGTTTCAGACTTTTTATCTAAATACAAAGGAATAGGATCTCCTGGATAATATATTTCTTCCAATCGTTTTGCAATTCCAATTATAGCAATTTTTCCTCTTAATCCTAAAGTGTCTAAACTTTTTAATGCAGATGAAAGCTGTCCTTTTCCTCCATCAACAATAATTAATTGAGGTAAAGGTTGATCTTCTGCTAACAAACGTTTGTAACGCCTGTAAACTACTTCTTCCATAGAAGCAAAATCATCTGGACCATCAACTGTTTTTATATTGTAATGCCTGTAATCTTTTTTACTTGGTTTTCCATCTTTAAAAACCACACAAGCAGCTACAGGATTTGTTCCTTGAATATTCGAATTATCAAAACATTCAATATGTCTTGGTTCTTCGTGCAAACGCAAATCTTTTTTCATTTGCGCCATAATTCTTTTTACGTGTCTGTCTGGATCAACAATTTTAATCTGTTTAAATTGCTCTTGTCTGTAATATTTTGCATTTCTTTCAGACAGTTCTACAATTCGTTTTTTATCTCCCAATTTTGGAATGATAACTTTTAAATTTTCGCCTAAGTCAACCTTAAATGGAACATAAATTTCTGGCGATTGAGATTCGAAACGTTGTCTTATTTCAACAATAAACAACTCTAACAATTCTTTATCTGTTTCGTCTAATTTCTTTTTAATTTCTGTGGTATGAGATTGTATGATTGATCCGTTAGAAATCTTTAAAAAATTGGCATAACCATGAGTTTCATCAGAAATAATAGAAAAAACATCTACATTATTAATAGATGGATTTATTATGGTAGATTTAGACTGATAATTACTTAACAAACTTAATTTTTCCTTAATTTTTTGTGCTTCTTCAAACTCCATTTTTTTAGCAAACTCCATCATCATATTTTGAAATTTATCTAAACTTTCTTTAAAATTTCCCTTAATAATATTTCTAATTTCTTTGATAGAATTATTATAATGAGTCTCTGTTTCTAAACCTTCACAAGCTCCTTTACAATTTTTTAAATGATATTCTAAACAGACTTTATATTTCCCTTCGTTAACATTTTGCTGACTTAAATCGTACTTACAAGTTCTTAGCGGATACAATTCCTTAATTAAATCTAATAAAACTCTTACTGTTTTCACTGAGGTATAGGGGCCAAAATACTCTGAGCCATCTTTAATAACTCTACGCGTCATAAAAATTCTTGGAAAGCGTTCTTTTTTAATACACAACCAAGGATAACTTTTATCATCTTTTAATAAAACATTATAACGTGGTTTGTATTTTTTAATAAGGTTGTTCTCTAATAACAAAGCATCTGTTTCTGTATTTACTACAATGTGTTTTATAAGAACAATTTTTTTTACCAATACTCTAGTTTTACCATTTTCATGGTTTTTATTGAAGTAAGAAGCAACTCTTTTCTTTAGGTTTTTAGCTTTACCTACATAAATAATTACATCTTCTTTATCAAAATATTGATAAACACCAGGTTCATTTGGTAACGTTTTAATTTGTAGTTCTAAAGGTGTTGGCATGTAACGAAAATACACTTTTTTTAATCATCTAATAAAGGAAAGCAACAATTAAAAACAGGTAAAAACACGTGTTTTAAATTCTTTTTTCAAATAAAGACACTTAATTTTATATAATTTTATATAACTTTATAGTCTAACTATTAGTATATATAATATTAACCAAACTTAAAATTTTTTATTATGTGTGATTGCATAGAAAATCTTGAAAACTTTAAAGAAAGTATAGATTTAACAGTAAAAAACAACAAAAACACTACCATTTCTTTTAACATTAACTGTAGTGGTAACAAAAAAAAGATACCTACACCTTCTGGTATTAACACTATTTCTTTAAACCAAGCTAAAGAATGGGCAGAAAACTGGAGAAACTTAGAATCTAACTATAATAAGTACCATAAAATTCATGCCTTTAACATTCCAAAAGTAGATTTAATTGAGGTTTTAAATGAAGAAAATGTAGAAAGTATAAGAGCATATATTGGAGTAAAAGAAACTACAAATAAAAAAGGAGACACAGAATTTGAAGAAAAGCTAATGATTGTGGGGGTAGATGAAAACGGAAACGACTTACTTCCTTCTTCTACAATAGGAAAAACTTTAGCTACTGAAAGTAATGGAAGTGGTATTTTTGATTTTTCAAAACCCTGTCCTACTACTTGTGATAAGGACAGCCCATTAAACTAATACAATTTGTCTTTTTTTGATATTATTGCTGATTTAGGTATTGGAATTCTAGTCCTAAACTTATTACTTTTTTTTAAAAGCTATCAGAAAAATCTGATAGCTTTTAAAATTTTTTCATACTATCTTTTTATAATGTTGGTTATTCAAATAATTTCTAGCTATTTACAAGAAAACCAATTAGACAACCTTTATTTATCTCACTATTATTTTATTCTACAGTTTTCATTTTTAAGCTTTTTTTACTCAAAATTAATAAAACAAAAAACCTTAATTAAGGTTTTAACTGTTATAGTTATTATTTCTATAATTATACAATTTTATATTACTCCAGAAATTTATTTTTCATTTAATTTATTTGAAATTATTATTTGCTCTATTCCTTTAATTATATATTCCTTTCTCTTTTTTATTCAAAATATAGATGGTGAAAACAAAAATTTTCTTTATATAAATTCTGGTATATTTATTTATATTTTAAGTAGTACGCTAATTTTTTCCTCTGGAAATTTAATGCCTGAATTATCTAAGTCTGTGAACAAAATTATTTGGACAGTTAATGTTTTTCTTTATTTAATTTATCAAATTTTAATTTTTATAGATTGGTATAAAAATTTTAGAAAACCATTAAACTTAAAAAAATAAATTTCTTAAGAACATTAAACCACGTAAAAACACCTGATTTTCATTTTAGGCTTTTTAATTCAGATAGCAACACCTATCTTTAGATAAAAAATTTTTCCGTAAATTCGTTTTGACTTTTCAAAACCCCCTTATGGAAGAATTGCTTACTCAAGAAAACCAAGTGATAACTATAGTTTTAATAGGTGTTTTAATGCTTCTTCTTATGGGAGTTGCCCTACTACTATTTTTCTTCTTCTCAAGAAAAAAAATAGTAGAAAAAGAACTAGAGAAAAAAAATCTAGAAGTAAATCATCAAAAAGAAATAATACAATCTATTATTATTACTCAAGAAGAAGAACGCAAACGTATTGCACAAGATTTACATGATGATATTAGCTCTAAATTAAATGTAATTAATCTAAATGCAAATCTTTTAAAAGACGGAGAATTAACACCAGAAGAATACACAACTGTTAATAATGGTATTTTAGAAGCAACGGATAAAACCTTAGAAAGTGCACGTAAAATTGCACATAATTTGTTGCCACCAATTCTTGCAGAATTTGGTTTTAAAGACGCTGTAGAAGAATTAGCAGACTCTTTTAATAATAGTAGAAAAATTAATATAGAATATAATATAGAATACCCTAAGAAACTTTTAATTCCACAAAACGAATTACATCTTTTTAGAATTACCCAAGAACTAATTAACAACTCGGTAAGACATGGTAAAGCAAACAACAGTACTATAAATATTAATTACAAAAACAATGAATTAATTTTTAACTATACAGACAATGGTATTGGTTTTAATTCTGACTACATGGATAATAAAAAAGGTCTTGGTATGAAAAACATAGAAAGTAGAATTTCTTTATTAAACGGAAAATATAGTATTGGAAGTGAAGTAGGAAAAGGCTTTAAAATTTTAATTGTAATATAAAAACACCCCTGATTATGGAAAAAATTAATATCGTAATTGCAGATGATGAAGAATTATTTAGAAAAGGAATGCGTTTTTTACTAGAACGTGAGCCTAATTTTAATATTACTTATGAGGCAGAAAATGGCAAAAAATTAATTGAATTTATATCTAATACAGAAGAGTTTCCAGATATTATTTTGATGGATTTAAAAATGCCAGAGATAAATGGTGTAGAGGCTACAAAAATTATTCATAAAACATACCCAAACATTAAAATAATTGCTTTAACTAGTTTTGATGGTAAATCTTTTATAACTAATATGATTGATGTTGGCGCTTCTTCTTATTTACTTAAAGATACAACTCCAAAAATGGTAATTCATACTATTAATGAAGTCTCTGATAAAGGTTTTTATTATGATGATAAGGTACTAACAATTATTCATGAAAACATTATTTCATCAAGTGGAAAACGTATAAAAAGCGATTTAGATAAAAAATTACTTTCTAAAAGAGAAATAGATGTTTTAGAGTTAATTTGTGAACAACACACAACTATGGAAATTGCAGATAAGCTCTTTATAAGTCCAAGAACGGTTGAAGGGCATAGAAATAATTTGTTATTAAAAACGCAATCTAAAAACGTAGCAGGTTTAGTAATCTATGGCATACAAAAAAAATTAATAGAAATTACTCCAGATTTTAACCTATAAATAAAATATTCACAACCTTAAGGGTGTAAATACTTTGCAAACAGGTATTTACACCCTTTTTATTTATTGGTAAATAGTTCTCTAAAATTCATAAATTCCTAGCAATATATTTGAAGATGTTTAACCAATAAAAAATTATATTATGGATGAAGATTATATAGGAGTTATTAAAATGTTTGCAGGGAATTTTGCACCAAGAAACTGGGCTTACTGTGATGGTCAATTATTAGCTATTGCACAACATCAAGCTTTATTTTCTATCATAGGAAATACTTATGGAGGAGATGGAAGAACCTCTTTTGCTTTACCAGACATGAGAGGTAGAGCTCCTATACACGCAGGTTCAGGATCAGGACCAGGGTTATCTCCCTATAAATTAGCAGCAAAAGGCGGTTTACAACTTAATTTTTTAAACCAACTACAATTGCCTTATCATACGCATACAGCTAGTGGAACAACAGCAATTGCAAGTGTAGAAACAAGTCCAGTAGAATCAAAATTTATGGTAAGTTCTGCTGCAGGAACATTACATACCCCAGTTACAAATTCTTCTATAGCTGCAGGTGTTGTTCCTGAAAATAGAAATTCAACCCCAGTAAATATGTTTAATGAAGCTACGCCAGATATTGAATTAAATGGCTTGTCTTTTAGTGGTGGCAATGTTGGAAAAGTACCAGCTACGCCAGTTTCAGTTAATGTAAATCCAACAGGAGGAAACCAAGCAGTTAACAACATGCAACCATATTTAGCAATTAACTATATAATATGTATGGTAGGTTCTTTTCCATCTAGAAGTTAATTATAATTGTATTATTTTAAAAAGCCAGATATTAATATCTGGCTTTTATCATTCTATTAGTTTCCATGTAGACATTTCTTTTGTAGTATACTGAAGTTTATATCTTTTTGTTTTTAAAGAATATAACGATTTAACACAGTAAGGATTTGTTATTAAGGATTCTGACTTGTTTAAGAAAACGTCATCAAAAACTTGTACAGAAGTATATAAACAAATGTCTGGTGCTTTTTCAAAATTAGTTGGAATAGAAATCCAATCTGTCTCAAAACTATATAAATTTAATGATTCTATTTTTTTTGTAATAGAAAATAGTTTTTCAGTATTACAACTTTCTACTTTTAATTCTTTTTGATTCAATTTAGAACCCCCTTCTTTTGGATTAAAAATAAACTCTTTCGCAAAAAATGAATATCCTTTTTGTATTTCTATTTTTTCTGGAATAAAAATTCCATTAGCAGCTAATTGGTTTCCTAAATTTCTAGTAATCTCTACTTGTGGTTCATTTGTTAATGCTTTATCCATTGTCTCTGTAATAATCATTTGTAACGAACCTTCTTTTTGATGTTTGTATTTTGTTGCATCTGCAACCAAATATTCTTTTATATAAGCTTCATATTCTAATTTTTTGATATTTTTTTTCACTGCATCTATAGAAGTTTCATGTATATCTAATAAGATAACTTCAATTTCATCCCAAGAAAACAAGTGTAATAGAGGAATTATTAAAGTTCCTAAAGGGCCACAACCTGCGTAAAGAATACTAATTTTTTTATCAACGAATCGATCTTGAGCCACTAAAATAGCTTTATAAATTCCTTTTAAAAAACGGGCTGTTCTAATTGGGTCTTCTAAACAATCTCTTGCGTGTTCTAAAGATAGTGCTATACCACCATTGGTAATTGTTTCTTTATTATCAATTATAGAATTACTTATAAACAAATCACTGAACAGAGTTTTATAGTTATCAATTAAAATATCTACAGCTATTATTTCTTCTTTAATTGTTTTTGAAGTCAAAATAGCCGCTACACCTTTAGTAAAACTTTCTTCTAAATTTTTCATCATCTATAAAGATAAATTATCTCTAAATATTTTTTTAAAAAAACTAACAAGGAAAACATATAAAAAAGAAAAAAGGAGTTTTATTACCTTTATGAAAAACAGGTATTTATACCTATAAAATTGTTTTTTTTTAAAAATATATTTGTGTTTTACCATACTAAAAGCAAAAAATTAATCTTTTTAAAAATTATTAATTATGAAAAAAATTACCCAACTTTTATTTTTATCCTTCGTAATTAGCAATATCTCCTTTGCACAAACAACTGAAAATTTCGAAGACGAAACTAACAGTTCAACTACTTTTACAGACAATGGACAAGTTTTTAATATAACAAGTGTTGGAGAAGCATATAATGTATTTGTCAATGGCGAAAAGGAATTAAAAATATCTACTGGTGTAGAAAGTACTAACACTTGTAATGATTGTGGTTATAATAGTAGTGACAAATTTATAGATAACGGCGTTAATACAAATGGTAATTCAAATGGTAGTAATTTTACTATTAAAACAAATAATGGAAATGTAATAGATGTTAAAAACCTTTATTTGTTTACTGCAACTGCTGGGGGAAATAGCTTAAATCATGGAGGAACTGTTACAATTACCGGTAAAAGAGCTAACATAACAATATTTACAATTACAAAAAGTTCAGGCTTTACTACTAGTTATGCCACTAATAACGGTTTTACTTTTATAGATTTCACCTCAGAAGGAGGTTCAGATAATTCTAATAAAGGAATAGACGAGTTAATTTTTTCTAGTACTGGTAATTTAGATTACATGGCTTTAGATGCTTTTACGTGGGAATTTGGTAAACAATGGATTGGAACCACCAATACAGATTGGGCAACAGATAGCAACTGGCTAGATGGTTCTGCACCAATTGCAACTGATAATGTTGTAATACCTAATGTTACTAATAAACCTATTATAAGTTCTAGTACAGGAGCAATTTCAAATGACATTACAATAGACGCTTCTTCTTCTTTAACCATAGAAAGTGGAGGTTCTTTAATTATTGAAGGAACTGCTACTGTAAATGGAAATTTTAATTATAATGTTAATGTTACAGATGATAAATGGCATTTAATTTCTTCTCCTGTTGTAGGAGAACAATATGATGATACTTGGAACACTGCAAACAGCATTGCACTAAACTTACCTAACGAGGCTGTTGCACGTTATATAAATACAAGTGATGCAAATGGTGATTGGATCTATTTTCAAAATTCGGGTTCAGCAACTACTTTTAGTTCTGGATCTGGTTATTCATTAAAAAGAACTAGTGGTGGTAATTATACCTTTACAGGTACTTTTCCTTCACCGCCTGTTAATCCAACAATTACCGCAAATGCTCTTGGTGGTGGTACTGAAAACAGATGGACTTTAGTAGGTAATCCTTTTCCTGCGCATATTAACATTGCTACTTTTTTAGCAGCTAACACAACTCCATTAACAGATACTCACGAAAGTGTTTATGTTTGGAATGCTACTGCAGATGAGTATCAAGATTTACAAACGGGTCAAATTCATCCTGGTCAAGCATTTTTTGTTAGTTCTAATGTAGCTTCTACTTCCGTAACTTTTACAAAGGCTATGCAAAGTGATCAAAATGGAGTTACATTTTACAAAAGTACATCAAACCCAAAATTAACTTTATTAATAGCTAATGATACCAAAACAAAATCAACAGAAATTAATTATTTAGCCGGTAAAACTACCAGTTTAGATTCTGGTTTTGATATTGGTACCTTTACAGGGCAATCATCTAGCTTAAATATTTATACTCATCTAGTTAGTAATAGTGATGGTGTAGATTTTAAAAGACAAGCGTTACCAGACACTAATTACGAAAACATGATTATTCCTCTTGGTGTTTCTGCTACTGCTGGTAAAGAAATTACTTTTACTGCTGAAGGTTTAAATTTACCATCTGGCATTAAAATCTTTTTAGAAGATAAAATTACAAATACATTTACACGTTTAGATGAAGCTAATAGCAACTATAAAGTTACTCCATCTGAGAATTTAAACGGAATAGGAAGATTCTATATACATACAACCAACAGTGCGTTAAGTATTGATAAAAATGTAGCTTTAGAAAATGTTAGTATTTATAAATTAGACAAATCTACTTTAAGAATTGCTGGTTTATCAAAAGAAAAAACAACGGTTTTAATATTTAATTTATTAGGAAAACAAGTATTAAATACTTCTTTTATTGCTAATAGTGTTAAAGATATTGATTTGCCAAACTTATCTAAAGGTGTTTATCTGGTTCAACTAAAAACCAATTCTGGTAAGTTGAACAAAAAAATAATTTTAGAATAATCTAACTTTTAAAAGACAAAGCATCATGAAAAAAAATATAGAAAACAAACAAGATATCACAAGAAAACAAGCAATTAAAAAAATAGGAAATTATGGTAAATATGCTGCGTTAACAGCTTTAGGAACTTACCTAATTTTAAATCCGCAAAAGGCACAAGCACAAAGTCCAGAAGAACCAGGAGAAGGATTCTAACAATAGAGGGGAAAAGTAGTAATACTTATTTAAAAAAGGCTGTCAGATTATTTTTGACCGCCTTTTTTTTAATTTTTAAAATCGCTTAAAAATCCAGAATTTGTATTATCTACAACTTGCCAATTATAAATTGCTGAAAGTTGATAAATTTTAGATAATTCTTCAAACAATCTTGTCTTTGCTTTTTCTTTTAATTCTGTTATCGATAACGTTTCTTTTATCTTTTCAATACTTGTTTTGTTAATTTTATTTAATTCTTCTTTAGAAAAAGTATTAAACTGACTTTGTTGTAAATCGAAATATTTTATATCTGGAGAAATCGTTATTTCTTGATTTGGAATTTTATTGATAATAATTTTCTTATCAATAGAATCTATCTGAATTTGTAATTTAGATAAATCATAACCAACCTCAACATTTGCATTTACAGTAATCATTATTTTTTTATCAAAAGATAAATAATCGTAAAAATATTTTTTTGAATCTGAATAATTATAAACCTCAGAAAAATTAGCTTTGGACACCACCAATTTACTCAAGTTTTTAATAGAATTAATAACAACCTGAACTTCTTCTTGTTTGTAGTTTTTTTCTTTTTTTTCAAACCAAAATTTGGCAATAAAAAAACCTAATAAAAAAATTGAAATGTATTTTAGAAAGCGAAACATAATATAAACTTTCTTTAAAGATAGAAAAATATTATTCCTTTACGATCTTTTCTTCCTTTGGAAAAGCATATTTGCTAAAAATAAATAATAAAGCAACACCAATACTTATAAAAGCATCTGCAGGATTAAAGATATATTGAAAAAAGGTAAACATTTCTCCTCCAATAAAAGGAATCCAATCTGGTAAAACAGCATCTTCTATAAAAGGAAAGTAAAACATGTCTACAACTTTACCCTGAAAAATTTCTCCATAAGGTTTATCAGAAAACAATGTTGCTACTTTATGGTTAGAATGATCAAAAATAACACCATAAAAAACAGAATCTATAATATTACCTATAGCTCCAGCAATTATAAGTGCAATGGCAATAATTACACCACTATGCATCTTCTTTTTAATATTTTGATATAACCAATAAATCATAACTGGTACAGCTAATAACCTAAAAAAAGTTAAAAATAATTTACCTAGAGTTCCACCAAATTCAAAACCCATAGCCATTCCGTTATTTTCTACAAAATGAATTCTAAACCAATCAAACACAACAACTGATTCTCCTAACTCAAAATGAGTTTTTATATATATTTTAATCACTTGATCTAAAATGATTGCTATTAAAATAGTAAGAATTGCAAGGTACTTTTTTGACATTTTTTTAGAATTTGTGCACACAAAAATAACAATATTATTGTTTTTATTTACTTGTTAAGAAAATATTAGCTTTTATAGTATTTATAGTAATTTTTTTATTGGTATTTATACCTAATTTTTTAAATTTTTTCTTAAAAATATTTTTATTGATTTTAATTTTACCATCATTAGAAATTACATCTATATTTACATCTTTTACACATGCAAATACGTTACCAGAATAAAGTTTTAGATTTGTGTTAGAGTTTATAGAACCTAGCTTTACAATTCCATTTTCTATATAAATTGCCAAATCATTTTTAAGACTTTTTGCTTCTACATCTACAGTTTCACCAAAAACATATACTTTTTTACTTATAGGTATTTTTATAGTAACTGTGGCTCTTTGTAGTCTTTTTGTTACAAATTTTCTAAAAATAACTTCTCTTGTTTCTGTACCTTCAAAATGAAACTTTACATCTACTCCATTTTTTTTATTATCAATTAAAATTACCTGATCATCATAACTTTCTGCATATAAAAAAACTTGAATAAAATCGGAATCTGAATTTTCTAAAATTATATTATCTAAACCTTCTGTATAAATATTAATTTCATTTGCAAGTGTTTCAAATTTTTTCATCACTTTTTTCTGAGATACTATCGCAGAAGAAATCAAACAAAATAAAATAATAAAGTTACGTTTCATTGAATAAAAAAAGCTTCTATATAGAAGCTTTTAAATCTTAAATTATAAATAAAAATTATTGTTTACGTTTTGCCTCTATACTTAAAGTAGCATGTGGTACAAGTCTTAAACGTTCTTTCTGAATTAATTTTCCAGTAACCCTACAAACTCCATAAGTTCCGTTTTCTATTCGTAACAAAGCGTTGTTTAAATCTCTAATAAATTTTTCTTGTCTAATTGCAAGTTGCACATTTGCCTCTTTACTCATTACTTCAGAACCTTCATCAAAAGATTTGAATGAAGACGAAGTATCATCTGTACCATTACCAGCATCATTTTTATATGCAGACTTTAATGAAGCCAAATCTTGTTCTGCTCTTGCTATTTTCTTGTTTATAATTTCTTTAAACTCTTGTAAGTCTTGTTCGTTATACTTTAATTTTACGTCTGACATAAATCTTACATTTTTTCGATTAATATTTTACTTTTAATGGTATCAAACTCGATTTCTGTACCATTAGTTAACTCGTCAACAAAAACCAATTCTTTAGTTAATGTTTCACTCATAATGTACTCTTTATTATCGTTGATAGATTTTTGTAGGTTTTCAAAATTTAAAACCGTTAATTTTATTCTATCTGTTACTTCTAAACCTGTGTCTTTACGTGCATTCTGAATTCTATTTACCAATTCTCTGGCAACTCCTTCTTTACGTAATTCTTCTGTTATGGTAACATCTAAAGCAACTGTTAACGCTCCTTCATTTGCAACCAACCAACCTTCTATATCTTTAGATGATATCTCTACATCTGAGAGTTCCAAAATAATATTTTTTCCATTAATTTCAAGAACAATGTTGCCAACTTTCTCTATATTGTTAATATCTTCTTGATTAAAGTTTTTTACAGCTGCTGCAATAAAACGCATATCCTTACCAAACTTAGGTCCTAATGTTTTAAAATTAGGTTTTATTTGTTTGATTAAAATATCTGATGCATCATCTAGAATTTGAATCTCTTTTATATTAACTTCATTCTTAATTAAATCTGCTACAGCTAAAATTTCTTCTTTCTGTTGTTCATTATCAACAGGAATCATAATTTTTTGTAATGGTTGACGCACTTTTATCTTTTCTTTTGCTCTAAGTGATAAAACTAAAGAAGATATTGTTTGTGCATTTTCCATTTTACGCTCTAAACTCTTATCTACAAAACTAGCATCATAAACAGGAAAATCTGATAAATGTATACTTTCTGACGTTTCTTTACCAGTTACAGAATTTAAGTCTTGGTACAATTTATCCATAAAAAATGGAGCAATTGGAGCACTTAATTTTGCAATCGTATTCATACAAGTATACAATGTTTGGTAAGCAGAAATTTTATCTTTTTGATAATCTCCTTTCCAAAAACGTCTTCTACTTAAACGCACAAACCAGTTACTTACATAATCTTGCGTAAAATCTGATATTGCTCTTGCCGCTCTAGTTGGTTCGTATTCTTCATAGAATTTATCAACTTTATTAATTAAAGTATGTAATTCAGATAAAATCCATCTATCTAATTCTGGTCTTTCTTCTAAGGCAATATCTGCTTCTTTGTAAGCAAAACCATCTAGATTTGTATATAAAGTAAAGAATGAATAGGTGTTATATAAAGTTCCGAAAAACTTACGTTTTACTTCTTCTATTCCGTCTAAATCAAATTTTAAGTTGTCCCAGGGATTTGCGTTAGAAATCATATACCAACGTGTTGCATCTGCTCCATAAGTTGATAATGTTGTAAACGGATCTGTAGCGTTACCTAAACGCTTAGACATTTTATGTCCGTTTTTATCTAAAACCAATCCGTTAGAAACTACGTTTTTATACGCTACAGAATCAAAAACCATGGTTGCAATTGCGTGTAATGTATAAAACCAACCACGTGTTTGATCTACTCCTTCTGCAATAAAATCTGCAGGAAAAGATTCGTTTCCATCAATTTTTTGTTTGTTTTCAAAAGGATAATGCCATTGTGCATAAGGCATAGAACCAGAATCGAACCAAACATCTATTAAGTCTGATTCGCGTTTCATTGGTTGCCCTGTTGATGAAACTAAAGTAATTTGATCTACAATATTTTTATGTAAATCTAATTTTGCATAATTTTCATCTGAGTTGTTATCAACTTCAAAATCTTCAAAAATATCTTTTGCTAAAACTCCAGCTTCTACAGCTTTTGCCATTTCTTGTTTTAACTCTTTTACAGAACCAATACAAATTTCTTCTTTACCATCTTCTGTTCTCCAGATTGGTAATGGAATTCCCCAATAACGAGAACGAGATAAATTCCAGTCGTTTGCATTTGCCAACCAGTTTCCAAAACGTCCAGTTCCTGTAGATTCTGGTTTCCAGTTAATCGTTTTGTTTAAACTGTGCATTCTGTCTTTTACATCAGTTATTTTAATAAACCAAGAATCTAGTGGATAATATAAAATTGGTTTATCTGTTCTCCAACAATTTGGATAACTATGCTTGTATTTTTCTACCTTAAAGGCTTTATTTTCCGTTTTTAATTTGATGGCTAATTCAACATCTATCGATCTTTCTGGCGCTTCACCATCTTCATAATATTCGTTCTTTACATATTTACCTGCAAACTCACCCATTTCTAGTCTAAATTTACCTTGTAAATTTACTAAAGGAACTAAATTATCATCAGCATCTTTTACCAACATTGGTGGAATTTCTGGTTCTGCTTGTTTTGCAACTAAAGCATCATCTTGCCCGAAAGTTGGTGCTGTATGAACAATTCCTGTTCCATCTTCTGTCGTAACAAAATCTCCAGAAATTACTCTAAAAGCATCTTGAGGATTGTCGTTTGGTAAACAGTAATCTAATAATTGTTCGTATTTTATTCCAACTAAATCTTTTCCAATAAATTCTTTAATCACATGATAAGGAATCTTTTTATCACCTGAATTATAAGAGCTTAATTCTTCTGTAGTTTCTACTTGAACATTGTTTTTACCGGCAAATTGTTTTCCAACTAAATTCTTAGCCAAAACAACTTTAATTGGTTCAAATGTATATTGATTAAAAGTTTCAACTAAAACATATTCAATTTTAGGACCTACAGTTAATGCAGTGTTACTTGGTAATGTCCAAGGAGTTGTTGTCCAAGCTATAAAATAAATAGTTCCCTCGTTTTGTAAAAAATCTGGTAACGTATTTTCTATCGCCTTAAATTGCGCAACAACAGTTGTATCTGTAACATCTTGGTAAGTTCCTGGTTGATTTAATTCGTGAGAACTTAAACCTGTACCTGCCTTTGGTGAATATGGTTGAATTGTGTAGCCTTTGTAAATTAATTCTTTGTTATAAATCTGTTTTAATAACCACCAAACAGATTCCATGTATTTTGGTTCGTAAGTAATATATGGATCATCCATATCTACCCAATAACCCATTTTATTGGTTAAATCGTTCCAAATATCTGTGTAACGCATTACTGCTTTTCTACAAGCAGCGTTATAATCTTCTACGGAAATTTTCTTACCAATATCTTCTTTGGTAATTCCTAATTCTTTTTCTACACCTAATTCTATTGGCAAACCATGAGTATCCCAACCAGCTTTACGCTTTACTTGATACCCTTTCATAGTTTTATAACGAGGAAAAATATCTTTAATAGCTCTTGCTAAAACATGGTGAACTCCTGGAAGTCCGTTTGCAGAAGGAGGACCTTCGAAAAACACAAAAGGTTTTGCATTTTCTCTTGAAGTTACACTCTTTTCAAATATGTTGTTTTCTTGCCAATAATTAAGAATTTCTTCTGCAACTTTTGGTAAGTCAAGTCCTTTATATTCAGGAAATTTCGCTTTCATTTTCTGTCGTTTCTAATAAGATTGCGAAAATACTGATTTTCTTGGAATTTTTGAGTTTGTTTCTGAAGAAGTTGCAAAGCAAAAAAAAAGTTATAAAATCGCAAAGAAATTGAGGTTGTACTTTGGAACTCTGTAACTTTAAAACTTTAAAACTTTGAAACTCTATTTACATTCCTCTTTCTGCTTTAATCTTTTCGTAAGCAGCTTGTATGCTTTGAAATTTTTCGTTTGCACCTTTTAAATGCTCTTCTCCTAAACCTTGTAATTTATCTGGATGGTATTTTTTTACCATTTTTCTGTATGCTTTTTTCACCTCATCATCAGAAACAATTTTAGTTATTTCTAAAATTTTATAGGCATTTTCTGAAGCATCATAAAACATGGCTTTTATAGATTCGAAATCTCTGTGATTGATGTATAAATATCCTGCAATTTTTCTTATATCTTCTACTTCTGTCTCAACTACAAATTGATCTGCTTTTGCAATTCCAAACAAAAAATGAATTAATTGCAAACGAGATGCGTGAGACATATTTTGCCTAATCTGTATACAAACTTGTCTTGCAGAAACTTGCTTTTTTATAATTCCGCTAAAGAGTTTAAAAGCATTGTTAGCTCTTTGTTTACCATACATACTCACAAATTGAGCACGAACATAATCTAACTCACGCTGATCTACTTTTCCATCAGATTTTATAACTATTGATGCCAAAACAAGTAAACTCATTTCAAAATCTCCAGATTGCGTTTCTACCGAACTTCTTCTATTTCCAGATTGCCTACTCTTTTCGTAATCTATTTGTTCTTGTTTGTATTCATCTGCAGAAAAACCATCTACAAAACTACCAATTGCAAAACCTATTGCTGCTCCTATTGGACCTCCTAAACTAAATCCTAAACCTGCACCTAACCATTTGGTGAAACTTCCCATAATTTATTTTTTTTTTGAAAGTTGTAAAGTTACAAAGTTATTTAATTGTAAAAGAACAGCTTTTATATTTTATAAATTTGTTAAGTAAGCTTTTGCATGAAGGATTGAAGCATTTGTTTGAACTCTTTTTTGTTTTTACAAAAAAAGCGAGTGCGTAAAGCCTGACGATTTTTTAATTAAAAGTGAAGTGAAACAAAACTTTTATTTAAAAAATGGGCATGCCCAAAAAATAAAAGCATCAATTTTATTGATATATCTATTGAAACAAGCATTTATTTTCTTGTTGAATTGCGAATGATTTATTATTATATTTGCAACTTAAATTATTTGAAATTATGTATCCAGAAGAATTAGTAAAACCTATGCGTGATGAGTTAATTAACGCTGGTTTTGAAGCATTATATACAAGTGAAGATGTTGACAACGCAATGTCTAAAAAAGGAACAACTTTAGTAATGGTAAACTCTGTTTGTGGTTGTGCTGCTGGTACCGCTAGACCAGGTGCAATTGCATCTTTAGGTGCAGATAAATCGCCAACAAACTTAACTACTGTTTTTGCGGGTGTAGAAAAAGAATCTACACAAAAAGCTAGAGAATATATGATTCCTTTTCCTCCATCATCACCAGCAATTGCGTTGTTTAAAGATGGAAATTTAGTACACATGTTAGAGCGTCATCATATTGAAGGTAGATCTGCGCAAATGATTGCACAGAATTTAGCACAAGCTTATGATGAGTTTTGTTAATCTAATAGCTTACTAAAGAAAGAACTTTAAAATCCATTCTATTTTGAATGGATTTTTTACTTTTATTAAAAATTTTATAATGGCATCTCAATATTCTAATTACCCTAAAGAACTTCTTCTAAAAAAACTAAAAACACAAAAAACCAAAGCTATTGCTCACGGAATTGTAGTTGTATTACTTTTTGGTATTTCTATTTACAAGTCTTTTACAGAAAGTATTTCTTTTAGTTCTTATTTGCCTTTATTTTTTGTTCCGATGCAAGTTATTTTTATGAAGGAAATAAAAAAAATTAAAGAAGAATTAGCTACAAGAAATTAAAATGAATAACAATTTAGTTATTAATAACACCATTTCTTTTGTAAAAAAAGAACTAGAAAATGCTGAAGGTGGACATGATTGGTTTCATATTGAACGTGTTTACAAAAACTCTCTATTGATTTCTAAACATGAAAAAGTAGATTCTTTTATAGTTACTTTAAGCGCTTTACTGCATGATATTGCAGATCCAAAATTTTATAATGGTGATGAAACTGTTGGCCCAAAAGTAGCTACACAATTTTTAGAAGAACAAAAAGTAGCTACAAAAATTATTACACATGTAATTAATATAATAAAACAAATTTCTTTTAAAAATTCTTTAGAAACCAGAGGCACAAAATTTACTTCTAAAGAATTGCAAGTAGTACAAGATGCAGATAGATTAGATGCAATTGGGGCAATAGGTATTGCTAGATGTTTTAATTATGGTGGTTTTAAAAATAGAGCTTTGTATAATCCTGAAATTTTGCCTAATTTAAATATGACTAAAGAAGATTATAAAAACTCCTCTGCACCAACAATAAATCATTTTTATGAAAAGTTACTTTTATTAAAAGATCAAATGAATACTGTTACAGCAAAAAGAATTGCAACTAATAGACATATTTATATGAAAAAATTTTTACAGCAATTTGATGATGAATGGAATGGAATTAAATAATTAATTTTCTTTTGCCACTTATAATGCTGTAATTTTATTCTCTAAAATAGAAAGTTCTTCTCAGCATTCAATAATTAGTCTACAGATAAATTTTATTAGTATTTACATAATCTAATATCTCTTTACTTTTAAAAGTATAATATTCTATGGCTTTATTAATCCTTTCTATTATTTAAAAATATTATTGAATTAAATTCATCATTTCACTTCTATATTTTGAAGCAGATTTACCTGTAAATTCTTTAAACAATTTATTAAAATGAGAGAAATTATTAAAACCACATTCAAAACAAATATCTGTAATACTGGTTTGACTTTCTGATAAAAGTTTAGTTGCATGAACAACTCTATATTCATTTACTAATTTTGTAAATGTTTTACCTGTTGTCTTTTTAAAAAATCTACAAAATGCAGGAACTGTCATACTTACCAAACCAGCAATTTCATCTAAACTAATATGTTGATTAAAATTCTCGTTAATATGTTTAAAGATAATATCTATTTTACTACTGTCTTGTGGTTGCGTTTCAAAAGCAAAACCATCTGCATTTAAAATAGTATAATCATCTGATTTAGAAAGTGTATGTAAAATTTCTAACAAAATTAAAATTTGCTTAAAACCTTTCTTTTCAGAAATTTTTTCGATTTTAGGACCTAGTTTTTGTTTTGTTCTTACACCAAAAAGAATTCCCTTTTTTGCTTTTTCAAACAAAATACTAATTGGCTTCATTTCTGGAGTGTGAAAAAAATCTTCTCCTAAAAACTCTGGTTTAAATTGTATTAACGTCTCAGAACCATTTGTAGTTAATCTATCTGTAAACCCGTTATGAGGTAAATTAGACCCTATTAATAAAAGTTGACTATTATTAAAGTAAGATAAATGATTACCAATATGTCTTTTCCCTTTACCTTTATTTACGTATACTAATTCTATTTCTGGATGGAAATGCCAAAATGCTTTAATCTGTTTTAAAAATTCTGTATGTTTTTTTACTAAGATAGAACTTCCAAAATTTGGACTTATCTTCTCTAAAGTGGGTTTAACATTCTTCATAATATTAATTTGTGTCAAAATTACAACTCTTAAATGTATTATTATATATATAATTAACAAAATTATACTCTATTTTAACCTAAATGATAATTTTAGATCTTTCAATTGATAATTAAGTACATAAATTTGCCAATTCTGATGTTTTTAAACCTTTAATTCGGTTTTATCTTTGCAGTGTTATTAATCATTAAAAATGAAAATAATTATGAAATCAAAAATGAAATCAATTTTAGTAGTAGCATTCATGTTCGGAACATTAATAGCTTACGCAAATAAC
>NZ_JBDVJE010000035.1:0-5825 GCF_039939415.1 Polaribacter sp.
GTCCCTACAAATATTAATAAAACCACCGTAAATATTCTCATAACGTGCTTTAGTTTTGGACCTAAATACACACCTACAATTTCACTAATACTCAAACCATCATCACGTACAGATAACATCCCCGAAAAATAATCATGAACAGCACCTGCAAAAATAGTCCCCAAAACAATCCATAAAAAAGCAGAGGGACCAAACATAGCACCTGCTATGGCTCCAAAAATAGGCCCTAAACCAGCAATATTTAAAAATTGTATTAAAAAAATACGCCATGTTGGTAACGGCATATAATCTACTCCATCTTTTAACTTTATAGCTGGAGTCTCTCTATTTTTGTCTATTACAAAAACCTTTTCTACAAATTTTCCATAAATAAAATAACCTGCAATCAGTACAATAATAGATGTGATAAATGAAATCATTTTTTATTTTTTAAATATTTTTTAATCAGATAACTATAAGTATAGTCTTGATTTTTACTTGTTTTTATTAAGTTAAATTCAATTTTCTTATCAATTTTAGCTGGGATTTTTTCTAAATAATTCAAATAAAACTTAAGTTGATTTTTTGTCATATCTTCTAAACTTTCTGATAAAATCTCAACAGCAATGGCATTTGCATACGCTATCCTTTTAATTAAAAGAGTTCTAGTATTGACATCTATATTGGGGAATGTTTGATATACCTCTGTAGAAACCTTTTGATCAGAAAAAAGAGAATCTGGTATTTTTTTAAGGATATAAGCTCTTGTTAAAGCATCATTGGTTTTAAAAATTTGCAAAATAGATTCAATGTGTTTTTCATAATCTTTTGCAGTAATCTGTTTTAAAGCATATTGCTGATAGTCTCTGTAAGGAGAATCTAAAAAATAAGTAATCAATTCATCAGAATGTATAGAATCGATGTATGTTTTCATCTTTTCTTTAACTTCTCCATGTACAATATGCCACAACGTGTAACATGAATATAATCCTCCTTTAACAACAGATTCTTTTATTTCTGCTTTGGTAGCTCCAGAAACAGCATCTATGTTTTTTGAGAACAAATTAGATGGTGAAACATAAACAGTATCTATTAAATCAGACATTTTTCGTCTTTTAAGAATAGAATGCTCATCTAATAGTAATTCATGAAGTTTAGCATAGTCTTCTGTTTCAAAGACATCGTGCTCAAATTTTGTAAGAGGTAAATCTGGATCAATACCGAAACCTACATAGTTTCCTAATAAATTCCAATATATTTTAAGGTTGGCTAGCTTACATTCACCATCTGCACATACCGCTGTTTCTATATCAGAAAAAAACAAAACGGGTTGTTTTTTACTATTGGACAATAACCTGACCTCTTGCGCTACATGAGTAGTATAACTACTATCTAATGATTTGGCTTTAAAATTAAAAACAGGAACATCCTTAACAATATCCTTCCATTCATCACCCATGCTAAAAAACAGAGGTTCATCATTTATAGGTTGTTGATGATGAAACCCTGTAACCAAAAATAAAGCAAAAATTAAAATGAATGTTTTATAATTCACTATTGTTGTGTTTCTATTAAATCTAAATATTCCTGTAAATGATTTGTATATACTTCTCTAGGATTGATATCATATTTTTTACAAATAACAGCTGCCAAACCTACTGCAGCACCCATTTGACCAGTTGTAAGCATTACTCTAGGCCCACCTAAACCAATGTGTGAACAACTAAAATTACGCCCTGCCATAAATAAGTTTTCTATATTTTTAGAGTATAAAGTTCTATAAGGCACATAGTATTTTTTAGTTCTATAAAAAAGTGCCTCGGAAAGAAAATCAGGTTCTTCCTGATCTTTTAAATTTCTTTGATAATGCACATCTATCTCTCTAGTTTCTTCTACAACAGCATCTTTAAACTTAGTGTTATTTTTCACATCATTAAAAGTGTAAATATAATCACCTATCAACCTTCTAGATTCTCTTTTTCCAACCAAATAAGAAACCCATTCTAATTTGTAGTTTTTATTCTTTTCCAACTTTTTTGCATTGGCAAAAGATCCATATATAGCTTTTAACATGTGGTCTCTTATTTCTTCGGCATCATGTATTTGATGAAGATCATTTCTAGAAAACTCCCAATACCACTCACCCGAAATAGCTTTATGGTCTTTAGCAACCTCTTTCGTCCATGGCAATTCAGGAAAATTATGAACTTTATCTGTTTTTTTAGTTTGCCAAAGTACAGAAGCTCCCATTACAAAATCATCTGGTTCTTCAGGACTCCATAGCTCTCCCCATTTATCCCAAAATTCATTATAAGTCTTGTAACTTTCTCTACCATAAGAAAATTCTGCACCAGCCCAAAAACCAATCCATCCATCACCTGTAGAGTCCACAAATCTTGGTGCTTTAAAACGGATTCTATCACCTGTAGAGGTGTTTTTTGCATCTACATACTGAATGCTGTTATTTTTTGATACGGCATCATAAGCTCTCCAATTTAAGAAAAGATCTATATTTTTAAAACTCTTCACGTTTTTATCTCTTTTTTCCTGATCGTACTTTGCTTTGTAAGACCCATTAGGGTAATGCTTGGTATCTATCATTTTTAAAATACGCTCGAACTTACCATAAATACCTAAACTATGCACACGCACTTCATCACTTGCATTACCTCCTAATACAGGTCTATCGTGAATTAAAGCAACTTTTAACCCTTGTTCCGCAGCAGCAATGGCAGCAGCACATCCTGCCAAACCACCTCCAGTAACCACCAAATCGTATGTTTTTTGTGTTTCTGGTGCTAAAGTTTCAGCTAACTTTTCTTTTCTCCAAGTTGTTTCATTTGCATCAGCAGATAATTTTTTAGATTTACTAAAATAAATGGCATCACACCTTCCGTTAAATCCTGTTAAATCTTTTAACTCTACAGCTACCGTTTCTGATTTTATTCTAACCTTACCAACATACTCCCAATTCCAATCAGGATTTGTACCTAAATTTTTCTTTAAAACCTTACCATTCACTGCAATTTTAAATTGACCTGGAGCCTCCCAATTTCCTAGAGCCCAATTTTTGGTTCTTACCCAAACATGGTATTTCCCTTTTTTGTTAAAGTTTACTTCCGTTTTGGCATTTTCTACAGGCACTCCCATACCGTGAGCCATTAAATAAGGAGACCCCATTTGCTCTACAAACTGAGGATCTACAACCCAACCACCTTTGTCAATAAAACTCTCAGCCTCTATTAATACCTCTTGTGCAATTCCTTTGGAAAATAAAAGATGTAAGATTACAAATACTGTTATTTTAAGTACTTTCATATTCTTTTCTAATTATTATTGATAAACAAACCACGCAGTGGCATTACAATTTTTAGTAGATGCTATTTGTGTCCAATGTGCACTAAATCCTTTTGGGAATTTATAAGTGATTTTTTTACCAGCTTTTACATCAAACGTTTTAAACAAAACAGGTTCTTTTGCATAATGATTTACATGGATGTATAATTTGAATTGTGTATCAACATCAGATGTTAGTGTAAGTGATTTTTCATCGTACCCTGTCATTAAATACCTATCTGATAATTGATTTGCTTTTACTTGCGTATTTTTCCATGGACCACCTTCTCCTACAGGTTTTCCAAAACTCCACAAATCATCAATACCACCAAACCAAAGTGCTACGTTACCATCTTCTGATTTGTATACATGTTCTGATGGTTTTGCATCTTGTTTAACCCCACTTAAAACTAATAAACCATTCCATGTATTAAACTCAGTAATTTGTTTGTTGTGAGTAGCCACAGGTCTCAACATTTTATACAATGGTTCTTTACCTACTTTAAACAAAGGTAATTCGTAAAAAGTACCTGCAATATTTGCCAATTCTCTTTCCGATTCTAATTCTCTAGCAACTCTAGCTGTTTTAGCTGAAAATTGTTTAGAATAATTAGCATGTCCTTTTGGTAATCTTAATTGGTAGTTTTTGGCATGTAGAATTACAGAAGCCTCGTCTTCTGACCAAAGTTCTTTTCCGTCTTCTTTTGCTTCAGAATTATCTTTTGCTTTTTTATTAAAGAAATCAACTTCTTCTCCAACTTTTTTATTTTTTAAAGCAGCTACAGAAGTACTGTCTTTAATTCCGTTTGTATAGGTAAAGTCGTATTTTAAAAACTCATAAGATTGCGTAGTTTTAAAAGTGTTATTTTCTATTTCTCCGGCATACACACTTAAGTTATAGTTTGTCTTATTGCTATATAATTTGGCATGAGATACTTTCCCAGTCTCATCAATATCAGCTAGACTTTTAAATAATTCAGCTCCGTTAGCTCTGTCTTTAAGATTTTGATCCGTAAAGTGGAATGCAGCTGTTAACTTACTTGTTTTATTAGCAACCAAACGTACCCATTCTGCTTTCACATCTTCATTAAAAATGTAATATTGATAACCTTCTTTACCTAATGATAGTTTTTCTAATTCTTTCCAATCACCTGTTCCGTTTTCATCTATCTGAATGGTAACATCCATTTGAGTTTTATCTGAACTATTTACGTGTAACATTCTGTTATCAAAACCAGAAATTAAAAAAGGAAGTGATGGTTTGTTAGCAACAACCTCATCATTGATCCAAATAGCTCCATAGGCAGATTTTGGTCCCCAATTGGCTAATTCTTCTTGTGTACCAAACCAAAGGTTAGATTGTGGCTGACCTGCATAAGGGTTTCCTTGAATACTCGTTTCATCAGTAGCTAGAACAACCTGATTGTTCCAACTTAAAAAATCTGGTATATAACGTAAATGCGATCCTATAGGTTTAATTCCGGCTGTATTGTTATGTGAAAATGTTTCAGGAAAATCAAAAAACATTCCGTGCATGTCCATCATCATTTTTCCATTACCAATTTCTCTAATTCTTGGCCATTCTGTAAACCACCCGTGCGATGGATCATTATTATAAGCTGCTTTAGGTAATAAGAACGTTTTCCACTCACCATTTTCTAAAACTTTTAATCGGATAGACCTTTTATCCCAACCCATTGCCCATAATGGAGATTGATCATTTGGTACTGCATTAATTCCGTTTTTAGTGGTAACATCAGTAAACTGTCTTCTTTCTACAACTTTAAAATTTTCACCATCAAACTCAGCTAAAATTCCATTATCTTCTTTAGTCTTGTTCTCTAAAGTTACTTTCCAGTTCTTACTTCCTTCGTGACCATGTTCTCCATTATTCGCCAAAATTAATTTATTCTGACTGGTATAAGCTCCTTTTCCGTGCCAACCCGGTAATGGATTATGATACAGTTTATTTACTTTTAAAGTATGCACATTTACCTCGTACAACATCCCTTCCATATCGTAATAATACACCATATTTTCAGGATCTTTTAAATGTCTTGCAATGGCTGTTAAACGACCTTTCATGTCTTTGATAGGTATTACCCTAACATTTCCTTGAGCATCTATAACATAAGGACCTATCAATAATTGATTGGATTCTTGATGAATCATTCTAGCAGCTGGAGTTCCACCAATACTTCCTTGAAAGATTTGCATGTTTTTATCTTTGTCTATAACATACAACTTATGCTCACTTCCTTTAGGCTCGTGTGCTGCATAATTGATCATATACATTTTTTCATTCCAAATAGCTAAGCCTCCAATTCCGCACTCATTTCCAAAATCATAAGTCCCATTTTCTCTAGCATGTGCATAAGCTGTTAAATGTGGATAAACACCACTAATATTTCTGCTTCCAGAAACTGAAGTTATTTCTCCATTATTAGCAGTAATAACTGTTTTTATATCACTCTTCTTTTCTTCAGAAGGTTTACAACTTAAACAAAATA
>NZ_JBDVJE010000036.1:0-8894 GCF_039939415.1 Polaribacter sp.
TTCTTCTTGTATATTTATAGAGTAATCTCCTATTTCATCTACAGTATATCCCATTTCTATTATGATTTCATCTGCTGCTAATTCAGGTAAACCTTGTATAGCTGCTTTATTTGTTTTATTTACTAAGGTATAAAAACCCATTGAAGTTTGATTTATATCAAAAGAGGCATCATACAATCTATCAAATTCATTTGTAGCTCCTTTTAAAAAACCAACCAACAATGTGTTTGTTTTATCGTTATGACTAAAAGAAAACCAAGAACGACCTAGTTTTTTTTGATCAATTGTATTAGAACTTTTATAAAAATTAGCATTTTCACCAGCAGCTTGATGCGTAGTTTTAAAAGTAATTTTTAAATCTGATTCAGAGCTTTCTGTTTTTATAAAAAACCCTTGCCCAGATCCTATAAATCTATTAGTAATTTTTGTTGCTTCTGTAGCTCCTGTAAGATTATAAACTAAGTAATCACTCACATTATTTTCACCCACTTCTGATGTAGTTTGATTCCAAAAATATACTTCACCATTTATTTCTGTATTATCTGGATCTGTAACTACTAAATCCCAATCTATAGCAGCTGGATATGGATTACCTACCAAATTATCACCTTCTACAGACCATTCATTACCTTCATTATCTTCTCCTGTTAGATTTGTTGTATTGTAAATACTTACTTCTATATCTCCTTTATTTATGTTTCCTGTAAAAGTTCTAAACTGTCCTCCTGTAGCTTCGTTTTGGATTGCATAACCGATTCCTGGGTTAAAATCTGATGTTCCATGAAAAACCCAATCAGAATTTGATGAACTTGAATTAAAACTATATATAAGTTCTGCATCTGGAAAAACTGTAGCAATACTAGAATCTGAACTCACAACAGGAGAACTCCAATAAGAATAAAAATCGTTACCTCCATAACTGGGTGTTTTTCTAACAATATTAAATGTACCAGCACTTGTAGAAGCCTCTTTTTCTCTTAACATTAAACTTCCTGTGTCGTTTACAGTAATGGTTCCATCGTTTATTAAATCGTATGCAATTTCTAAAGTCCCTCCACTATTTATAGTAATACTTGCATCTGAATCTACTTTTAAATCTCCTGTTACTATATGTTGTGATGATAATATTATAGGATAATTATTACCTGATGTTTGTTCTTGAATTTGTACTGCTTCTTTTATTTCTGAATTAGGAATTACCCCACCTACCCAATTAGAACCAGTATTCCAATCTGTAGATGCAGCAGTAGCACTCCAAATTATAGTTGTTACAGGAGAAACTGTTGCCTCAGAAGTGCTTGTATTGTCATTTGCTAAATACTCAAAAGTATCTCCATCTAAAATTGCTACCAAATCATCTGTACCAACAGTAGTAATAATATCTGCTTTATATTCATTTATTTCTGTTGCTGTTCTAGCTCGGTTCCAAAGTCTAAATCCCCATAAATATCCTTCAAAATAATTTGTACCAGAATAACTTGTTAAAGCTGAAGAAGCATAAAGATATTCAGAATTTAATTGACTTATCCATGTGGCTGTACTAAGAGGAAACCTTACACTAGCATCTTTGTACCCTAATCTCATAGTATTATGTGGACCAAATTGATATCCTGAATTTTCTCCAATTAAAGTTCCATCTACATAAAACTTTAAAGTAGTATTTTCATTAGCTCCCATAAGGTTTGTTGTATTGTTGGCAGCCAATGCATTGTCTAAAACTAAAGCTACATGATACCATGTATCTGCTGTTATTGCTTTTCTAAAAAAAGTTCCTTCCCATCTTGGTGTATAATCTGCTCTATTATAGCCACCAACAACCAAATATCCATCTTCTATAAAAACTAACACCGCTCTTGTACCAGCACCTTCTTTCATTATAAATTGCCTACTAGTAACTTCTTCTGCCTTAAACCAAGTTTCATAAGTTCTATCGTTTGTAGTTGTACTATTTATATTTGTAATATTAGTATTGGTAGCACCACCAATATTAATATAATCATCTACTCCATCAAAATAGAATCCATCATCATCTGTTTGTCCAAAAAACAAATTAATACCAAATAAAAAAAACAAATAAAAAAAAATTTTTTTCATAATAAAAAGTGTAAACAAATAAATTATAAACAAAAATATCATATAAAAAATACACAATTCATAATATAAAGATGAAATTCAACAATTTATCGACAAAAAGATCTTTTATACTGTTTAATTGTTAAAATTTTTAGAATGTTTATCTTTGTATTGAAATATTTAATTTAAAATATGAACCCACTTTTACAAGATTTTGATACAGCTCCTTTTTCTAAAATTTCTAATAAAGATTATAAACCTGCAATTAAAAAAGGCATTGAAATTGCGAAATCTGAAATAAACGAAATTGTAACTAATACTGAAAAACCTACTTTTGAAAATACAACAGTAGCTTTAGATTTTACAGGAAGTAAATTAGGTAGAATTACAAGTATTTTTTTCAATTTAAATTCAGCGGAAACTAATGATGAAATTCAGAAAATTGCACAAGAAGTTTCTCCTTGGTTAAGTGAGTTTAGTAATGATATTACTTTAAACGAAGCTTTATTTAAAAAAGTAAAAGCTGTATATGATATTAAAGATTCTTTAGATTTAACTTCAGAACAAGACATGCTTTTAGACAAGCAATACAAAAGTTTTGCAAGAAATGGAGCTAATTTAAGTGAAAAAGATAAAACAATACTTCGTGAAATAGATGCCAAACTTTCTAAATTATCATTAAAATTTGGAGAAAATGTTTTGGCAGAAACCAATGCATTTGAACTGCATTTAACTAATGAAGATGATTTAGCTGGTTTACCAGAAAGCGTAAAAGAAGCCGCTAAAGAAGTAGCAAAATCTAAAGAAAAAGAAGGTTGGGTTTTTACCTTAGATTACCCAAGTTACATTCCGTTTTTAACTTACGCAGACAATAGAGAGTTGCGTAAAAAAATGGCCATTGCCGCAGGTAAAAAAGCATTTCAAGATAATACGTTTAATAATGAACACATTGTCATAGATATTGTAAACTTACGCCATAAAAGAGCCAATTTATTAGGTTATAAAACTCATGCACATTTTATTTTAGAAGAAAGAATGGCAGAGTCACCAGAAAAAGTAATTGAATTTTCTAATAATTTATTAGCAAAAGCAAAACCTGCAGCTTTAAGAGAATTTAAAAACTTAGAAAATTACGCTAAAAATTTAGACGGAATTAATCATTTACAAAAATGGGATGGCGCTTATTATTCAGAAAAATTAAAGAAAGAGTTGTTTGATTTAGATCAAGAATTGCTAAAACCTTATTTTAAATTAGAAAATGTAATTGATGGTGTTTTCGAAATTTCTAATCGTTTATTTGATTTACATTTTGAAGAAATTTCTAATATCGATAAATATCATGAAGATGTAAAAACATACAATGTTACTGATTCTAATGGAGATTTTGTTTCTGTACTTTATGCAGATTTTCATCCAAGAAAAGGGAAACGCAATGGTGCGTGGATGACTAGTTACAAATCTCAACAAATAAAAAACGGAATTAACGAAAGACCACACGTTTCAATTGTTTGCAACTTCACTAAACCAACAACTACAAAACCTTCTTTACTGACATTTAATGAGGTTACAACCCTGTTTCATGAATTTGGTCATGCTTTACATGGTATGTTAGCAAATACAACTTATAACAGTTTATCAGGAACGTCTGTTTCTTGGGATTTTGTAGAGTTACCAAGTCAGGTTTTAGAAAATTGGTGTTACGAAAAAGAAGCCTTAGAATTGTTTGCAAAACATTATGAAACTGGAGAAACAATTCCTATGAAATATGTCGAAAAAATTAAAGAATCTGCTAGTTTTCACGAAGGAATGCAAACCTTGCGTCAATTAAGTTTTGGTTTGTTAGATATGCAATGGCATGGACAAGATCCATCAAAAATTAAATCTATTAAAGATTTTGAAAATGTTGCTTTTGCTGAAACAAAATTATATCCTGATGTTGCAGAAAACTGTATGAGTACAGCTTTTTCTCATATTTTTCAAGGAGGATATTCTGCAGGATATTATTCATACAAATGGGCAGAAGTTTTAGATGCAGATGCTTTTGAATATTTTTTAGAAGAAGGGATTTTTAACAAAGAAGTAGCAACAAAATTTAAAGAAAACGTATTGTCTAAAGGAGGAACAGAAAAACCAATGGAATTGTACAAACGTTTTAGAGGTAAAGAACCAAAACCAGATGCTTTATTAAAAAGAGCTGGTTTGATTTAGTAGTCAGTTTTCAGTCGCAGTTTGCAGTCAATAAGTTACTGCAAACTGCAACTGAAAACTGTTTTTACTTTCAATCCATTTACTCATATATTTTGTAGCTTGTAGGGTTTGATGTTGTAATAAACTTCCTAAAAAATTCTGAGTTCTATAAAATTCTCTTTATCATCAATTTGATTGCTTATTTGCACAATTCTTCATCAGCATATAACTGAACCGGTTTTTCTGAAAAAAAATCTTAATAAATAATAATGAGCTACCCTTATGTTAGAATAACTCATTATTTTTTTACCTTAATAATACCACCTTACAAAAGCTTCCATAGCTGCATAATGAGACAATCCTAATTGATCATACAATTCTGCTGTTTCTTTATTTCTATCTTCTGCTCGTTGCCAAAATTCTCTACTATCTGTCCCCTGAAAAACAACTCCATCTTTTTGTGATTGATGTTTAAAAATTGCTTTTCTTTTTTCTAACACTTGATCTGGCCCCATTGGAACTGCCATTTCAATTTCATCAACACCCCACTCTTGCCAAGCACCTCTATACAACCAAACCCAACAGTCTTTCATAAACTTTTTTGTTTTCAATTCTTTAACTGCAGCAAAAATCGCATCTAAACACACTTTATGGGTTCCATGAGGATCTGCTAAATCTCCTGCTGCAAATATTTGATGCGGTTTAATTTTTTCGATTAAATCTTTTGTAATTTCTACATCACCAACTCCAATAGGATTTTTTTTAATAGCTCCTGTTTCATAAAATGGTAATTCCATAAAATGAATTTGGATATCTGGTAAACCTATAAAATAACAAGCAGATCTTGCTTCTCCTTTTCTTATTAATCCTTTTATATATCTGACCTCTGAAGTATCAATTTCACTCGTTTTTTTATTCTTTAAAAAAGTAGCTGCTTTTTTATAAATATCTTTTGCTTCAGAATTATCTATTCCAAATTTATGATTAAAATCACATACAAAACTTGCAAAACGTAACGCTTCATCATCGGCAACAGCAATATTTCCTGAAGTTTGATATCCTATATGAACCTCATGACCTTGTTCATGTAATCTTTTTAAAGTTCCTCCCATACTAATCACATCATCATCTGGATGTGGACTAAAAACCAATACACGTTTTTTTGCAGGGTCAGCTCTTTCAGGTCTTTTACTATCGTCTGAATTCGGTTTTCCACCTGGCCACCCTGTAATTGTATTTTGAAGTTTATTAAAAATCTTTATATTAATATCGTATGCAGGACCAGAGTCTGCTAACAGATCGCTCATTCCATTTTCTATATAATCTGCATCTGTTAACATTAAAATAGGTTTCTCTAAATTAAGTGCTAAGCTTAAAACTGCTTTTCGAATCAATTGATCTGTCCAAACAATTTTTTCTACCAACCAAGGTGTATTAATTCTTGTTAATTTAGACGCTGCTGCTTCATCTAAAATAAAAGTTGCATTGTTATGTTCTTGCAAATAAGAAGCAGGTACTTGACTTGTAACTGCATCTTCTACAGATGCCTTAATAACATTAGATTTTCTTTCTCCCCAAGCCATTAGAATTACTCTTTTAGCTTCCATTATTTTTTTAACACCAAGCGTAATTGCTGTTCTAGGGGTGTTATCTAAACCAGAAAAATCTCCGCTTGCGGCAACTCTTGTTATATGATCTAAGGCAACCAATCTTGTTTTAGAGTTTTGTAACGATCCAGATTCGTTAAAACCAATATGACCATTTCCCCCAATTCCTAAAATTTGTAAATCGATACCTCCTAAAGCCTCAATTTTTGCTTCATATTCACTACAATACTCTCTAATTTTATTTTTTGACAAAGTACCATCTGGCACAAAACAGTTTTCTGAAAGAATATCTATATGATTAAATAATTGCTCTTGCATAAAACGAACATAACTATTTACAGAATCTGGCTCCATAGGATAATACTCATCCAAATTAAATGAAATAACATTATTAAAACTTAAACCTTCTTCTTTGTGTAAACGCACCAATTCTGCATACAATCCTTTAGGAGAAGAACCTGTTGCTAAACCTAAAATACAAGGTTGTTTTTGAGATTGTTTAACCCTAATTAGACTTGCTATTTCTTCTGCTATAGCCTTTGATGCAGAAGTAGAATTCTCATAAACGATGGTTCCAATATTTTCAAATCTTTTTTCGAAACCTGTTGCCTTATCAATATTACTATTTAACATTATTTTTATTTTTTAAAAAAATTATTTTTTGGGTGAAATTTTCAATATTTATCTGTGATTTTAACACGTTTAAAAGACAAGATGAAGCCCCATTACCCAAACTTACCAATGCTATTTTTATCTTTATAAATAGGATGAATATTATTCTTGTTTTTTTAATGCTGTTATCGCGTTTGTAAAAACCATTTCATTTAAAGAATCATTTTTATCATCATTTAAATTATTACTATAAAATTATTCTTTTCATTTTTTTTTTAATTAAATTTTTATAAAAATTTTATTCTTGTACAATACATAAACCAAATTCCAAAAAAAGAGCATATGAGCAATTGCAAATAGAAGAGATCCATTCATATTTCCTGCAATTGGAATAAATATATTTTGATATATGTATTTTAAACCACTTGTTGTTTCTCCCTGTGTATTTGTAATTTTTACGAGGTAAATCATTGTTTTTACATACAAACCAGAAAAAACAAAAATGAACAATGGATTTGTACCAAAATGTATAAACGGTTGAGACCATTTAATATGTTTTTTCACATCTATAACCCATATCAGCAATGCTAATATTAACATTGCCCAACCTGCTGAAAAACAAACATAACTGCTTGTCCAAAGAGATTTGTTTATAGGAAACACAAAGCCCCAGATAAAGCCTAATATAAGAAGACCAATTCCATAACCTAAAAGTGTATTTATTTTAATTGTATTTTTAGATGACTTACTCAAAAAACCACCTGTTAAGGTCCCAATTAGCACTGTTGCAATTGATGGTAATGTTGATAAAAGTCCTTCTGGATCAAAAGGAAAACCAAGACCTTTCCATATATGATTAGAACCAAATAAATATAAATCGATTTTACCTACTAAATTTGTTTGTGGCCCAAATGGGTTTTCTGAAACAAAGAAATATAAGATGGCCCAATAGGCAACCAAAATTACTACTATAATATAAGTAAGATTTCTTTTATTAACAAACAAACAAACAGATGCTCCGATTCCATAAGCGATTGCAATTCTTTGCAAGACCCCAAAATACCGAACAGTTTCAAAGTTGAATTTTGGAAATAAATTTAAAAACAGCCCAATAGAAAAAATAATTATTGTTCTTTTAATTATCTTCTTCAGAGCTTTTGAACTTTCTTCTGGTTTAAAGTTTTTAAAAGCAAAATGTATAGAGACTCCAACAATAAATAAAAAAAAAGGAAAGACTGCATCTGTTGGTGTAAAACCATGCCATTTGGCGTGCAAAAAAGGCCAATAAACATAAGACCAACTACCTGGTGTGTTTACCAAAATCATAGAAGAAATCGTTATTCCTCTTAGAACATCTAATGCTTTTAACCTTCTTTTAATATTCATTTTAACGCTGTTTAATTTTATTCTTTATTCTAAAATAGCCTCATAAATAACATCAAGAATATTAGTTCTTATATTTTTTTCTCCAATCTTGTTATTTGCCATGGTAGGGTAAACTCTATTAGATAAGAAAACATATAATATACCGGTATTTGGATCTGCCCATGTGTACGTGCCAGTAAAACCAGAATGACCAAAACTATTTGCAGAAGCATATTTACTACTTGCAATAACTTTTGGATTCAGCTGAGGCTTATCAAAACCAAGACCTCTTCTTACACTATCTTTTTCGAAATATCTATGATTAAATTTATGTAAGGTTTTAGGTTCAAAATATCGTTTTCCTCCGTAATATCCATCTTGTAAATACATTTGCATCATTTTTGCAACATCATTTGAATTACTAAAAAGCCCCGCATTACCACTTACTCCATTCATCATTGCTGCTCCCATGTCATGCACATAACCTTGAAGTAATTGATTTCTATAATAATCATCATTTTCTGTTGGAGCAATCTCAGATTTATTAAATCTATTCAACGGATTATAAGTTAGCGTATTTGCTCCTAAAGGTTTGTAAAATTCTTTGTTATTTAATACATCCATATCTTCACCATAAGTATCTTTTATATACTTTTTAAATAAATAAAATAACAACCCACTATATTTATAACCCGATTTTGTACGTTGTGGAGCTTCAGCTATTTTTTTAAAAATAGAATCTGTATACGAGTTCATTAAATATAAATTCTCAGCTACTTTAATCGAATAATCCTTTTTCTTAATTTTACTATAATAGTTACTAAAAGGTATTTTAGTAACAGAATCAACTGTCTCTAGATAATACGGAATCCAAGGTTTTATTTTTGCCGCATGAGACAATGCTTCCTTAATTGTAATGGTGTCTTTATTAGAGCCTTTTAAATAAGGTAAAAGTTCACCAAGCGTGCTATCTAGATTTAAAAGTCCAAGTTCTTCGCTTTTCATAATCATAGGAAGGCCTCCTAATATTTTGGTTACCGAAGCTAAATC
>NZ_JBDVJE010000037.1:0-74910 GCF_039939415.1 Polaribacter sp.
AATTCAAGTTTCTGAGATCGAAATTTTAGGAGAATCAAATCCAGATGAATACCCAATTCAACCTAAAAAACATAGTTTCGAGTTTTTACGTGAAAATGCACACTTAAGAATGAGAACTAACACTTTTAGTGCTGTTATGCGTGTAAGATCTAAACTGTCTTTTGCTGTGCATCAATATTTTCAAGAAAGAGATTTTAACTATGTTAATACTCCTATTGTTACTGGTTCAGATGCAGAAGGTGCAGGAGAAATGTTTAGAGTAACAACTTTTAAAGACAATGAAGCCCCTATTACTGAAGATGGAAAGATTGATTATTCAAAAGATTTCTTTGGTAAAGAAACTAACTTAACAGTTTCTGGTCAATTAGAAGCTGAAGCCTATGCAATGTCTTTAGGTAAAGCCTATACTTTTGGACCAACTTTTAGAGCGGAAAATTCTAATACAACAAGACATTTAGCAGAATTTTGGATGATTGAGCCTGAAGTTGCTTTTATGGATTTAGATGGAAACATGGATTTGGCAGAAGATTTTATTAAATACGTTTTAAACTCAATATTAAATAGTTGCAAAGATGATTTAGCCTTTTTAAACCAACGTTTAACACAAGAAGAAAAAAGCAAACCTCAGGCTCAAAGAAGTGAAATGAGCTTACTAGAAAAACTTCGTTTTGTTGCAGACAATAATTTTAAACGTGTTTCATATACAGAAGCTATAGATATTTTACGTAATTCTAAACCAAACAAAAAGAAGAAATTTCAATTTCCAATTAATGAATGGGGTGCAGATTTACAATCAGAACATGAACGTTATTTAGTTGAAAAACATTTTAAATGCCCAGTTATTTTGTTTGATTACCCAGCAAATATCAAAGCATTTTATATGCGTTTAAATGATGATGGAAAAACTGTAAGAGCTATGGATGTTCTTTTTCCTGGAATTGGAGAAATAGTTGGTGGTGCACAACGTGAAGAGCGTTTTGATGTTTTATTAGAAAAAATGAAAGCCATGAATATAGATGAAAAAGAATTATGGTGGTATTTAGATTTAAGAAAATTTGGAACAGCAGTACATTCTGGTTTTGGTTTAGGTTTTGAAAGATTGGTGCAATTTGTAACAGGTATGGGTAATATTAGAGATGTTATTCCTTTTCCTAGAACACCCCAAAACGCAGAATTTTAAACAGAATTTCGTATATTTAAATCTATGCTAAAACAAAGCTTACAATATAAACTTTTACAAAAATTATCTCCTCAACAAATTCAGTTGATGAAATTAATTCAATTGCCAACACAAGCATTTGAAGAACGTTTAAAACAAGAAATTGAGGAAAATCCTGCACTAGACACTGGTAAAGATGAATCTGATTCTGTAGATGAAGATTTGTCAAACGAATTTGATGATACAGGTTCAGAAAAAATTGATGCTGAAGATATTAACATAGATGAATATTTAAGTGATGATGAAGTTCCTAATTATAAAATGCAAGCAAATAATTACTCATCAGATGATGAAGAAAAAAGCGTACCATATGCAGCAGGAACTAGCTTTCATCAGTCTTTAAAAAATCAATTAAACACCTATAGTTTTGATGATGAAGAGAAGTCTATTGCAGAATTTTTAGTAGGTAGTATAGATGATAGTGGTTATATAAGAAGAGATATTTTAGATTTAGTAGATGATTTAGCTTTTACAGCAAATGTTTTTACTACAGAAGAAAAAGTAATCGCTATTTTAAAGAAAGTAATTCATACACTTGATCCTATTGGGGTTGGCGCAAGAGATTTAAAAGAATGTTTAATTATACAATTAAAAAGAAAAGACAAAAACAAAACAAGAAGTTTAGCAATTGATATTTTAGAAAATGCTTTTGATCATTTTGTTAAAAAACATTACAAAAAACTTCAAGAAAAATTTCATATTTCAGAAGAAGAATTAAAAGAAGTAAATATAGAAATATCTAAATTAAATTCTAAACCTGGTAGTTCATACGCAGGTAATAATAAGATTGCAGAACAAATAGTACCTGACTTTTCTATTAAATTGATTGATGGAGAATTAGATTTGGTTTTAAACTCTAGAAATGCACCTGAATTGCATATATCTAAAGAATACAACAACATGCTTAAAGGATATAAAGAATCAACTGTAAAAAGCAAATCACAAAAAGATGCTGTCTTCTTTATCAAACAAAAATTAGATGCAGCAAAATGGTTTATAGACGCGATTAAACAGCGTCAACAAACCCTATTAGTTACCATGAATACAATAATGCATTATCAATATGATTATTTTTTAACAGGTGATGAACGTAAGTTAAAACCCATGATTTTAAAAGATATTGCTGACAAAATAAATATGGATGTTTCTACTGTTTCTAGAGTTGCAAATAGTAAATATGTATCTACGCCTTATGGTACAAAATTAATTAAAGAGTTCTTCTCTGAGTCTATGAAAAATGATCAAGGAGAAGATGTTTCTACAAAAGAAATAAAGAAAATTTTAGAAAATGTGGTTGCAGAAGAAAACAAGAAAAAACCACTAACAGATGAAAAACTAGCAGCAATATTAAAAGAAAAAGGATATCCTATTGCAAGAAGAACTGTTGCAAAATATAGAGAACAATTAGATTTACCTGTTGCGCGTTTGCGAAAAGAAATATAGTGAAATTTTACAAATTCATATCAGTAATTTTACACCCAATTGTAATTCCTACAATAGGGATAATATTGTATTTTCTATTAATACCTAACAGTTTTAATAGCAATCAAAAATTTGCTGTCTTAGGGTTAATTTTTATAACTACTTATATTATTCCTTTAGCAATTCTATTTCTTTTTAAGAAAATGAATTTAATTAAATCTTTTAAAGCAGAAAGTATTAGAGAAAGGAAAGTTCCTATTGCAATGATGATTGTTTTATTCTATCTTTTAGGTAATACCTTAAGAGATATCTCTAATTTATTTGATTTAGGTTTATTATTTTATGCTACTACTTTAGGACTTATTTTTATTTATATTCTCTTCGCATTTAAACTTAAAACGAGTATCCATTTATTATCATTAGGTATTACATCAGGATTTTTTATAGTAATGAACTATACACACAACAAAAACTTATTGATAGTTATTATTGGTTGTTTTATACTTTCTGGAATTCTTGGTACCGCAAGATTACAATTAAAAGCACATACACAAGCAGAAGTTTATTTAGGCTTTCTTTTCGGCTTAATATCGCCTATTATTATTTTCTATTTTTTATAAGATGTAAAAAATTAAACCGAATTTTAACATTTTGGTATTTATAGTTTCTCCATTTAATGTACTATTATCAAAAATAGGAGTTAAACCATAAAAAACATACATATTAAATTCATCATATCCTGCAGAAATAGTTAAGCCATATTGTAGTTTATTATAGCTAGAAATATTTGAATATTTAAAAGCTATTGTATTAGAATCTTCAAATTGAAAAGTATTAGAAAAATTATAGAGGAATTTAATCCCAGTATAAATTCTCCAAAAATCGTATTTGTTAGCTGAAGAAGTTCTCCATCTAAGTTCTAGAGGAAATTCTAAATTATGAGATTTAAATAAGTTCGAACTTATAGAATTATCAAAAGCAAAAACACTCGAATTATTAATTTCTTGTACTTTTAATTGATGATTCAAAAGATCGAAACTATAGCCTACACCAGCTGCTATTGAAATACTACCTTGTTTGTTTAAAATGATATCTTTAATAAAACCTGCAGAAAGTGAATAAGAAAAATTACTTTTTGAAATTAAAGTAGGTTGATCATATAATTGTGCATAAGATATAATTGTATAAATTTGATCTTCTGCATATCTATCTCCAATATTTAGAGAATCTTTTTGAGCATTTATTGATACTGCAAAACTAAAAAAAAGAAAAAAAGATACAACTGTTTTCATATTAAAATAAACGCAATATAAACATACAATATTTTATTATTAAATTAAAGACATAAAAAAAAGGATAATTCTAATGAATTATCCTTTTTAAATAAAATTTATAATTAATTAATCAGTTGTTTTAGAAGCAGAATAACTAATCTTAAGAGCATTTACATCTCTTAATTTTAATCTAATGTCTGTAATTGTACCAACACTAGATTCTTTATCGGCTTTAATTGACGTAGTCATAAACGGAACCTCAGCTTCAGACACTTTAGACCTAGCATTAATTATAAATGCAGGTACATCTTCTGGTTTTCCTATTTTATCATTTAATTGAATTCTATTATAACTAACACCATACTTAGCGTCCTTAGCTTTACCTACATATATTGTAGTTACTAAACTTTTATGTTCTAACTTTTTTACCTCTGATGCAGAAGGCAACCTAGGTGCATCAATTTGTAATGAAGTTTCTCTCATAGTAGTAGTTACCATGAAGAAAAATAACAACATAAATACAATGTCTGGTAACGCAGCAGTATTAACTGCTGGCATTCCTTTTTTCTTTTTTCTAAACTTAGACATATTGTTAAATTTTAAAGATTAATTTGTAGGTTCTGCATCCGAAATAATTTGCGGATAACTTGTTTTAATAAAATCAACTTTTTTCTTTAAAGCTTCGTTGGTTTTATCATCTTTATAAGCTTCTTCTAGTTCAGCAAAAGGTATTTTGTATTTTGCAATACTTAACCTATTTCTTAACTCAGAATAAGCTCTTAACAATTGATCTTGAACTGCTAGATATGTTCCATACTCTGTTAACCTGTCACTCTGTACCGATATAATTGCTTTGTTAGGGTGATCAGAAGAAGTTTCGCTTCTTAATCCCTGACAATAATCACACGGTCCACTAGCAACACCATTTTCAACTTTACCAACTCCTCCACCATTATCGATGAAAGCAATTGCAGCTTCTCGAAGATCTTTAATATCCATATGCTCATCCTCAACAAGAAGCTCATTATTTCTATTAATGTTTACTTCAAAAATGTTTTTCTCTTTAATTACCGGCGGCACATAATCTGCTGGCGGTTTTTCAGATAGTTTTTTAGAAACTCCAGAATCCACATTCATGGTTGTAGTTACTAAGAAAAAGATTAACAGCAAGAAGGCAATATCTGCCATAGAACCTGCATTAATTTCGGGATTCTCTCTTCTTGCCATATTTTTACGATTTAATAAGTCCTTTTAATAAGTCTAATACAAAGAACGCTCCTGCTACTAACAACAAAACTATGCTGTAGTAAATTCCTGTTCCTACCCACTGATTAGAAGCTGCTCCTTCTTCTCCTCCTTCTAATATTTTACCTGCAGAATCTATAACTACCTTACTATCAGCTAAAAAGTAAGCAAATACTAAAACTACACCTAAAATAGCTACTCCTAATAATGTTTTCTTTAAATTATCTGGACTTCTAAATAATCCAATTAAAGAAAGAACCAAAGTTGCTCCAACTGCAAAGTATAGTAAGATAGTAGAGAAAGAAACAATCCCTCCTACAGCACCACTCAATGCTTCTGTATCTTCCCCATCAGTCATAAATACTCTGATGAAGAGAAATGCTCCAATTATAGCTATTACAGCTATAAAAATGCTTAAAAATTTTGATAAATTACTCTTCATAATATATCTTATTTTTTATATTTTACTAATAAATCAATTAATTGAATTGAAGCATCTTCCATGTTGTTAACGATACTATCAATTTTAGAAACGATATAATTATAAAAAATCTGTAAAATAATTGCTACAATTAAACCAAATACAGTTGTTAATAAGGCTACTTTAATACCTACTGCCACAACTCCTGGAGAAATATCATTTGCTACAGCAATCATATCAAAGGCTTGAATCATCCCGATTACAGTTCCCATAAATCCAAGCATTGGTGCTAATGCAATGAATAAAGATAACCAAGAGATATTTTTCTCTAAAAGCCCCATTTGAACTCCACCATAAGAAACTACTGCTTTTTCAGCTGCATCAACTCCTTCATCTACTCTATCTAAACCTTGGTAAAAGATAGATGCTACTGGTCCTTTAGAATTTCTACAAACTTCTTTTGCTGCTTCAATACCGCCTGAACTTAATGCATCGTCTACTTTAGATACTAATTTCTTAGTATTAGTTGTTGCCATATTTAAATAAATAATTCTTTCAATTGCAATAGCTAAACCTAAAATTAAGGCTACTAATACAATCCCCATAAATTCTGGACCTCCTTCAATAAAACGTTGTTTTAATTCTTGGTGGAAAGTTTTTGATTCTTCAGCTGCTTCTTGTGCGAAAGTTGATTGAATAGCTCCAAAAAACATAAATCCTGTTACAGAAAGGACATTTACTACTTTTTTCATCTTTGTTATAATTAATTTTAATAGTTAACGGGTTATAATTTAATGTTATTATCTCAAAAAAAATAGAAAGTAGCTTTGTAAATATAATTTTCAAGGCTATACTTTCCTTTTGTCTTTGAGACTGCCAAGTAACAAAAAAATATTGAGGATTTAAAAAAAAAATCAATCTATTTGTGCATTAAACGTTGAATTTCTTCAATTATACAACTAAAAATGATATTTATCAGTTAATTCTCCTCTTAATGATTTTTCGAAATATTTCTTAAAATCATTTATAGATAACTTTTTGTCTAATAGATACATTAATTTTGCTATAGCAGATTCTGTGGTAATATCTCTACCGTTAATTACTCCTATATCTCTAAGCATCAAACTTGTATCATAATGCCCCATAATAACATTACCACTTTTACATTGAGTTACGTTTATTATTTTAATTCCTTTATCTATTGCGTTTTTTAATAAACTAATAAAAACCCCTGAATTAGGAGCATTACCTGCTCCATAAGTTTCTAAAACCACCCCTTTTAATCCTGGTATGTTTAAAATACTTTCTACAACTTGCCTAGAAATACCAGGGAATAATTTTAAAATAACAACTTCATCAACTAATTTTTTTCTTACAATTAATTTATTGTCTTTGTTCTTTGATTTTTCAATTAAATGGTCATCAAATTTAAGGTGTACTCCACTTTCTGCAAGCGGAGGAAAATTCATTGACGTAAAAGCTTCAAATTGTTCTGAACTTATTTTGGTTGTTCTATTGGCTCTATATAATTTATACTCAAAATACAAACAAACTTCAGTAATTACTGAAACTCCATTCTTTTTTGCACTTGCTACCTCAATTGAAGTAATTAAGTTTTCTTTTGCATCTGTTCTTAAATCTCCAATTGGTAGTTGAGAACCTGTAAAAATAATTGGTTTTTGCAAATTTTCTAACATAAAACTAATTGCTGAAGAGGTATAAGACATGGTGTCTGAACCTGTTAAAACAACAAAACCATCAAACTTTTTATAATTGTTTTCAATAATATTAACAATATCTGAATAATATTTTGCATTCATATTTGATGAATCTATAGGTTCATCAAAAGAAATACTTTTAATATTACAGTTTAACTGTTGTAACTCTGGAATCTTGTCTATAATCTGACTAAAATCAAACGCTTTTAAAGCATTTGTTTTGTAATCTTTAATCATACCAATTGTTCCACCAGTATATAGTAGTAATATGTTGGGTTTATTTGTCATTTTGTCATTTTTATATCCCAAACAATAAAATGGAATACTTTATGTTGTAAATTTATCAAACAAAAATGAAATACAAATTAAAACAATATAAATTATGATGATTGGAATGGAATACTACATTATTATAGGTGTAATATCGCTTTTTAGCTGGTTAGTAAGTAACACTTTAAAAAGAAAATTTAAAAAATATTCTAAAGTTCAGCTAAGAAATGGAATGAGTGGTTTAGAAATTGCAGAAAAAATGCTTGCTGATCATGGAATCTTTGATGTAAAAGTTATTTCTACTCCCGGAAGTTTAACAGATCATTACAATCCACAAAATAAAACTGTTAATTTAAGTGAATCTGTATACAACCAAAGAAACGCAGCATCTGCTGCTGTTGCTGCTCATGAAGTTGGTCATGCTGTACAACATGCAAAAGCCTATAAATGGTTAACAATGCGATCTCAATTGGTACCAATGGTAAATGTATCTTCAAAATTTTCTCAATATTTAGTTATGGGAGGTTTAGTTTTGGGTGCTGCTTCTAGTTTAGGATACTGGGTTCTACTTGCAGGAGTTGTATTAATGGGTATGGCTACTTTATTTAGCTTTATTACATTACCAGTAGAATATGATGCAAGTAACAGAGCTTTGGCTTGGTTAAAAAATAAAAATATTGTTAGTAGAGAAGAATTTGCTGGCTCAAAAGATGCTTTAAAATGGGCAGCAAGAACTTATTTAGTTGCTGCTTTAGGTTCTTTAGCAATGTTAGCTTATTGGGTTTTAAGATTGATGGCAAATAGAGATTAATATCTCTATATTTTATACTATATTTTTAAAAAAGCTTCTAAAATTAGAAGCTTTTTTTTATTACAGGAAACTTTTGGTTGGTTTTAAGCGTCTTAACTTTATAGAAAAAGAAAATCTCTTTAACTGGTATTTAACCCATTTCATCAGATTTTCATTTTTTAATTGTAACAAAACAGACACTTTTGAAGTGTATTATTAAAAATCAATCAAATGAAACTTTTTACAACAACCATTTTTATTTTATTATTCGGAGTTTTAGCAAGCTTCTCTCAACATGCCATTTCAGGTAAAATTGTTGATGAACAAAACACTCCATTACCTTTTGCAAATATTGTTTTATATGAAATTGGAAGTAAAGAAAATCCTAAAGGAACAGTTTCTGATGATAAAGGCGAATACAAATTAGAAAATATTTCTTCAGGAAAATACAAAATTGAAATCTCTATGCTGGGTTTTGAAACTCAAATTATTAAAGAATTCAACCTAAATACTAACAAAATATTTAACTTTACTTTAAAAGAAGAAAGTCAGACTTTAAACGAAATTGTTATAAAAAGTAAACGCCCAGTTATTAAACAAACTGCAGAAAAACTAATTGTAGATTTAGAAAAGTCCGAAATGACAAATACAAATTTGCAAGATGTTATGCGTAAAATTCCTGGTGTTTTAGTTACAAACAACGGAATTTCTATTGCAGGAAACAGAGGCGTTAGAATATTGATTAACGGAAAAACTACAGAATATATGGATGTAGAAACTTTATTACGAGATTTTCCTGCAGATAATATTTCTAAAATTGAAGTTGTAGAACAACCTGGAGCAGAATATGAAGCCTCTGGTTCTGGAGCAATTATTAACATTATTTTAAAGAAAAATGTAAGATTAGGTACGCATGGAAGCACAAATGTTTGGGTTGGTAAAGATCAAGGTTTCGAGTATGGTACAGGTTTTTCTATTGCCAGCTATAAAAACAAGTTAAATTGGCAAATAAGTGCAAATCACTCTAAACCAACTTGGAGAGAAGATTTGTTTCTGAGAAGAACAGTTGCAGATACAATTTACGATCAAACTACAATAGAACCTTACAGCCCAGTAAATAATACAATTAGCGGTAATGTAGATTACTATATTAATGATAAAAATTCAATTGGTATTGGTGGTCGTTTTAGAAGCAGAACTTCTATAAGAACTGTTGATAACATTACAAATATTATAAAGCCAACCTCTATAGAACTTTTGTTAACCAATAACGCGTATGATAGAGATAGAACAAATTTTAACATCAATCCATATTACGAATACAAATCAGAAACCAATAGGCTTTTAATTGATTTTAATTATGTAGATTTTAAAAATAACAGCACAAATACGTTGTTTGAAACTGCACAAAGCACAGAATCTTTTCAAGATAGAAAATACAACCAAGATGGAACTTATAATATAAAAACCTATAGATTAGATTATACTAAAACATTTTCTGATAATTTAAAAGTTAGCGCTGGTACAAGATATGCAAATGTAACAACAGACAACGATTTACAATCTTTTACACATGATGATGTTAATAATTTTCAGTTTGATGAAGATTTAAGCAGTCAGTTTTTAATTGATGAAAATATTTTTGCTATATATTCTAAAATAAATGCTACTGCTGGTAAATGGTCTTTTTCTGGTGGATTGCGTTATGAAAACAGTAACACAGACGGAACATCTATATTTATAAACGATGGAGAACAAATAGTAGAAGTTAAGAAAAGACCCATAAAAAAGGTTTTTCCTAGTACTTCTGTAAGTAGAAAATTAACGGAAGTTTTAGGTGCTAGTTTGTCTTATAGTTACAGAATTCAAAGACCTTCTTACAATACTTTAAACTCTTTTGAAACGTATTTAGATCCTTATTCTGCAGGTGAAGGAAACCCAAATTTAACACCTTCTTACACCAATAATTATCAATTTAATTTAACCTATGAAGGACAGCCTTTTTTTACAATAGGTTATAGCAAAACTGATGATGTTATCTTTGATTTAATTACACAAGACAATACAACTGCTCAAATTAGACAACAAGAAGTAAACGTAGAAAATAATGCAAACTGGAATTTTAGATTATTTGCACCATTAAGTTTTACAAAAGGTTTAGAAGGTTATACAGGTATAATTGTAACGAACACAGATTACCAATCTTCAACTTTTGGAGTAGATTTAAATAAATGGAATTTGATTTGGTTTGTACAAGCTAGTTATCAATTACCTTGGGATATCAACTTTGAGTTAAGTGCAAATTATGGAACAGGCGCTTTAGAAGGTCAGATTGATGTAGATTGGTTAGCTGGATTAGATTTTTCTTTCGGTAAAAAGTTTTTAGATGATAAATTAAAAGTAAATTTAGGCTTCAATAAAATGTTAAATAGAGGTTTTGTAGGTAATATTGATTATGGTAATGGAGTTGCAGCTATTGAAAGTAATGAGTCTAGGCAAAATATTCAATTAAGGATGGTGTATAGTTTTGGTTCTAAATTTGGCAAGAAAAAATCTAAAAGAAACCTAAACAGAGATGAAGAAAACAGAATTAATGATAGTAATTAAAATTATGAAGAAAAGTAACATTTTAAAACAAATTGTAGTATTCACGCTATTTATAATTTCTATACTTATTTTAAAAACTTCTACTGCGAAGTATCTTTTAAGTATTGATATAAACGATTATAATACACAAACGATAAGTAAAATATTTTTCAATCTCTTGCTTATCATTGGCTCTGTATATCTTATTAGAAAAGAAGATTTATTTAAAACAGGAGGTTTAACCAAAGTTAAAGTTGAAAAACCTTTATTACTAGTATTTCCTTTAATTTATTTAGTACTTTTAAACTTATTAATTCCAAGTGAAATTCCAGCTTTCAATTTTAGCAACATACTAATTTTGACTCTTTATTGCATATCTATTGGTTTTGCTGAAGAATTAAGTATTAGAAGTGTGTTATTACCTTTAATTCTTAAATTTAATAATGGCTCAAAAATGAAAGCAGTTCTTTTTTCTTCTCTTATTTTCGGAGCTTTACATCTTATTCATTTTAACAAAGGAATACCTGGCGAAATATCGCAATTATTTTTTGCTACATTTATAGGCTTTATGTTCGGAGCTTTATTATTAATTACTAAAAGAATATATCCGTTAATAATCATACATGCCATCATAGATTTTGTTGCAAAACTTGATAGCTTGGGCAAACCCATAAAAGAAACTGTTTATGACCCTATGGATATTGAAAGTGCTATATTTACTGTTATTTTAGTACTACCTTGTTTAATATACGGACTTATTATATTTAGAAAATACTCAAAAAAAGATGAATACAAAACTGAATAAATCAGATTGGACTTTATTGGCTATTATTTATGGAGTAACTATCTTTTTAAATATTATTGATTATTACAGAGAAGGTAATTATTTAATTGAATATATAGTTGATTTTCCATTGTATATAATTATTTCTCTATCATTAATCTTATTTTTTTTGCATATACTTATACCAAAGTTTTTAGTTTATAAAAAAGATTACTTACGGTTTTTTATGTACACAATTGCTATATTAACATTAGGTGGTTCAATTGATAACTTTATCGGACACTTAACAGCTGGAAAAGACATAACTAAAATTTCTTCCATAATACTTTTTCTTCAAAATGGTTTGTATAACGCATCCGACATGATTGGTCTACCTATTGGTATTCTGTTAGTTAAAAAATTATACGAAGGAAAAACAGAATTATTAGAAGTCGAAAAAAAACAAAAAGAAAACGAACTAAAATTGTTACGTAGTCAAATAGATCCTCATTTTTTATTTAACAATCTTAATACTTTAGACTCTTTAATAGATACACAACCAATAAAAGCAAAAGAATATATTAATAGATTGTCTTTAATTTACAGATATTTAATTAAGACTAAAGATGCAGAAGTAATGGAACTTTCTAATGAAATTGAATTTGCCAAAAACTATATTTTCTTAATTAAAACTAGATTTGGTGATGATTATGAATTTACAATTAAAGAAAACATTACTTTAAAAGATAAATTTATACCTACAGGAGCCATACAAGCTTTGTTAGAAAACGTAGTTAAACACAATAAATCTGATGGAATAAGTGCTATTAAAACTACAATAACAATCAATAAAGGTTGGCTGATTATTACCAACTCTAAGTCGAAAATAAAATCTACAAATGAATCTTTTGGGACAGGTTTAGACAATTTAAAAGCACGATATAAATTACTTTCGGATGAAAAAATTCAAATTCATAATATGGATGCTAAGTTCGAAGTTTTTATTCCGATAATAACTTTAAGTGAATAAAATTTTAATCAATTACATGTTATTTTGAGCGGAACAAAGTGAAGTCGAAAAATCTATATTTCTACAATAAGATTTCTCCACAAGGTCGAAATGACAAAGGAAAATTAACAAAAATGAAAATTTTAATTTTAGAAGACGAAATTCCTGCATATCAAAAACTAATAAAATGCTTAGATAGTTTTTTTGATATTAAAATAACGCATGATTGGGCAAGAAGTATTGTTGATGGAGAACAGTTTTTAAAAGAAAACATGTACGATTTTATTTTATCAGACATTCAGCTTTTAGATGGTATTTCCTTTGATTTATTCAACAAAATAAAAATTGATACTCCTATTATTTTTTGTTCTGCACACGATGAATATCTGTTTCAGGCATTTAATACAAACGGAATTGCATATATTTTAAAACCCTATTCTCAAAATGATTTTGATAAAGCAATTAAAAAATATCAGTCTTTATTTATTAAGGGTGATTATAATGTATTAGATACTTCAACTATAGACGCTCTAAAATCTGCTTTACAAGAAGAATATACTACTACTTATAAAAAACGATTTGTAATTAAAAAAGCAGCCGGAATTCAATTACTTAACACAATAGATATTGCTTTAATTACAGCTTCTGGAGATTTTTGTTTGGTAAATGATAAAAACGGAAAACGTCATACAATTTCTCAAAACTTAGGTTCTATCTTTCAGCAATTAAATCCTAAGAAGTTTTTTAAAATTAACAGAAGTGAGATTGTAAATATTGATTTTATAGAAAATATTGAAAGTCATTTTAAAAACCGATTACTCATTTCTGTAAAAAACCACAAAGAAAAAGTGATGACAAGTTCTTCTACAACTTCTGATTTTAGGAAATGGTTAGAAAACTAGATATTAGAAACAAAATAAAAACTTAAGGCAGAAAATTGGCAAACAAGTTTAGCCCAGATTGAACGACATGTTTGAGCTCTTTTTATTCTTTTTTGAATAAAAAAGCGAGTAGTGAAAGCTGGAAATAGCTACAAATAAAAAAACCTTTTCAATTTCTCAAAAAGGTTCTTTTATCTATATTTTTTATATAATACTTTACTCTAAAAGGTTAATCATTCAGTTTTAAAACTGCCATAAATGCTTCTTGTGGAATTTCTACATTACCAACTTGACGCATTCTTTTCTTACCCTTTTTCTGCTTTTCTAGTAATTTACGTTTTCTAGAAATATCTCCTCCATAACATTTTGCAGTTACATCTTTACGCAATGCTTTGGTAGTTTCTCTTGCAATAATTTTTGCTCCAATTGCTGCCTGAATAGGAATATCAAACTGTTGTCTTGGAATTAAAGTTTTTAATTTTTCAACTATTTTCTTACCAATAGAATACGCATTATCTGCATGTAATAAGGCAGAAAGTGCATCTACAGGATCTCCGTTTAATAAAATATCTACACGTACTAATTTCGATTCTTTCATACCAATTGGATGATAATCGAAAGAAGCATATCCTTTAGAAACTGTTTTTAAGCGATCGTAAAAATCGAAAACAATTTCTGCCAAAGGCATTTCGAAAATCAACTCAACCCTTTCTGTTGTTAAATACGTTTGATTCACAATTTGTCCGCGTTTTTCTATACACAAACTCATTACTTGACCAACAAAATCAGATTTTGTAATAATAGAAGCTTTAATAAAAGGTTCTTCTACTCTATCTAATCTAGATGGGTCTGGTAAATCTGTTGGATTATTTAACAAGATTAGTTCCTCTGGATTTTTCTTTGTGTAAGCATGGTAAGAAACATTGGGTACAGTTGTAATAACTGTCATATTAAACTCACGTTCTAAACGTTCTTGTATAATTTCCATATGTAACATCCCTAAGAATCCACATCTAAAACCAAAACCTAAAGCTGCAGAACTTTCTGGTTGAAATACCAAAGAAGCATCATTTAATTGGAGTTTTTCCATAGAATAACGCAACTCTTCATAATCTTCTGTATCTACAGGATAAATACCTGCAAAAACCATTGGTTTTACATCTTCAAAACCATCTATAATTTCTGTTGTTGGGTTGTGTGCATCTGTAATGGTATCTCCAACTTTTACTTCTTTAGCCGTTTTAATACCTGTTATTAAATAACCAACATCACCTGTTTTAACAGATTTTTTTACAACTTGATTTAGCTTTAACGTACCAACCTCATCTGCAAAATAGTTTTTACCAGTTGCCATGAACTTAATTTCTTGTCCTTTTTTAATCTCACCGTTTAAAACTCTAAAATAAGTTTCAATTCCTCTATAAGAATTAAAAACAGAATCAAAAATTAAGGCTTGTAATGGCGCTTCAGGGTCTCCTTCTGGAGCAGGAATTCTATCAATAATAGCTTCAAGGATATTATCAACCCCAAAACCAGTTTTTCCACTTGCGTGAATTACTTCTTCTGGATCGCAACCTAATAAATCTACAATATCGTCTGTTACTTCTTCTGGATTTGCAGATGGTAAATCTACTTTATTTAAAACAGGAATAATTTCTAAATCATTCTCTAAAGCTAAATAAAGGTTAGAAATTGTTTGTGCTTGTATACTTTGTGCAGCATCTACAATTAACAAAGCACCTTCACAAGCAGCAATTGAACGAGAAACTTCGTATGAAAAATCTACGTGACCAGGAGTGTCTATTAAATTTAATATAAATTGCTCTCCTTTATGTTCAAAATCCATTTGAATGGCATGCGATTTTATGGTAATACCACGTTCTCGCTCTAAATCCATACTATCTAATAACTGATTTTGCTTTTCGCGTTCAGTAACAGAACCTGTATAATCTAACAATCTATCTGCTAATGTACTTTTACCATGATCTATATGTGCGATAATGCAAAAGTTTCTAATATTCTTCATACTTCGTTTTCTAACTGCTTTCAACTGACAAATATATGTTATTTAAAAACCTTGTCAAATAAAAAAAGTACAATGAAATTCATTGTACTTTTTTTATGATTAAATGTGTTCTTTTATAAATCTCTTTCTAATTCTTCTATGGCAACTTTAAATTCTTCCCAACTAATAGTGTCATCACTCGATTTGTCATAACCTTTTAAAAGTTCATTTGCTACAATACCTCTAATAAAACCATTTACTGCTGCACTTTTTAATAATTTTTTAATTTCTGTTTTCTTCAACCTTCCATCATTATCAGAATCAAAAAACTTAAAAGCTTCTTCAGGTGAATCAAACTGATTCGTAATTAAAATTCTAATCTTTCTTAATATGTTTTCTTTTGCTTCCAATATTTATTTTTTTTAATAATTAATAAAGGTATTAAGATAATAAATTATTTTGAAATTTTTACGAAAAAAAGATAATAAACATGTCTTATTTACAAATAACATAAAATACATTAAATCTTGCTAACCTTCAAAAAAAAAGTTGGTATCATGACTTGGTGTATTTCAGATTGTCAATCCTTTTAGTCTTGCCACTCTGCAATAAACAAGTTGGTATCATAACCACCTCCATTATTTCTATTAGATGAAAAGATTAACTTTTTACCATCGTTAGAAAATACAGGAAAAGCATCAAAAGTTTCTCCATGTGTAACTCTTTCTAAATCCTTACCATCTAAATCTATCATGTATAAATTAAAAGGAAATCCTCTTTCTGCCTCAAAATTAGAAGAGAATAAAACTTTCTTTCCTGAAGGATGAAAAAACGGACTTCAATTTGCATTTCCCAAATCTGTTAATTGTCGTAATTCTGAGCCATCTGCATTACAGATATACAACTCCATTTCAGTTGGTTGAACCAAACCTTCTTTTAATAAATCTTGATATTCTTTAATTTCTGTTTCTGTTTTTGGTCTTGAAGAACGAAAAATTAACTTGGTTCCATCAGGAGAGAAAAATGCACCACCATCATACCCTAATTGATCTGTTATCTGTTTATCATCAAAACTCTAATAAGTTTCTGTATTATCACCTCCAAAAGTAATTTACTTCATCGATTTAAAATGAATCTCTTCTGAGTAAATTAATCCACCTTCCCATTTTTTGTTTCACCAGACTTCGCGTCTGTTTTTTCTTTCTTGTTTATTTTACAAGCTCCTAAAACTAAAGATATAGCTAGGATAAAAAGTATTTTAAATTTCATTTTTATTGAATAAAATAAGTGATAATAATTCTCTAATTTTGCAAAAACAATATTTATCATCATGAGAAACATTCTATTTTTAATATTTTTATATTTTTTAATTTCTTGTAAACCAGCAATTAATCAAGAAAATAAAATTAAAGAAGACGTTACATTTTTGGCATCAGATAAATTAGAAGGTAGACAAACTGGTACAAAAGGAGAAAAAGCAGCTGCAGATTATATTGTAAAAAGATTTAAAGAAATAGGGTTAAATCCAAAAGGAACAAAAGGATTTTTACAACCTTTTACGTTTAAACCAAAAACAAATCCGCATGAAGAAGTAAAATTTGATGTTAATGGGGATGGAACTATAACAGGAAATAACGTAATTGGTTTTACAGATAACAAAGCAGAAAACACAATTATCATTGGCGCTCATTATGATCATTTAGGTTATGGTGGTGAAGGTTCTTTATATAGAGATTCTATAAAAGCAATACATAATGGTGCAGATGATAATGCTTCTGGTATTGCCATTTTATTAAATTTGGCAGCCAAATTAAAAGAGAAAAACACCAACAATAATTACTTATTTATGGCTTTTTCTGGTGAAGAAATGGGACTTTTAGGTTCTAATTATTTTGTAAAAAACCCAACAATAGATACTAAAAAAGTATCTTATATGATAAATATGGATATGGTTGGAAGATTAAAAAAAGATTCTGCTTTAGCAGTGTACGGAACAGGAACTTCGCCAATATTTAAACAAACTTTAAAATCTCACAACAACAATTTTAAATTGATTCAGCAAGAATCTGGTGTTGGACCAAGTGATCACACAAGTTTTTATTTAGCAGATATACCTGTCTTACATTTTTTTACGGGTCAACATGAAGACTACCATAAACCTGGTGATGATGCTGAAAAACTGAACTACCCTGGAATGGAAATTATTAGTAATTATATTTTTAATATTATTACTGATTTAGATAATAATGGAAAGTTGGTATTCAGGAAAACAAAAAATGAAGGAAAAAACTCTCCTCGTTTTAAAGTTGGAATGGGTGTAATTCCTGATTATATGTTTGATGGAAAAGGAATGCGTATTGACGGTATTTCTGAAGACAAACCCGCCCAAAAAGCAGGTTTAGAAAAAGGTGATATTGTTATAAAACTTGGTGACAGCACTGTTGTTGATATGATGAGTTATATGAGAGCTTTATCGGTCTTTAAAAAAGGAGACAAAAGTAAAGTTGTTGTAAAAAGAGGTGAAAATGAAGTTGAAAAAATAATAAACTTTTAGTTTAAAATGATAAAAACAAAACAGACTTTATTAATAAGATACATTTAATCATTTTAGTTTTAATTGTAGTTCCTGTTTCAAAATTTTACGGTTTTGTTACAGACTCTCAATTTCACATTCATTTAAATACTGAGATCTATTTTTTTTTCTTAAAAAAGTAATTCTACATCTAACAGGACATTTTTTCTGTTGATTTAATCTGTTTCTTTAAAATAGAAACAACACACTAAATTTACTGTTTTCCATAATTTTATTTTTTAATTAAAGGTGTACCTAATTGAGTGCCATTTTTGAAGTAAATATTAAAAACTACACATAATTGTAGTCCTGTAAACTTGAATAATCCTTAAATTTAAAGCAAAAAAAAGAGTAACCATTTCTGATTACTCTAATTAGTAGCGGGAACTGGACTCGAACCAGTGACCTTCGGGTTATGAGCCCGACGAGCTACCTACTGCTCTATCCCGCGATATTAATTTAGAAAAAACAACTTAGCTTTTAACTTTCGATTCATAAATTCGACATGTTATTTCCGGACTGCAAATATACATCTTATTGAAACAATTGACCAAACTTTTTTTAAATTATTTTTAATTAATTTTTAATCAGCTAAATTCTAATCAAATAGAAAAACTAATTACCTTTGCAACATGATGCATAAAGCTGGTTTTGTAAATATTATTGGAAATCCTAACGTAGGTAAATCAACTCTAATGAATGCTTTGGTTGGTGAAAAACTTTCTATCATCACTTCTAAAGCACAAACAACAAGACATAGAATTCTTGGAATTGTAAATGAAGATGATTATCAAATTGTTTTTTCTGATACTCCTGGGATTTTAAAACCTGCTTATGAATTACAATCATCTATGATGGATTTTGTAAAATCTGCCTTTGAAGATGCAGATGTACTTATTTACATGGTAGAAATTGGTGAAAAGGAGCTAAAAAATGAAGCTTTCTTCAAGAGAATAATCCATAGTGAGATTCCTATTATTCTCTTATTAAATAAAATTGATAAATCATCTCAACAAGAAGTTGAAGAGAAAATTGAATATTGGAAAAACAAAGTTCCAAACGCAGACGTATTTGTAATTTCTGCATTAGAAGGTTTTAATGTAACTGCCGTTTTTGAAAAAATAAAGGAATTATTACCTGAAGGACCTGCTTTTTACCCAAAAGATCAACTAACAGATAAACCTGAACGTTTTTTTGTAAATGAAAAAATTAGAGAAAAAATTCTAATGCATTACAAAAAAGAGATTCCATATTCTGTAGAAGTAGAAACTGAAGAATTTATTGAGGAAGAAAATATTGTTAGAATTCGTTCTGTAATTATGGTAGAAAGAGATACTCAAAAAGGTATTATTATTGGTCACAAAGGTACTGCTATAAAAAGAGTTGGAGCTGAAGCAAGAAAAGATTTAGAAAAATTCTTTGAGAAAAAGGTATTTATTGAATTGTACGTAAAAGTGAATAAAAACTGGAGAAGTGATAAAATTCAATTAAAACGTTTTGGTTACAACCAACGTTAATTACGAATTGTCTTTAGCAGCATAATAATGTGTTTTTTTTCAATTCAGAAATAAATTAAAAAAGAGGAAACTTATAAAATAGGTTTCCTCTTTTCATTACAGTTAACTAAGCACGTTCACTTTAGCTCTTAATTTTCTAGCAGCATTTACCAAACGGATAAGTGCCGTTTTTGTTTCTGGCCAATCTCTTGTTTTTAATCCACAATCTGGATTTACCCAAATATTTTCTGTAGGAAGTAATTTGGTTGCTTTTACTAATAAATTTTCTATTTCTTCTTCTGAAGGAATCCTTGGAGAATGAATATCATATACTCCAGGACCTATTTCATTCGGATATTTAAAATCTACAAAAACATTTAATAATTCCATCTCAGATCTAGACGTTTCAATAGTAATCACATCGGCATCCATATCAGCAATACTTCCAATAATTTCATTAAATTCAGAATAACACATATGTGTATGAATCTGCGTTTCATCTTGTACACTACTTGCTGAAATTCTAAATGCTTTTACCGCCCAATCTAAATATGTTTTCCATTCCTCTTTTCTTAACGGAAGTCCTTCTCTAATTGCTGGTTCATCAATTTGAATGATTTTAATTCCTGCTTTTTCTAAATCACTTACCTCATCTCTAATTGCTAAAGCTATTTGATTACAGGTGGTAGCTCTTGGTTGGTCGTTTCTAACAAAAGACCATTGTAAAATTGTTACAGGACCTGTTAACATTCCTTTTACAATTTTAGTTGATAAAGACTGTGCAAATAATGCCCATTTTACCGTCATCGGATTCAGTCTAGATACATCTCCATAAATAATGGGTGGTTTTACACATCTTGTTCCGTAACTCTGCACCCATCCAAAGTTAGAAAAGGCAAAACCTTCTAACAATTCTCCAAAATACTCAACCATATCATTACGTTCAAACTCACCATGAACCAATACATCTAAACCAACTTCTTCTTGAAATTTAATTGTTTCGGTAATTTCATTTTCTATAAGTTGATCGTAATCTGTTTGCGATAATTGTTTCTTTTTAAACTTAGAACGCCAGCTTCTTACTTCTTTCGTCTGCGGAAATGACCCAATTGTTGTAGTTGGAAACAAAGGCAATTGCAACGCTTCTTTTTGCTTTTTTTGTCTTGTTAAAAAAGAAGAAGCTCTTTTACTATCGCTCTCTTTTAAATTAGCAATGCGTTCACTTACTTTTTTATTATGAATTAAAGTAGATGTTTTTTTAATATTGATGGCTTTTTTATTCGCTTCAAAAGCAGCTATTGTTTCAGGGTTATCTTCCTTTAAAGCTAAACTTTTTAATACCGTTATTTCTTGCAATTTTTGTTTTGCAAACGCCAACCATTGTTTAATATCTACAGGTAAATTTTCTGTATTGTCTTCTAAATCTAAATCATAAGGACTGTGTAATAAAGAACAAGAACTCGAAATCCAAATTTTATCTTCTTCTAAAACAGTTAACGCTTTGTTGATATAACTTAAAGAACTTTCAAAATCATTTTTCCACACATTTCTACCATCAACAACGCCTAAAGAAAGTATCGTATTTGGGTTAAATTTAGCATGTTCTAAAATATCACCTAATTGTGATGGACATCTTACTAAATCTAAATGAAAAACATCTACAGGTAAACTAAGCGCTATATCAATATTATCACCAAAGCAATCAAAATAATTGGCTAATATTAATTTGAAGTTTAATTTTTTATTCTTAAAATGCTGATACGTTTTTACAAATGCTATTTTTTCATTTTCTGATAAATCTATAGCAAGAATTGGTTCATCTATCTGCAAATAATCAATACCTAACGTATGTAGTTCTTCAAATAGATCTTCATAAACTGGCAACAGCCTATCTAAAAGGTCAATCCTATTAAAACCAACTTCCTTTTCCTTCCCTAATAACAAGTACGTAACAGGGCCAATAATAACAGGTTTAGTCTTTATTCCTAATGCTAGTGCTTCTTTGTATTCTGAAATTATTTTTTTTGCATTTAATTTAAAAACTTGCTCTTTTTTAAACTCAGGAACTAAATAATGATAATTTGTATCAAACCATTTGGTCAATTCTAACGCCGTAATATCTAAACCATTTTTTTGCACACCTCTAGCCATGGCAAAATACAGGTCTAAATCGGTTAAATTATCATTTGCAAATCTATCTGGAACACACCCTAAAGTAATACTCATATCCAATACTTGATCGTACAAAGAAAAATCGTTACTAGGAATTAAATCAATTCCGATATTTTTTTGAGTTTGCCAGTTTTTCTTTCTAATTTCTGAACTGATGATAGATAATTCATTTTTATCTATTTTTCCTTTCCAGTAATTTTCTATCGCTTTTTTTAATTCTCTATGATCTCCAACCCTTGGATATCCTAATATTGATGCTTTCATAATAATACAAGTTTAATTACCTTGCAAATATTAAAAATAAAGTCCTTTAGTCTATTTTTATACTTAATTTTAGATTAAAACACTAAAAAATTATATTTTTACAGATACAATTTATTTTTAAAACATAAAATAACGATGTTAAAAGAGAATTTTTCTTTTCAAAACCTAGATGTAATAGATTGGAAGCTATTAAATATCTTACAAAACAACTCTAATCTTAGCACAAAAGAACTTGCAGCTCGTGTAAACCTATCTTCAACACCTGTTTATGAAAGAGTGAAAAAGTTAGAAAACGCTGGTTGTATAAAAAAATATGTTGCTATTTTAGAGGCTGAAAAGCTAGGGAAATCATTAACCGTTTTTTGTAATATTACACTTAAAGAACATACAAAAGAAATTGGAAATCAATTTGTTTCAGACATTACCTCACTAAAAGAAGTAACTGAATGTTATAATATTTCTGGTGATTATGATTTTTTATTAAAGATAATGATTGCAGACATGAAGCACTATCAAGATTTTGTGATTAACAAATTAGGATTAATTAAAAATATTGGAAGCGCACATAGTACTTTTGTATTAGGCGTTATCAAACATTCTTACGCTATTCCTCTTTAATTATTTTTATCATAAAATCATGCAAGTCTTTCATTTGAGATTTCCCTGTATCCTTTCCTATTTTACCTAAAAAATACAATAATATCCATATTAGTGGTAAAAAAATCATCATAACTAAAGGGAAAATGATAGGTTCTTTTAAAGACAGCTTACTAAAAAGCAGTATAGCAAAGCCTAAAAAGGAAATTCCTATTACAAAATGAATAAACATAAAAAGTGTCCAAACTTGTGGTTTTGGACCAAATAACCCTTTTAAAAGTGATGTTTTATTCGTTTTCTCTAAAATTTCTAAATGTAATTGTGGAGACCAAAAGTGTTCCTCTTTTTTAGAAACACATATAAAAACATGTCCATCTACAATACTTCCTTTATAAGTTGTTTTCTCTTTCTTAAATTCATCAGAAAAACGATTTAAAACATCCTTAAAAGAGTCTTCTAAATCAATCGTAAACCTTGGTCGTAAAAATATTTCGCTATTTCTTTTTTCAATTAAAAGCTTCTTTTTTTCATTCATAAAAAAGGTGTTTATAACCATTTAAATTTACAATTATTTATCATATAGTAATTGTATCTTTGCAAAAAATATCAATAGAGATGAATAGTATTGTTGCCATTGTAGGAAGACCAAATGTAGGAAAGTCAACACTTTTTAATCGTTTAGTACAAAGAAGAGAAGCCATTGTAGATTCTGTGAGTGGTGTTACAAGAGACAGACATTATGGAAAATCTGACTGGAATGGTAAAGAATTTTCTGTAATAGACACAGGTGGATATGCTGTGGGTTCTGATGATATTTTTGAAGAAGAAATTAGAAAACAAGTTAATCTTGCTATTGATGAAGCAGATATCATCATTTTTGTTGTTGATGTTGAAGAAGGAATTACACCTATGGATTCTGAAGTTGCAAAACTTCTAAGAAAAGTAAAAAAACCTATATTTTTAACTGTAAATAAGGTTGATAACGCAATGCGTGATGCAGATGCTGTTGAATTTTACAATTTAGGTTTAGGTGGTTACCATACAATTTCTTCTATTAATGGTAGTGGAACTGGAGATATTTTAGATGCTATTACAGAAAAAATGCCAGAGGCAGAAGAAATTGATTTAGAAAAAGAAGAATTACCAAGATTTGCTGTTGTTGGAAGACCAAACGCAGGAAAATCATCATTTATAAATTCTTTAATTGGTGAAGACAGAAATATTGTAACTAATCTTGCAGGTACAACAAGAGATTCTATTGATACTAAATATAACCGTTTTGGTTTCGATTTTAACTTAGTTGATACTGCAGGAATTCGTAAAAAATCTAAAGTAAAAGAAGATTTAGAGTTTTATTCTGTTATGCGTGCTGTACGTTCTATTGAATATTCTGATGTAATTATTTTAGTTGTAGACGCTACTCGTGGTTTTGAAGGACAAGACCAAAATATCTTTTGGTTAGCAGAAAAAAACAGAAAAGGTGTTGTAATCTTAATTAATAAATGGGATTTAATAGAAAAAGAAACTAATACAATGCGTGATTTTGAAGCAATGGTTAGAAAACAAATAGAACCATTTACAGATGTACCAATTGTATTTATTTCTGCTTTAACAAAGCAACGTTTATTTAAAGCAATAGAAACTGCAGTAGAAGTTTTCGAGAAAAGAAAAAAGAAAATTCCTACAAGTAAGTTGAATGATGTAATGTTAGACATTGTTAAAAGCTACCCACCACCAGCTACAAAAGGAAAGTTTGTAAAAATAAAATATTGTATGCAGTTACCTACTCCAACTCCACAATTTGCATTTTTTTGTAACTTACCACAATATGTAAGAGATCCTTATAAACGTTTCTTAGAAAATAAATTAAGAGAAATTTACGATTTTAGAGGAACACCTATTACTATTTATTTTAGACAAAAATAAAACACTGTAACTTTTGTTACTTTAATACGTCTAAATGTATAGTAATATTGTACAACCTTTTTACTACTAATAAGACATGAAAATTATAGAATCTAATTCAGTTTCAGAAGTTGAGTTACCACTTCAACTAAAAATTTCTTTTAAGAAAGTTTTTGTTTTATTTGAAAAGTATGCCAAAAAGGAATTTAAAAATCATCCTTTTCATAGTGCTTCATTAAAAATGATTAAGTTGTTTGAAAAACATCCAGAATTAAATGATGGTTTTTCAGATTATTCGCTATTACAAACATATAAAGAGCAAATAAATCTATTATTAAATCCTTTATTTCCTGAATCTTTATTATTAAACGAAATTAAGGCGGCAAGTATTCCTTTCTCTTTTACTTCATTTAAATTTACAGATAGGTTTCAAAACATACTAAATAATGCAGGAGAAGATTACGAATTAAAAGTGCGTAATTTCGAAGATGACACAATGTATGTAATGGCATGTACATTTATTTTAGCATTTATATATGGGCAAAAAATAGATTTAAAAAGGCCTTTTTACTTCGATATTCCAGATAAAACAACTGGAACAATGAAATCTTATAGAGTAGCTTTTAACGCAGATTTTTCTGAAGTTTATGCAACAAAAAATGCTCCTTTACTAAATGATAACGACTTTAAAGAACTACTCAATAATTTCGAAAACATAGATCTTTGGAAAGAGAAATTTCCTCCAAACAGTTATATTTTTAAAGGCTTTGGTCTTGTTAGTTTATTTGATGTAACTTCAGAAGAAATGCTTTCTTCTATTAAAGCAAACTTATTAGAAGGAGGTGAAAATCTAATTCCTAAACTTCAAAGTAATTTAAGAGATTTTTACAGTATAAAAGATCTAAAACTAGGTTTTTCTTTTTTTGATAATATTAACGCAAAAGTTTGTGAAACTAAAACAAATAAGCCAGATAGCTTAATTTTAAATGATGCTGAAATTAGTTGTAATTCAGGTTATTTTTGCAATGGTATTATGCAAAAAATATTTTTAGAACATAAAACATTTATAATTTCTGATGTTGAAGAATATGGAAAAAAAACAAATTATAATGGGTTTTATAAAAATCTTCATAAATCTAATATACAAAGTATTATATTAATACCAATAAAAGCATCTAAAACAGGAGATTTAGCTTTATTAGAATTAGCTTCACCAAGAGCATACGAACTAAACTCTATAACTATTAACAAGTTAAAAGATATTATTCCTGTTTTTAAAGCTGCTGTTAAAAGATTTTCAGAAGAACATCAAAACGTATTAGAAGCAACCATACAAGAAAATTACACCTCAATACACAACTCTGTAAAATGGCGTTTTTATGAAGCTGCAGAAAAATACTATACAGAGTCTCAAAATAAAGACAATGCAAAATTAGATGAAATTGTATTTAATGATGTTTATCCTTTATTTGGTCAAAGTGATATAAAAGGATCTTCTAACGCAAGAAACTTAGCCATTAAAGAAGATTTAACCACTCAACTCTCTTTAGCTATTTCTGTTTTAAAAGATGCTTGCAAAACAGAAAAACTCCCTATTTACAATGAGTTAATGTTTAGGGTTTCTTCTTATTTAAAAGATGTTAAAAAGGGTTTAAATGCCGGAGATGAAGTAACTATTTTAGACTTTTTAAATAGAGAAATCTATCCTGTTTTTAATCATATAAAAGACATCAATTCAGAACTTTCAGAAAAAGTTAGTATCTATATGAATCGTTTAGATATAAATTTAAATGTGGTTTATGAAAAAAGGAAAGAATATGAAAAAAGTGTAACTCTTTTAAATGATAAACTAGCTAATTTTTTAGATAGTAAACAGAAACAAGCGCAAGACATGTTTCCTCATTATTTTGAAAGATATAAAACTGACGGAGTAGAATACAATATGTACATAGGTAAGTCTATTACAAAAGAAAAAACATTTGATAGTTTATACTTATACAATCTTAGATTGTGGCAACTACAAACAACATGTGAAATGGAAAACCTTGCATTTTACGAACGTAAGAACATGAAATATGATTTACGTGTTGCCTCATTAATTCTTGTTCACAGCAATGCTATGGCAATAAAATTTAGAATGGACGAAAAGCAATTTGATGTTGATGGAGCTTATAATATTAGATACGAAATCATAAAAAAACGTATTGACAAGGCAAATATAAAAGGAACTAAAGAACGTTTAACAGTTCCTGGTAAAATTGCAATTGTTTATTCTCAAGATAAAGATGCTTTAGAATATATAAAGTATATTAATTACTTACAATCAAAAAATCAACTTGGAAAAATTGAATTCTTAGAACTAGAAGATTTACAAGGTGTTACTGGCTTAAAAGCATTAAGAACTGAAGTAATTTATCAGAAAGATTTTGATGAAAATAAAACTATCACTTTTAATGATTTAATTAAAGAAATTGAAGCTTAAGATTATTAAAAACCTTTTATTTCTTGCATTTTAAATGATATCGCAAAAGCCAAAACACTTATAATAATACCTATCATAAAAACAGTATACGTTAGTCTAAGAATTTTATATTTTCTATTTAAAACTAATCCTAAAAAGTACAAATCTTTAGTTAAAGAACCGTATAAATAATCCTTGTCTTTCATCATAGATGTAATGCCCCATTCAAAATCTGGTAATTTCATTTGATGAAAGTTTCCAAAAAATAATAAATTTACTTTTTTGTTAGCAACATCTTCTTTCGTAAACTCTCCTTGTGTAACATTTGGTCTGGTTGCTAAAATAGAAAGTATAATAGAAGCAACAGTAAAAATGATAAAAATAACTGTAGGTAAAATTAAATAACTATTAGAAGGATTATCTAATTTTGGTAACAAATTAGACAATGCCAAAGAAACTATAATAGCATTTACAGACAACAAAATATTGGCTTTAGTATCTGCTATATTACTTAAAGTCATATGGTTTTTTAACGCAATTCTAAACATGGTTTCAACACCACGTTCTGGTACATTTCCTTTTTCTTTTTTTAGTTCTATAGATTCTTGCTTCTGATTAAATTTTTTAATTTCATCCTTTAATGCTCTCTGAGCTTTAAATAATTTAGATAAATTTTTCTCTTTACTTTTAGTCCATTTTTTTAATGCATATACTGTATTAAACCTATGCTCTTCTGTAAAAAATTTAATATTATTAGCAATCCATTCTGCTTCAGATAAACTTTTAAAACCAGTTAATTCCCATTCTTTTCTTAATAACGAAGTATAATCTTCAAAATTTTTAGATGCTAAATGAGCACAATCTGCATCAATAATAATTTTTTCAAGATTGCTTTTGGGTTGATGATTCATTTTAGTTGCTAAAATTAGATTCGAAATAACTTCAATTCTATTTTCAGAAACTTTATGATTCTTTAAAAATTCTGTAGCAATTTTAACACTTTCTTCCTCATGATTTTCTACTGTTTTAATAAACCCTGTATCATGAAACCAAGCAGCAATTTCTAAATTCTCTGCAGCTGTTTTATCAATTTCTAAATTTTCAATAAGTTCTTTAACACTATCAACAACTCTTTGTGTATGCGCCAAATTATGGTATACATATTTTCTCTCTAAATTAATATTTAAAAGATTAAACACATACTTTTCTATTTCAACAATTAATTTGCTCATTGTAAAATTATTTTATTAAAGAATAAGAAGAAATTATAATATCATTCAATAACTTGCTCATATTCGTCGTAAATTTAAGAATTGCTTTCAAACTTTACAAGTTAAGTGTAATTTGTAAAGTAACGAGTGTTTTTACGTCTAAAAATACTGCTAGCATACAATACTAATTTAGAAAAGAAAATAATAAAATATGCTTACTTGGAAAGAAGTAATCAACTTCTCAATAAAAGGAAACCCAACTCCAGATAAAAGAGTTGAAAAATCCGAAAAAGAATGGCAAGGGCTTTTAACTGAAGAGCAATTTAGAATTACAAGACAAAAAGGTACAGAAAGACCACATACTGGTGCTTTATGCAGTATTTATGATGAAGGACAATACAACTGTATCTGCTGCAACACCCCTTTATTTGATTCTACAATTAAGTTTGATTCTAGTTCTGGTTGGCCAAGTTTTACACAACCAATTACAGAAAATTCCATAAAATATCATAAAGATATTTCTTTTGGGATGATTAGAGTTGAAGTAATGTGCAATACTTGCGATGCACATTTAGGTCATGTTTTTCCTGATGGGCCAGCACCTAGCGGATTGCGTTATTGTATCAATTCAGAGTCTATGCAATTAGAAAAAGGAACATCTAAAAATGACTAAAAATTTACAATTAGCAACTATAGGTGGTGGTTGTTTTTGGTGTACAGAAGCTGTATTCCAAGAAATAAAAGGAGTAGAAAAAGTTGTGTCTGGTTATGCTGGTGGTAATGCTCCAGGAAAACCTACATATAGAGAAATTTGTTCAGGATTAACAGGGCATGCAGAAGTAATTCAAATCACTTTTGATGTAAATATCATTTCGTTTGAAGACATATTAGTCATTTTTATGACAACACATGATCCTACAACTTTAAACAGACAAGGTGCAGATAGAGGAACCCAATACAGATCAGTAATTTATTATCATAATAATCATCAAAAGAAGATTTCTGAAGAAGTTTTGAAACAAATCCAACCTTATTATAATGATAAAATCGTTACAGAAATTAGTCCTTTACCTATTTTTTATGAAGCTGAAAATGAGCATCAAAATTACTATAGAGAAAACACCCAACAAGGGTATTGTAGTTTTGTAATTGCACCAAAATTATCTAAATTGAGAAAATTACATTCTGATAAATTAGCATGAAACTAAACATAAAAAACACTTTTACTTCTGAATTACCTGCAGACACAGTTATAGAAAACTCACGTAGACAAGTTACTGAAGCTGTATTTTCTTATGTTCATCCGAAGAAAACAAACCATCCAAAAGTAATTCATGTTTCGCAAGAAATGAGTTCTGAATTGGGTATTTCTGAAAAAGAAACTCAATCAGAATTCTTTAAAAATATTGTTACTGGAAATGAAATTTATCCAGACACCAAACCTTTTGCAATGTGTTATGGCGGACATCAATTTGGCAATTGGGCAGGACAATTAGGTGATGGAAGAGCTATTAATTTATTTGAAATTGATCATCAAAATAAAAACTGGAAAGTACAATTAAAAGGTGCAGGCGAAACTCCATTTTCTAGAACTGCAGATGGTTTAGCGGTTTTACGTTCTTCTATTAGAGAATATTTATGTGCGGAAGCCATGTTTCATTTAAACATTGCCACTACAAGATCTTTATCGTTAAGTTTATCTGGTGATGCTGTTTTACGAGATGTTTTATATGATGGAAATCCGGCTTATGAAAAAGGTGCTATTGTTGCCAGAGTTTCACCTTCTTTTTTACGTTTTGGTAATTTTGAAATTTTTACAGCAAGAAAAGACGTAGAAAATTTAAAAAAACTGGTAAACTATACCATAAAACATCATTTTGCTCATTTAGGAAAACCATCCAAAGAAACTTATATCAACTTTTTTAAAGAGGTTTCTGAGCGTACTTTAAAAATGATTATTGATTGGCAACGAGTAGGTTTTGTACATGGAGTGATGAACACAGACAACATGTCTATTTTAGGTTTAACCATAGATTACGGACCTTACGGATGGCTAGAAGGTTTTGATTTTGGGTGGACACCAAACACAACCGACAGACAACACAAACGCTACAGATATGGGAATCAGCCAAATATTGGTTTGTGGAATTTGTATCAACTTGCAAATGCTTTGTATCCTATCATTGAAGAAGTGGAACCTTTAAATGCAATTTTAGAGCAATATAAAACTGATTTTGAAATAAAATCTTTACAGATGATGAAATCGAAATTAGGATTATTTACTTCTGATGAAGATGATGTAAAACTGATTCAAAGTTTAGAAGACAATTTACAGTTAGTAGAAACTGATATGACAATTTTCTTTAGAAATTTAAGTGATTTTAGTGATGAAAAATCAGGTTTACAATTGATAAAAGAATCATTTTACGACTTCGAAAATATTTCTGATCAAGTAAAAAACAATTGGAATTTGTGGTTCAAAAAATATGATAAAAGACTTCAAATTGAAAGAGTTTCATCCGAAGAAAGAAAAGAAAAAATGAATGTTGTAAATCCCAAATATGTTTTACGTAATTATATGTCACAAATGGCAATTGATGAAGCAAATAAAGGTAATTACACTTTAATAGACGAGTTATTTCAACTCTTAAAAAAACCATATTCTGAACAACCAGAAAACGGAAAATGGTTTGCAAAAAGACCAGAATGGGCAAGAAACAAAGTAGGTTGTTCAATGTTATCTTGTAGCTCTTAAAAAATAAAAAAACATGAAATTAGGATTAGGAACGGCTGCTTTAGGAAGACCACAATATATAAATGTTCGTCAAGAAACTTGTGACAACTCCAACTTAACTGAATTTAGAAAACAAAGTTTTTTGGTTTTAGAAAATGCTTATAATTCAGGAATTCGTTATTTTGATACTGCTCCAGGTTATGGATTGGCAGAAGAATTAGTATTAGAATGGTTACAAACCAAAAACGATAATTCTATTATAGTTGCCACAAAATGGGGTTATACATATACTGCAAATTTTGATGCAAATGCAAAAGTGCATGAAGTAAAAGAACATAGTTTATCTAAATTAAATGAACAGTGGAATTTTTCTAAACAATTACTACCTTATTTAAAAGTGTATCAAATTCATTCTGCAACTTTAGAAACTGGAGTTTTAGAAAACAAGGCAGTTTTAGAGCAATTATACTTTTTAAAAAGAGAACACAATTTAAAAATTGGATTAACAACAACTGGTATTAATCAAGTTGAAGTAATTAAAAAAGCATTAGATCTTTACATTGATGGGGAGCAAGTTTTTGATTTATTTCAAGTGACTTATAACTTTTTAGATCAAAGTTTATCAGAAATTTCTGAAGAATTACAAAGTCAAAATAAATCAATTGTTATAAAAGAAGCTTTAGCAAATGGACGCATTTTTAGAAATAAAAAGTATCCTCATTATTATGACATGTATACTATTTTAGAAAGTATCGCTAAAAAACACAAAGTTGGTGTAGATGCAATTTCTTTGAAGTATTGTGAGCAGACTATAGCAAATAGCATTGTTTTAAGTGGCGCAAGTACTTCTAAACAACTAGAAGAAAACTTAAAAATAAATTCATTTACTCTTACTAATTCAGAAATTGAGTTACTAAATTCTTTTAGCATTTCTCCAGAATTTTACTGGTCAGAAAGAAAAAAATTACAATGGAATTAGTTATTTAAAGGTCAGTAGTTAGTTACCTAAATATCAACTCTATTTGCCAACGTTTTTTGTACTGAAATTGCTATATTTGACAGGATGGATAAAGAGAAGATTGTTAATTTAACTTTGAAAGATATCAAAAAAAATCTAAAAAAGATCAACATATATTAGTATAATAAATTAATGAATATTCTACTTTTTTAATACTAATAACTCATCTATTTTACATCGAACTCACGTTAATTAAAATAATATCCTAAATTTGCCTCATGATTAAAATTGGCAATATAGAATTACCTGACTTTCCTTTATTATTAGCTCCTATGGAAGACGTTTCTGACCCTCCTTTTAGAGCTTTATGCAAAGAAAACGGAGCAGATGTAGTATATACAGAATTTATTTCTTCAGAAGGATTGATTCGTGATGCTGCAAAAAGCGTAATGAAATTAGACATCTATGAAAAAGAACGCCCTGTAGGAATTCAGATTTTTGGAGCCAATTTAGAGTCGATGTTAAAAACAGTTGAAATTGTAGAAAAATCAAATCCTGATATTATTGACATTAACTTTGGTTGTCCTGTAAAAAAAGTTGTTTCTAAAGGTGCTGGAGCAGGAATTTTAAAAGACATCGATTTAATGGTTTCTCTTACAGAAGCTATGGTAAAACACACAAACTTACCAGTAACTGTAAAAACACGTTTAGGTTGGGATCATGATTCTATTAGAATTGTAGAAGTTGCAGAACGTTTACAAGATGTGGGTTGTGCTGCAATTTCTATTCATGGTAGAACACGTGCACAAATGTATAAAGGAGAAGCAGATTGGAAACCAATTGCTGATGTAAAAAATAACCAAAGAATGCATATTCCTGTCTTTGGAAATGGAGATGTAACATCACCAGAAAAAGCAATGGAAATGAGAGATTCTTATGGTTTAGATGGTTGTATGATTGGTAGAGCTGCTATTGGTTATCCTTGGTTTTTTAATGAAGTAAAACACTATTTTAAAACAGGGAAACATTTAGTTAAGCCAACCATTGCTCAACGTGTAGAAATGGCTAGAAGACATTTACAAATGTCTATTGATTGGAAAGGACCAGTTTTAGGAGTTTTTGAAACTAGAAGACATTATACTAACTACTTTAAAGGAATTCCGCATTTTAAAGAATATAGAATGAAAATGGTTACTTCTGATGATGCAAAAGATGTTTTTGCTGCTTTTGATGAAGTGGAAACTAAATTTGGAAATGCAATTATTCCTGATTTTGAATAATTTTACTTTTCTATAAATTCTCTAGAAATTCTACTACTTGCAATTTTTGAAGCTATAAAACCTAAAATTATAATTGTTGCAATAACTATTAAAAGATTAGAAAATTTAAATTCTACTGGATATGGTAAATTTTGAGTAATCATAAACAATCCAAATTTTTGTTGAATTAAGACTAATATAAGACCAAGAAATAAACCTATAGACATCCCTAAAACTGTTAACAAAAATCCTTGTAAAACAAAAACTCTTTTAATATCTTTTACTGTTGCTCCTAAGCTAAATAGTGTTTTTAAGTTTTCTTTTTTATCGATAATCATCATTATAATTGCACCAATTACATTAAACAAAGCAATGATTACTATTAATGTAAAAATTAAGTAGGATACAAAGTTTTCTGTATTAATTACTTTATAAAAAACTTCATTTAATTGTTGTTTTGTTTGCACTTTAAATTGATCTCCTAACTGAGCTTGAATTTCATCACGAAAAAGGTCAGCATCAATATTTTCATTTAACTTAATTTCAATTCCTGTAATTTGATTTTCTTTAAATTTTAATAATTGCATTGCATCTTTTAAAGACACAAATACAAATTTACTTTCAAATTCTTCGGTACCAGAATACAAACCAACAATTTGTACATCTAATGTATGAAAAGCATTTATTGGATTTATGAATCCTGTTCCTGGTTTAGGTACCAAAATACTTAATGGTTCTCCAAAATTATGAATCCCTAATGAAAGTTTTCTTGAAATTCCATTACCAATAACTGCCGTTTTAGGTTGGTCTTTAAATAACCAATTACCCATATTAATTACTGAATCTATATTGGTAATAGATGTATAATTTTCTTCTACTCCTTTTATGTAAGCAATTTCGTTTTTATCACTATACTCTAAGAAAACGCGTTCTTCTACAATTTTAGAAATTGCTTTAACTGAAGTGTTATTTTCTAAAATATTATTTACATCTGAAGTATATAAAAAAGATTTTCCTTTTGTTGTGGTAATTTTAATATCTGGGTCTGAAACATCTAATAAACTATAACTAAAAGTACGTAAACCCGAAAAACCAGATAGAATTATAAAAAGAGCTAAAGAACCAACAATAACTCCAAACGAAGCAATGATTGTAATAATGTTAATGGCATTATTACTGGTTTTAGAAAATAAATATCTTTTGGCTATGTATAAAGGAAAATTCAAATGATAATTATGAATTTATTTCTTTAGACGTCTAGGTAAAACATCTGGGTTTTTTATTGGGTTTTCATCTTCACCTTTTAAAGACTTGTCTATTTCTTCAATATAATCTAAAGTATCATCTCCATAAAATAACAATTCTGGCATTCTACGTAATTGATGTTTTGTTCTTGAAGCCATTTCATGACGAATTAATGGAGTATTAGATTTAACACCATTTATAATTTCATCTCTTTTATCAGATGGAAAAACACTTAAATAAACTTTAGCAACTCCTAAATCTGAAGTTACATGAACCTTAGAAACAGAAATAATAACACCTTTCATACCTTCTTGAGCTGCTTTTTGTAAAACATCAACTAAATCTTTTTGTAATACTCCAGCTATTTTACGTTGTCTATTCGTTTCTTCCATGTTGCAAATTTACACTTTTTTTATGGAGTGTAAATTTTATTTTTAATAGCATACATAACTAAACCTACTCTATTTTTCACATCTAATTTGCTAAATAATACATCTCTATAACCATCTATAGTTTTAGGACTCAAACACATTTTATCAGCAATTTCTTTATAGGTTAGTTCAGAACATGCAAGTTTTATAAATGTAGTCTGTCTTTCATTTAATTTAACTTCCTCTTTTCCTTTACCAGAAAGAGATTTCATTAACAAATTCGTAACACTTTTAGTATGATAAAAGCCATTTTCTACAATTTCTATAAGTGCTTTTTCTAAAATTGATTTTTCAGTATCTTTTAACAGATAGCCAATAGCACCAACTTTTAACATTTTTAAAACTGTTGAATCATCATCTTCTACAGAAAGTGCCATTACATTTACATTCTGATAATTATTTGATATCCATTCTGTAGTTTCAATTCCGTTCATTATTGGCATCTTAATATCCATTAGAACAACATCTGGAATAAATTTAGCAGAAGAAGAAAATTTATCAATTAATTCTTGCCCATTTTTACACGTATATAATACTTTAAATTTTTCAAAAGTATTTACCATAGCTGCAATTGCTTGAGAAAGCAGTGTATGATCATCTACTATTACAACTGAATATTTTATCATAATTTATATACTAATTTTAATACTGTACCTTCATTTTTTTCTGATGTAAAAACTGCTGAAGCACCTATTAATTTTGCTCTATTTTTAATGTTTTCTATACCAATACCATTAGGTTTAATATCTGATGTTAAAAAACCAATCCCATCATCTTTTGCTTCAATTAATAATTCATCTTCCTTAAAATTTAATAGAACCCATAAATTAGAAGCCTTAGAATGTTTTATTGTATTTGAAAAGAACTCTTGCAAAATTCTAAACATTATTATACTAGATTTTTTATCAACTATTTGTTCTGTTCCAGAAACAATTAAGGTTGAATTAATAAAGTTTAACCTATTAAACCTATCAATTTCTAACTGAACAGCATCTTTTAAATTGATGTTTTTAATTGCTTCAGGGTTTATCAATTTTGATAAAGCTCTTACTTCTGTTAATCCTTTTGAAATTGTTTGAGAAACATATTGTAAATTGTTTGCATTAGCACTTTGCAATTGAATTTTTGCTAAAGTTAAGAGTTGCCCTATATTATCATGCAACTCCCAACTAATATTTCTAAGAGTTTCTTCTCTAATTTCTATTTGAGTTTCGGCAATTTCACGTTCAAACCTTTTTTTTGCTTCTTCTTGTTCTTTTAACAATGTGTTTTTTCGCTTTTGAAAAACAACAAATAAAATAATAACAGCACCTACCATTAATACAATTAATAAAGAAGTAATTAAAAATATTTTTATTGTACTGGTTTGCACCATAAGAATCCGATTGAATAACAAAAATATAAAACAAAATTTAAGCTCAGTAAAACACTCATATAAACAATACTATATGAAAATAATTCATTTGTATAAACCATAAAAGGTATCATACCAATGTTAAAAAGCATCAAACCAGTTACTATCCAAAAACGTAAATTATGATAAACATTTAATACATTATCACTCTTTAATAATTGTGAAAAATAAAAAAAAGACAAAATTAAAATAATTACAGCTCCAACAATGAAAGTAGTAAAAAAATAAAAATTATAATCAGAATAGATTAAATCCTTTAAGGATACTATAATAAAAATTCCGCTTAAAAACTTGATAATATTTTTCTGTTTAATACTCTTTATAATATTAAAATACCAATAAAAATAAAATATAAAACTTAAAATTAGATAGATATTATAAACAGGAGTAATTACTTTATGAAAATAATTATTTGAAACATATCCAACAATTTCAATTAACACAACCACCCAAAGAAAATATAAAAAATATTTTTCATACGTATTTTTGTATTTATAAAAATTAATTAGAGCCAATAAAGCAGTAATTATCTCAAATAAAATTATAATTGCAGATATATATTTAGACATTAATTATTTAAATTATTTGGCGGTGGTGTTCCACTTCCAAAATTTAAACCATCTATTCCATCAATAACTTTATCATGATGCCAAAAATAAAAATTTTTAGCATTGCTTTCTTCTTCATTAGGTTGATGAGTTGGCAAAAAGAAAACTGTAGAAAAACCAGGTGTTTTAACTCGAGGATCGTTATCATTGGTTGAGTATGCTCCCAAATACACCCTTAAACCTAAACCTTTTAACCCTTTCTTATTTGCTTCTTTTTCAACATAAGCAATGTATTGCTTTAATGTATTTAAATCAAAAGTAACATCTCTTACATCTTCAATAAATTTATCTTCTTTAACAAGTGTTTGTTTCTGTTTAAAATGATTTATGCTATTTAAATGTTTATTTAGAATAGTTGCTCTTGTATCTATATATTCTTTTTGTAATTGGGCAGCTCTTTTATAAGTTATTGTTGCATTTTTTAGTTTCTCCACATTAATTTTTTCATCATCCTGTTTTTGATTACAAGAAGAAAAAACTAGTAAAAAAGATAAAAAATAAAATAAATTTTTAGTATAAAATTTCATTAGATTAGTTTTAGTAAATTTATTCTCAATATACAATTAATAATAATTACATAATAAACAAACTAAAAAATAATTCATATCTATTTAATAATAAACACTTTAAAATATAATTTTATATTATTAAGGGTGTTTTTCCCTTTCAATATTACAGGGTTTTTACCTTAGTAAAAAACAATAAAAAAACTAATTTTTGTAAACAATATATAAAAGAATATATATTAAGGGGAAATTGCTAAAAACATCAATTTAAAAAGATGTTTCCGAAAACTAAAAAGCCTCAAAGTAAATTACTTTGAGGCTTTTTTATTTTTTAATTTCAGAAAGATTAATCCGCTAAAATAATTGCTTTATTATCATTTAATTCTAATGTTCCAGAATTAATAAGTAGTGTTAAAATTTTATCATCTGCAGAGTCAGGAACTAACTTTCCACTTAAATCATCTAATTCTAAATTAGTTTGATTATGTATATGAATTTTAATTGTTCCTTCTCTTAAATTAGATACAACAGGTGCATGATTATTTAGCATTTGAAACTCACCATTAACACCAGGCACTGACATTGAATCAATTTCCGACGAAAATAAAATAGCTTCTGGTGTTACAATTTCTAAATACATATTTCTTTTAATTTAATATATTATTATGCTTCTGCTAACATTTTTTCACCAGCATCAATTGCATCTTGAATTGATCCTCTTAAGTTAAATGCTGCTTCAGGGTATTTATCTAATTCACCGTCCATAATCATATTAAATCCTTTAATAGTGTCTTTAATATCAACTAAAACTCCTGGTATACCTGTAAATTGTTCAGCTACATGGAATGGTTGAGATAAGAAACGTTGAACACGTCTTGCTCTGTGAACTACTAATTTATCTTCTTCAGACAATTCTTCCATACCTAAAATTGCAATAATGTCTTGTAATTCTTTATAACGTTGTAAAATTTCTTTTACTTTTTGGGCACAGTCATAATGTTCATCACCTAAAACTTCTGCAGATAAAATTCTTGAAGTAGAATCTAATGGATCTACTGCTGGATAAATACCTAACTCTGCAATTTTACGAGATAATACTGTAGTTGCATCTAAATGCGCAAAGGTTGTTGCTGGTGCTGGATCTGTTAAATCATCTGCAGGCACATATACTGCTTGTACTGATGTAATAGAACCTTTTTTAGTTGAAGTAATACGTTCTTGCATTGCCCCCATTTCTGTAGCCAATGTTGGTTGGTAACCTACTGCAGATGGCATACGTCCTAATAATGCAGAAACCTCAGAACCTGCTTGTGTAAATCTAAAGATATTATCTACAAAGAAAAGTACATCTTTACCTTGTGCTTCTCCTGCTCCATCTCTAAAATACTCTGCAATTGTTAAACCTGATAACGCAACACGTGCACGTGCTCCAGGTGGTTCATTCATTTGTCCAAAAACAAAAGTAGCTTTTGAGTCTTTCATGCCTGGTTTATCAACTTTAGATAAATCCCATCCACCTTCTTCCATCGAATGCATAAAGTCATCACCATATTTAATAATTCCTGACTCTAACATTTCACGAAGTAAATCATTTCCTTCACGAGTTCTCTCTCCAACTCCTGCAAAAACTGATAAACCACCATGTCCTTTTGCAATATTGTTAATTAACTCTTGAATTAAAACTGTTTTACCTACTCCTGCTCCTCCAAATAACCCAATTTTACCTCCTTTTGCATAAGGTTCAATTAAATCAATTACTTTAATTCCTGTAAATAAAACTTCTGTAGATACAGATAAGTCTTCAAATTTAGGTGCAGCTCTGTGAATTGGTAAACCATCTTTACCTTCTTTTTTCAAATCTCCTAAACCATCAATTGCATCTCCTGTTACATTAAATAAACGACCATAAATATCGTTACCAATTGGCATTTGAATAGGATTACCTGTAGCAATTACTTCTGTACCTCTACTTAATCCATCAGTTGCATCCATTGATATAGTTCTAACTGTATCTTCACCAATATGTTGTTGTACTTCTAAAACTAATATAGAACCATCAGCTTTTTTTATTTCTAAAGAATCGTAGATCTTAGGAAGTTCGTTTTCTGTATTGAATTCAACATCAATTACTGGTCCAATAATTTGTGAAACTTTACCTGTTATTGTAGACATTATGTATCTAATTAAAGTTATTATTATTTCTTATGAGACTTCACGCTCATTTTCAGGAGGCAAAGGTAATTTTTTTGAATGGAAATAAAAAAGATTTTTCACTTAAAAAAACATTTATAAACATAAAAAAGCCTCATCTAAATGATGAGGCTTTTGAATATTATTAAAAAAGAAACTTAGTTAGTTACTTTAATCTCAACTCTTCTGTTATTAGCTCTTCCTGCTCTAGTTTTGTTAGAATCAACTGGAGTTGACTCACCAAATCCTTTTGCTTCTAATCTACTTGCATCAACTCCTTTTTTAACTAAGTACTTTTTAACAGCATTAGCTCTTTTTTCAGAGATACTTTGATTAGTTGCAGTTCCACCAACACTATCTGTATGACCTCCAATAGCGAAAGTTGCTTTTGGAAATTTATTCATTACTTCAACAATAGCATTTAATTGTTTAGTAACTCCAGGCTTGAAAGAAGATCTACCTGTATTAAATAAGATAGACTTCGCTGTAAAGGCAATTGCTTCAACAGCTTCTTCAGAAATCACTTTTTCTGGACAACCTCCTTCAGAAGCAACACCTGCAACAGTTGGACATTTATCATCTTTATCTAAAACACCATCTCCATCAGTATCTGGCCAAGGACAACCTGCATTTGCAGCTGGTCCAGCAACAGTTGCACATTTATCATGTTTATCTACAACTCCATCTCCATCAGAATCAGGACAACCTTTATTAGCTTTAGTTCCTTTAGAATTAGGACACATATCATCTTTATCTGCAACTCCATCTCCATCAGAATCAGGACAACCATTCATAGCTGCTAAACCTGCAACATTTGGACAAGCATCATCAGAATCTTTTACTCCATCTCCATCAGCATCAGGACAACCATTAAATTCTTTTAATCCAGCAACTTCAGGACAAGCATCATCTTTGTCGTATACTCCATCTCCATCAGTATCTTTTCCTCCAAATTTAATTACTAAACCTAAAGAAGTTTGGTAATGAGATTTAATATTATCTGAAAAACCTACTTTTGTACCTGTTTGAAAGTTTAAACCTAAGTTTTCATTAAACCAAGTATTAAAACCAGCACCTACATGTGCCATTCCTTCACCTCTTGAATCAACAGAAACATAACTACCTCCTAAATATACAAAAGGATCAAACCATTGAGAAGTATCTCCAATTAAATTATTTAAGTCATACTTAGCAATTGCATCTAAAGACCAGTATAAAAAATCAGAATCATCTAATGCTGCATAATTTTCTATTTTATTAATAGACCCAGCTAATTGAACAGAAATACCTTTATCGATATATTTCTCTGCAGAAATTCTAGAAATAGATGGTAAAATATTCCAATCTTTATTTCCTATTAAATCTTTTAGTTGATCTACAAAATCATTACCACCATAAAAGTCTACTACGTTTACACCAAAACCAACAGCCCATGGGTTGTTTTCATCTTGTGCGTTTACGTTACCAATTGTTACCAACGTAAACAAAGCTATCACAGCTAATTTTAATCGTTTCATTATCAAATTTTTAAATTAAAAGTTCGTTATTATTATACGCAAAAGTAATCCCTTCAAACGTATTTACAAAGACAAATGTACAAAAACTTGAGAAAATTTCGCTTTTTATTAATTTTAAAAAAGTTAAGATTTTATTTTTAAAGAATAATGTGTCAAAAATATTTTCATAAAAAAGAACAGAATAACTAAAAGCAAGATCATTGAGTTCTAAGAAAAATTAGCGCTACAACTCAACAACCTTAATACTTTTATTTATGTAAACAATAAGTTTTTTATGAACACTAAGTTTAATAGACTTTAAAACTAACTCATATTTTAATAATTGCTGATGATGATCTACAGATGGATTTCCAGTCTTATAATCAATAATTACAACTTCTTTTCCTTTTATAAAAACCAATCTATCAGGAATGATTACCTGATTGTCTATATCTACAATTTCTCTTTCATTAAAAACAATAACATTCTCAGAAAAATAGGGCGTTAATTTCGGGTGATTAACAACACAGTAAATACTCTCTTTTATTTTTTTAGTTTGTTCGTTATTTAAAATCCCTTGTTGATTATAATGTAAAATAACATTATCAACATCATCTTTGGTATAGATTTTTGCTAAAATTTCATGAAAAAGATTTCCAAAATCAATTGCTTTTCCTTGTTTTGTACCCCATAATTTAGAAGAACTGGCTAATAATACAATATTATGTTCTTGCCATGGTGTTGAAATAAACTTCTTATGCACATCTAAAACAGATTTTTCTTCTTTCTTTTTATGTACTCTATTATTATTACCAAAAGTATATTCTAACAGCTCTTCATTCCAAAGATTCTGCTCTTTTAAATAATTGATAAAAACACCAGAATAAAAATTTGTGTTTTCATCTCCTTTTGCAGATATTTTTTTTTCTGTAATTATATGTAATTGTTCTACTGCTCTTGTTAGTGCAACATATAATAAATTAAAATTATCTAACTCTAACTCTTCTCTTTGTTTATTATATATTTCTAACCCCCTATCACTTACAATACTTAAACTTTTACTATAATCTACCAAAAGCTCATTAAATCCTTCATAAGTTACTGGTAATTCATTTATCCAAGATTTTGGCTTTATTTGTCTGTAGACATCAACATCACATGGAAAAATTACTACAGGAAACTCTAATCCTTTAGATTTATGAATAGTCATTACTTGAACTGAACTAGAGTTTTCTGATGCAACTATACTTAATCTATCTTTTTTTAGTTCCCAAAACTCCAAAAAACTACTAATATCTGTACCTTTTCTTTGTTGCTCTAATACTACATCTAAGAAAAACTGTATATAGGCATCAGAAGAATTAACCAAATGAAAGTTTCTAATAATTTTTTCTATTTTCTCATAAAAAGGTAGTTCATAAAATTCTAAAACATCAAATGAAATTCCATAATTTTTTAATGATTCTAAGATTCTAAGATTTTCAACTTTTGCAAACTCACTTAAAAAAAGGTGTTTAGGTTTTTCTACCTTTAAATGGTTGTATAAAAAATACAAGAATTCAAAACGAGTCTCTTCATCACTTGGATTTTGTAATATTTTTAAAACATCAATCAAAAAAGAAACTTTTGAATTGTTTTTTAACAATAAAGTTTCTGAAGAAATAATATTTATACCTTTTTCTGACAAATAATTAGCAACTGCAACACCATCTTTTCTGGTTCTAGTTAAAACACAAATTTCATTCAGTGAAAAATCTAATTTTAGTTGATTAATTTTATCTAAAACTTTTTGCGGATATTTTACTTTTTCTAGTTCTTTATCTTCATTTTTATCAAGAAAATTTAAAGAAACTAAACCTCCTTTTTTATTGTTTTCTAATTGTTTATTTCCTTCTACAAATAGGTTTTTATAAGATACATTCTCAATAAAATTAGCTGTGTGTTGAAAAAAAGAATTATTGAAATTAATAATTTCTGAATAACTTCTAAAATTTGTTTCTAAACTTTTAACTTCTTTCTCAACATGAAAAGGGTTTTCTACTTCAGAACCTAATTTAATAAACTGTTCTGCTTTCCCACCACGCCATCTATAAATTGCTTGTTTACCATCTCCAACCAGTAATAAGTTACTATTTTCTTGTGCAAGAGCATTATCTATTAAAGGGATTAAATTATTCCATTGTAAAACAGAAGTATCTTGCATTTCATCAATAAAATAATTCTGAAAACGTTGTCCAATTCTTTCATAAATAAATGGAGCAGGTTGGTCTTTTATATTATCAGAAATTAGCTGATTAAACTCAGCATTTAATCTTATATTGTTATCTTCTTTTATGGTTTCTAATTCTGAATTAATATTATTTAAGACCGCTAATGGAATAATACTTTTCAATGCTAATTTATTCATTGAAAATTGCTTAAATATTTCTTCTGCTTTTTTAAAATATTTAATTATTTCAGGAACAATAGCGTCTATAGTACTTGCAATAGTTTCTGTGGTAGATTTAGAATAGTATTGATTATTTTCTATTGCTTTTATTATAGTTTCTGCTCGTTTAATGAAATCTATGTTTACAGATTTTACACTTAAATCTAAAAAGAATTTCGGAATTGTTCCGCGCATAAAATCTTTTTGTTCTAGATCGTTTTCTTCTATCAACTTAAGACATTTTTTTGCAATCTTAACAATCGATTTTTTTAATTCTATTTGTTGAACAAACAACTTAGATTTTAATTCTGTAAAATCTTCTAATTTTTTATTTGCAAGATTTCTAAAATGAGCAACATCATCTTCATTTAAAAGAATTCTAGCAAACTCACTTAGATCTCTAGAAATATCCCAAGATTTATCATCATCTGTTTTATCTAAAGAATAATCTATTAACAGATTTGTTAGCTTTTCATCTGTTCCAATTTTAGAAATTAACACATCTACTGCTTCATTTAATAAAGAAACTGCATCCATTTCTACTTCAAAATTAAGCGACAAACCTAAGTCGAAAGCGAAATTTTTAATAATTTTATGTGTAAAACTATCAATTGTGGTAATTGAAAATGCTGAATAATTTTGTAAAATTGCCTCTAAAATTTTCTTACTTCTTTCTTGAATAGTTACTTTATCAATAGTAATTTCTTTAATAAGAATCTTAAAGATATCGTTCTCTTTTGCTTCAGAAAAATCTTCTAAATTAGACAAAACACGTTCTTTCATTTCACCTGCAGCTTTGTTGGTAAACGTAATTGCTAAAATTTTCTGAAACGTAAAAATATTTTCAGAACTTAATAAAACTTTTAAGTATTCTTTTACAAGTGTAAAGGTTTTTCCGCTTCCAGCAGAAGCATTATAAACCTGAAAATTAGATGGTTTTTGCACAGAACTATTTTTAGTGCAAAATACAAAAAGCCAAACAGTTATTGTTTGGCTTTTTAATTATATTTTTTTCGAAATTTTAACCTAAACCAACATCTAAAGACATCATTACAATAAAACCACCTATAAAACCTAAAGTGGCAATATCTGTATATTTATCTCTTTGTGTTTCCGGTATTACTTCTTCTACAACAACAAAAATCATTGCTCCTGCTGCAAATGCTAATGCATATGGTAAAATTGGGGTGAAAAATGAAACTGCTAAAGCCCCTAAAACTGCTGCAACAGGTTCTACTACCGCAGATAATTGTCCAAACCAAAAACTTTTTAACCTACTTATACCTTGCCTTCTTAGAGGCATAGAAACAGCGAAACCTTCTGGAAAATTCTGAATTCCAATACCTATTGCTAATGAAATTGCTGCAATTATCATTTCCGTTTGCTCAACCCCAACTAAGGTAGATGCTGCACCAAATAACACTCCTACAGCTAAACCTTCAGGTATATTATGTAACGTAATAGCTAAAACCAATAATGTTGTTTTGTGCCAATCTGTTTTTACGCCTTCTTTTTCTGTTTCTTTAAAATTGATATGTAAATGTGGTAAAATTTTATCCATACCAAAAAGAGCTAAAGCCCCTAATGCAAAACCAATTGCAGATGGTAAAACTTTTACAAAACCTTCTCCTGGGCTATTATCTATTGCTGGTGCTAACAAACTCCAGAAACTTGCAGCAACCATAACACCACCTGTAAAACCTAACATCCCATCTAAAACAGCTCTATTTGCTTTCTTAAAAAAGAAAACTAAAGCTGCACCTGCAGCTGTTAAACCCCAAGTAAAAAGAGATGCATATAACGCTGCTTGAATAGGATGCTCTTTACTAAAAGCTACTAATTGATCGAATATGCTCATAATTTTCTTATATATATGTTATTTGCTATTTTATTAGAAATAGTTAATTTTTTGTTTTCTATTTTAACTGCTAAAGAATCGTCGTATTTCTCTTTTTCTAAAACAGTAATCTGTTTTCCTAAGGTTATCCCTTTTTTATCTAAAAATTGTAAAAACTCTGATGAAGAATCATCTACTCCCACACAAATTCCAGATTCATTTTTTAATAATGATGCTAACAAAATTTTATCTAAAACATTTAAATTACCTTCTTTATCTGGTATAGGATCTCCATGCGGATCATGTGTTGGAAAACCCAACAAAGCATCTAATTGATTTATTAATTTTGGCGACTTAATATGCTCTAATTGTTCTGCAACCTCATGAACTTCATCCCAAGAAAAGTTAAGTTTTTCTACTAAAAAAACTTCCCACAATCTATGCTTACGAACAATATTAGCAGCTATTTTTTTTCCAAAATCGGTTAATTTAACTCCTTGATACTTTTTATAAATAACCAATTCTTTTTCTGATAACTTTTTTATCATATCAGAAACTGAAGATGCCTTTGTTTCTAATTTATTCGCAATAGAATTTGTACTAACATCTTTATCAAGCTCTAATTCTAAATGATAAATCGTTTTTAAATAATTTTCTTCAGAAAGTGTAAACATCCATAAAATTTTATACTACAAATGTACACTTTTTATTTTTATGAAATATATTTTTAGTCTTATCTAAAAATTTAATTATATTTGTCAAAAATAATCATTTTATGAAACTAAAATACTTTATTATATTAACTGCTTTATTAAGCATAAATGCTGTTTTTTCTCAGAATAATACTATTTCCGGGAAAATATCGACCAAATCAAATGCATTGCCCTACGCAAATGTTTATTTGAAGAAAACTAAAATAGGAGTTGCTTCTAACGAAAATGGCTTTTATCAACTTAAAAACATACCTAAAGGAAGCTACACATTGGTTGTTAGTACGGTTGGTTATCAAAGAAAATCTATTAAAATAACAGTTGACGAAAATGAAAATATCACCAAAAACTTTACTTTAAAAGAAGATAGTTCTTTAGACGAGATTGTTGTTTCTGGTACTTTAAAACCCGTAACAAAATCGAACAGCCCAATTCCTGTAGAAGTGTATTCTCCTACTTTTTTTAAGAAAAACCCAACGCCTTCTGTCTTTGAATCAATGGCTAATGTAAATGGTGTTAGACCACAAGTAAACTGTAGTGTTTGTAACACAGGTGATATTCATATTAACGGATTAGAAGGCGCGTATACTTTTGTAATGATTGACGGAATGCCTATAGTTAGTGGTTTATCTACCGTTTATGGTTTAACCGGAATTCCACAAGCATTAATAGAACGTATAGAAATTGTAAAAGGACCAGCATCTACTTTATATGGCTCTGAAGCTGTGGGTGGAATTATTAACATCATCACTAAAAAACCATCTTCTGCCCCTCTATTATCTGTAGAAACTTTTGCCAGCTCTTGGGCAGAAATAAATACAGACATTGGATTAAAATATAATTTAGGAAAAACTAACGGATTGCTAGGTGTTAATTATTTTAATTATCAGAATCCTATTGATAATAATGATGATGGATTTACCGACTTAACACTTCAAAACCGTATTTCAATCTTTAATAAATTTAATTTTGAAAGAAAAAACAACCGTGTTTTTACAGTTGCAGGTAGATATGTTTATGAAGATAGATGGGGCGGAGAAATGGATTGGACACCAAAATACAGAGGAGGAACAGACGTTTATGGAGAAAGCATTTATACAAGTAGGTGGGAAACTTTTGGGACTTACCAATTACCTACGGAGGAGAAAATAAACTTACAATTTAGCGCAAACGGTCATAGTCAAAATTCTTATTATGGCGATACTTTTTATGACGCAGATCAATACATTGCTTTTGGTCAATTAACTTATGATACTAATTTTGGAGAAAATCATGATGTATTAATGGGAGTTGCTTATCGTTATACTAGTTATGATGACAACACAACTGCCACTGGTAACGATACAGAAAACAATCCTTCAATTACACATTTACCGGGAATATTTATTCAAGATGAAATTACACTGGCTCCAAAAAGTAAAATGCTTTTAGGAGCAAGATATGATCATAATAATGTACACGGAAGCGTTTTTTCTCCTAGAATTAATTACAAATGGAATTCCGACAATAACGAAGATATTTTAAGAGTTAGTATAGGTAACGGCTTTAGGGTTGCTAATGTTTTTACCGAAGATCATGCCGCACTTACAGGAAACAGAGAAGTTGAATTTGAAGATGAATTATTACCAGAAACCTCTTGGAATGCGAACATTAACTACGTTAAAAAAATAGTTACCACAAACAATAGTATTATTAGCTTTGATGCCAGTGCTTTTTACACGTATTTTGACAACAAAATAATTCCTGATTACGAAACAGAAACAACTAAAATTATTTATTCTAATTTAGATGGACATGCCGTTTCTAAAGGATTTTCTTTAAACACAGATATATTATTTAACAACGGATTATCTGTTATAGCAGGTGCCACTTTAATGGATGTATCTACAACAGAAAACGACGTAACAGAAAGACAATTATTAACAGAAAGTTTTAGTGGTACTTGGAGTATTTCTTACAACTTTAAAGCCATCGATTTAAAACTAGATTATACAGGTAATGTTTACGGACCTATGGATTTACCTTTGCTAGGAGACAACGACCCAAGATCGCCAACTTCTCCATGGTATAGTATTCAAAATATACAAGCTACTAAAAAATTCAGTAATAACTTTGAAGTTTTTGGAGGAGTTAAAAACTTATTAAACTTTACACCCGCAAGTAACAGTATTTTACGTTCCTTTGATCCGTTTGATGAAAACTTAGATCCAGCAAATCCTAATTTAACTTTTGACCCTGCTTATGTATACGCATCTAATCAAGGAATTAGAATGTTTTTAGGTCTTAGATATAATTTACAATAATGAGAAAAACGTTTCTTTTCTTTTTTATCCTTTCTACTACAATTCTATTTAGTCAGAAAAACGATTCTCTATTAAGTTATTCTTTTGAAGAAGCATATAAATTACAAGAAAAAGAAAAGAAACCTATTGTTGTATTTTTTCATACAAATTGGTGTAAATTTTGTTTTGCGATGAAAAAGAATACTTTTACAAACAAAGAAATCATCAAATTATTGAATGAGAAATTTTATTTTATTTCTTTTAATGCAGAAAGTAAAAAGCCAATAAATATAAATGGGCAGACATTTATAAACAAGTCGGGTATTCATCAAATAACTGAGATTTTAGCATCTAAAAAAGGCACAATAAGTTATCCTTCTACAATCATTTTAAGTCCAAAAAATACTATTGATGAACAAATTGATTCTTTTTTATCCGTAAAAGAAATCAAAAAAATATTACAAACATATCTTTTTAATTTAAAACAGTATAACCATTAATTCTTTGAATTTCTATTAAATAAAGATCAGTATTTTAAAAACGAAATACACTAAAGTACATAATTTAAAACCAATAAAAAAACTCAATATTTAAACAATCTTGAGTTTTAAAAATTATACACTTTAGAAAATGGTGTATTTATATAAATGAAATTTATTCTTTCATAATACGTCTTATTGATTTACGAGAACCGCTTTCTATATTTAATACATAAATCCCTGAAGCAAAATCTCTAAGACTTAATGTTTTTTGGTGAACTCCCATCGTATGAACTGAAACATTTGTTAATACTCTTCCCATAATATCAATTACAGATACTTTTGCATTTTCTAAAGATTCTGAACTTTGTATTGTAACAATATCTGTTGTTGGGTTTGGAAATACTTCCAAACCTTCTATTTCAAGATTTTGTATAGATAATGAAGAGTCACCTCTAACTACAAAATCATCTATAATGGCACCTTCTTTACTAACTCCTCTTTCATTATTTATCAATACAAATCTAAACAGTATATTTTCTTCAGCTGAACCGTTTATATCAAAATCTTCTAATGAATGCTTATATAATTTCATTTCAGCATTTGTTCCTCCTGCACTATGTGTACTTAAGTCATCTCCTTCTCCTGTCCATTGTCCGCCAACACAAAGTTCACAAAGAATCCCATTCCAAACATCTCCGTTATTAAACCAATCTTTATCGTCTGCATTTCCCAAAATTTGCCAAGTTACACCTCCATCTACAGAATATTCAAATGTTATAAAATCCAATTCTTTCTCTGTATCAAAACCCATTTTAAATTCTACACTAGCATTTTCTACTGTAGATAAATCATAACACTGAGAGACCAAAAAACCTCTTACACTTCTTTCTGTATTACCATCTAAGTTCGTTCCATAAACTTTAGACCCTGTGTCTTTTAACAGCGTTCCATTAGCAATACCTCTTTCCCATAAAGCGTTTTCTCCTGATATATTATACGCAATTAATTCATCCGAATCATTTTCAAAAGTATTAACAACCCCATACTCACCTGAATCATTTACATATAAATTGATAGATGTAGTTACTGAATTTAATGTAGTAACTTCTAATTTACGAATACCTCTTGATATATTTTCTGAATCTAAAATAGTAATAACTCCTGTTTGACAAGCACCAATGTTTCCTGACCAAGTTTCATTTACCGTAGAACCACCATCTATTGTATAGCTATATTCTAAAGAAGATATTGGGGTGTTTGTAAAGTTTGATATAGACATTTGAGCGATTCCATTTCCACAAGCTCCCTTAACTTGTGTTACTGAGAAAGCAGCTTCTGGTAAATCAAATGATTCTTGACCATCTCCCGCTGAATTAATAGCACCTTGTTGTGCTCCAAATCCTAAACCTCTTTTAGCAAACACTTCCCAAATTAAGCAGGCATTTTCTCCTCCTGTAGTAGCCCTATCTGCTGCTAAAATAGCATCTCTAGAATCTACAAAACCTGCACCACATGGCTGTAGTTTTAACCCATCTAATACTAATTGTAATACTTTATTATTCCCTGCATCTCCATGATATAAATCATCAGAAAAACCATACTTATCTATATAAGCCCAAGTTAAATCCCATAGCATTGTTGCCCAAACAGTCCCAACACCATGAGGAACAGATGCATATTTAATATCATCATAAGTATAATCATTAATACTAAAATCTGTAGAGTATGGTTTATTTCGAAGCCCATTTCCAGTTATTGCTTGTCCTTTAGAAAAAGTACCTATTCCTCTTCTAGTTTTTGAAAGATCTCCTGTATTCATAGTCATCATTAAACCAAACCAATCAGACCAACCCTCTCCTTGTTGAGCTTTTACTGTATTATGATTTAAGCATGATGCATAAAAAGGACCTCCTACTAACCTTGTTGAGATTCCGTGACCATATTCATGAATTATAATTTCATTATCAAAATCACTATCTCTAGGTGTATCAATATTAGTATATAAGTACATTTGCATTATTGGATTAACACCATCTGTATCTGTGCGCATATTTGCGTTATTTGTTCCTGCAGCATCTTGAGCTTCTGCATTTAAACTATCAGATTTCCCTATAACATTACTATAATTATTTTCTTGAAAATTACCAGCAGCCTCATCAAAACCATATCTATAAAACACATCGTGAGCCATGTTAGTTACATAAAACAAATTCGTAACTGCAGCATCTCTATATGCTTTTGGGTCTTCATTATTATAATCATAAGGAAAATCAAATTCTAAAGTATCTCCTCCATTTGGTGAATCGCCATCTTCTGAATCTTTAGTATCTAAGTAAGCAAATACATTATTACCTCTTGTAATTGTATATTCTGCTCCAGGTATACCATCAATATCATGCCATCCAAATGGAGATGCTTCAACATTAGCAGGGTTATTAATTAATGATCTATCACCATGTATTGGACTTGAAACACCTGGGGTACCACCATCCGATAGTACTGGTAATACTCTATAACTAGCCCCATCTACCATCATTGAAGTATTCTTAGCAGATCTAAAAAAATCAAAATCTGTTTTATTTTTTTTTATAGATGTAGAATGATTGTGATCATGGTTTCCGAAAGCGCAACTAATTGTATAATTATGTATGTTTCTTTCACTTATTTCTCCTGTAACAGCATCTACTCGAACACTCCATGCATCACTAGATCCTATAACATCAACTTCAACATCTTGATACAGTCTTAAGCTTCCATCTGCTTCTTCAACATACTTTAATTTTACAGGAATCGTACTTCTTGAAGAAATATTACCATTAGAAAACTCGTAGCTTTTCTTTGTTTTACTTAGCGTTTTTAACGCGGTAGGCATCCCTAATTCAAAATGAGATGCTACCTTTTCTATTGCTTGTTCTGCTGTTATTATAGGGGTTATTACATTCACTTTTTCTGCTACATTGGAAACAAGCCTACTTGCCAAATTAAAAACTTCGCCATCTTTAATGGCTACAGTTGTAATGGCATTATAAATAGGAATGCCTTCATGTTCTTGCCCAACGTACACTAAAGTCACATCCATTCCTTTAGAATAATATTCATTGGTTACCGTTAGACCTTCAATATCTTTCTCAGATAATTTAAACTCTTCACCACGAACGTACTCCTGTATATTAGACCCGTTTGGAGATATACTTAATGAATTTTGAGAGAACCCAAATGCCGATAATAGCATTAAAAAAACAAAAAAAATACTTTTGATTACATTTTTCATTTTTATAATAATTGAATGATTACTAGTAGTGCCTGATAAAAGACAAGTGGGGTTTCTAATATAGATTTCCTACTTTTTTATATCTTAATTTTCACTACAAAATATAGATATCCGCAAAAGTACAAACTTTAATTAACTTCAATTAAGTTAACAACTTGTACTATTTATTTTATCCTCTAAAACTCTTTAGAAATAACAGTAATAAATTGATTATAAGAAACATAAAATTAAATCAAAATATACTGTATGGTGATTATCTTGTATTTAAAATGAGTAATTTTATTTGATAAGAACACTATTAACAAAAACAAACCTTCTTTTTTCCCTAAGCAATCAGAACGAGTATTTGTAATAAATTCACCCCTTAAAAAGCATGGTATTCGAGTAGGAAATTATATTAAATGCTAAAATTATTTTGTATCAAAAGAGGTCAGAATGTGTCATGAGATAAGAAAAAATTAAAACAAATTAAAAAGCCTTTTTTTATTCTAAAAAATGTAAAATACATAAACAATTTTACATTTTAAACAGAACAGACGAAACAATTATTTTTATAAGAACTTTATTTCTATTTACCTTAAAGTGTTACTATTTTTAGTTTTATTTAAAAAAGTTAACTTTTTTTTTAACCTTTATCATAAGTTTTGTCGTCTTAGTTAAGAATAGTTAGTCAAAACTTATGATAAAGGTTAAAAAAAAATAGATGTGTAACAGAACCATCTTTTTACGGTATAAATTAATCATAGAAAATGCAATTAAATTATACAACGAAATAAGATTACACTTATCTTTAAATTTTACATACCAAATATGGTCTATGAATTTATCAGCTTAAAAATCAATTTTAACCTGTAACTATATCACAAGAAAATACATCTAAATAGAATCAAACTATTAAAAAAATTATATTCTTTATGAAAAATAAATTAATAAAGCTATTACTCTTTTTTTTCTTTTTTTCTTTTTTTTTCAATTGTAAATCAAAAAATGTGAACCAGATAGAGGATAAAAATAACATAACATTCCTATCTACAGATATTATAAAAACGCTATACAATCAAGATAAAAGTTTGCTTTTAATTATAAAATATAAAGAAGACGGAAATATACCTACAACTTTTAATTATAAAGTTAAAAATATTAAGTCCAATAAAATAGTAAAAGAAGGTCTTTTTATAGGTAGAAAGATTGAATGGTATGATAATTCAAGTTTAAAATGTATCGAACATGTTGGGATTATTAGAGAAGAAAACTCAAGGTTATCAACAATTGAAAACTCCAAAAAAACAAAAAATTATACGATAGTAAAGATTTATAATAACTAAACTAAAACCATGAAAAAAAAGCACTCAATAATATTTTATTCAATACTGTCTTTATTTTTTCTCTTTTCGTGTCAAAAAAAGAAAGCAGCAGATATTATTATTTCTCCTATTAAAGAAAAAAAGAAAAAAGGAGATATAAATGGTAAGCACAAAAAAGGAATAGAACATATTGCAGATTATCAAAAAGAAATCCGAAAACCTTTAGATGCAGAAAAATCTACTTATAAAGAAGGGTATTTAGTACAAGAGTTTAATAAAGCAACCGCAAAATCTTTTGCTAAAAAAAGTGCTAACATTATTAATCCAGTTTTTATAGAAAGAGGTCCAAATAATGTGCCTGGTCGTTCAAGAGGTATCGCCATAGACCCTAATAACCCTAATAGATGGTATGTTGGTTCTGTAGGTGGAGGTGTTTGGTTAACTGAAGATGGAGGTGCATCATGGAGTAGTTTAACAGATTTTCAAATCCCTAATTTAGCTACTTCTACTATTGTAATTAGCCCTACAAATATAAATACGCTATATGTAGGAACAGGAGAGCCTTTTGGTAACTTAGGTCGTATTAGTGGATCAGGTGTATTTAAAACGATTGATGGGGGTGCTACATGGCAACATTTAACAGCTACAATAACTTTTGGTGATGTAGGAAGAATTATTATAAACCCTACCGATGAAAATAATGTATTAATAGCTACTTCAGAAGGTATTTTTAGAACAACAGATGGAGGTACAACTTGGACCCAAACATATACAAGTACTGGAACAGTACAAGATTTAGATGTAGACCCTACAAATTTTAATATTCAGTATGGCTCTATAAATACATTTGGAATCATAAAAAGCGAAGATGGAGGTATAACTTGGACAACAATTTTTGATAGATTTGATTATAATGCAGCTCATAGTAGATTTGAAACTTCTGTTTCTCCTGCAGATCCAAATACTGTTTTTTTAAGTGTATATACTTCAGGAAGTTCTGCAACAGTTGGTGTAAATACAGATTTTTATGTTTCTAGAGATAAGGGAGCTACTTTTACCAACTTAACTACAACTAGAATTACAGCAGCTGTATCAGAACAAGAAGCTACAGCTGCAGCTGCAGCTGCTAATTTAATAACAAATCAAGGATGGTATGATAATGTTATTTTGGCACACCCACATGACGCTAATATTTTTTATATAGGAGCTATAGCTGTTTTTAAAGTTACCGTTACAGGTAATAATTTTGCATCTACTTCTATTGCATCTGGTTACGATAACAAACAAATAAATTCAAATGTTCATGTAGATCAACATGGATTATTCACAATTTTAGGTGCTAATAAAGAATTTAAAATTTTATTAGCCAATGATGGTGGCGTATATAGTACAACTTCTAAGGAAGACCCAGGAGCTACAGAAGGAGACTGGTCTAATGCTGTTTCAGGAAAAAATAGTACACAGTTTTATGGAGCTTCTAAACAAAATGGAGAAGATAATTATTTAGCAGGAGCTCAAGACAATGGAACATGGATTTCTAGTGGAAATAATAGTAATAAAAATAAAACATATTCTACTGTACGTGGAGGAGATGGCTTTGAAGTAGTTTGGCACTATAACAACCCTAAAGATTTTTTAGCAACTTCTCAATATAATAGTTTCTCTAGATATATTAATTATACACAAACTGCTACTTATGGAGATATTTCAGAGAATGCACCATTTTATTCAAAATTAGCTAACGCCAACAATAATCCAGATGTAGTTTTTACAGTTACCAAAGATGGTGTTTGGCGATCAACTGATTTTGGCCAAAATTGGAATTTAACTTCTATTACCGATAATTATGCTTCTAGCGCATCAAGTGCTCTTAATGTTAAAGTTTCTACTGCAGACCCCTACATTGTTTGGGCTGGATCTAGAATGACAGAGTCTGAATCTTTTACTTTACATGTTTCACAAGATAATGGGAAGTCTTTCTCTAAAACATCAGCTTTTAATAATCCTATTGGAAATCATAATCTTGCTATTTCCGGTTTAGCAACATCCTATATAGAAAGAAATAGAGCATATGCTTTGTTTTCAGGTCAGGGAGCTGCAAAAGTTTTAAAAACAGAAGATTTAGGGAATACATGGACAGATATTTCTGGATTTTCAACAGGTGTAGATACTGGTTTTCCAGATGTTGCAGTACATTGTATTGTAGAAATGCCTTTTAATAAAAATCTATTATGGGTTGGAACTGATATTGGAATATTTGAAACGGAAGACGGAGGAGAAACCTGGAGTATAGTATCTGACTTTATTTCTGTTGCTGTTTATGATATGAAAGTAATAAATGATCAAATTGTTATTGCTACATATGGTAGAGGGATTTGGTCTGCAACAATTTCAGAATTAAATTCTTATGTACTAGCCGATTTTTTAACTTTTCCAACATTTAGTATCTATCAAAAAGAAATAGAAAGTTTAGAAACTATTGTAACATATAGCGTTCCTAGAGATGGTGTTAATAGAGTTAAAATTTTTATAGATGATGTTGAGCAAACTGAAATTATTCAAGATTTTAATACAGGAGTAACTTACACTTTTGAAACAAAAGAGCTGGCAGAAGGATCCCATAAATTAGGGGTGCAATTATTTGATGATACTAATAATTTACAAACACCAATAGATAACAAGGAGTTTGACGTAATTGATTTTGAAACCCCAAGCACAACATTAACAATTTCAGAATTTAAAAATTCTAACATATATATTTACGATGATAGTTTTATAATTTCAAGTTTATCTAATGAGTTAACAGCAAATGTTGTTAGTAACTCAGATCATCCTTATAAATCTAATACAACGTATTCTATGGTATTAAAGCAACCATTAACAATTGATGAAACTAATAAAAATTTCACATATGAAAATGTCGCAGTTATAGAACCATATACAACTAATCCAACTAATTTATCTAAATTTTATGATTTTGTAATAATTGAAGCTTCTACAGATTTAAAGGTTTGGAAAACTATAGACAAATATGATTCGAGAAGATATTCAGAATGGTTAACAGAGTTTAACAAAGGAGAAGATGCTACTTTTTTAGAAGCACTCTTTAAAAAGCAAACTGTAGATTTAACAACAAAAGGACTCTCTGAAGGAGAAACAGTAGTGTTTAGATTTTCTTTAATATCAGATTCATATGTAGAATCTTATGGATGGGTACTAAAGTCTATAAATGACGTTGCTACTGCATCAGTAGATGATGTTTTATCTGATAAAAAAATATTTTCAGTTTACCCAACAGTATCAAAAGGAAACTTTACTCTTTTTGCTAAAAATACTTTAGGAAATACAAAAATGACCATTTTTAATATGAAAGGGAAACAAGTTTATAATAATAATATTGACTTTTCTAAAAACAATAAACAAGAAGTTTCTGTAAATTTAAATGCAGGAGTTTATATTATTAATTTAATTGATGAAAACAATAAAAAATCTTCAACTAAGATTATTATTGAATAAAACATAAATCACTATTATTGAAAAAAGGACGCTAAATAAGCGTCCTTTTTTATACATATAAAATACCTTGATAAGGAAAAGTATCACAAGAAACCAAGCTATAGTCTTGACTTATTTTTAATAACCGTTACTTTATCTTTACCATTCTTGGTAAAGGTAAAAGATAAATACTATATGCTTATAAACGAAAACCTAAAATGAGAGCTAAGGAAAATAAAAAGTAACTTAATTTTTATAATAATTGAATAATTACTAATAGCATATGATAAAAAAACGAGTGGGATTTCTAATATTGATTTCCTACTTTTTTATATCTTAATTTCACTACAAAATATAGATATTCGCAAAAGCACAAACTTTAACGAACTTCAATAATTAAACAAATTGTACTCTTTATTTTATATCTAGTATTCTTTAAAAGGAGGATTAAATACTGTCTATTAAAAATAATAAAAGAAATGAAGATTATTTTACTTAAAATTAGTGCTGCTGATTCCAAATCCTTGGAACTAAAGATCTCAAACCTAAACTATACACCAAACCAATCGAAGTCATAATATGAGAACGTTGACTTTTAAATCTCTCTTCGGAAAACTTATACATTACTTGAAGATTCAAACCAAACCTTTTTGAAAGCCAAAAAGTATTTCCTGCACCAAATTTTAAATTAGCTTAATGTTCAGTTGCCCAAAGTCTAGGATTCATAGAACGATATCCAAGACTATAAACCAAACCAATAGAAGTCATTGCATGTGATTTTTGGCTTTGAAACTTGTCTTGTGAGTATTTATACATCAACTGTAAATTTAGTCCATACTTACTAGAAAACCAAAAAGTGTTTCCAACTCCAAAATTAGCAGTTGGTGTTAAAGCAGCTGCTTTTATGAAACTTCCACCAATAAAAATATAAGGAACAACATTATTTTTAGATGTTCCAAAATCATATCTAGCTAAACCATCAAAAGTGGTGTATTTTTGATTGTCTCCAATTGCAGTTGAAAAGGCTCCAACAAACGTTATGTTAGAAAACATATATTTTGACAAAGAAAACCTAGGAGATTGATTAATAAAACTTCCGCCCAAAAGAAGACCATCAGCATCAGAATATTTAACGGATGCTAAATCTATACCAAAAGTCCATTTATTATCTTCATTTTGACTAAAAAGAGACATTGTAGCAATAAACAAAAAAACTACTATAATGTAATTGTATTTTTTTTTCATTTTCATTTAAGGGGATTTAATTAACAGTTACAAAACTGTTTGATAGCAAATATATTGTATTCTTTAAAAAAACAAAATTCTTTGCAATGTTTTTAATCTAAAAAATTAATTTTCTGTAATAAACTCAATATTTTAATACAAAAAAATGTAAATCAATAATGATATCTACTCTTTAGTTAAATTAAAAAATTAATATCTTTGACATAAATATTACTAAGTTGAGCAAGCAGAACATTGTTAATCAATATCAAAAATCTGCGAATATTTCGCAGATAATTATACAGCTTCAACAAGACAAAAACCATTTTCAAATATCGAATTTGGTTGGGTCTTCGTTGTCTTTTATTATTTCTGAAACTTTTAAAAAAGCAGACAAACCTTATCTTTTAATCTTTAATGATAAGGAAGAAGCTGCCTATTATTTAAATGATTTAGAACAATTATTAGGTGATAAAAACGTACTTTTTTATCCAGGTTCATACAGAAGACCATACCAAATTGAAGAAACAGACAATGCCAACGTTTTATTACGCTCTGAGGTTTTAAACAGAATAAACTCTAGAAAAAAACCTGCAGTAATTGTTACTTATCCAACTGCATTATTTGAAAAAGTTGTTACCAAAAAAGAATTAGAAAAAAGCACCCTAAAAGTTTCTGTTGGTGAAGAATTATCGCTCGATTTTGTAAACGAAGTTTTGTTTGAATACAAATTTAAAAGAGTAGATTTTGTTACAGAACCAGGAGATTTCTCTGTAAGAGGAGGAATTATAGATGTGTTTTCTTTTTCTAATGATGAACCTTATAGAATAGAATTTTTTGGTGATGAAATTGATAGCATTAGAACTTTTGATGTAGAAACACAATTATCAAAAGAGAAACTGAAAAAAGTTTCTATAATGCCAAATGTAGAGAATAAAACACTGCAAGAAAAACGTGAAAGTTTCTTAAAATACATTTCATCTAAAACCATAATTTTTTCAAAAAACATAGATTTATTGGTTGGTAATCTTGATAAATTCTTCTCAAAAGCTGAAGAAGCATTTTCAGATTTATCAAAAGAAATAAATCACTCAAAACCTTCTGAATTATTTTGTAACGGAAAGTTTATACTAAATCAATTACCAGAATTTACTTTGGTAAATTTTGGAGCTCAAAAACTAGATATTCCACAAATTGAGTTCAACACAATTGTACAACCTTCTTTTAACAAACAATTCAATTTATTAATAGACAATTTAGAGGAATATCATAAAGCAAAATTTACCAATTATATTTTTTGCGCAAACGAACAACAAGCAAAACGTTTTCACGATATTTTTGATGATTCTGATAAAGAAGTTCATTACGAAACCGTTGTTTTTCCTTTATACAAAGGATTTATAGATGTAGACAACAAACTAGTTTGTTATACAGATCACGAAATTTTTGAGCGCTATCATAAATTCCGATTAAAAAATGGATACGCTAAAAAACAGGCTATAACGCTTCAAGAATTAAACAAACTTGAAATTGGTGATTATGTAACACACATGGATCATGGAATTGGAAAATTTGGTGGTCTACAAAAAATTGATGTTCAAGGTAAAAAGCAAGAAGCTATAAAATTAGTGTATGGAGAAAGAGATATTTTATACGTAAGTATTCACTCTTTACACAAGATTTCTAAATTTAATGGAAAGGATGGAAAAGCTCCTAAAATTTACAAATTAGGTTCTGGGGCTTGGAAAAAAGTAAAACAGAAAACTAAAGCAAGAGTTAAGCATATTGCGTTTAATTTAATTCAATTATACGCCAAAAGAAAATTACAAAAAGGGTTTGCTTTTGGCCCAGACACACATATTCAGCATGAACTAGAAGGAAGCTTTATGTATGAAGATACTCCAGATCAATTTACAGCAACACAAGATGTAAAATTAGACATGGAAAAGGAACAACCCATGGATAGACTGGTTTGTGGTGATGTTGGTTTTGGTAAAACAGAAGTTGCAGTTAGAGCCGCTTTTAAAGCGGTAGATAATGGCAAACAAGTCGCAATTTTAGTACCTACAACAATATTAGCTTTTCAACATTACAAAACGTTTACAGAACGTTTAAAAGATTTCCCAATTAAGGTAGATTATTTAAACCGTTTTAGAACTGCAAAACAAAAAACAACAGCTATTGATGGTGTAAATGATGGTTCTGTAGATATTATTATTGGAACTCATCAATTAACAAACAAACGTTTACAGTTTAAAAATCTAGGGCTTTTAATTATCGATGAAGAACAAAAATTTGGTGTTGCTGTAAAAGATAAATTAAAAACTTTAAAAGAAAATGTAGATACATTAACCTTAACTGCAACGCCTATACCAAGAACTTTGCAATTTAGTTTAATGGCGGCAAGAGATTTATCAGTTATAAAAACACCACCACCAAACAGACATCCAATAGAGAGTAATGTGATTCGTTTTTCTGAAGAAACAATTCGTGATGCAATTTCTTACGAGGTTTCTAGAGGTGGACAAGTTTTCTTTATTCATAACAGAATTGAGAATATTAAAGAAGTTGCAGGTTTATTACAACGTTTGGTTCCGTCTGCAAAAATAGGAATTGGTCATGGACAAATGGAAGGCAAAAAATTAGAAGAATTGATGCTTGGTTTTATGGCTGGAGATTTTGATGTTTTGGTTTCTACAACCATAATAGAAAGTGGTTTAGATGTGCCAAATGCCAACACCATTTTTATTAATAATGCCAATAATTTTGGATTATCAGATTTACACCAAATGCGTGGTAGAGTTGGTCGTTCTAACAAAAAAGCATTCTGTTATTTTATTACACCTCCTTATCATATGATGACTGATGATGCCAGAAAACGTATAGAAGCTTTAGTTTTATTTTCTGATTTAGGAAGTGGAATAAATATTGCCATGAAAGATTTAGAAATTCGTGGTGCAGGAGATTTATTAGGGGGTGAACAAAGTGGTTTTATCAATGATATTGGATTTGATACTTATCAAAAAATATTGCAGGAAGCTATAGAAGAGTTAAAGGAAAACGAATTTAAAGAACTCTATCCTACAGACAATTCTAAACCAAAAGAATACGTAAAAGAAGTTGCTATTGATACTGATTTCGAAATTCTTTTTCCAGATGATTATATCAATTCTATTACTGAAAGATTGGCTTTGTATAACAAATTAGGAACTTTAAAAACCGAAAAGGAACTGCAAATTTTTGAAACTGAAATTATTGACAGATTTGGAGAAATTCCAACGCAAGTAGAAGATTTATTAGATTCTGTTCGTATAAAATGGTTAGCAAAAGAGTTAGGTCTAGAAAAAATTATTCTAAAGCAAAAAAGAATGATTGGTTATTTTGTTTCTAACCAACAAAGTGATTTTTATCAGACAGACGCTTTTTCTAGAATGTTAAAATATGTTCAACAAAATGGAAAAAGTTGTGTAATGAAAGAGAAAGAAACTAAAAACGGATTACGTTTATTAATTACTTTTATTCGAATTGATAGTGTTAAAACCGCTCTAAGTATTTTACAAAAAGTTTAGATTTATTTTTAGAAGCTATTTCCTGCTTTCCACTGTATCTTTTTGCCTAAAAAAGCAAAAAGGATGCCGTTTCAATCAGGGCTAGACTTGTTTGATAACTAAAGTTTGTCATTTCGACCTTGTGGAGAAATCTAAATTATACCATTTTAAATAAAGAGATTCCTCTATTTCGCTATCACTTCAATCGGAATGACATTAAGTGTGTTTTAACTATTTGAGGTACAGAAATATTTTAATCGAACTTAAGTAACTAATAAAACATCAAAAAAAACTTGGTAAAAACAATAGCCAGCAAACAAGTTTAGCCCTGATTGAGCGGTTTGTTTGAGCTCTTTTTTTGTTTTTCTCAAAAAAAAGCGAGTAGCGAAAGCAGGAAATAGCTTCTAAACAATTTCCATTTTCTTTAAAAGAAAAGAGGCATTCATGTTTTTACAAACTCCGTTTTTAAGCGTGTAATCGAAACTTAATTCATTGTTGTATATTTCTGCATCAAAAAAGTAATTATTAATGTCAGAAAACTCATTTTCTAACTCACACAAACTTACATCATGGGTGGCAATGATTCCTGTAGATTTCGATTTTGTCAGTTTTTCTACAAACTTTTTAGAACCAATAGCTTTGTCTTTGCTATTGGTTCCTTTTAAGATTTCATCTAAAATGATAAAATAATCGGTAGTTTTTATTTCATCTACAATAAACTTTAAACGTTTTAATTCTGAGTAAAAATAAGATTCGTCTTCTGTTAAAGAATCTGTAGTTCTCATACTTGTAATCAACTTAATTGGCGCATATTTAAAGTTTTCTGCACAAACAGGCAAACCACAATTTGCCATTACAATAGAGAGAGAAATGGTTCTTAAAAAAGTACTTTTACCTGCCATATTTGCTCCTGTAACAATAAAAAATTGCTCTTTATTTATGGTAAAATCATTATCAACTCTTTTAGTGACATCTAATAAAGGGTGACCTAAATTGGTTGCGTTTATTATTTCTTTTTTTGAAGAAATTTCTGGAAACACAAATTTTGTATGATTAAAATTAAAGTTAGCTAATGAGTTTTGAGCATCGAAAAAAGCAACTACAGAAAACCATTTTTCTACAGTGTGTTTGTATTTAGAAATCCATTTTTCTACATTAACTGCAGTTCTAATTTCTGTTAAAAATAATCCGTTTCCAAAAACTGCAATGATAATGTTGTTTCTTTGATCAAAAGCATCTAAAAATCTAGAAAATTCCTTAAAAATAACGGACGCTTTTTTACTTTCTGAATTGATTATTTGTTGTTTTTCTTTTAAGATTTTTGAAGAAAATTGTTCATTTTCAATTTCGTTTAACAATACATGATATTGCTTAAAGGTTTCTCTTATTTTATCTGTTTCTGTGTATAAATTATTTGTTTTTTTTAAGAATCTTACTGTAATAAAAAGTCCTATAAAAAACCAAATTAATAGATATGAAAAGGAAATAAGTCCGAAAGAAACTAAACCAATTAAAATTAAAGAAAGAACAGAGAATACAAGTTGAATTACACCTAAAATTTTGGGAAGTGTTGTTTTATAATTCTGAATCCAATTAACGATAAAAACAGAAGTATCTTTTGTAGTTACCAAACTTGCTAATGCAGAAAAATGTTGTCTCCATTTTACTTTAGTCGCTAATTCTTTTATGGTATTTTGCTCATCTACAATGTTAACTATTTTGTTTTCTGTAAACGTTTTTGCAAGTAGTTTTTTCCCTTCATTTGTAACGGTTCTATTGATGTATTGAAAAAAAGAACCTAAACCAAATAAATCGATATCATTACTATAAAAGTGATTCGGATTTATAAATTCATCGCCAGCATCTAAATGATGAAATTTTCTATTTAAAACATCAATTTCTGTTTTATTAATATTGATTTTTGCTTTTACAATGGCTCTTTCTCTTTGTAAATTAACATGTTTTACTACTAAAAATGCAAATAATAAAACTCCTAAAAAAGCAATAATAAATACATCTGGATATTTACCAAATGTTAGATATATTAGAAAGCAAGTTGCTAAAAAAACCGCGAATCTAAAAATACTTAGATTCACAGATTTCTTTTTTAAAGAAGCTGCTTCTTTTTCTAAATTAGACTTTTGTTCACTATAAAAATCGAAAGGTTTTTTCATATAAAAATACTATTATTTGTAACTAGAAATTCCACCTGTTAAACTTAAAACATTTAATGTTGGGTATTTTTCTTTTAATATTTTTGTTGCTTTATAACTATTTAATCCTCTTTGACAAACCATAACATAAGTTTTATTAAAGTCAATATCTATTCTATCAGCATCAAATTCTTGAATTGGAAATGTTTTATCTACTTTAAAAGGTAAATTTAAGTTTGGTAAAACAGCAATCAATTCTATATTTGAGTCTCCTAATTTTGTTTTTAATTCTTTTGCTGATATTTGCCAATCAGAATTTTGAGTTGAACAGGCAATATCAAAATACGTTTGAATTCTAAATAATTTTGCAATTTTCTCTTTTAATATTGTTGATTTTAACTTCATTTTAAATTGCGTATTATGAAGTGAATTATAAATCAACAATTCATTTACTAATGGTTTTCCAATTCCTGTTATCAATTTTAAAACTTCATTTACTTGCTGCGTAGCAATGATTCCAACAATTGAATTTAATGTTCCTGCTTCTTCACAATTAGGAATATCTGTTGCCATTTCTGGAAAAGCATCTCTTAAATTTGACGAATAACTTCCATTATCTTGCAAAACATTAAAAGTAGCAACATAACCATCAAACTTATACAAAGAGCCATAAACCAATGGTTTGTTTTTGATGACACAAGCATCATTTAATAAATATTTTGTTGGCAGAGAATCTGTTCCATCAACAACAATATCAAACTCAGAAATCAGCTCAAAAACGTTTTCTTTTGTAATTGGTTTGTTGGTAAAACTAACTTCTGTAAAAGCTGCTCTTTTTTTTATAAATTCTGATAAAACTGATGCTTTTGATTTGCCTAAATCTTCTAAACTGTAAAAAACTTGTCTGTGTAGGTTTGAAATATCAACAGTATCAAAATCCACCAAATGAATTTTACCAATTCCACTAGCAGCTAAATAAACTGCAATAGAACTTCCTAAACCTCCACAACCAACTACTAAAACAGATGCGTTTTGTAATTTTTGTTGCCCAATTTTACCAATTTCTGATAAAGTTATTTGACGTTTAAAAAGTTGATTTTTTGTTACATTCATTCAGCTGACAAGATAGTTAAATAAAAAAAGCCATTACAATTTTATTTGTAGTGGCCTTTTTATTTTTATAAGATTTCGCAATCGCCTAAAAAGGTTCATTTCGAAATGACAACTTAAGTTTGTTATACTAATTCCTAAGAAACAAAAATTAATAAATACCAAAAGAACACTGCGTGTTCTATCCTACAATATTTACAATTTTGCCAGGAACAATAATTACTTTCTTAGGTATTCTACCATCTAACTGAGCAATTGTTTTTTCATGTGCCATTACTGTTTTTTCTATTTCATCTTTAGACATATCTAAAGGAAGTTCTAACGTAAAACGCATTTTTCCGTTAAAAGAAATAGGATAATTTTTAGCACTTTCAACCAGATATTTCGCTTCAAAAACAGGGAAACCTACTGTTGAAATAGAATCTTTATGTCCTAATAAACTCCATAATTCTTCTGCAATATGAGGTGCATAAGGAGAAACTAAAACCGTTAATGGTTCTAAAATATCGCGTTTGTTACATTTTAAAGCCGTTAACTCATTTACAGCAATCATAAATGTAGAAACAGATGTATTAAAAGAGAAATTCTCAATATCATCTTCTACTTTTTTAATAGTTTTGTGTAACGTTTTTAATTCTTCTTTTGTTGGCTCATCATCAGAAATTGATAATGTATCTCCGTTAAAAAACAATTTCCATAATTTCTTTAAGAAAGATGAAACTCCAGAAATACCAGAAGTCTTCCAAGGTTTAGCTTGTTCTAAAGGTCCTAAAAACATTTCAAATAATCGTAATGAATCTGCTCCATACTCTTCACAAATAGCATCAGGATTTACAACATTGTATTTAGACTTAGACATTTTTTCTACTTCTCTACCAACTTTATAAACACCTTCTTCTAAAACGAATTCAGCCTTTTTATAATCTGCATTTAAAGGATGATTTTTAAATCCATCTACATCTAATTCATCAGAAGCATTTACTAAGGAAACATCAGAATGTATTGCCGTTTTAGTAATCATTACTAAATCTGCAAAATTAGGATCTAAAAACTTATTATCTAATAAGTAATTTTTAACCACCATTTCAAATTCATCATCTGAACTAAATAAATTTTTAGAAACAATTACAGTAGGAATCTTTTCTAAAACATCATCTAAAGATTTTTCATCAGCACAACCACAACCATTTTTTACAAAAGCAGTAGATCTGTAAACAAATGCAGATGTTCCTAAAATCATTCCTTGATTAATTAATTTTTTAGCAAACTCATCTACAGGTACAATTCCTTTATCGAACAAGAATTTTTGCCAAAAACGAGCGTATAATAAATGTCCTGTTGCGTGTTCTGAACCACCTATATATAAATCTACTTCTTTCCAATAATCTAAAGATTCTTTGCTTGCAAAAGCTTCAGAATTTGTAGCATCCATGTATCTATTAAAATACCAAGAACTTCCTGCCCACCCAGGCATTGTATTTAATTCTAAAGGATAAACCGTTTTGTTTTTTAACTTATCGTTAGAAACTACTTTCTTTCCACGAGAATCCCAAGCCCATTCTGTTGCATTTCCTAAAGGTGGTTTCCCATCTTCAGTTGGCAAGTATTTTTCTACTTCTGGTAGTACAATTGGCAAGTGATTTTCATCAATCATTTGTGGCATTCCATCTTTGTAATATACAGGAAAAGGTTCTCCCCAATAACGTTGTCTGCTAAAAACGGCATCACGTAATCGATAATTTATTTTTCCGTAACCAAAACCTCTTTTTTCCATTTCGTAAATGGCAAGTTTTAGTGCTTTCTTATATTTTAATCCTGATAAAAAGTCTGAATTTGCAATAACAGTTCCGTCTTTATCTGCATGAGCAGCTTCTGAAATATCTACACCTTCAAAAATATTAGGAATTGGAATATTAAAATGTTTTGCAAAATCATAATCACGTTGATCTCCACAAGGAACTGCCATAACTGCTCCTGTTCCATAACTCGCTAACACATAATCTCCAATCCAAATTTGAACTTTCTCACCAGAAAAAGGGTGAATTGCATACGCACCAGTAAATGCACCAGAAATGGTCTTTACATCTGCCATTCTATCACGTTCAGAACGTTTTGCAGTTGCAGTTACATAAGCTTCAACTTCTGGTTTTTGAGCTTCTGTTGTAATTTTAGAAACCAACTCATGTTCTGGAGCTAATGTCATAAAACTTACTCCGTAAATTGTATCTGGTCTTGTTGTAAAAACATCAATTTTATGAGACTTCTCGACTGCGCTCGAAGTGACATTCTGCTTACTTTGTGTTTTCTCTATTTTTGGAAATTGAATTGCAAAATTAATTTCTGAAACAACTTTTACAACATTTTGTAAAACTTCTTCGTTTGTAAAACGGATTATATTAAAACCTTCTTTATGAAAGTACTCTGTTCTTGCTGCTTCATCTTCTTTACCAACAAACTCAACTATTAAATTTTTAGCAACACATACATAATCTACTAAAAATTTACCAATAGTATATTTTTTTCTAAATTTTGACGCTCCTTTTTTATTCTTTATTTCATTCCAAAGCGTAGTTTCTGCCTTCGATAAATTTTGACGTAATTCCTTTAATTCTTCTAACTCTTTATAAGATAATTTTACTTCTGTAGATGTTTTTGTAATATTTGCTTCAACTTCAAAAGTAACCATAGCTCCTTGAGATCTTCCAATCCAATTTGTTTGAGAATCTTTTAAAGGTTGTGGCCAATCAATGTTTTCTAATCCATCTAACAAACGTTGTGCATATGCAGAAATTCGCATAGACCATTGTGTCATTTTTTTACGAACAACAGGATGACTTCCTCGTTCTGAAACTCCGTTTACAATTTCGTCATTTGCTAAAACTGTACCTAAAGCAGGACACCAGTTTACTTCTGTATCAGATAAAAAAGTTAAACGATATTGTAATAATATTTGTTCTTGTTCTTTTATTGAAAAAGCTTTCCATTCATCTGCAGTAAAGATTGTAATATCTTCATCCGAAACAGCATTTACTGATGCATTTCCTTCTTTCTTAAAGACTTTTTCTAAAGTAGAAATATCTTCTGCTTTATCTGAATCTTTATTATACCAAGAATTAAAAAGTTGGATAAAAATCCATTGTGTCCATTTATAATATTCTGGGTTTGATGTTCTGACTTCTCTACTCCAATCAAAAGAAAAGCCAATATTATCTAGCTGTCTTCTATAAGTTGCAACATTTTCTTCTGTTGTTTTTGCTGGATGTTGACCTGTTTGAATAGCATATTGTTCTGCTGGTAAACCAAAAGAATCATACCCTTGAGGATGTAAAACATTAAAACCTTTATGACGCTTGTAACGTGCATAAATATCACTTGCAATATATCCTAAAGGATGCCCAACATGTAAACCTGCTCCTGAAGGATAAGGAAACATATCTAACACATAATATTTAGGTTTCTCCGATTCATTACTGGCTTTAAAAGTTTGGTTTTCAGCCCAAAATTCTTGCCATTTTTTTTCTATCTCTTGGTGATTATATTGCATCCGTTATTCTTTTAGAAGCTACAAATTTACGTTTATTCTTTGTAAGCATGAAACGGATTTCCTTTAAATTAAATGCATAAAAAAACTGTCTAAAATAAATTTAGACAGTTTATGTTTTAAAATTGGTTTTTATTTAATTGATACAGAAATTACTGTATTTTCCCAACCCATTTTTAGAGTCATATCATCTGCAAACATCATAGAAAATGCTTCTATATTTTTTTCTGATTTTGACACTTTTCCTGAGACTCTAACAACATCTTGGTTTTCTTTATAAAAATATGATCCCCAAACATTTTTTGCTGTGCTTAAAATTACTGTCCAGTCTCCTTCGGATTTTGGAATTGTAAATAGAGTATACGTACCTGCTTTTACAGCCTTATCTCCAAAAGTTACATCTTTATAAAATGTAATTTCTGCAGCTTCATTAGCACCAGTTCTCCATACTTTTTCTACAGGAGCAAGTTTTGCTAAATCTCTACCTTTTAATTGTGGTCTACTATAGATTACTTTTACAACTTTATCAGATATTTTATAACTACTTGGAAATGCTGCTGCATCCATAGGACTTTTATCTAAACCTTTAAATTTTTGCGCTACTACTGCTGTTGAACTAATTAATGTAATTGCAAAAATTGCAATTAATAAAATTGATTTTTTCATTGTTTCGTTTGTTTATATGAATAATAGTAATCAAGTCTATTAAAAAAAGAAAAACTTACAATTATTAATCATTATTTTATAATACAACTAGTTCTAAAAAAATCATATTGAATAAAACGCATAAAAAAAGTCGAGATCTCAACATGTTGAGATCTCGACTTAGAATATAAGTTTTGAAATTATTATTTTAATTTCTTTTTAACTGCGACTTCTGTATAAGCTTCAATTATATCACCTTGAGCAATATCATTGTAATTCTTAATTTGGATACCACAATCGAATCCTTTTTTAACTTCTCTAACATCATCTTTAAAACGTTTTAAAGCTGTTAAAGTTCCATCGTGTACAACAATTCCATCTCTAATAATTCTAATATTAGAATCTCTTTGGATTTTACCTGACATTACCATACAACCTGCAATATTACCAACTTTAGAAATTTTATAGATTTCTCTAATTTCTACATTACCCGTAACTTCTTCTTTCATTTCTGGAGATAACATTCCTTCCATGGCGTCTTTAAGATCATTAATAGCATCATAAATAATAGAATATGTTCTAATATCTACTTCTTCTTTATCTGCTATTGTTCTTGCATTTCCTTGTGGACGAACGTTAAACCCAACAATAATTGCATCTGAAGCTGTTGCTAATAACACATCACTTTCTGTAATAGCCCCAACACCTTTATGTAAAATATTTACTTGAATTTCTTCTGTAGATAATTTTTGGAATGAATTTGTTAATGCTTCTACAGAACCATCAACATCACCTTTAAGTATAATGTTTAATTCTTTAAAGTCTCCTAACGCAATTCTACGTCCAATTTCATCTAACGTTAATGTTTTCTGAGTTCTTACAGATTGCTCACGTTGTAATTGAGATCTTTTAGAGGCAATTTGTTTTGCTTCACGTTCATCATCAAATACATTAAACTTATCTCCTGCTTGAGGTGCTCCGTCTAAACCTAAGATTGATACTGGCGTTGATGGTCCAGCTTCTTTTAAGTTATTTCCTTTGTCATCAAACATGGCTCTTACCTTACCACTGTTTTTACCTGCAAGAATATAATCTCCAATTTTTAAAGTTCCTGCTTGTACCATAATTGTAGATACATAACCTCTTCCTTTATCTAGAAGAGCTTCTACTACTGTACCTACTGCATTTTTATTAGGATTTGCTTTTAATTCTAAAATTTCTGCTTCTAATAAAACTTTTTCTAGTAACTCATCAATACCTTGACCTGTTTTTGCTGATATATCTTGAGATTGAATGTTTCCTCCCCATTCTTCAATTAATAAATTCATTGAAGATAATTGAGTTTTCACATTATCTGGATTGGCATTTGGCTTATCAATTTTATTAATTGCAAATATAATTGGCACACCTGCTGCTTGCGCATGAGATATTGCTTCTTTAGTTTGTGGCATTACATCATCATCTGCTGCTGCTACAATAATTACTAAATCTGTTACTTGTGCTCCACGTGCACGCATTGCTGTAAAGGCTTCGTGACCAGGTGTATCTAAAAATGCAATTTTTTGATCTCCAACGTTTACAGAATAAGCTCCAATATGTTGCGTTATCCCTCCACTTTCACCATCTACAATATTTGCCTTTCTTATGTAATCTAATAAAGATGTTTTACCATGATCTACGTGACCCATTACCGTAATAATTGGTGCTCTAGTAACTAAATCTTCTGGCTTATCAACAACTTCTTCTATAGATTCTTCTACTTCTGCACCAATAAATTCTACCTTATGGTTGAATTCTTCTGCAACAATAACTAACGTTTCGGCATCTAAACGTTGGTTCATAGTTACCATCATTCCTAGCATCATACAAGATGAAATAATGTTGGTTACAGGAACATTCATCATTGTAGCAACCTCACTTACAGTAACAAATTCTGTTACTTTTAGTATTTTGTTATCTAATGCTTGTGCTTCTAATTCAGCTTCTGTATGCTCTCTGTGTGCATCTCTCTTGCTTCTTCTATGTTTAGCTCCTTTACCTCTTGAAGATTTTCCTTGTAGTTTTTCGAGTGTTTCTCTTACTTGTTTTTGAATTTCTGCTTCAGTAGGTTCTTCTTTCTTAACAGCTGCAGGTCTTTGGTTTCCTCTTCCTCCTCTAAATCCTGGTCTATTATTTCCTGGACCTCTATTATTATTACCTCCTCTATTTCCTGGACCTCTGTTGTTAGAGTTTGGTGTGCCTGGTTTGCTAATACGTTTACGCTTTTTCTTCGCATCTGCATTAGCATCTTTTTTAACCTCTGGCTTCTTCTTCTTAGGTTTTTCAAATTGTTTTAAATCAATTTTTTTACCTGTAAAATTAGGTCCATCAAGTTTTTTATACTGAGTTTTGATTGCTTCAGCATTTGCAGGAATAACTTCTTCAGTTTTTTCTTCAGTTTTTGAGCCTTCTCTTTTATTACCTTTAGGTTTATCTCCTACTTTAGAAACTACTTTTTCTATTTCAGATACCGTTTTTTTAATTTCTATTTTTGGAACTTTAGGTTTTTCAACAACTGGAGTTTCTTCTACTGTTTTTTCTACTTTAGGCTCTTCAGCTTTTGGTGTTTCAACAACAGGAATTTCTTCTACAATTTTTGGTTCGTTGACTTCTGGTTCTTCAACAACTGGTTTAGAATCTTCTTCTTTATCTGAAGTTTTTTTACCGATATTATCGATATCTATTTTCCCTACAGTTTTAAATTCTAGTTTATCTGCTTTGGCTTTTAAAACCTCTTCCTTCTTAAGCTCTTCTGCTTTTTTCTTTTCTAACTTAGCTTCAGCTTCTAAACGAATTGCTTCTTTCTCTTTACGTTTTTCTTCTCCAACTTCTTTAGATGCTGCTTTTTTATTAGCATCTGTTTCAAAGCCATCAAGTAAAACTTGATAGACATCACCTGGAATTTTAGTGGTTGGTCTTGCTTCTATTTCGTGACCTTTATCCGCTAAATATTCAACTGCTCTATCAAGAGAAATATTCAATTCTCTTAAAACTTTATTAAGCCTCATTGTTTTGCCTACAGACATATATTCTTTTTAACTTTATAATTGTAAAAATATAATTTTTACTTTACTTATATACTATATTTAGTCCTCGAATTCTTCTTTCAGAATTCTTTGAACATCCATAATTGTTTCTTCTTCTAAATCGGTTCTTTTTACCAATTCTGCAACACTAGTTTCTAATACGCTTCTTGCTGTATCTAAACCAATCTTTTTGAATTCTGTAATTACCCAATCTTCTATTTCGTCTATAAATTCTGTTAACTCTACATCTTCTTCTTCTAAACCTTCTCTTTGAACGTCTATTTCATAACCAGTTAACTCACTTGCTAAACGAATATTTACACCACCTCTACCAATTGCTTTAGAAACTTCTTCTGGTTTTAATAAAACGCTTACACGTCCTTTTTTACCATTTTTTTCTTCTTCGAACATTTCAATTTCCATTGAAGTCACTTTTGCAGGACTTAATGCTCTTGAAATAAATAATTGTTCGTTTTTGGTATAGTTAATAACATCTATATTCTCGTTTCCTAATTCACGTACAATACCGTGAATTCTAGAACCTTTAACACCAACACATGCCCCAACAGGATCTATTCTGTCATCATAAGAATCTACAGCTATTTTAGCTTTTTCTCCTGGTATTCTTGCAACTCCTTCTACTGTAATTAAACCGTCGAAAACTTCTGGAATTTCTTGTTCGAATAATTTAGTTAAAAATGCAGGAGATGTTCTAGATAAGATAATTGCTGGTTTATTACCTCTTAACTCTACTGTTTTTATAACACCTCTAACTGAATCTCCTTTTCTAAAAAAGTCTGAACGAATTTGCTCACTTTTTGGTAATACAATTTCATTTCCTTCATCGTCTAATAAAATGATTGCATTATGACGAATATGGTGAACTTCTGCACTGTATAAATCTCCTTCTAATTCTTTAAAGTGTTTAAATATGTTTGTGCTATCGTGTTCATAAATTTTAGATATTAAGTTTTGACGTAATGCTAAAATAGCTCTTCTACCTAAATCTATTAATTTTACTTCTTCAGATACATCTTCACCAATTTCAAAATCGGGTTCAATTAATCTTGCTTCAGCTAATTCAATCTCTTCATTATCATCTTCAGAAAAACCATCTGCAACAACAATTCTATTTCTCCAAATTTCTAAATCTCCTTTATCTGGGTTAATGATAATATCAAAATTATCATCAGAACCAAACTTACGTTTTAAGGCTGCTCTAAAAACTTCTTCTAAAATAGACATTAACGTTACTCTGTCTATACTTTTATTATCTTTAAATTCTGAAAACGAATCAATTAATGCTATATTCTCCATTACATTCTTGCTTAAAATACAATCTTAACTTTTGCTTCTTTAATATCTTTATAGTCTAAAGTTACTGATTTTTGTACAGTTACTTTTCCTTTTCCTATTGGTTTTGGTTCTCTTGCTTTCCAATTTAAAACAATTTTATTTTCATCTGCTTCTACTAAAGTTCCTTCAAATTCTTCTTCTAAAGTTTTTACTTTAAGTATTCTATTGATGTTTTTTAAATATTGTCTTTTATCTTTTAACGGATGTGCAATGTCTGGTGTAGTAACTTCTAACGAAAAATCTTCTTCTTCTCTATCAAAATTACCATCTACACTTCTACTTATTCTAATGCATTCGCTTAAAGGAACTCCATTATCTCCATCTACTGTAACCTGAATTTTATTGTTTGCAGAAATAGTTAAATCTATTAAATACAAAGAATCATTCAGTGCTAATGCTTCATCTACTAAATCTTTTACTTTAGTGTAGTCCATTTTTACTTTTAAAATAAAATATAAAAAGAGGGGACTTCTAAGTCCCCTTCCTTCTCCATTTATTATAAATTTCGGTGCAAATATACTAAATGTTTGGGATTTACCAAACTAAGTTTAAGTCAATTATTTTTTGTAACTTTAGTTATAATCATATTCACTTTAAAATTTTTACCAGATGAAAAATATTTTAGTTCCAATAGACTTTTCAAAAACATCTGAATACGCTTCTAAAATTGCAGCAAAAATTGCAAAAGAAACAGATGCAACAATTTATCTTATTCATTTAATTGAAGTTCCTAAAGGTGTAATTGATATGGCTGCAAGTAGTAAATTTAGTATTCCTGAATCTATGCTATATTTAAGAAAAATTAGAGAAAAAATATTAAATTTTAAAAACAACATATTTAGTAATTCTATAAAAATTAAATATTTTATAAAATTAAATACTCCTTTTGAAGGTATACAAAAATATGCAGATAAAATAGATGCTGATCTAATAATAATGGGATCTAAAGGTCATTCTGAGTTAGAAGAAATAATTATTGGTTCTAATACAGAAAAAGTAGTAAGAAATTCTAAAAGACCTGTTATTGTTGTAAAAAAAGATAATACTCATTTTCAATTAAAAAAATTAGTTTTTGCTTCTAATTTTAAAGAAGAAAACAAAGAAGTCTTTGGTAAGGTTGTTCATTTTGCGAAAACTTTTAATAGCAAAATTTATTTATTAAAGGTAAATACACCTGCTAACTTTCTATCGACATCAGAAGCAAAACAAAAAATAAAAGATTTTATAGAAGAATTTAATTTGCCTAAATATAAAATTAACGTGTATAGTGATCTTTCCGTAGAAAAAGGCATATTAAATTTTTCTAAAGAAATAGGTGCAGATTTAATTGCATTAAG